>DKEW01000042.1 GCA_002452265.1 Pelobacter sp. UBA6812 | reverse complement strand
TTCAAATCCTGTCCCCGCTACCAAAGAAATCAGGGACTTGCAGAAATGCAGGTCCCTTTTTGATTTGTGCATTCCTGGTGCTCCTCTGCACCTATGTTTCTCGTATGAGACATTTCTATTGCACCTTCTGCTTACGCTGTCCGTAACTGGTGTCCGAGCGGGTGGTGCCCAGCGAAAAAATCCAGCGTGCAAAATTATTTTTTTTCATAGTGCGGGAGTCGTGTCAGCATATCTATCCGGACACTCATTCGGCCCTGTCCGGATTAGCGTGCACGGTAAAGGGCATTCTGTGAGCGTCGAGACGGGAAAGTCCAGATTCAGTGGCTTGCAGAAGTTCTTGGCGAAAAGGTTTTCGTTGCGATTAATTTGGATGAGTCATCGCGATTGGCTGCAGAAGTTGTTTTTTTGCGCGTTACGACCCGAAAGCTATTTGATTCGATGAATTGGGATCGGCTTTTTGGGTTGAATAGTTTTTCTATAGCTAAGAATATCGTGCCAAGCGACTCAATCCAGAAATAACGGTAAACCAGGTGTGATGGGACAACCCCGGGCGCATGGTCCGGGGCCGAGAAGGGGAAATTATTTGGTAGTAGGATTCATGAGGGCCGCGGCGATCCGGCGGTAGGTTTCGCCGGTTTCAGTTTCGGCTTGTGTGGCCATGTACGGTTTGCCACTGTCGCCGGCCATTACCATGGCTGTGTCCATGGGGATTTTGCCTAAAAAGGGTGCGTGCATCCGGTGTGCGATCTGTTCGCCACCCCCCGATTTGAAAATATCGATGACTTCGCCACATTTGGGGCATGCAAAGCCGCTCATGTTTTCGATGATTCCCAGTACCGGCATTTCCAGGCGTCGACAGAAGGTTACCGATTTCTGCACATCCAGCAGCGCGACTTCCTGCGGAGTTGTAACGATCACGGCTCCGCTGTTTTGGTCGTCCCCGAGCAGGGTTTGAACAGCGGTCATTGGTTCATCTCCGGTTCCCGGCGGACAGTCGACGATAAGAAAATCGAGCTCGTCCCACTGCACATCCCTTAAGAACTGTTGGATGAGGGCTGTTTTTGCCGGGCCGCGCCAGATAAGAGCTTCATCTTCGTCACCGAGGAGAAACCCAACCGAAATAACCTTCAGATTGCTCAGGTATTCAACCGGAAGCAGACCATCGGCACCGTTTTGTAGCTGTTGGTTGCCGAGTCCCAGCATTTTGGGGACGCTGGGGCCATGCAGGTCGATATCGAGAAGACCTACCGCATAGCCATCCTGTGCCAATGTCAGCGCGAGGTTTACGGCGGTGGAGCTTTTGCCGACGCCGCCCTTGCCGGACATGACAAGGATTTTGCGTTTGATGCGCCCGAGTCGTTGCTTCATTTTTGCCTGTAGCTCGCATGGTGACGGTTGACCGGATGAGCAGTGACCGGTCGGGACAGGTGTATCCATGATGATGCGTCTCCTTCGCTACGAAATCAATTTTGCCATTTTGTGGCAATGACCTGGTTCGTCCGGGACCTCGTGGCCCAGAGGGACGGTTAATGGTCGCAGCAGTTTTCACCGACGACGAGAGCGTTTTGCAGGTAGTCCGAAGCAAGCTTTTCAGGTGTTTCGGATACTGCCCCCACTACCACCTTAATGCCATTTTCCGTAAAAAGGTCCTGAGCGCGACGACCCATGCCTCCAGCAATAATGATATTTGCGCCGAGTTCGCTCAGCCAGCGAGGAAGTACCCCAGGTTCATGGGGGGGAGGCTGATGCATGGTTTTGGCGATGATGTTTTTCGAGTCACTGGCAATTTCCAGAAGAGCAAACTCTTCACAATGTCCAAAATGCTGGCTGAGTTGTCCTTGTGCTAATGGAATGGCGATTTTCATTGATTTTTTCTCCTTGTGCAGACTGTGTTAGAGAGAGGATTGCCTGCTATCGGTTTCTGTATCCGGCAGCAGGTCGGTGGACCTGGAGTTTCGCCAGATACACGTTTGATGGGGGTAGCGGATAGCCACTGATACAAAACCTCAATAATCTCACCCCGAAATCCCCAGATTACCCAGAGACCCTGTGCTTCAAGCGCAATTTGAAATCGCGGGTGGATACCGCCACACAGCACTCCTTCCACCTTATGTTGACGCAGCCAATTTGGCAGGTCAGGATTCTTATCCGGCGACCAGGTACGCTCGGTATATTCCGCCACTTTATCTTCGGGTTCCAGAATGTCGGCGAAGATGAAAGATCGAGAACACCCAAAGCGTGGCATGACTCTGCTCTCATAACAGGGCAAAGCCACGCGGATGATCTTCGGTGAGGAAAGATGACGGTCCATGTGATGAGTTGATCGCATAGACCATGCCATCTATTCCGGTATTTTTGTATCTCTTGAAAGTCTTTAAAAAAACAGTGCGTTACGCTAAGTTGAGGATTTTGTTTATTGAAGAGGAGGGTGAGCTGTGTTGCACGATGCAACGCCCTATGTTTTGAGGACTTTAAAAAAAACAACAGGTTGGGAGCGTTGCGCGAGTTGTTGCATGCGTTGCGTTGGTGCAACGGCTAGGGGGTGGCTGATAGCCGGTTGAGCCATCGCCAGAGAGTGGTTCGGTTGATCCCAAGTTGTTTGGCCGCCGCAGTGTGATTACCGTTGCAGGCTGCCAGGATCTTGCGTAATTGCTGCTCGGATGGCACATGATGGCGTTTTTGTACATCTCTAGGCGCGGTGTGTGGGAAGAAGTTGCCAGGTAGGTGGGAAGGGTCAATCGTATCTGTACGGCAGAGGATGACAGCACGTTCTACAAGATTAAGCAACTCGCGCACGTTACCGGGATAAGTATGGTCGAGTAATAAAGACATGGTTTCTGGCGTGAATCCTCGCAGTTTTTTCCCGTAGATTGCATTAAACCGGTCCAGCGCCAAGTCGAGGAGGAGCGGAATGTCCTCGACGCGTTCTCGCAGGGATGGAATGCGTAGCGGAACGACATTCAGACGGAAATACAGGTCCTGGCGAAAAAGTTTCTGCTCCACCATCGACTCTAGATTTTGGTGGGTTGCAGCCACAAAGCGCACATTGGCTTTACGTGGCTTGCGGGCTCCCAGAGGCTGATATTCACGGTTTTCCAGTACGCGCAAAAGCTTAACCTGCAAGGGTAGAGGCAGATCACCTATTTCATCGAGGAAAAGAGTGCCACCTTCGGCCTGCTGCAGGCGGCCGGGTCGATCTTCGGTCGCCCCCGTATAAGCACCCTTGCGGGCTCCGAAAATCTCCGCTTCGAGCAACTGCTCAGGTAGCGCTCCACAGTTGAGTATCACCAGCGGGTTCTTGCTGCGAGGGCTGAGGTTGTGCAGGGCCAGGGCAAAGAGTTCTTTGCCTGTACCACTGTCACCTTGCAGCAATACGGTCGCCTGGCTTGCTGCAATATCCGGTAGCACGTCGAATAATTTGCGCATGGCGGGGTTGCGGCTGACCATGTCCTGAAAGCGGTGCTTCTCCGTTACTTCCCGCTGCAGGGCATGGATGCGACTCAGGTCGCGGAACGTTTCCACGCCGCCGACCGGTTCGCCTTTGCTGTTTCGCAGTACGGAGGCTGAAACAGAAATGGGGATTTCACGATTGTGTCGATCGAGGATGTCAATCTCTCGGGTTTCGACATTGTTGCCACTGTCCATCGCTTTCTGTACCGGACATTCGGAAAAACAGATAGAACTGCGAAAAATCTCACAACACCGCTGGCCAAGAGCCTCTTCGCGGGTGAAGCCGGTGATGCGCTCTGCCGCCTGATTGAACCAGGTAATACGCATGTCGCCATCCACGGTAAATACGCCGTCAGCTACGCTATCGAGGATGGTGGACAGGTGTTCTTGTAGGTCGCAAGGATGTGTTTTCATATCCGCTTAGCATAACGGGTTTTTGATCAGGGGTCCAGTGGGGCGCATCGCAACGAAAAATGGCCCGTGCAGACAGCACGGGCCATGTGGGTAGTCTCACTTGAAGATTTAATTTTTTTGTTTCAAAAAAGAGTCGATAGCCACGGCTGCCGACTTACCATCGCCCATGGCCAGGATAACCGTGGCGCCGCCGCGAACGATGTCGCCACCGGCAAAAACACCGGGCAGGTTGGTAGCGCCGTTTTCGTCGGTTTCGATATTGCCCCATTTGTTGAGCCTTAAATCGGGAGCGGTAGCAGTCAACAGTGGGTTGGCCCGCGTACCGATGGCGTTGACCACGACATCCACTTCAAGCTCAAAGGTTTCGCCTTCAATGGCGACCGGCCTGCGGCGGCCGGAAGCGTCGGGCTCACCAAGTTGCATCCGCTGACACAGTAAGCCTTTGACCCAGCCGTTTTCATCGCCGAGGATTTCCAGGGGAGCGGCAAGCAGAATGAATTCAATGCCTTCTTCTTTGGCGTGATGAACCTCCTCCAGTCTTGCCGGCATTTCTGCTTCGGTACGTCGGTATACGATGATGGATCGATCAGCACCCAGACGCTTTGAAGTACGTACCGCATCCATGGCAGTGTTTCCGCCACCAATGACCGCCACCCGTTTACCATGAATAATCGGGGTAGGATGATCGTTGCGCCACGCAGCCATAAGATTTACGCGGGTGAGATATTCATTGGCCGAGTAAACTCCCTTGAGATTCTCCCCCTCGATATTGAGCATAACCGGCAGGCCGGCACCGTTGCCAATAAAGACCGCATCGAATTCCTGGCGCAGCTCGTCCAGAGTGACGGTCTTTCCGACCACGACATTGCACTCGATTTCAACACCAAGTGCCTGAAGTCTTGCAACCTCGGTGTCTACGATGCGCTTGGGTAAACGGAACTCGGGGATGCCGTAGCGCAGTACTCCACCGGTGTCATGCAGTGCCTCAAAAAGGGTTACGCCGTGTCCCTTGCGAGCCAATTCGCCGGCCATGGTAAGCCCGGCGGGACCGGAGCCTACGATGGCAACTTTCTTGCCGGTCGACTCAGGCAGTTCTTCCTTGGGTAATTTATCCGGGTGGGCCAAGGCCCAGTCCGCGACAAACCGCTCCAAATAGCCGACCGCTACCGGTGCGCCTTTGGCGCCACGGACGCAGACCTGTTCGCATTGGGTCTCTTGCGGGCAGACCCGGCCGCATACGGCAGGCAAGGTGTTGTCTGCAAGTAAGATGCGTGCGGCTTCGGGAAGATTGCCTTCGGCAAGCGCGGCGATAAAGTCGGGGATGCGGACCCGCACCGGGCATCCGGCAATACAGGGGCGGCTTTTGCACAGCAGGCAACGCTGGGCTTCACGGATAGCTTGCTCTTCGGTGAGCCCCTGGTTGACTTCCTCAAAGTTGCCGATGCGGCGTTGTGGATCCTGTTCGGGCATTTTAACCCGCTCGATTGCCATGCGTTCCTTGGGGGTGAGGTTTTTTTTCATGATGTATGTTATCGTTTCACTTTAATAATTTTATCGCGTAGTTCTTCCGGTAATTCCGCCATGATTTTTGCTTCGGTATCCCGGTACATGGACAATCGATCCATAAGCAGACCAAAATCTACCAGGTGTCCGTCGAATTCGGGACCGTCGACGCAGGCGAATTTGGTTTCGTCGCCAACCTTGACACGGCAACCGCCGCACATGCCGGTTCCATCAATCATGATGGGGTTGAGGCTGACAATGGTTTTTATGCCGTAGGGCCGCGTCAGTTCCGCTACAGCCCGCATCATAGGAACCGGGCCGATGGCAAATACCGCATTGGGGCGCGTGTCCGGATTGTCGATCAGATCCTTTAGCACATTGGTCACAAATCCCTGCTGACCCAAACTGCCATCTTCGGTGGCGACCAGTACGTCGGTGGAAAAAGCCGCTAGCTCATCGGCGAGAATAATGTAGGGCTTGGCTCTCCCGCCGATGATGGTGGTGACCTCGTTGCCCGCTTCTGCCAGTGCTTTAGCCAAGGGGTAAAGAACCGCCGTGCCGAGGCCGCCGCCGACACAGGCAACCCTCCCCCATTTTTCAATTTCGGTCGGTTTCCCGAGAGGCCCGGCAATGTCACGCAATGATCCGCCTGCCGGAGTGGTCACGATCTTAAGTGTCGAGGCCCCGACAGCTTGGATGAACAATGTGATGGTGCCGGCCTGAGGATCGGCATCCCCGATTGTCAGGGGAATGCGCTCGCCATCTGCTTCGGGATGTACAATGACAAACTGCCCAGGTTTTCGGGCCTTGGCGATGCGCGGAGCGTGAATAACCATGCGATGCACGTTGGGTGCCAGGGTATCGTTTTGCAGAACTTTGAACATGTTCTCTCCAACGGATAGGTAAGGAGCGGTCAACGTCCGTCCCAGAGGTGGGGGGGGTAACCAAATCCTGGTAAACTCGCGATTCTCGCCTCAAAAAGAAGGTTTCAGAGTGAGAAAGTAAACCATATAATAGTAGCAGTTTGGGTTTTTCAATTCAACCAATACCTTGTTTCACGGGAATTTTGCTGTTTACGGCATCCTTCTGAGAGTTTTTCGGAATTTTTCGGATTCGTGATGATGTAATAGCTTTTCAATTCTTCGTTTTATTCATGGGTAAGAATGCTGCAAAATGGGACCGGTTCGTTGTGATTGTACCGATTAGAGCGTTGTCCGCAGCAGGGTTTTCTGCTACGGTTTCTTCGGGCCGTCCTGCGGGAAAACGGTTTTTTCAGACGGTTGCAACAAAAAAGGGGGAGGCTTGAGAAATACATCGAATGTCTCTCGAAGCGCCTTTTCTTGTAAACTAAACTCGAATTCGCCTGGGCCTGATTTGTTCCGTTGTTCAAAACACAAGGGGGGAATTGTTTATGCTGGAAATACGTCGGCAGGCATTGCGGGGAGCTTTGTGCGACGAGGATGAAGGCATTCGCCAGGCAGCGGCGGAGGCGTTGGAGCGTCTGGAAGCTGTGCAGAGCCTGGACGATATCCTGCAGATCCTCAAGTCAGGCAATCGCGGGCTGCAGGTGCGTGCTATTTTTGCACTTGAAAAGGTTCAAAGTGCCCGCGTATATGCACCTTTGTTGGCTGCTCTCAAGGTTGCCGATGCCGATATTCGTTGTGCAGCGATTCAGGTGCTCGGTGAAAAAAAACATGCAAAGGCCCTGGAGTATCTTGTTCGGCATCTTAAAGATCCGAATCCCGCTGTAAGAGTGCATGCCGCCTGCGCATTGGGCAATTTTACAGATCGCCGCCTGGTTCCCTATCTTGTGGCCGAGTTGGATTGCAATGATGAGGAGTTTGTTGTCAGTGTGCTCGAAGCGCTGGGTAGAATCGGGGCCGCAGAAGCCGAAGGTGCCGTATTGAGCTTTATTCAGGATGACCGCCTTCGTGTTCGGCTCGCCGCCATAAAAACCTTGGGGTGTCTGCGAATCGATGATCCTGCTGGCCCCTCTGCTTGAGATCAGATTTCGAGGTCAGAGGTGTTTGAGGTCAAAGATAGTCGAGGGCCTCTACGCCTTTGATAAACGGATCGACTTCTGAAACGATCCGTCTTTTTTCGGCTGCGGAAAGATTGAGGATGCGCGGCTTTGCCAGATGCGCTCCTAGTGGGTCAAATAGTATCTTCACCTGAACGGAGTCGGGATCCTCGATCCCGATACGTCCTACCACTCCAATTTCATTATTATCCAGGCGCACCAGAGTGCCAACCGGGTAGGTGCCCAAGGCAAAGATAAATGTTTCCAGGTATCCCGGATGCAACAGGGTGCCGGCTTGAAACATGAGTTTTTGGATGGCTTTGCGCGGAGTAATGGGGCGTTGGTAGGGGCGCAAGGTGGTGATGGCATCGTAAGTGTCGGCAATGGTGGTCATGTCGATCAAGTCAAATGAACCGCTGATGTCCGCATTTTGAGGGTAGCCTCTGCGGTCAAAATGCAAGTGGTGCCCCAATACGATGGCACGGGCAGTCTCGTTCAAGCCACCCATCTGGTCAATGATCTCTGCGCCCATATCGGGGTGCTTTCTGATTTCTGAAAATTCTTTTTCCGACAGTCGACCTGGCTTGTTGATAATGGCCAGATCAATTTTTAGTTTGCCAATATCGTGCAGTAAACTACCGATACCCAGCGTACGCAATTCTTCCTCCGACAGCCCTGCGGCTCTGCCGACTGCCAAGGCCAGAACGGATACGTTTACGGAGTGGGTAAAGGTATAATTGTCATAATTTTTCAGCAAACTCAGTGCCAGTAGCGCGTGTGGATCCGCAAGGGTCATGCGAGCCATATCCTTGACAACCTTGTGCGCTTCCACCGATGACGGGATGCGGCCCAGACGAACGTCCTGAAATATGGTATTGACTACCTTGAGAGCGCGTCCGAAAATTTTGCGGGCAGATTGCCGGCCGGTATCCTCCTCGCCTGCTTCAGGCAAAAAGCGGATGTTTCGGATGTCATGCTGTCGGAACAGTTCTTCAAACTCTTCGTGTCCCAGTGCCGTGCCGTTTAGAAATTGCAGAAGAAGTTTGAGCTCATGGTCCGCAATGCCTTCAAGAAATTCGATCCCGGTCAGTTGCTTTTCCTGAAACAGGCGGCAGAGATTATCCGCTGAAGGGTACGGGTCGGCAAACAAGTGCTCATTTACGAATAAAGTGTCCTGCAGGATGCCGATACGCAGTTGGGCTCGTCCTTGCAACAGGTTTTTCAACAGGCCTGTAGCGTCCTGTAGTTGTTTTTGGATGAGAGGGTGCTGTACGGGGTAGAGACGCAATCCCTTGAGGGCGCCGGACAGGCTGTTGACCAGTTGTTTCAATGGATCTGTTTGCATAGGGGTCAAAGTTCAGGCCATTGATTCATGGTTCGCGATGCGGATTGGGCGATGCGTTGATCTCGCTCATGACTGAGGGCCTCCAATACAGGTTTGGAGGAGGGATTGCTAATCTGACCCAATGCGGCAATGGCCTGAATGCGCAAGGCTGTCAATCTGGACTTACCCCATAAGGTTCGGCGTCTTGCCAATCGTTCAAGTTCCTTAGCTGCTTCAAGGGCGCCGATGCGGCCCAGAGCCTTGATAGCGGAGATCTTAAGCTCTGTCTTTTTCATGAACAGATCTCGGCTTTTGATGATTTTTATCAGACTTGGCACCGCCGCGGGGTTACGCATGATACCAAGGGCAAGAATAGTTTGAGGATAAAGCTCACAGTGGCCACTGTCAACCAGTTGTAGCAGGGATTTGACTGCTTGGTCCCCACCTATGTGCGCCAGCGCACGGATTGTTTCGCGGGCAATGCGCAAATCTTCATGCCAAAGAAGAGGGTGGAGGTGGCTGGTGGTGCGGGGTTCACCGATTTGGCCCAGGATAGCGACAACGTTGCGTACCATATACCAGCGTTCGTCTTGCAGTGCCAATAATAAATCGGGGATGGCGATGGGGCCCAACTTTGCCAGCGTACTTGACAGAAGTTTGCGAGCAAGGGCATCTTTTTCGCCGGCCAGGCGATAGATCAGGGGCCGTACGGTTTTTTCACGCAGGAAGACCATTGTTTGCATGATTTGATCGCGTAAAGGCTTGGGGACGCCGCGTGTACACAGTGTGTTGATCAGGAAACCCAGAACATCTTTTTCTGTCAATTGATTCAGGCAGTAAAGGGCTTCGCTGCGTCGGGACTTGCTTAGTTGTCGGTTGCCAACTAGTGTGGCGAGGGTGCGGAATGTTTGCAACACCAAGGCCAGATGTTCTTCGGTTAAGTGCTGACGCAGCTGCCTGGGTAACCTGTCGAGCAGTTGTTTGAAACGGCGTTCAGATGATTCCCGAGGTACCTGGGTGAGGATTTGCTCAAGAGTGAGGAGGTTGATGAGTTGCTCATCCATTGAAGAGTTGCCCGTTTTTTCGGTTGCGATCCCTTCAAGTTGTTTGATTGCTTCCGTTCCGGTGGTTGCCTCATGCAGCTGTTCATCGCTGCTGACCGAGGTTTTTCCCCGCCTGTCCTCTATGCGCAGCTTGGCTGCTCGAATAACGGATAAATCAAGTTCGTTTATCCATATGCCAGTGGCTTGTTCCGCCAACAGCAATTCCTGTAACCCTCCCTTCTCTAGAATGTCCGTAGGCTTGAGAATAACATTCCGGGAAAAAAGGATCAGGTCTCTGGCGGTCAGTTCGGGAAGAAAAAGCAATTGCTGTATGCGTCTTGCAAACAAAAAGTGAGCCAGTCCGCGGATGTTTGTATGTTCCGCCCCGCATGTTTTGTCCTCGTGAAGGATACGATCCTTGCGGATATTGATTGCCAAGTTGCCATCTTGGAGCAGTGGTCGAAAGGCTTCCAGGGCCTCTTCACTCACCTGTTTCAATGTCGGATGCTCTGCTGGATAGAATCGTATGGTTTTAATCAGTTTGATCAACTTGATCAAGGCAGTGCGCAAATGATCCATGAACTGAAAATTTTGAGTATCATTGGTCACGAGGTTTTATCTCAGAAGGAAATGTGTGTTTTCTTATCGAAGCTTTAGCTTATCGTTTCGTAGACTGGTTGTAAATAGCTTTTATATCGGGCAAAATGACCGAATATTGCGAATGCTTTTTAACGGTTGTTTAGCGGACTATAAAATGGAGGCAGGATGCTGGTCTTGGGTTTGACAGGTGGAATCGCCAGCGGAAAAAGTATGGTGGCCGGAATTTTTCAAAGCCTCGGTGCTGAAGTGGTTAGTGCCGATGCTCTGGCTAGGGAAGTGGTGCGCCCCGGGTCCGCTATCCTGGCCTGCATTGCTGAACGATTTGGCAATGAGGTGCTGGGAAGCGATGGAGGTTTGAACCGACCATATCTTGCTGAAAAGATTTTTTCTGATCCCCAGGCGCGAAAAACCCTTGATCGGATTACCCATCCCGCTATCGCTGCGTTGGCTTCCCGGCGATTTAAGGCTTTTGCTCAAAAAGGAACCCGCATTGTCGTGTATGATGCACCTCTTTTGTATGAGGCCGGTGCGGACACTCAGGTTGATAGGGTGGTAGTGGTAGCGGTAGATGAGGCAACCCAGTTGCAGAGACTGATGCTGCGCGACGGACTTGACAGGCTGGCGGCCAAAGCGCGTGTAGATGCACAGATGCCCTTGGTGCAAAAGGTCGCGCGGGCAGATTACGTCATCGACAATAACGGTTCGTTGGAAGCAACCCGTCAACAGGTTGTAGCCCTTATGGCGCGACTTGTTCCGGAGATGGCTGGTCCCGGTCTTCCGAATCTAGAAAACGCAGAATGAGGTCAAGCATGGGGTGCCAGGACGGGTGGTCCGGGGCGGCCAGGCCATGTCCGGTCTGAGGTCCGAACAGGTGATATTCTTTAGATTCGCTTCCGAGGCGCAGAAATAAGTCGTAGCCACTGGCAACTTTTATGGTCTGGTCGCCCAAGGCGTTGATGGCCAAGGTAGGGACTGTGATTGAGGGCAGCATGGGTCGTATGTGATGGATAAGTCGGCAGATCTGGTAGACACCATTGACAGGGCGTCGATCGTAGTAGAACCCTGCGAGGTGTGCGGGCAGTTCGCGCTTCTGGAATTTTCGGAAATGACGCAGTATACCGGTGAAGGGTGCCAGACGATGAAGCATGGCCAGAAAGGGCGACAGTAGAACCATGCTGCCGAAATTCCGGGTCGTGGCAAGCGCCAACAAAACCAGGGCCCCGGTGCTGATGCCGATAGTATGAACTCTGCCGGTTTCCTGTTGCAACATATCGTGAGCTTCGCGGGTGGCAGTAACCCATTCTTCAAAACGACGTTGACAGAGATCTTCCGGGGTGGTTCCGTGGCCGGGCAGGCGGACCGCAGTAACCGGGTACCCCGCCTGTTTAAGGCTTTCAGCCAAGGGACGCATCTCCCAGGGGGAGGCGGTAAAGCCGTGTACGAGCAGTACTCCTGCCTTTCCCGGAAAATCCGGTTGGAGGTGGAACTCCCGGTTTTCCTGGTGTGGCACGTTGCAGGATTGTAGATTTTTTTTACATCGATTCATCGGAGCCCCGGCAAAAGGAATGAGCCGCTTGGCATGGTGCATTCTGCAACATGCCAAGCGGCTCTTTTGGTGCGTATCGGAACGAAACGTTGGTTGCTTTTTAGTTGGTGTTAACCGCCAACGATTCTGTATGGTCTCGATAATGGTGAATCTTGGGTGCTTTAGTTTTTGTGAAAGCCAAGCCGGCTGGACAGTTCATCGGCAGCTTTTACCACCAGAGGCATGAGCTCTTGGTCGATACGTTCGTCGGTGAAGCGGATAGACGGACCTGAGATGCTCAGTGAACCGATGATCCTCCGGGTATAATCCCGGATGGGAGCAGCGACACACCGGACGCCAAGATCCAGTTCCTCATTGTCGAGGGCATAGCCCTTTTCAGCCACGTCCTTGAGGGTTTCCTTGAGTTTATCCCGGTCGGTAACGGTGAACTCGGTGTAGCTTTTGAGTTCTTCTTTGGGGAGAAGGGCTTCGAGTTCTTCCTCCGACATGAAGGCCAAGTGTACTTTGCCGGCCGCCGTGGCGTAGGCGGGGAGCCGCGATCCTACCCGGGAGACAACCCGCACAGTATTGTGGGTTTCGACGACATCAAGGTAGACAATGTGCCCTTCCTTGAAGATTGCCAGGTAGGAAGTTTCATTGCAGGCATCTACGATGCTGTCGAGAACCGGCTTGGCCTGGTGTAGCAGCCCCATTTTTTTAATGAAAGTCTGGCCCAGTTCAAGAGATTTTAGCCCCAGTCGGTAGTTTTCGGTTACCTTGTTTTGTTCGATGTATCCACGTGCTTCCAGTGTGGCAAGTAGCCGAAAAACATTGTTTTTATGTAGCCTCAGTCGCTTGCTGAGTTCTGTTACGCCAAGTTCATCAACGTCGTCGCTGTGAAATTGTTCAAGCAGGTCGAGGGCATGCGATACCGCTTGAATCATATACTCAGATTTTTCCTTTTTTGCCATGTTCCTGGTTCCCTCTTTGATTGAAATTCCCGGCTTTACACCGGGTTAGGAGAAAAATGAATTGATGCTTGTTGCATTTGTAAAGTCACTTATCCTTGGGTATTAAACCCGCAGGCGGGGACCCTCAAATGTTAGCTTTTTCAATATAAAATTATGTTTTATAGATGTCAACCACAACTGTGGCGAACGCGCGGGCTTTTTCCGGGCGTTGCTCGGATAGACGACAGGTTATTGCATCTTAAGTTGGGGTGCGTTTGAGTTTGATGTTTCGCTGTATGTAATTCAATGCTGCATCTTTTAGGCGCATGTTTAAAGCAAGTAACGGGCCAATGAGTCCTGTTGCTGTTATGCGTCGGGCTTCATGACTTCACGAAGGACCGATGTGGCAAAGCTTCCTTTGGGTAACGCGAAGGACAATGTCAGTTGGTCCCCTTGCTGGCTTGTGACAATCGCTGATATCGGAATCCGCAGAGGGCGACGTTCGCCCGGCATGGAGATGCCTGAACCGAGGCGAAAATCCTCAAGCTGGATGCCTTCTTTGACTAGTAAGGCTTGCTCGAGTATACCTGCCTGGGCTTCGGCAAGTTTGACTTTGTAGCCCGGTAGTGGGGCCGTCGGGCTGATTTCGAGGCGGTCGGCCCGGGGTTGTTCACCTGCGGGGTCGGTTACCAGGAAACAGGCACCATTATCATGTTTATAGGCCAGGTCTCCGTCCCAGAGCGTCTCGATGGCATCCAGGCGCATGGCCACCATTCGGTCGAACAGGTGGGATTGGTACGCAGAAACATAGAGGCGCAGCAGTTTGCCGGGCAGGCGGCGGACCGCATCTTCGTGGCTGCGGCCCTGGCGCAGGTTGCGAATCAGGTTGCGTTCATCGCGCATGCGAGGGGGGAGGGCTTCCTCGGCTTCGGACAGGCGGTTTTCCGAGAACAGGGTGGCGGCCTTTTGCCATCCGGGGTGGACGATTTTGTCCGGGTCGCCGATAATGTGCGCCGCTGCCTGCTCAAAATTTTTCTGTAGGATAGCCTGTCCAATGAGGTGTGAATTGCCGAGAGAGCCGTAGCGCTGTTCGCCAAAAAAATTCGGCACACCAGTCATTTCAAGGATATGCAGAATGTCGCGGGCCTTTTCCAGGGCGTCGCTATCGACACCTCTGATGACGATCGTGAACTGGTTGCCGGCCAGGTGTCCCAGTCGCAGTTTGTTGCGGTGTTTGCGAGCGGAAAGGATGCGAATTCCTTCGAGTTGGAGCGCGAGGGCTTGCTCTGGGCTGCAGCCAGGCACGGAAATAAATTGCTTGGTGGTTGCCTGGGCATCCTTGAGGCCGGCATATCCCATGGCGCGCTCATCGATCTGTAGCGCTCTTGCGATGCGCTTGAGTGCTTCAAAGGTGGTCAAACCGCATTTTTCCACCTCCAGGTAAAGGTGTTCTCCTTCACCGCATGCGGCGTACAGGGGCAGTTCTTCAACCATGAAGTCCTCGGGGCAGGTTTTGATACTGCCGCCGGTTCCCGGATGCTTTGCCGTGAGATATTTAGCCATGATTGCTACTCCAGTCTATGCGGAAGCCTCTTTGTGCTGATTGAGGGGGAGCGCCTTCGCAGACATGCTGCCGGTTCCGGCGGTGATGGAGGAAGTGGATCGGCTGGCCCTGGGCCAGAAAACGCCGCATGTATTTAGACAGAGGATAGCCCGGTAAATCATGGGATACAGGAGAGCTCAACTGGTTTTCAAAGCCAGTGACCTGCTCCAGGTGGGCCGCAACTGCTTCGGCGTAATCCGCTACGTCACTGCTGAAAAACAATTCACCGTCAGGCTGCAGGTAGTGTAGCAAAGTTTGCAGAAACAACTCGTTGACCAGGCGTCTTTTGAGGTGACGCTTTTTGGGCCATGGGTCGGGGCAGTTGATGTAAATAGCTGTCAGGCATCCCGGAGTTAGAAAGCGGGATAGCAGGTACCGGGCTTCGATGCGCATCACGCGGACATTGGTCAGTCCTTTTAGTTCTAGCCGGTTGCAGGTTTTGTTGCAGCCCTTATTGTATATATCGATGGCCAGGAAGTTTCGCTCGGGAGAATTAGCCGCTAATTGGGCCATAAAGTCGCCGATCCCACAGCCTATCTCAAGCGCCAGTGGGTTTGAGTTTCCGAAGATCGCAGAGAAGTCGGCTGGTGACGATAAGTCTTCTTCCTTGAGGAAAAATGGCGATTTTATCTCGATCATGCTTTGAGTCATGCCTGTGTCCTGTCGGGTGTTCTTGTTGACCTTAAAAAAAAGATTTAGGCTATCACGAAAGGTCTCTTGTCACAAGACGTTTTTTGACTTCAGGCCTTCGGGCGGGCGGGTCTTCTCGGGCTTGAAAAGGGTTGTGTTTCGACGTTTTAGAGGATAGTCTGAACGGCCTGATTGTGATTGTGCCAGTGCGCGAATATCTTGTGTGTTTTGAGAACGAAGGCGAGCCTGGCGTTTATTTTACAAAGCCACTAAGGAGGCTTTTATGCTTATCGTTATGCATCATAACGCTACCATTGATCAGATTCATGCCGTTGAAGAGGCGATTTCCGCTTTGGGATTGCTGGCTCAGCCTATCCCTGGCGGCGAGAGAACCGCCATTGGGGTTTTGGGCAACCGAGGGTATGTGGATGATGCCACCATTCGGGACCTTCCTGGAGTATTGGAAATCATTCATGTCAGCAAACCTTATAAAATGGTGTCACGGGATTTTCACCCGGCTTCGACTGTTGTGAGCGTCGGTCCTGTTTTGGTGGGGGATGGCTGTCCTCCGGTGGTTATGGCCGGTCCCTGCTCCATCGAGAGTGAAGTCCAGATGCTGGAAGCGGCGCGTCTGGTTAAGGCTGCCGGGGCCCATATCCTGCGAGGGGGCGCGTTTAAGCCGCGCACCGGTCCTCACTCCTTCCAGGGGTTGGGAGCTGAAGGTCTTAAGTTTTTACAAGCTGCGGGTCAGGAGGTCGACCTGCCGGTTGTTACCGAGGTGATGCGTATCGAGCAACTGGATCTTGCCTGTCGCTACGCCGATCTTTTGCAAATCGGCGCACGCAACATGCAGAATTTCGACTTGCTTAAAGAGGTGGGCCGACTTCGCTGTCCCGTGCTGCTTAAACGGGGTTTGAGTGCGACCATCGAGGAGTTTCTTGCTGCTGCCGAATATATTGTGGCCGAAGGTAACGATCAGGTGATCCTGTGTGAACGTGGCATCCGTACGTTTGAAACGGCAACCCGCAACACCCTTGATCTGTCAGTGGTGCCGCTGGTCAAGTCGTTGAGTCATTTGCCGATCATTGTCGATCCCAGTCATGCCACGGGGCGTCGCGCCCTGGTGCCGGTCATGTCGCGCGCAGCTCTGGTGGCTGGCGCGCATGGATTGATGATCGAAGTACACCCCTCGCCGGATCAGGCCTTGTGCGATGGAGCGCAGAGCCTTACCGGGCAGGGTTTTTCGCTGTTGATGAAGGAGTTGATGTATCTGCAGGATTGTCTTGCGAAGCTGCATGGCCCGGTAGCTGATGAACAAACCTGAAAAAGGTTATCTCAGGAGGGCACATGAAGCGTACAGGCAGCATGCTGGTGCCCAGACCACGGTTGACATACAATGGAACCTTGACCAGTCCCGCCTGATAGAATCCGGCTACAAAGGCTCCAGAGAAGCGGGGAAGGTAAAGCGGCGGCAGTAGCGGAAGACGAACTTGTCCACCGTGGGTGTGCCCTGCCAGCACCAGATCGATCCGTTTATCCAGTAATTCATGGTTGAATGCCGGCACATGGGACAACATGAGATTGAGGCGCCTGTGACTGGCCCCTTGGACCAGACGAGATACCTGGTCGGCAGGTGAAGGATAGTCGACACCCAGAATGGACAGCGGCACTCCGTGGATCTTCAGGTCGCGTCGCTCGTTGATCAGCAGGGTGACCCCCGCCCTGCTGAACTGTCGCCGCAGATTTTCGCCTTCGAGTCGCGCCCAGTATTCCCAGTTGCCCTGTACCGCAAAAATACCTGCGGGGGCATGCAATAAGCGCAGAAATTTCAGCACCCCTTCCAGGTTGCGGCTTTGTTCGAGGTAGTCCCCCGTCAGCACGATAGCATCAGGGCTCAATCTGCTGACCACCTGGGCTACCCGTTCAAAATACCCTCGCGATGTTCGCAAGTGGAGATCCGACAGTTGAATCAGGCGTATCTCTTTGCTCTTGGGGATTTTGGCGACGGGGACGATGTGCTTTTCTATGCTAAGTGCCTGGGGCTGGCGCAATGTGACATCTGCGGCAAGCAGGCCACCAAGGATTACGGCCCCGCTTAACAGGAAGCGCCGCCGGGGCAGGGATTTGATGGTTGGCTTGGCGAGGTGCA
Source organism: Pelobacter sp. UBA6812 (assembly GCA_002452265.1). Classification (GTDB taxonomy): domain Bacteria; phylum Desulfobacterota; class Desulfuromonadia; order Desulfuromonadales; family Syntrophotaleaceae; genus Syntrophotalea. The sequence continues at coordinate 61,420 of DKEW01000042.1, read as the reverse complement.
TGGTCGTGGCCTGAATCCGTTTGGTTGCAAGGTTGTCGACAACACTGTTGGCCGAGTTCCCCTGGATAATGAATGCTTCTGTTGCAATCTCTGGTTGTGAAGCCGCTTTCGCTGTATTCGTAGTTAGCGTTCAAGTGGTTGTGCCTACGCTTCATGTGCGTATGGCCGGCATAGAGAGAATTTATGTCCCTCGGTGGTATAGACATAAAACTTCATCGATAAACCATTTTGTGTGTCTACTATAACATGGCGGACAGGGGCATCCAACCTTCCTGTCATGGGTCCTGTTAGGGTTGTTCGTAATGACGATATCACATCTGAATCACAACGCAGGTGCTGACTTATGAGCACTTTTGTCGCAACGGTGGCCGTGGCAGCTCCTTTGGACAAGGCTCTTTCCTATCTGGTGCCACCCGCTTTGGCGGGGGAGGTTCCGGTCGGTGCGCGGGTAAGGGTCCCTTTGGGGAGACGTACAGCCATAGGCTATGTGCTGGAGGTGATGCAGGGTGAGGGCGGCGGGCTTAAACCAATCATTGAAGTATTGGGAGCAGAGCCCCTTTTTCCCCCTGCCATGGTCGAGTTTTTCCGGCGGGCTGCCGATTATTACCAGTTTCCCATCGGTGAGGTGATTCGCACGGCCTTGCCCGCTGGCTTGTCTGGGGGGAATAATGGCGTGAAGGTGCTTGCCGAGCGTGTTTATCGGCCGTCTGAAGTGGTCGGTACGCCACGAGGGCCCCGCCAGCGCGAGGTTCTCGAGTATCTGAGGCGGACTGCTGATACTTCCCGAAGTGAGCTGCTGGACCTTTTCCCCAGTTGCGAGGGAAGCCTCAGAACTCTCGTCGAGCAAGGATTTCTCCTGGAAAAGCAGCGAGAGCGGCTAAGGGATCCTTTTGCGGATCTGATACCGGCCCCGGATAAGCCGGTCGAGATGACAGCGCCGCAAGCGCAGGCTTTTTCCGCTATAGGGACGGCTCTGCAAAGTGGCGAATTTCGGCCCATGCTGTTGCATGGTGTTACCGGCAGTGGCAAAACCGAGGTTTATCTTCGGTCGATTGAAGCCGTTATCGAATCCGGGCGGCAAGCTCTGGTGCTGGTGCCGGAGATCGCCCTGACGCCGCAACTGGTAAGTCGCTTCCGGGCCCGGTTCGCCGATGGGCGTGCCGCGTTGGCAGTGCTGCATTCAGGACTTTCGTCGGGAGAGCGTTTTGATGCCTGGCGCAGTGTGGCACGTGGCGACGCCGATATCGTCATCGGGGCGCGTTCGGCCGTGTTTGCGCCCCTTGAGCGTTTGGGCATGGTCATCGTCGATGAGGAGCACGAGTCGAGTTACAAGCAGGGCGACGGTTTTCGTTACCACGCCCGCGATCTGGCTTTAATGCGCGGGCAGATGGAGGGGGCTGTGGTGCTGCTCGGCAGCGCAACCCCTGCTTTGACCACCTACCAGCGCGCTCTTGAGGGGCGAATAGATTATCTGCTGCTGCCGGAGCGCGTCATGGGGCGCTCGCTGCCGACGGTGGAGTTGATCGATCTGACCCAGAATCGGCCTGAAGGGACATTGTCCCAAACGCTTAAAGATGCGCTCGTTGCCAACCTGGAGTGCGGTGAGCAGTCCCTGCTGTTGTTGAATCGGCGCGGGTTTGCACCGTATCTGTTATGTGCCGATTGCGGTACTGCTTTGCGTTGTCCGCACTGCGATATCACCCTGACTTTTTATTTGTCGCAAAAGGAGCTTCGTTGCAATTATTGCGATTTTCGTCAGCAGCCCCCTGACCAGTGCCCGTCATGCCAAGGGGCAAGCATCTTGCCGGAGGGTGCGGGTACCGAGCGCCTTGAGCAGGAGTTGCAGGAATTGTTGCCGACGGCCCGCATTGCGCGGATGGATCGGGATACAACCGGTCGTAAGGGAGCCCATCAGTCGCTGGTATCGGCTATGGAAAATCGTGCGATAGATATACTGGTCGGTACTCAGATGGTGGCTAAGGGACTCGATTTTCCGGGTGTGACACTGGTGGGGGTGGTGCAGACCGACAACCTTTTGAACCTTCCTGATTTTCGTGCCGCGGAGCGTGCTTTTACGTTGCTCACGCAGGTGGCCGGACGGGCAGGCCGCGGCGAGCGCCCCGGCAAGGTTTTTGTGCAGACCTACGCCCCCGAGCACTTCGCTCTTGATTGCTGTATCCGCCACGATTATGAGGGGTTTGCGCAAGAGGAATTGGCCTTACGGCAGGAATTGGGGTATCCGCCCTTCGGTTTTCTGGTCAATTGTGTGTTTTCCGGTGCGGTTCGCGAACAGGTCGAGGCTGAAGCGCAGGGAGTGGTTGCGGAACTGTTGGCGCCGGCGGAAAAACTCGGCGTCGAAGTTCTTGGCCCGGCTCCCTGCCCGTTGGCGCGCCTGCGTGGTAAAAATCGCTATCAAGTGTTGCTCAAGTCGCCAAGTCGCCCCCCTCTGCGCCATCTCCTGACCCGCTTGCCGTTGCTGCGGCGGGCTTTGCCCGGCAAGGTGGCGCTGACCCTCGACATCGATCCGCTGGATATGCTGTAGAGACTTGCGGCGAGGGATTTTCAGTCCCCAAAGGGTAATTCCATACCGAGTCCCTGCTGTTTTGCCTGTTGCAGCACCTGGACTGCCAGGGCCAGGTCCTGGATGGCCATGCCGTGCGATTCGAACAGGGTGATTTGTGTTGGACTGGTGCGGCCGGGCAGGCGGTTAACAATGATTTCTCCCAGTTCCGGGATCTGCGTCCAGCGAATGCGTCCTTTTTCCAACAGCGGCAGTAAGTCTCCACATTCGCGGGCGGCCACATCGCGGGCATCGACCACCACCGGGTCGCAACGAAGGATGGTTTTTTCATCAATTTCTGTCCGTATCAGGGCGTTGCTACCGACGGCATTGATGTGGCAGCCTGCCTCCAGCCACGCACTATTGAACAAGGGCGTTGCTGAGGTTGTGACGGTCGTGACGATGTCGCTGCCGCGTACCACCTCTTCGGCGTTTGCCGCCGGGATGATTTCGATGACGAGTTGCCGGGATTGCTCTCTGCAGAAGTCTTCGAGACGCTGGCGATCGCGGGAAAATACTTTAACCCGTTGGATCGGACGCACCTGACAAAGTGCTGCCAGTTGCCCCTGTGCCTGCCAGCCGGCTCCAAACATGCCGACCACGCTGGCCTCAGGGCGGCTCAGATAGCGGCTGGCAATGCCGCTGGCGGCGCCGGTTCGCAACATGCCAAGAAAATTGGCCTCGATGATGGCATCCAGTCGGCCGGAAGTCGCATTGTAGAGGTGTATAAGAAAACGGTTTCCTTCGCGGGTCGAGGTGTAGGCCTTGAAGCCAATAGTGTCCAGACAATCAACCGTTCCCTGCAAGAGGTGTAAGGCACCTTTTTGGATACGGGTTCGTTCCCGAGGAATATTGACGGCCCGGCCAAGGCTGTGCTCGCGCAGGGACATCTCGACGGCTTCCAGTGCCAAGGGCATGGTTGCCACCTTGCGAACGTCTTTTTCACTGAGAAACAGGGCCATCAGGTTACCTCCTTGGCGGGTGGGGTGGTGTTTTATGGAAAAGGTTATCGTCAGGGGCAAGCCCTTGGCCGATTATAAGGGGTTGATGTCTTTCTTCCAAGTCTAAACCCTGTCGTGATGCTCGTTCATGCAGGTGTTTGCTGGTTTAGATTAAGAGGTGCTTGCTCCTTGAGGGGAGATGCTTTATAGTTCAAATCGCTTGTTTGTCAGTGTTGAATACTATGTCTGCAGTAATTTTAGGGTAATATAGATAGGTCGAAGTGTGAAAAATATTTTGGTGGTAGATGACCAACCGACTATTCGGCAATTGCTGGAGGTCAGTCTTCGCGGTCCTAACCGGGAAATATTGCTGGCGGAAAGTGGCGAACAGGCGCTTGATATCGCAAGGCTTAGAACCCCCGATCTGGTTATCATGGATATTATGATGCCGGGTGGGATGGACGGGTTTGAAACTGTGCGAGAGATGCGCTGTGACCCTTCCATCAAAGATTGCCCGGTCCTTATCCTGACAGCCAAGGATCAGCAGTCCGAACGGGGGCGCGCGATCGAGATGGGGATTGATGGCTACTTGTCCAAACCGTTTCGTCTTGATGACCTTTTGCACCAAGTGGAGCGGCTTATAGCCTGATTGGTTTGTTTGTAACGGTTTTTCCGGAACATGCTGTTTTATTTGCTATTTTAGAGGAAGAAGGAGACTTTTTATGAAAAAAGACTTGCTTGAAAAAGGTGCCATTGTTCAGCGCGACCAGGAAACTTATGCTGTCGCTCCGCATATCCCTGGCGGCATCACATCCCCTGCTACTTTGCGCAAGATTGCCGATGTAGCTGAGCAGTTCAATGCCAAGGCCCTGAAATTAACCAGTGCCCAGCGTATTGCCATTGTCGGGATTGCCGAGGATCAGCTGGATGCCATATGGGAAGCTGTTGGCGAAAAACCGGGGGCAGCCATCGGGATGTGTGTACGTTCCGTTAAAATTTGTCCGGGTACCACCTTTTGCAAGCGAGGACAGCAGGACTCCGTAGGTGTCGGTCTGGAGCTGGACAAGGTCTATCATGGCATGGAGTTGCCCTGGAAATTCAAAATCGGTGTGTCTGGCTGCGCTAACGATTGCGGCGAGGCTTGCATCAAGGATGTCGGCCTGATCGGTACCCCCAAAGGCTGGAATGTCATGGTGGGCGGCAACGGCGGTGGCATGCCGCGCTTGTCCCAGAAACTTGTGGAACATGTCCCCAGTGATGAGGAAGCCATTGCTATCATCGCTAAGGTTGTGGACTGGTTCAAGGCTCAAAACCGCAAGGGGCGTATAGGTAAGCATATTCAGGACATGGGGCTGGATGCTTTCCGGTCGGAAGTTTTGGGCGAATAACACCCGTGCAACGATGAATCACGACGGGGGAGCCATGGCTCCCCCTTTTTTTTTATGCTTTAGAACCTCCACGGGAAAATCTGTAACCTCGTCCGCGTACGGTAATGAAGTGGATGGGATGGGTTGGGGTGGGCTCGAAGTATTTACGCAGGCGCACAATAAAGTTGTCAAGCGTGCGGGTTTCTGTGTCCGGAGCCAGTCCCCACACGGAGGCCAGTAACTCTTCCCGTGACAAGATGTCGCCTTCTTTTTCAAAAAAGATACGCAGCATGCGTATTTCCAGATCGGTGAGGGCGATATCGCCCTGAGCCGTATGGGCCCGTCGCTCCTGAAGGTAAACTGTATTTTCGCCAAATCGGAAGCTGTCCCCGGTTTTTGGTGTGTTGCGATACCAGGTTGAACGATTCACCATGCCACGTACACGCAAGAGGAACTCGGTCAGGCTGAACGGTTTCGTCAGGTAGTCATCCGCACCGGCTTCCAGTCCAGCAATGCGATCCTGTTCCTTGCCCAGTGCGGTAAGGATCAAGATTGGTAGACGGGGGTCCTGCTGACGAACCTGGCGACAAACCTCGAGGCCGCTTATGCCTGGCAGCATGAGATCCAGAATGACCAGGAGGCATTGTTCCCAGGGTGCCTGTTCCATGGCTTGTTCGCCGGTGGTAACATGGATGACCTGGTAGCCCTCCTGCTCAAGGTTGAAAATCAGGCCGTGGGCGATATGCAGTTCATCCTCGACGAGCAAAATATGCGGTCGAGTCATGATGATGCTCCCATGGTTGGTTTCGTGTCGCGTGGCAACAGTACATGGACTTTGGTTCCCTGGTTGGTGCCTTTGCTTTCCAGCCAGACTTTCCCTTTATGTCGCCAAGTCAGGGTGCGTACGATGAACAGTCCCAGACCTGACCCCTGAATGGTCTCTCCACGATGTGTTCCGCGGTAAAATATGCGGAATACCTTTTTTTGTTCTTTGGGGTCGATACCGCGACCTTTGTCCGCAACGATTAAGTGACAATGCTGTTTTTCACCTGTCAGTGTGACGCTGATGTGTGCTGGCGGGTTTGAATAGAGAATGGCGTTTTCAAGCAGGTTGCGCAGCATGGTTTCGATTGCAGAAGGTTCAAATCGGCAAAACAGATTGGGTTCAATGCTGGTTTCGATAATAGTGCCTTTGGGTAAGGCTGATGATTGGCGCACCAGGTACTTTTCGACAACTGCTGATAGATTGCCGTGACGAAGGTCGAGACGTGGCCAGCGTTGTTCCATGCGGTTGGCGGTCAGCATATTATCCACCATGCTGTTGAGACGTGCGGTGTCGTCCAGCATGGTGTCAAGAAAGACCTTCATCTGCTCCGGGTTGGGGTGGCGAAAGCGGATCGTTTCCAGATGCAGTTGCAAAGAGGCAATGGGGGATTTCAATTCATGGCTGACTTGGGAAATGAATTGCTTCTGGGCGCGGTACAGCGAAGACTGGCGGCGCCAATAAAGGAAAATGACGTAGACGCCCGCCAGAATGGCTACCAGCAAGACCAAGCCTTCGATGAGGAGAAGCCAGTCGTAGCGGCCAAACAATAGTTCCGGGTGGTATTTTTCAGCCATCAACCGTAGTTTTCGGTGGTTCTGTAAAAACCAGGTTACCCAACAGACCACGACCAACACCCACGCCAGTTGGATGCCGATGAAGGCCATTAACGGATTTATGATGCGGCGCCATGTTTTCATGCCTTCCTGTTTACCATTGGCCGCTTCCCGGTTCAAGGGAAAAGGGTGCGCATGCCGCACCATGCTTAGATGAGGGTTTTACACAACTATTACAATTGCCAAGGGTACTTTCTGCTAATATGAGCCGTACATTGCAACGGCTTTGCTCTTGGAGATAAATAAATGAAAGACACCGTTATCAAAAAACTGGTCATAGGTCGACATTCCTCTCCCTTCCCGTTGGTTCTGGGCGGTATGGGCGTCAGGATTTCCGCTGGCAGGCTGGCCGGTCATGTAGCCCGCTGTGGCGGATTCGGGACCGTGGCCGCCGCCGGGATCGGCATCAACAGTCCTCACTATAACGGGCGTAATTTCTTCGCGGCGGATATTCAGGCATTCAAGGACGAAATCCGCAAGGCCTATGCCATTGCCCCCGATGGAATCATCGGCGTTAACTGCATGGTGGCTGTGACCAACTATGACGATATGGTGCGGGCAGCTTGTGAGGCTGGCGCCAAGTTTATCGTCAGTGGTGCCGGCTTGCCTATGAGTCTGCCCTCTCTGACGGTTGATTATCCCGATGTGGCTTTGATCCCTATTGTATCCTCGGTGCGCGCCGCGCAGCTCATCGGACGTAAATGGAACCAGACTTATGGCCGTTTACCCGATGCTGTGGTGGTGGAAGACCCGGACACTGCCGGTGGCCACCTGGGTGAGAAGATGGAGAATATCGGCAAAGGAGATTATGACCAGTACGCCACGGTGCGGGGGATCAAACAGTTCTTCCGAGATGAATACCACGTTGAGATTCCGGTAATTGCTGCCGGTGGCATCTGGGATCGGGCTGATCTTGAGCATGCCCTGGCTGAAGGGGCTGATGGCGTACAGATGGCCTCACGCTTTGTCTGCACCGAAGAGTGCGNNTGGTGGTGGAAGACCCGGATACCGCCGGGGGGCACCTGGGTGAAAAACCTGAAAATATCGGCATCGGCTGTTATGACCAGTATGAAACCGTGCGCCAGGTCAAGGAGCATTTTCAACAGGCATATCAAATCGACATGCCTGTAATCGCCGCTGGTGGAGTCTGGGATCGGAAAGACGTACTGCATGCATTGGCACAGGGGGCCGATGCCGTACAGATGGCGAGTCGGTTTGTCTGTACCGAAGAATGCGATGCCGAGCCTGCTTTTAAACAGGCCTATCTCGACTGTCGTCCCGAAGATATCGGGTTGATCATGAGTCCTGCCGGTTTGCCGGGACGTGCTTTGGTTCGCAATATTGAACATGTACGCCAGCACGACCTGGATGCCGGGCTTGGTTGCGGGTGTGCTTGCCTCAAAAAATGCACATACAAGGAAACCGGTGAGAGGTTCTGTATCGTTGGTGCTTTAGACCGGGCGCAGAGGGGTGACGTTGATACTGGACTGGTTTTCTGTGGAACCAACGCCTGGAAGGCAGACCGCATTACCACGGTTCAGGCCATTTTTGACGAACTGTTCGCCTTGTCCGATCAGGTCGGCCAGCCTCTGGCGGTCAATGGCTGACAATCCAAATTTAAAGATCGAAAAAAGCGGGGCGAGCTGTGGCATGCCCCGCTTTTTTTATGATCATTTCCTGAACGCCTTACAGCATCGCTTGTCCCCAACCGGTATTGTGATGTATCATCCCAAAATTATGTCTGTTTTTCCACCGGGAGGATATTGGTGAGTGACGTTTTACAAAAATTTCTGCCCAAATGGATCGCCTGGGAGAGCACGAGACGTTGCAATCTGCAATGCATTCATTGCCGGTGCTCTTCTGATCTGAATGCACCCGATGGGGATTTTAATACTGCGGAGGCGTTTCGTCTTATCGACGATATATGCAGTGTTTCCCGCCCGGTCCTGGTTTTATCCGGTGGGGAACCTCTATTGCGCGAGGATATTTTTGATATAGCAGCCTACGGTACCGAACAAGGACTCCGCATGTGTATGGCCACCAATGGAACTCTGGTAACGGATAACGTTTGCCGTACAATGAAATCCACCGGCATACGCATGGTGTCCTTGTCTCTGGATGGTTCAAGTGCTCATGTCCATGATGACTTCCGGCGTTGTCCCGGGGCTTTTGACGCCACCGTGCGGGCGGCAGATACCTTGCGCCGCAATGGTATACCGTTTCTGGTGAATTCTTCCTTTACGCAACGCAATCAGACCGATATCGCCGCAACTTTTCAGTTAGCTAAAAAGCTTGGGGCGGTGGCCTGGTATCTGTTCATGATCGTGCCGACCGGGCGGGGCGAGGATATTCTAAATGAATTGATAAGCGGGACGGATTATGAAGAGATTCTTGCCTGGCATTACCGGCAGGAGAGGGACGAGCAAGATATCCTCATGCGTCCGACCTGTGCACCTCACTATTACCGGATTGCCCCGCAACTGGCCCGTGCTGAAGGCGCCAGTCTAGAGAGACGCAGTTTGTCGTTTTCCACCGGCGGAAGCAAGGGATGCCTGGCTGGGCAGAGCATCTGCTTCATCGATGCGTTTGGTGATCTGAAGCCCTGTTCCTATTTTCCGCGGGCTGTCGGCAATGTTAAGCGAACCCCTTTTAGCCAACTATGGTTCGACTCGCCCTTGCTTAATGAATTACGGGATTTCAGCGGTTACCGTGGCAAATGCGGTGTCTGTGAATATCTGCGAGTTTGCGGAGGTTGCCGCGCTCGGGCCGATGCCGTGTACGGCGATTATCTTGCGGAAGAACCTTTTTGCAGCTACGAACCGCGCAAGACCGGCGCAGTGAAGGACGATATCCATGAATGAAAGCTACGATTTTATCAAGGCCTGTTACGGTCAGCCGGTGGCACGTACCCCTGTGTGGTTGATGCGGCAGGCCGGGCGCTATCTCCCTCAATATCGCAAGATCAGGGAAGAGGTAACGTTTCTGGAACTGTGCAAAACACCTGAATTGGCTGCTGAGGTGACGTTGCAACCGGTCGACGTGCTGGGTGTCGACGCCGCCATTTTGTTTTCCGATATCCTCGTTCCCATCGAACCGATGGGGCAACGTCTGCATTATCGACCGGCCCCCGAACTTGAACCGCCGGTCCGCTCAGAATCCGATGTGGCGGCTTTGCGGGTGCTGCAACCGGAGCAGGATGTTCCTTATGTGTTTGAAACCATTCGCCTGCTGCGGCGGGAGTTGGCTGGCCGCGTCCCCTTGATCGGGTTTGGTGGCGCACCCTTTACCCTGGCCTGCTACATGGTCGAAGGGGCTGGCAGCCGGCACTTTTTGGCCCTTAAGCGCCTTATGTATCAGTCCCCCACAATTTATGCGCAGCTGATGGACAAAATCACAGATACCAGTATCGTCTATCTGCGGGCCCAGGCCGAGGCCGGTGCCCAGGCTCTGCAGGTTTTTGACAGTTGGGGAGGGATTCTTTCTCCAGCCGATTACCAGCGTTATGTGCTGCCTTACAGTCACCGTCTCCTGGCTGCACTGGAAGATCTCGGGGTGCCGCTTATTCACTTTGTCAAAGGGGCCGGAAATATGCTCGATCTGGTTGCCAGTGCCGGTGGGCAGGTCGTTGGCCTCGACTGGTGTATCGCTTTGAATAAGGCCAGAGATATCCTCGGCGGTAAGATGGCTGTGCAGGGCAATCTCGATCCCTCCGTTTTGCTGGGCGACCAGACGATTATCGAACGCGAGGTGAGGCGTATCCTGGATGAAAATGCCGGCCGTCCCGGCCATATTTTTAATCTTGGGCATGGCATTCTTCCCGAGGTGCCACCGGAAAACGCAGCGTTTCTTGTTGAATGTGTGCATCGCCTAAGCCAGATTTGATGGAGCATGGCATGGAACGCACGGCATGGCAGACCGAAGTTTGTATGGCTGAAAATACCGCACTCGTGTTGCTAAATATGGGAGGGCCGGATTCTCTGGAATCGGTGCAGCCGTTTCTGCGGAACCTGTTTTCCGATCGGGAATTGATCCGTCTGCCAGGTGGGGCTTTTATGCAGCGACCTTTTGCCGGCCTGATGTCACGCCTGCGTGGAGGAAAGGCCCGGCGGGGCTACGCAGCGATTGGTGGTTCGTCTCCCCTGCGTCATTGGACCGAGAGACAGGCTGAAGGTATCAGCCGGTTGCTGGGGGATGCTTGGCAGCCGGAAGTGGTTATGCGTTATTGGCAGCCTAGAGCAATCGATGTTTTGACCCGATTGCGTCTCAAGGGAGTGCGGCGTGCCATGGTGTTGTCATTGTATCCTCATTTTACATCCGCTACCGGGGGCAGCAGTATTAATGATTTTTGCCGGAATGCCGTACGTTTCTGCCCGGAACTCGATTATCGTCTGATCCCGCAGTGGTTCGACTGGCCGCCGTACCTTGATGTTTTGACACATCATGTAAGGGAAGGTTTGAGACGGTTTGAGGGCGAGCAGCTGCGGCAGGTTGTTGTGTTGTTCAGTGCCCATTCTTTGCCTGAAAAACTCATTCTGGACGGCGATCCTTATCTTGACCAGGTGCGTGTCACCATGCAGGGGGTATTGGATCGTTTGCCGGAGGTCAGCGCCCGGCTGGCTTTTCAAAGCCGTAGCGGTCCCGTGCGCTGGATCGGCCCGAGCGTAACCGAAACCCTTGACTCATTGGTGGCGGAAGGATGCAAAGCTGTGCTGGTTGTGCCGCTCTCTTTTGTGTCCGATCATGTCGAGACTTTGCATGAAATCGACCATGAGTACCGGGATTATGCTTTGCAAAGAGGAATGATGCAGTTTGAGCGTGTTGCCGCATTTAATGATGATCCCGGCTTTATTCGCGCCATGGCGGCCCTGGTGGCTTCCCGTGTTCCTGCGTCTTGGCGGGAACGCAGTCTGAAAGCAAACGGCGTCCCCTGTCAGGAGACGCCGTAGACGGTTTCGATCGGTAGGTGGATTAGGCTTCTGCGGGTTGCTTAGAGACCTGTTTCCGCAAGTTTTTTTAGGAGCTCTTTCTGCTCGTTGGTTATTTTTTTTGGCACGGCGATTTCGATAATCGCAAAAAGATCCCCGGCTTTATTGCGACCGTGAGCCGGGACACCGAACCCTTTCAATCGGAGTTTGCCGCCGCTGGCTATGCCGGCGGGAACCTTGACCCGTTTTTCCTCGTTCAGGGTTGCAACCTCGACGGTGGTACCCAGGCATGCGCCGCTGAAAGGAATTTGTACCGTCACATAAAGGTCACGGCCCTCGCGGGTGAAGCGGCTGTCCGGGTCGACCTTGATCTCTAGGAACAGATCGCCGCGGGGACCTCCGGTGGGGCTTGAACCCCCTTTGCCGGCAACTCTCAACCTCTGGCCTGATTCGACGCCTGGTGGAATGTTTACCTGCAGGTGTTCAACGCCATCTTCGCCACGAAAGTCGACGCGTCGCTGGTCCCCCAGAACCGCTTGGCGGAAAGGTAAATTGAGGTGCATAACATAGTCCTGGCCCTTGACCGCACGAGGGCGGCCTCCCTGGAAAAATGACTGACCTCGGCCCCCGCCGAACACGCGACCGAAAATATCGTTGGTGTCGAAACCGAACTCGCGGAACATGTCACCGACATCAAAGTTACGGTAAATATCCTCTTGGCTGAAGCGTTGGTGGAAGCCTGATTCGCCAAACTGGTCATATTGTCGGCGTTTGTCAGCGTCGGAGAGCACTGCATACGCTTCAGTGATCTCCTTGAAGCGTTCCTCGGCCTGCTTGTCGCCAGGATTTTTGTCCGGATGATATTTAAGTGCCAGTTTGCGGTAAGCCTTTTTGATGGTATCGGTATCAGCGTCTTTGCCGACGCCCAAAATGGCATAATAGTCTTTGGCCATGATTTCTCCTGAGTGAAAAGTCAATATCGCTTAGGTAATATAAGTAGCTCAAGGGGGCACGTCAAGGTGTCCGTTTCACAGGCAGGCAGGGCGCCGACATAATCTTTGAGTGTAGAAGGGGTCTCCTATGAAAGTAACCGTCGTCGGAGCTGGCATTTCCGGGCTTGCTACGGCCTTTTCTGTCCAGCAGGGTGCGCGCCAGCTTGGTTTGGATGTGACACTTGAAGTTTTTGAAAAAAATAACTGTCCTGGCGGCAAGATTCGTTCTGAAAAGGTGGGAGATTATCTTTGTGAGTGGGGTCCCAACGGTTTCCTGGACAGCAAGCCCATGACCCTCGACCTCTGTCACGAGGCCGAGTTGGCGACACAGTTGCTGCGCTCCAACGATGCGGCCCGCAAACGGTTTATTTTTGACGGTGACTGTCTGCAGCGGGTACCTGAGTCGGCCTCGGATTTTTTTCGATCTTCCCTGATGTCATGGCCTGGCAAATTGCGATTGGCAGCAGAAATAGTCGTGCCGCGTCGCAAAGACGGGGCCGATGAGACACTGGCTGATTTTGTACGCCGGAGACTGGGGCGTGAGGCGCTGGATCAACTGGTCGGGCCCATGGCTTCCGGCATCTTTGCCGGAGATCCCGAGACCATGAGTCTGCGCAGTTGCTTTCCGCGAATTTATGAGCTGGAGCAGCAATACGGCGGGCTGATACGTGCGCTGTTGCTGTTGGCAAGACAGAAGCGTAGGGAACGTCGGGCCGGTAAGGCTGTTGCCGGGGCGGCTGGCCCAGGTGGGATCCTTACCTCTTTTGTCGGAGGGATACAGCAGCTAACCGATGGACTGGCCCGGCACCTCGAAGGAAGCTTGCGTCTTGGTGATGCCGTGGTGTCGATCACGCCATCGAAAGAAGGTTTTTCCCTTCTTACCGAGGGGGGGAATGTCCATGAAACCGAGGTTTTGATATCCGCCGTGCCGGCCATGGTACTGGCTTCGCAAGTGGAATCTTTCTCAGTCGGTATGGCAGAGCAATTGCGACAGATACCCTACGCTCCGATGCACGTGGCATGTTTCGGCTATAGGCGTGAATCCGTGCCCAAGGGAATTGACGGATTCGGTTACCTTGCAGCGCGAGGTTCGGGCTTGCATAGTCTTGGTACTTTATGGTCGTCCAGTATCTTCCCTGGCAGGGCCCCCGATGGGCATGTGTTGTTGCGGACCATGTTTGGCGGTGCTACGCGACCCGAGTCGATTAATCTCAGTGACGACGAAGTTCAGCAACGTGTCCAGGAGGATTTGAGGCGCACAATGGATATAAAGCAACGACCTCAATTTGTAAAAATAATCCGTCATACAGCGGCTATCCCTCAGTATGTCTCTGGCCATGCAGCCCGGCTGAGATCCCTTGAGGGTAGCGCGCTTGCATATCCGGGCCTGATCCTTGTTGGAAATGCATTTTATGGTGTCGGGCTCAATGATTGTGTCGCTGCCGCTAATCGTGCGGCAAAACGTGTGCTTGCGCTGTTGCAGAAGCGCAGTTAGTATGCACTCCGTAGTTTAGTTCTCGACCTTCAATTTAACTTCTGCTTTCCGGCATGGCATTTGCTGTATGCTGGGAAGCCATTAACAAAAGGCCTGGCAGTGGTACAATAGTCAGATCCTGCAGTGAGAATATAGATGATCAAGTGGTTCCCAGGACATATGCATAGTGCTCGGAAACAGATTTCTGAGGCTATGCCGAAAATCGACCTTGTTATAGAGGTGCTTGATGCGCGGCTGCCGCTGGCCAGTAGTAATGAACTGTTGACCGAATTGCGTGGTACCAAGCCCTGCATTAAAGTTTTAAATAAAAGTGATTTGGCCGATCCTGCTGTCACGTCAGAGTGGGTACGTTATTTCGAAAATAGCGGTAAAGGGATTAAGGCGCTTGCCATAACTGCAACGGGGAAGGGCGAGGCGACGCGCCTGACTCGCCTCTGTCGTAGCCTTGTGCCGCACCGAGGCGGCCCAGGCAAGCCTCTACGTATTCTCATTGTCGGAATCCCCAATGTCGGTAAGTCGACCCTTATCAATACGTTGTGCGGACGAAAAATTGCCAAGGTTGGGGATAAGCCCGCCATAACGCGCAGTTCTCAACAAGTCGATTTACGTAACGGTATTTTTCTGTACGATACTCCGGGGGTATTGGCGCCCAATCTTGAAGACCAGCGGGGAGCTATGTGTCTGGCAGTCACAGGGGCTATTGGTGACAATGCCATGGACCATGAACAGGTTGCGGCTTTTGCCGGTGATTTTTTGCTGGAGCGCTACCCTCAGCAACTTGCAGAACGTTACAAGTTGAAGTCGATGCCGGAAAATGGCGAGTTCCTCATCGAAGAGGTCGGTCGTCGCCGGGGCTGTCTAGCCACCGGTGGTGTCGTCGATAGACAGCGGGCTGCCGAGCTTTTGCTGAATGATTTGCAAGGTGGTCGCTTGGGGCGTATCAGTATGGAGACCCAAGCTGATTTAGTAGAAGAAGAGGCTCCCTAGCGAAAGCCGCACCTCTTAGCTATCCACAGGGTGAAGGTGCAGAAGGAGAATTTAAGGCGGGCGAATAAAACGTGTTTGCAATTCAGCGATGTCAAAGGTAATTTTGTTGATCATTTATTAAACCAGTCTTTTTACGCATGGAGGTTATGTAATGAAACGTACCGTTAGGAATTCCCTGGCCTTGGCGGCTGCACTACTTATGATTGGCGGTTGCACCGGTAAAGAGCAGGTTGGTGTGAAGATGGAATCATTGCAGGACAAGGTAAGTTATGGGATAGGGTTGCGCATTGGGCGGGATTTCAAAACTCAACAGGTTGAGTTAAACCCGGATCTTCTTCTTAAGGGCATTGAAGACGGATTGGCTGGAACCGAACCGTTGCTGAATGATGAACAGATTCGGGAAACCATGGTTGCTTTTCAGCAGGAAATGATGGCCCGTGAAAAGACCCGCCTTGAAGAGGCTACCGTCAAAAATGCTGAAGCAGGCAAGAAATACATGGAGGAAAACGCTAAGAAAGATGGCGTAGTTACCTTGCCTAGCGGTTTGCAGTACAAGGTCCTCACTGAAGGTCAAGGCAAGCAACCAACGGCCAGCGATATCGTTAAAGTCCATTATCGCGGGACTCTGGTTGATGGTACAGAATTCGACAGCTCTTACTCGCGTAATGAACCTGCCGAATTTCCCGTCGGTGGTGTCATCCCGGGTTGGACAGAAGCCCTGCAACTCATGAAGGAAGGTTCCAAATGGCAATTGGTGTTGCCCCCAACCCTGGCATATGGCGATCGAGGGGCAGGTCCAAGTATTGGTCCCAATGCTACCTTGGTGTTTGAAGTAGAACTGTTGGAAGTTAAGGCGCAGGAAAACTAGAGATTGGGTTTTGCTGTTGCACGGAAACATTTTTAGGGAATGTTAGACGTCCCATTGCAGGCTTAAACAATCAAAGCCTCCAGGTCTTTTTGGCCGGGGGCTTTGCTTGTTTTGGGTTCCCTCTCCTTTCTCTTTTGGGGGGCGGTTTCAACGGTAATTATAAGACAGCAGGAAGATGGGGTAGGTTAATCGTGAAGTGGCCAGTTTTTTTGGTCTATCTTGAAAAATTCATTGTTTGAAAGCGTTTAAAGCTTGCAAATAAAATATTTCCGTGGTATTGTGCCTCCACTTAAGAAAGTTTGTGTGAATCTTGAGTCGTTCACCAGATTGACAAGGTGTCAATCTGGATCAAAAACACAGGCCTGATTGGGCGTGTGTTTTTGTTTTTTGACGAGCGGAATTTGCGCAGAAAAAATCCCCGCAGGGGAACATGGAGAAAAAAATGGCAGAAGGTACAGTAAAATGGTTTAACGACGCAAAAGGTTTTGGTTTTATCGAGCAGGACAACGGACCTGATGTGTTTGTTCACTTTTCCGAAATTCAGGGCGAAGGCTTCAAATCTCTCGCCGAAGGCGACCGTGTAAGCTTTGAGGTCACCCAGGGCCAAAAAGGTCCTCAGTCCTCTAATGTACGCAAAATCTAAGTAATATTTGCATCAATTTGTAAAAGAGCCCCGCGAGAATTCGCGGGGCTCTTTTTTTTGCTGTTTACACAGAGATGTCAATTTACTGGATCCGGATAAAATAAACCACTGAACATCGCGCCAAACTCTTTCAATACAGAAAGGCAAGAAGGCGGTGGATGCAGGCGGTTAATGCGCGTGGTATGTGAAGAGCAGAGTGGTTATGGTAAGGGGTTGGGTCAAAACGAAAGTCGCGACCGGCTACTTGCAGCGCATGGTTTTTTTGCCATCCTCAAATAAAACCTCCATTTTTTGTGCTCCAATAACACGTTGTACCAGACCCAGTCCGAAAACAGGATGATTGATAAGGGTTTTGATTTTGTAGGACTCTGTCATGTAGTAAGCTGATGCCTTTGCGCGGTTCATGGTTTCGTGCAGGGTTGCCCACTCCTGACGCTCAGCTTCTTTGATTTGGGCCGCCCGGCTACTTGCAGCGGGTTTTTTAATTGGCGATGGCGGCCTATATTTGTGTTGACGACTGCAGATACTGCATTGCACTTTAGTCGGACCGGTTTCGGACATGGTGATGATAGTGTGGGGATTGTTTTTGCGACATTTGGTGCAGCGGGCTTCGATTGAGTCGCCGGCCGAAAGCGTAGTGCTTTGCATAGCGGTACTCCTTTGCTTGGTTTAGCCAAGCTATTTCCAGTAAACACCAGGGAGATCGCTGGACTTTACAGGGAGGGGCTTAACACGCGGCGTGCCTTGACTGCGCACATCCACTGAGGCTCTTCGCATCGCAACTCTATCTCCTTGCGAATTGAAGGACGGTGGTGCTTTTGTTGTTGGATTTTAAAATATGATTGTATCATACACGTTTGTCGGGATGAAAGATACCCAGGAGTCTGTCGGACTATCCATGAGCCGGCTGCAAAATCGTCTGTTTGGCCCATAGTTACAACTATGAACCTTCAAACGACCTGAAATCTGTTCTCAAGCATCCAAATTTTCGCTTCGCCTCGTATAGTCCGACAGGCTCCTGGCAGGAAAACCATGTTGCTCGTCTTGCTTAAAATAGCGCATGTTACGAAAATTCCCGCTGTGGTGAGAACAAAACAGAGGGTAGCCAGGTAAATAGGGGGTATCTTATGAACATTTATCGCTTGTGTGGCATTTAAGCCTTGCACTTTCTTTCCCTGCTGTGTTAAGTTACTCGAACTTAGGAAAGTTTGTGTGAGTGTTTTCGTCGCTCGCCAGTTTGACAAGGTGTCAACATGGTTCAAAACACGCGGACCCACTTGGGCTGTGTGTTTTTTTATTTTGGGCGAACGAGATTTGCACAACAAAAAAGTTCCCATAGGGGAACATGGAGTTAAAATGGCAGAAGGTACAGTTAAGTGGTTTAATGACGCAAAAGGTTTTGGTTTTATCGAGCAGGATAACGGACCTGATGTGTTTGTTCATTTTTCCGAAATTCAGGGCGACGGTTTTAAATCTCTTGCTGAGGGGGACCGCGTAAGCTTCGAAGTCACCCAAGGCCAGAAAGGCCCTCAGTCGGCTAGCGTACGCCGCATTTAAGTAAGACTTTGCATTGATGTGCAAAAGAGCCCCGCGGGATTTCGTGGGGCTCTTTTTTTTGATAACAAGTGCGTCATCCAATGAGGTCTAGTCTGCTTTTCATCGTAAGCGGATTAGCTTTTAGAAAGGACAATCCGATGGCCAGAAAACCGAATTACGGCTTTGAAAAGCGTCAGAAGGAACTTGCAAAAAAAGCCAAAAAAGAGGAGAAAAATAAGCGTAAGCAGGATGAAAAGTCCCCAGACGCCCCCGACCAAGAGTAGTTGATGGGTTTTTATGGTGGACGGGGGCTTGTTTACCCCCCCCCTTCTGGTCATAGCTTTTCCTGGGATAAATCCAGAACCGGAAGCTTGGGCCGTGTGACTTTAAAATGTTGTCCCTGTAGGACTACTTTTTCGGTTCTATCCCATATGACTTTATCTTGCGATGCAGGTTGGATCGTTCCATTTCAATGGCTTCCGCGGTACGTGAGATGTTTCCCTCGTTTTCCTGCAGTTTTTGCAAAATAAACTCCCTTTCAAAATCATCCCTTGCCTGTTTGAGACTCACGCCGCTTGCGGGTAGGTAGGGCTTGGCTCCGGAGTCGCGATTGCCGCTTCTTTGAATGCTGCTGGGAAGGTCTTCAAACCCGATGGTCTGCCGAGGACTCATAATAACCAGGCGTTCGACGATATTTTTCAGCTCCCGTACGTTGCCGGGCCAGTTGTACGCCGTCAGTGCCTCGATGGCATCCTGCTCAAGGGTTTTTATTTCCCTGCTTTCCTTGCTGCAAAAATAAGCGAGAAAGTGTTTTGCCAGCAAGGGGATGTCTTCGCTGCGTTCGCGCAGGGGCGGGACATGAAAAGGAAGTACATTGAGGCGGTAATAGAGATCCTGGCGAAAATTCCCATCTTGAATCTCCTCCTCAAGATCCTTATTGGTGGCCGCAATGACCCGCACATCGACTTCAATGGTGCGATTCCCACCTACGCGTTCGAATTTCCGCTCTTGCAGAATCCGCAAAATTTTGGCCTGTGTCTTGAGACTCATATCGCCAATTTCGTCCAGAAAAAGACTGCCTTCGTGAGCTTGGTCGAATTTCCCTTTGCGTTGCGCTGTGGCCCCTGTAAACGCACCTTTTTCATGGCCGAAAAGCTCAGATTCGATGAGCTCCTCGGGGATCGCTGCGCAGTTGACCTCGACAAAGGGTTTGTCACTTCTTTTTGAGTAGTGATGAATGGCACGTGCCACCAGTTCTTTGCCTGTTCCGTTTTCACCGGTAATGAGTACCCATCCCGAGGTTGGTGCGGCGATGGCAATCTGCTCCTTGAGATTTTGTATGGCCGCACTGCAGCCAACCATTTCGTATTCCTTGGCCATTTTGGCTTTTAGCGAACGGTTTTCCTCAACCAGTCGATTTACCTTGAGCGCATTTTCGATGCTGATTAGAACCTTTTCCAGAGATAGTGGCTTTTCGATGAAGTCGTAAGCGCCAAGCTTTGTGGCTTTGACAGCCGTTTCGATGGTTCCGTGGCCGCTCATCATGATGACCACCTGTTCTTGATGGTTTTCGCGGATGCGGCGCAGGGTTTCAAGTCCATCGATGCCGGGGAGCCAGATGTCGAGCAGCACCAGGTCCGGGGTTTCCTCGCCGAGTAGGGCCAGCGCTTCCTCCCCCGTTTCTGCAACCAAGGTGCGGAACCCCTCGTCTTGCAGGATTCCGTCCAGGCTTTCCCGGATGCTTTGTTCATCGTCCACGATCAGAATGCTTTTCATGTATGATTATTCCTTTGGCAGGTGCTGGTTTTCTTTGGTGTTTGAGCAGCTGTTGACCGGCAACTCTATAATGAATTTGGTGCCTTTAGGCTGGTTGTCCTTTACCCGTATATACCCGTTATGGTCAGCGATGATGGTGGCTACTATGGCCAGACCCAGTCCTGTTCCTGATTTTTTAGTTGAAAAGTAGGGCTCAAAAAGACGAGGTTTATCTGCCGAGGGGATACCACAACCGTCATCGGCAATCATGATGCTGGCCATCTGCATATCGGTGTTATATTGGGTTTCAAGAGAAATATGGCCTTCGTCGCCAATTGCGCTCACTGCATTCTCCAGCATGTTAATGATGGATCGTTTGATCTGGTCCCGGTCGAGGTTAAAGACAGGAATCGCTGTATCCGGCCGGAATGAAAAGATGATATGCCGGTGCGCTTCCTGATAGAGGACCAGCGCTTCTCCGATAATATCATTGAGGTTGTTAGGTGCGGGGCTGGCCGAGGGCATCTTGGCAAAATTTGAAAACTCGTCAACCAAAATTTTAAGCTCATCGACCTGCTTGATAATCATATTGGTACAGTCGTCAAAGACTTTGTCATCTTCGGGAAACCGATCGAGGTAGCGGCGGCGCAGGCGTTGAGCCGATAAGCGGATCGGTGTCAGCGGGTTTTTAATCTCGTGGGCGATGCGCCGGGCGACTTCGCGCCATGCTGCCATGCGCTGGGCCTTGATGAGATGGGTCAGGTCATCGAACACAACCACTGTTCCCATGAACTCGCCATTTTCATCACGTAGGGTGGTGAGGTTGACCAGTAAGGTAAGTTTGTTGTCTTCGAGGGGGACAGTAACCTGTTTGTGCATTGAGTCTTTACCGGATTTAGCCAATTCTCGCAGTAATTCGTTGATGAGGGACAGGTGTTCAGCTTTCAGAACCTGACGGAAATGGCGACCGAGCACTTTTCCGGTCGCGATTTTCAAAAGTTTTTCAGCGGATTTGTTGATTGTGGTCAAATTTCCCTGGCGATCAACGGAAATGACACCGGCCGTGACATTTTTTAGAACTATTTCCATGTAGCGACGTCGCTGGTCCAGTTCCTGGTTGGATGCTCGCAAGTGTCGGTTGGCTTCGTTGATCCCATCCTGGCTTGTGCGCAGGTCGGCGGTCATCTTATTGAAGGCTTCAACCAGCAGGGCGATTTCGTCATCACTTTGGGGGGCGATGTGAACCGATAAGTCTCCGCCGGCGACCCTGTTTGTTGCGGAGACCAGTTCCTGAATAGGGACAGTGATGGATCGGGCCAGATAGAAGCCGAACCACGTGGCAAGAAAGATGATTGCCAGTGCAATAATCAACAGGACTTGAATATATCCCTTTTGAATGCGTCCTTTGAGAAGCTTTGTGGTTTTGTATTGCTCAAAGGACGAAGAAATTTCCTTCATTTTGTTGACCAGTGAGTAGGGGACGTAATAGTTCACCACCACCACGCCCACCACGTCATTGGGGTTCCAGTTCGAGAAAACCGGTACAATGCCTCGGATCAGATCTGCTTTACCGATAGGGGTTATGCGTGTGAATCGGTTGCCCTGTAACGCCTCACGTATGGCGTCGCTTCCGGGGTCGGTAAACTCTGCACTTGGGATCTGTGGATTGGAGGCCCGGACAAGCTCTTCGTAGGTTGAGGAAAAGACCTCTACTACGCCAAGGTTGTACTCCTGTTGCTTGTCGCGAATGAGCTGTTTGAGTTGTGGCAGGTTTTTTTCATTGAGAAGCTTCTGGTCTTTAATGAATCGTGCCAACTGATCGCCGTAATAGAGGGCGTTGGCACCGGAATTCTTGTAGTAGGTTTGTGCGACCTCCAACGATTCGTGCAAGGATGTTTCTATTTGAATATTGAACCAGTTTTCTATTGAATTGGAAACGAAACCCGCTGCAACGAAGAACAGCAGCAGGGTGGGGATCAGTGAGAGTGAAACGAAAGCAACGACCAGGCGGGTTCGCAGACGTGCGCCGGGTACATTCCTGCGACGTTCCAGGATAAGTTTAAAGACATTGCGAAATACCAGAAACAGGGTGAGGATGATCAATAAAATATTCAGGTTGATCAACGCCAGCACCAGCAGGCTTTTGACTACGGGGACTTGGGAAGAGTACTGGTAAAGTTGCGTTTCGAACTTAGAAAAAATCACCACCAGAGCTGTAATAAGGCCGATGAGGAGCCATTCGCGCCGGCGTTTGCGGGTTTCCCGGATGTTTCGTTCAGGATCGGAGGGTATTTGGGTCATACGTCAGCTCGCTGCCAAGGGTAGATTAAGTGTCTGATTTTAGGCCAGGATCGCTTCTATTTGCAACCATGAGGTCGTTGGGTAAAAAAAAAGCAGCCGGAACGGCTGCTTTTTTTGAAATATATGGAAGATCTCAGGCTTCAGAGGCGGTCGCCATTACCATCGCGGCATGTCCTGAAATAGCAAGGCTGCTATGAGAAATACTCTCACCCGATTCGACCAGCTGCCAGCAGTCGGGGTTGGCGAGAATTTTCTCGACCATCTGATGGTTGATGTCGTGACCGGCCTTGTAAGCTTTGACGTGTCCGAGCACCGGGTAGCCCAGCAGGCTGAAGTCTCCTATGGCGTCCAGAATTTTATGTCGCACGCATTCGTCCTCAAATCGTACGCCACCGGGGTTAAGGATGCCGTCCTCACCGATGACCACGGCATTGTCCAACGACCCGCCGAGGGCCAAGCCATTAGCCTTGAGATATTCGACTTCGTGCAAAAAACCGAAGGTGCGGGCCGGGGCGATATCCTTCCGGAACGATTCACCGGTAACCTTGATGGCACGGTGCTGCAGGCCAATGCAGGGGTGATCAAAGGCAATGTCGAAGGTGATGCGAAAAAACCGCGACGGAATGATGCTGACGCGCTTTTCACCCTCGACCAGAGTGATTGGCTTGCGAATGGCCAGGTATTTGCGGCGTTTTCCCTGGGCCTGGTTGCCGGTCTCCTGCAGCAGTGCGACAAAAGGAGCAGCGCTGCCATCCATGACGGGCACTTCCGGACCATCGATATCAATATGCAGGTTGTCGATGCCGCAGGCCGATAAGGCCGCCATAAGGTGTTCGATAGTTGAAACGCTTACACCATCTTTGCCGATAACGGTCGCGAGACGGGTGTCAACCACGTTGGCGGAAATAGCAGGTATGGAAACCCGACGATCGCCATCAATGCGGTGGAAGATGATACCGTTGTCAGCCTCGGCCGGTCGCAGTGTCATGGTGATCAGGCGACCGGTGTGCAGGCCAATGCCGGAAATTGTCAAAGCGCGCTTGATGGTCGATTGGTTTATCATGAAACGTCCCTCTTGTGTAGTGAGTGCGGAAGTGTTTACTTTTGTCATATAGCTAGCAAGGGGCGTGCCACTTTTGTATTGCTGTGTAACTGTCTGATAATATTCATTTGCTGGTGGTTTGTGTTGCGAAGGAGGGGCTTGTGATCGTGGTTATTTATCCCACTGTGGTATTGTGGCCACAGTGCTACAGTCTGCCGGAGCGTAATATGGCGACCGCCAGCCAGAGACCAAGTACGGCCGCAATAATGTAACCGAGGAACCCCAAGACCGGAAATCCCATCACCAAAGGTCCTTTGTCAACTTGCATGATAAGTGATGAACCAACGATCAGGGCGCTGATCAACATGCTGAAAGACAAACGGTTGCTTGATTTGTCGAGGTCGGTGATGAGCTGGTTGAGCCCTCGATGTTCGAGGTTTATTTTAAAGCGGTTGCGATTGATGCGCAACAACAAGGTACGCAGGTCTCGTGGTAATTTCCGCAGCAGGATGCCGTATTCTTCTGCAATATTCTTCATATCTTTGGCCACATAGGATGGGGACAGGCGTTCCCGGGCCAGACGTTCCATGAAGGGTTTAAGATGAAGGACCATGTTAAAGTCAGGGTCCAACTGCCTGCCGATGCCTTCCATGGTGAGAAGTGCTCGGGTCAATAGCAGTAAGTCAGGCGGTACGCCGATGCGGAACTGAACAAGAATGTTGATGAGGTCGGTAAGTAACCGGCCGGTGTTGATTTCCTGCAGTGGCACCTCGTAGTAATCGTCGATAAAGTCGGATACCACCTTTTTTAGATCCGCAATGACCGAGTCTTCCTCCCGAGAACCCGATTCAAGGAGCAGGCGGGTAACTTTTTCGACGTCACGATCAAGGATACCCATAAGCAAGTCGACCAGTTGATATTTAAGTGTGCGATCAAGGCGGCCAACCATCCCGTAATCGAGAAAGCAGACAACGGGTCCGGGCAATATGTAGATATTACCCGGGTGGGGGTCGCCGTGGAACAGTCCATGCTCCAGGACCTGTTTGAGAAGTGCATTCGCGCCATAGCGCGCAATCGTTGTCAGGTCATGTCCGGAACTGCGCAGTTTTTCAAAGTTACTGACTTTGATTCCTTCGATAAATTCCATTGTCAGGACCGTCTCACCGCTCAGATCCCGGTACAGGTGTGGGACATGAAAGGTCGAATCCCCGATAAAATTGGCGGCAAAACGTTCTATGGTGTGTCCTTCACGTGTAAAATTGAGCTCGCGCTGAATGCTGCGGCGGAATTCTTTGACCAGGGCAACCGGGTTGTAGAATTGAAGGGCTGGGAGGTGGTGCTCGGCGAGGGATGCCAGGCTCATGAGAATATCGAGGTCGGTGGCAACAATTCGCTCTATGTCGGGTCGTCGAACCTTGACCGCGACCTGCATTCCATCGGGCAGTGCGGCTTTGTACACCTGGGCAATGGATGCGGCGGCCAGGGGCGTTTTGTCAAAGTGTGAAAATAACTCGGGGATGGGGGCTCCCAGTTCCTGTTCGACCTGTTGACGGGCTTGTTCGAAAGGAAATGCAGGGATGTCATCCTGTAGGCGGCTGAACTCAGCAATGTATTCCGGCGGAAAAACGTCGGGGCGGGTGGAGAGCAGTTGCCCGAATTTAATAAAAGTGGGCCCCAGCTCTTCCATGGCCAGTCGCAAGCGCAGAGCAGGCGTCTGGTGTCTTGCTGCCCTGGCTTCCGGCCCGCCGGTGAAAATTTGACGGCTGCGTTGCAGTACGAAGCGGATTTGAAGTTGATCCAGAGCTTGTCCAAAACCGTACTTAAGCAACGTGCCAAGAATCTGGCGATAGCGGCGCAACGAGCGGATATTGCGGTTGAGGCGGCGTAGGTTCAGCATGCGGATGGGGTGTCGTCTTCCTTAGCCCGTTGCATCTTATGGATATCCTTTTCCAGGGTTCGAATTTTTTTGGTCAAACGATTGAGTTCCTCTTTGCTGACCAGGCCTATGTCGTCACAGGCCCTGCGCACTTCTTCGCGCGCCAATTCCTCAAGTCTTTGCTGGCTGCTTCTCGCCGTGTCTGTGAGCAGCTTGAGTAATTCCTGTCCCTTTTCCTCGCTGAGGTTGAGTTTGCGTTTCAGCTCGGCCGCCAGTTCTTCAGCTTTTTGCTGGGTCAGGGTCAGTGCGCCTAGTGCGGTTAATAGGGATTTTTCAATAAGCTCGATCATGGTTTATGCCCCCTTGTGTTTATTCATTGGAAACACTGAAATTTTAACACAGGGGCCAGTCCCTGCAATCATGTACCGCGCAGCGCGCGCAATTGTGGAAGCACGGTGCGGGCCGCTTTTTCACCTGCGGCGATAGCCTCACCAGCCCGGTGGAATTCAAGCATGGTGAGGTCGTCGAAATCTGGCCAGATCAAAATGTCGGCATGGAGGCGTTCCAGCTGCAGGGCATTGATACGGTTTTCCATGATGGCAACGCTGCGGGAGCAGATGCTGAAAATATTGGGTGGTTTGCGATTGCGTGGGGGTGACTCTTTTTCTTCCCGGGGGGGCTGTTGCCAGATATCCCCGAATAGCTTTTCGATATTTGCCGCAGTAAAAAAATGACGTAGCCGGGAAGCTTCTAGGCGGTGTTTACCCTTAGGAGGTAGAAATGCTTCCGCACTCGGCTGCTGAACCCGGGGAATGGCGCAAACGCCAATGACCTTTGCAGCACCCATCTGATAGGCCACGTCCAAAGGTACCGGGTTTGTAAGGCCTCCATCGACCAGGAAACGATTCCCGAAAGGGACGGGGGTGAATATCCCGGGAAAGGCAATGGCGGCCCGCAGGCCTTCAAGCAGGTTTCCTTTACGAATGATCAGGGCCTCGCCGGTTTCGACATCGGTTGCGGTGATAGCCAGCGGAATGCGCAGCTCCTCAAAGGTGGAAACAGGTAACAGCTCTTCAAGAAAGGTTGCAACACGCTTACCATCCATTAACCCCGATGTCGGCAAGGTTGGATCGATGAGGCGTGCCAGCGCCCGCCAGTCCAGATCGCGCATGGTTTCCTCCATGCGATACACGGAGACGCCTGCGGCATAGAGCGCTCCTAGAGCCGCTCCGATGGAGGTGCCGGCAATCAGGTCCACGGGTATTCCTTCTTCTTCCAGGACCTTCAGGACGCCGATATGGGCAAGGCCACGTGCAGCGCCGCTACCCAGGGCCAGTGCTATTTGAGGGCGGGGGTCGGGCATACACCACCTTGCCAATCTGGAGAAGTTCCGGATAGTGGGTGTTCCCGCGAGGTGCGCGGTCTACCCCGCATTCCTGTCGAAGGGTGCAATGGTGCTCTGTATGATCCGGTCTTGCCTGAAGCGTATGCTACAAGGGTATCGCAGGCAAGCTGCTGAGGCAAGCGGGCCGAGCCTTGGATAAGATCAGGTTCCGGAAATCAAATGCCAGGGTGGAAGGGCTTGCTTTTGCCAGAGCTTCTCAACCAGAGCCTTGGCTGTCTGCGGGTCGGCTTGCCTGCGGAAGACCTCTTTGACAAGGCTGCTGCGAAGTTTACGCAAATCTGTACGATATCGATCGAGAATTGTGGAGGCAATGGTGCGATCAACGGGCAAATCCACCGTTCCGCAACGCAATGCTGAAATGAGTACCAGGGCTTGAGCTGTCTCCATGCCTTCGACCTGTAGTGTTTGTCCGCTGGATTCTTGCAATTCGATGGTGCCGAAGAACTCCCCGGCAAGAGTCAAAGGGGAATCAAAACAATAGGTACGCATTTCGGGCCGGTAGTAATCGTAGAGATAATGATCGGGAAACAGAGGAATGCCATCCATGAAAACCAGGTCGGCGACGGTTTCGGCAAGATCTTGTTCCGTCAGGTCGTGGTCACGGTTGTCACAGGTTTCGTTGACGGCAGGTTTAACCGGCACGGGAAGATCCGCTTCCGTTCCGAGCCATAATGCCAGTTCCTGGTCGAGTAGTGCGGTGGAGGGTTCCCCCGCACTCTTTGGCTGTAGCTTCAGCAGGTTTTCCAGGGTTGCTTTGCTCGGTAGGGGCAGACCTTGTCGCAACACTTCTGTGCGTAAGGCGGAACGGCGTGGTAGAGCCCTGCCACCGCTGGTAACATGCCAAAGGTAGCGACCAAGAGTGGAACGGGTGAAGAGGAAAATTCCTTCCTCGGGAAGTTTTGGCCAAATTTGTTGGGTTGGGATTGAAAGCCTTGCGTCGTCGATCATGGCCCATACATCCACAGGCAGAATCAATGCCAGCGGCAGCAAGGAGATATGCCCCTGATGAAGCTGCGCATTGGCTATACAGCGAGACTGCATGGCATGTTCTACCACGATAGGAGTGTCTGGTTGCTGCCCCTTGCAAAATTGCAGACACAGGCTGTGGTCTGTTTCCCATACCTTTTCCAGGGTGCAGGTTTTCAGAATCAGCCCCAACAGTTGACGTCCGTAGCTGCTGGCTAACCAGCGTGGTGGCGTCGCCAGGCTGAAACTGGCCCCTTCGGCACCAATGCCCAGCAGGTGTAACAGGTGCCAGGTCCATTGCGGTGCTCGAGGCGGAAAGCGAAAACGACGTGCCGGCCATGAAAGCCTCAGTTGCGCGGCTAGCGATTGGCGTTCGGCGGTGGTGGGTAATCTACCGTCCATCAGGGTTCCGCAGATATGGTCCGGCGCAGGTTCGGGGGTGACGGTCATCGGATCGGTTGAGTAGCCGAGAGGGGGCGAAAGTTTATAACCATGGCGCAATAATGACTGCAATGCCAGCATCGATGGACTGGCCACAATCATCTGAGGCGTATTTGTGTCCAGAATGCCGTTGGGGTGAATCAGTAAGACTGTTGCGGAGCCAGGTTTTATCGAGGCCGGGAGAGGATATCCGCCAAGCTCTGAGGCCACCTTTTTTTGCAAAATCTCCAGTGCCGCAAGGGTGCCGTCAGGGCTTCTGGCCATTCCCAGCTGGGTTAAACGGTGCAGCAACAGGTGCAGGCTAACCAAGGCCTCTTCCGGGAGGTCGATTTCGGTCGGCAGCCTTCGCATGGTTCGGGGCAGAGGAGACGGTAGCTTGCCAATAGCCTCATCCACTGCCGCCTCCAGTTTTGCGGGTTGCACGGCCTTTGGCAGAGCATCGTTCAGGGCGAGGGCGATGATGCGCGTTAATGTCAGCATGGCTTTACCCATAGCCAGCCGCTCTGGGGAATAACCGGTTTGCTCGTTGTTATCCATCCCCCGATGGATGCGATAGTGCTCTGTCAGCGGCGCCAGGAGTGACAACAAGGTAGCGCGTGACAAGTTGGCAAGATAGTAGGGGGATAGCTTGTCCGGCGAAACCGCACCCAGGACACTGAAGGTTTTCATCTCCTCCATCAGTGCCATGAGTGCTTCGTGAAAATCCACTGGGCCAGGGTTCGTACTGCGTCCGATAGGAAACATTTTGACTTTTTCCCAATCGTTCAGACGAAGTTGCCACAGGGATATTTCGTTGGCGCCCCAAGCCACATAGTAGTTGAGTCCAAGGGCGTCGGCACAAAGCTGTCCCTGGACCAGCGGTTCAGGTTCATCCCTGTCGGGAAAAAAAATAGCTCCGCCGGCCATATGGCTGTCGCGATTAATCCAAAATATCAAGGGGGGGGCGATTTCCCCATCTTTGGTGAGTAGCGGGGCAAATGTTTCCACTCTGCGGAAGGGTGAACGTCCGCCAGTGATATATTCTTGGGCCCACAGGGCCAACTGTTGGGCCAGTTGGCGAAGGGTGTCTTGATCCATTTTTGAGGATTTCTCAGGGATTTTCATTGTTTCGACAAAACGTGAGAAGAGTAGAGCCTGTAAGCAGTTGGCATCAATTGAACAGCTCCCCGGATGCTTTGCTCCGGGGCGTTTGACGCTGAAAATGACGATAAGCCAACTCGGTAGCCATGCGACCGCGCGGGGTCCGGTTCAGGTAGCCGTTTTGCAATAAGTAAGGTTCGATGACATCCTCAATGGTATCTTTTTCTTCGCCGACGGCTGCCGCCAGCGTTTCCAGGCCTACCGGGCCGCCAGCAAATTTATCGATGATGGCCAATAGCAGCAGTCGGTCCATGTGATCCAAACCGCAATTGTCAACTTCAAGGCGCGACAGAGCAAGGTCGGCGATAGCGCGGGTAATGACACCATCCCCTTTAACTTGAGCAAAATCCCGCACTCGTCGCAAAAGACGATTCGTGATACGTGGCGTGCCCCGGCTACGGCGGGCGATTTCAATCTGACCCTCTTTTTCAATAGGGATGTCCAGCAGCCGGGCACTGCGGCCGGCAATGGTGGCAAGCTCATCGTGGGAATAGAATTCCAGCCGGCAGATAACGCCAAATCGATCGCGTAGAGGCGATGACAGTAACCCGGCGCGGGTCGTTGCCCCAACGAGAGTGAACCGTGGTATATCGAGTTTTATGGTTCGCGCCGAAGGGCCCTGACCAATGATAATATCCAGCTGATAATCTTCCATGGCCGGATATAGGATCTCCTCAACCACTGGCGATAAACGATGAATTTCATCGATGAACAGGACATCGCCTTCGGAAAGGTTGGTCAGAATAGCGGCGAGATCACCCGGCTTTTCGATAACGGGGCCCGAGGTACTTTTGATGCTGACCCCCATTTCGCTGGCAACGATGTTGGCCAAGGTGGTTTTGCCGAGGCCTGGAGGACCGTAGAACAGAACATGGTCGAGAGATTCCTGGCGTCCGCGGGCCGCATCGATGAAAACCTGCAGGTTCTCCTTGGCTTTGCTCTGGCCGATATATTCCGCCAGTACACGGGGGCGCAACGACGCTTCGCAGCGGTCTTCTTCGCTGGTGAAATCGGGTGTCACGAATCGCTCGGTCATACTAGCCTGTCTGCGGGAAATCGTATTGAAGGTTTGTTGGTGACGTTTAAAAAAAACCGGACACGTGTGCGTCCACTGGCACCAATCACCAACGCCCCTGGGAGGAGTTAGTTTAAGCAAAAGGTGTTTTCAAAACCAACGATATCGCTGTTTAGAATACAGGGATTGGCATCTCATTCAAAGGGAAAATTCTGCCACGGTCGGCCTTGATGGTTTTGGGTTTCAACGCATGAGCACCTTGAGTGCTTGCTTCAGGATGTCTTCAAGCGGAGTTCCGGGTGCCAGATCAAGACCGTCCAGGGCTTTGCGTGAGAGATTTTCCTTGTAGCCCAGGTTGACCAGGGCTGACAGCGCATCTTCTTGTAAATCAGGAGAGGTTGATGCAGAGACCTTGCTGCTGCCGATGTCGGTGTATTCAACCCGGCCGATTTTTTCCCTCAATTCAAGAACCAGTCGTTCTGCTGTTTTTTTGCCGATCCCGGGTACCGTGGCCAGATGCTTGGCATTGCCTTGGGACAACGCTTGCCGTAGTTCTGCTGTTGGAAGGTGGGACAGGATGTTCAGGGCGACCTTGGGGCCGACGCCAGATACCGACAGCAGCAGAACGAACAAGTCTTTTTCCGCCTCGGTGTGGAATCCGAATAAGAGCAAGGCGTCTTCGCGCACGTGCATATGCACCTGGAGTCGCACGGTTCCCTCATCGGGCAGAGCATAGTAGGTGGACAGGGGGATCAGTAAACGATAACCCACTCCGCCAACATCAAGAATGACCTGGCTGACCGTTTTTTGAATCAGTTGTCCGTTAAGCAGGGCGATCATAATCATCTTTCCGGGGAATTTAAAAGGCGGCGGATTACTATGACAGGCTGTTGAACTGGTGGCAGTGTGCGTGGCAGATAGCTACCGCCAAGGCATCCGAGGCATCTTCCTGAGCAATCTCCGGCAGGTTAAGAAGCACTTTTACCATTTGCTGAACCTGTGGTTTGGCTGCTTTGCCATAGCCAACGACGGCTTTTTTGACTTCCACCGCCGTATATTCGGCGACGGGCAACTCTGCATTGACGCCGGCCAACATGGCCACGCCTCGTGCGTGTCCCAGTTTAAGAGCGGACAATGCGTTTTTGGCCACAAAAATACGTTCCACGGCCATCAATGCAGGAGAATAGTCGGTAATAACGCGACACAGCTCATTGTAGATGGTTTTAAGCCGATCCGACAGGGGAGCGTCGGCACGCGTGTAAATAGCTCCATTGTCGATATGCACCAAACGGTTGCCGATTTTTTCAACCAGACCGTACCCGGTGATGCGGGTGCCGGGATCGATTCCAATAATTCTCATGGTACGTCAGGTTCGCTTCAAGGAAAAAAGGCGGGGACATGCCCCGCCTGGATCAGCCATTAATATCTTGCCGGGATTACCCCATGATGCTGGCGATGTCTTCATCCGAGATATCGAAGTTGGCGTAAACGTTCTGTACGTCATCGTTATCCTCAAGTTTGTCCATCATCTTGAGCATCTGCTCAGCTTGCTTGCCTTCCAGTTTAACCATGGTTTGGGGGATCATGGTGACTTCTGCGGTCTCCCACTTCAAGCCCTTGGCGGCGATGGTGTCGCGCACCTCCATGAAGTTGGAAGGATCGGTGATGATTTCGTAGGCATCCCCTTCGTCCTTCACGTCTTCAGCTCCGGCCTCCAGCGCGACTTCGAACAGGGTGTCGAAATCCTGCTCGGTATTGAAGGAAATAAGCCCCTTGCGATCAAACAGGAAGGATACCGAACCATTGACACCGAGGCTGCCATTATGTCTGCTGAAGATGTAGCGGACATCGGCCACGGTGCGGGTTCGATTATCGGTCATGAATTCAACGATAACGGCCACCCCTCCAGGCCCATAGCCTTCAAAGGTTCCTTCTTCGTAATTGACTCCATCCAGATCGCCGCTGCCCTTTTTAACGGCACGCTCAATGGTGTCTTTGGGCATGTTGGCTTCTTTGGCCTTGTCGATGGCGGTCCGCAGGCGCGCATTGGCCTCGGCATCGCCACCGCCTATTTTGGCGGCAACGGTGATTTCCTTGATCAGTTTGGTGAAAATCTTGCCCCGCTTGGCGTCCTGGGCACCTTTACGGTGCTTGATATTCGCCCATTTACTATGACCTGCCATGGTCAGTCTCTCCTTGATTCAATTTGGATCTGTAAATTTTAATATGTTCTTCGGAACAAAATCTGTTTGTTCAAGTTGTGCCTGCCAGGTTGAATCGGAGATTGCAGGCAGCTTTTCAGGTTGGCCTGACGGGAGGTCCGCCTAATAAACCGGTTTAAAATCGAACTGGTGTTGAGCCCTGATAAAGCGAACCGTACGGCTCTTGGAACGCATGACGATGGAGTGGGTTTCTGCTCCACCGGACATGTAACGCACGCCTTGCAGCAATTCGCCGTTGGTAACGCCGGTCGCAGCAAAGACCACATCGCCCTGAGCCATTTCTTCCGCACTGTAAATTTTGTCGAAATCGTCGATGCCCATGGTTCGGGCGCGGGCCTTTTCTTCCCGGTTCATAAAAACCAGGCGTCCCTGCATATCGCCACCCATGCACTTCAAAGCCGCTGCTGCCAGCACACCTTCGGGGGCCCCGCCGATTCCCATCATCATGTCGACACCGCTGCCAAGAACCGTGGCGGCGATGGCGGGAGCAACATCGCCATCCGAAATCAGATGGATGCGGGCACCGGCCTTACGCACTTCGTTGATGATCTTTTCGTGGCGCGGTCGGTCGAGAATGACAACGGTCAGGTCCTCGACGTAACAGTTTTTGGCCTGGGCTACGCGCTTAAGGTTTTCCTCAGGCGACGCATTCAGGTCGATGCAACCGTGGGCGGCCGGTCCAACGGCGATCTTTTCCATATACATGTCAGGGGCATGCAGGAACCCACCTTTAGGCGCCAAGGCGATGGTGGTAATCGCGCCGGTTTTGCCTTTGGCGCAAATGTTGGTCCCTTCCAGCGGGTCAACGGCTATATCGACCTCCGTCGCACCGGAACAACCCCTGCCGACTTTTTCGCCTATATAGAGCATGGGCGCTTCGTCCATTTCGCCCTCGCCAATCACCACCGTGCCGCAGAACTCGATGGAATCGAGGGTGCGACGCATGGCATCGGTTGCAGCTTCGTCGGCGGCATCCTTGTTGCCTTTGCCAACCCAGCGGCCACAGGCCAACGCAGCGGCCTCGGTGACTCGAACCAGATCCATGGCTAAATTTCGTTCCATACCAGAAAACCTCCTTACGGTAAAGACTGCCGTTTGCAGCGGCGCCATCATGACAGAAAATGTTGGTAAAAACAAGTTTTCGGACATACTTTGTGGATACGTAGTGTTTTTAACGCTCATCCAAGCTTGACCTGAAGTGGTCTCCGGCGCGATGATGGCCGCCGCAAAGCGTACCATGTATACACGCGGTGGTATTCTAAAGTGGAAGGGATTAGGATGGAAGAAATAGTTTTCTGGGCTCATCGTGGCGCTTCTGGAGATGCTCCGGAAAATACTATGTCGGCATTTCGCCTTGCGGAGCATGCCGGTGCTGATGGTCTTGAACTTGATGTGCGCCTGACTGCCGATGGGGTGCCCATGGTTCTGCACGATGATACCCTTGATCGTACGACCAATGTTCAGGGAATGTTGGCAGCCTATTCCCGAAGAGATTTGCAGCATGTTGATGCCGGTAGCTGGTTTGCGCCGCAATTTGCCGGCGAAGGTATTCCTGCCCTTGAACAGGTTTTGCAGTGGGCTGATGAGCGTTTGTATCTGAATCTGGAAATTAAAGAGTACGCAGCAGGCATGGCGGTAAAAGAGCTTTTGAATCAATTCCCCCGATGCCGCGTGCTTGTTTCCTCGTTTGACCATGGTTTGCTTAAAGCGCTGCGAGCACAAGCGCCGGAAATGTCTGTCGGCTTTTTGAGTGAAAGTCGCTGGTGGCACCGACAGCTCTGCGACGCTGCCTCCTGCGGCGCCAAAAGTTTTCACCCCCGTCAGGATCTGGTGACACCCGGGCGGATCGCACAATGCCATGCTTTGGGAATGAAGGTCTATCCCTGGGTGGTGGATGATGTAGCGCGTTTCAGAGCTTTGCTGCGGATGGGAGTTGATGGCGTATTCACAAACTACCCCGCGCGTCTGCGTCAGGGGCAAGCCGATGTGTGAGGCCGGGGCTTGCCTGGGTAGATTGTTCTGCTACTGTTTATACTCTCTGAACAACCTTCCCGGGAGTCTTTTCGGGCTTGCGATTGTCATGAGGTGATGGGAAGACGGGATGCGATTTATGAACAATTGCGGGCCATAGAAGTCCTTTAGGTTAATGGGATTGATGGCCTTGGATTGTTGTTGTCGGTTTATCTCTCGTTTTATGTATTCCCATGATCGACCGTTTCCTAAAGAGCAAGCAGGCTTGAGGTGGTCAACATGTCCGCATTTGGTAAGGAGATCCGCTCCCTGGTTTTTGACCTGGACGGCACCCTGTATAACTGCCAGGAACTCGGAGCGCAAATTGAAGAGGCCGCCATTTCTCTGGTGGCCAATAGTCGTGGCCTTTCCATGGAGCAGGGGCGACGGGTATTGCAGGATGCTCGCAGCCTGTTAGCGGAAACGCCCGATGATCTGCCCCCTTTGAGTAAAACATGTCAGGAACTTGGTCTGGATTTGCGTGATTTTATTCGAGCGCTGGAGGAAAAAGTTTATCCCGAGCGTTTCCTGCAACCAGACCCGAACCTGGTGGCGTTGCTACGGTTTCTGCGAGAACGCTATGACCTGTATATTTATACGAATAATGGGTTCTTTCTTTCAGGCCGCATTTTGGCGCTGCTAGGCGTGGATGATTGTTTTCGCCAAATATACTCCCTTGAATTTGCCTGGCGCCCCAAGCCTGACGCCGAAGCATTGCAGTTGCTGCTGGCTGATATAGGCGGTTTGCCGGAAAGTTTTTTATTTATTGGCGATCGTTACCATGTCGATTTGCGCGAGCCCGAAAAGCTTGGCATTCCTGTGTTTGCCGTGCATACGGCTG
The DNA here is from genome assembly GCA_002452265.1 of Pelobacter sp. UBA6812. Lineage (GTDB taxonomy): Bacteria > Desulfobacterota > Desulfuromonadia > Desulfuromonadales > Syntrophotaleaceae > Syntrophotalea. The sequence goes on along the minus strand of DKEW01000042.1, from coordinate 26,433 downwards.
TCGACCTATTGAGATTGCCGTCCTTGCTTGGAATAACATCCTGACGGCTATCTTTAGCATGTTTGTCAGTGGTAAGCTTGTATCACAAAACGGATGAATTCACCCAGAACCAAGCGGAGGTATGCAATGAAACAACAGGTCTTGGAAATTCTCGATAAAATCCGTCCTTCTCTGCAGGCCGATGGCGGTGATGTGGAATTGGTCGATATCAGCGAAGATGGCGTTGTAAAAGTGCGACTCAAAGGTGCATGCGGTTCTTGCCCCATGTCCACCATGACTCTTAAAATGGGTATAGAGAAAACCCTGAAGGCGCAGGTGCCAGGAGTTAAGGAAGTCGTTCGTGAAGAAGATTGAACTCATATTTGATGCGTCGGAGCGGTTGGTCTGATGTTGTTGGCATGGTAATTATTTATAGATAAAGGGAAAGCAGGATGATGGATACGCTTGAAGGGCAGAAAGCCGCTGATTTTAATTTGGAAGGAACGGATAAACAACGCCACTCGCTGATCGATTATGCGGGCAGGACAGTTGTGCTTTATTTTTATCCCAAGGACAATACTCCCGGCTGCAGCAAGGAGGCATGTACCTTTCGTGATCTTCATGCCGAGTATCTTCAGCAGGATGTCGTCTTGCTGGGCGTCAGCAAAGACAGCCTGGCGTCCCATGATCGCTTCATTGAAAAATTTGACCTGCCCTTCGTTCTGCTGTCCGATCCCGATACCGAAATGATGAAAGTGTATGGTGCTTTTGGAGAAAAGACCATGTATGGCAAAAAAGTCATGGGGACGATTCGCTCGACGGTAATCATCGGCCCGGACGGCACGATTGTGAAGCATTGGCCAAAGGTTAAAAAGGCCGAAACCCATCCTCATGAAGTGCTGGAATATTTGCGAGGTCGGCAAGCCTGACAGGCCCTGAATCTGTGACGGCTTACAGACAATTGAATTTACCGCGGAGAACGTCGAGACCGCAGGAGTAACTTTTGAAAATATTGGTTTCCTCCGTGCTCTTTGCGTTCTCGGCGGCGAAATATCTTCGCTTTGAGATTTTATGATTGCGGTTCAGGAAAAGCCCGGAGCAGGTATCAACCTGTCCCGGGCTTTTTTAAAAGGGGCAGACCTTTAGATTCTAAAACACGCAGGTCAGGCTGATACCGATCAGGTGCAGGTAGTTTTCGTATTTTCCGTTGGCGTTGCTGCCGGACAGGTTGGTTGTTTTGTCGCGATCTTCCTGTAATTGAAAGCCGTAAGCCAGAGCCAGTTTGATGTTGTCAATGGACAGTTCGGCACCGGCTGTGAAGAGGTGGGTATCGGAATCGGGGATTGCCGGTTCGAAAGTGCTATCGGGGATGGGATTCTGCCCGTAGAGATAGCCAGCCATCACCGCCAGTCTCTTGTTGACGTGGTATTTGGTGCCGACATTGTATGCCCAGGTGTCGTGCCAATTGCGAGGTGCCACATCTGAGCCCCCATTATCCAGTGTGATTTTGAGCTGCTCGAACGATGACCAGCCCTCCCAGCGCAGCCCCGCCTCGACCACCCATACGGGAGAAATACAGTAGGCCAGACCGGCTGTAACCTGCTGGGGCAGGGTGATGGATGTCTGTCCGCCAGTGTTTGGGAAAAGAGAAGCCAGAGGCGCAGCGGTGGCAGGGATATCGAACTTGGCATTTCCGTCGATATCCACCTTGATTTCGCTGCGATAACCCGCGCCGAAGGACAAGGCGTCGCTCAGCTTGACCAGCAGGCCAACGTTGAATCCTACCCCTTCACCGTCGCCGGCAAACTCCTGACCGATTTCCCCAAAGGGACCCGCGTCAATTTTGTTTTTGAGCTTGGCATCCAGAAGAAGGATGTCCAGTCCTGCCCCAATGGAAATGCGTGGCGTAACCCGATAGGCGAGGGTTGGATTGATATTAAAAGTGGTAATGCGGGACTTTGTGGCGATAAAACGCCCTTCCCAGTCGTTATCCCAGATGGTTCCCAAACCAAAAGGATTGTAGACTGCCAGTCCGGCACTGAAGCGAGTATCGAATTGATGGGTAAGGTAAAAGGTGCTTGGAAAATACGCCGTATCGGCGTTGTCCCATGTTTCTCCGGAGGTACTCGTGAAATCACGAGAGGGCAATACGGCGGTGGTGCCGATTTCAATCTGTGTGCCTGGTAGTTCAGTAAGCAGGGCCGGATTGAAAAAGACCGCTGAGGGCCCATCGGCATGAGCGGTAACCGCATTGGCCTGGCCAAGCGCGTCCGCACCTTGGGTAAAGATACCGAAACCGGCGGCAAAGATGGGTTGTATGGTGCCCATTACAAGAAATGTCGCAAGGATCAGAACGTGGAGAGATCTCTTAAAAAGGATATTCATAGTTGCCGCCATCGTTAAAAATAAACAATAATATAGAATAGGAGATGATCTTAAGATTGAAGTATGGCAATCTCCAAAGTCAAGAAACTATGACCATGACCATCGTCCTCTGTAGATTATTTTTTACTTAGATGAAACGATTTTGCTTTTTTTGATGGAGATATAATGAAAATTGGCTCTTCTTATCTGATGGAAAATGACCAGGAAGCAAAACGTCTCGATCTTAAAACGGACCAGGCACGCCTGAACCAACAAGCCAAATGGGCAGGGATTCGATCTGGAATGCGGGTCGCTGATGTGGGTTGCGGTAGCGGCAAGACCAGTTTTTTTCTGCATCAGCTTGTGCAAGACGGAGGAGAGGTTCTGGGGATTGACGCTTCGACCGAGCGGATTGACCATGCACGCAATACTTATAAAGCAGAGGGACTCAATTTCACCTGTCGAGATTTTTACACGTCCATGACCGATTTGGGACAGTTCGATTTTATCTGGGTGCGTTTTGTCCTGGAATATCATCGACGCGATGCTGCGAAGATCGTGGAAAACCTGATGCAACTGCTAAAGCCCGGAGGAATCCTGTGCCTGATCGACCTGGACCATAACTGCCTTAATCACTACGGTATGCCCCCGCGGCTTGAAAAGGCGCTGGCAGAAATCATGGACCTGCTGGAAGCCAACGCCAATTTTGATCCCTTTATGGGACGAAAACTCTATAGTTTCCTTTATGATCTTGGCTGTACAGAGATCGATGTGCAGCTTGCCGCGCATCACCTTATAGCCGGCAAGCTTAATGACGTGGACGCTTATAACTGGCTGAGCAAAGTGGATGTCGCTGTTCAGAACAGTGGTTATGGGTTTTTGGAATATGCGGGTGGTTATCAGGAGTTTCGTGAAGAGTTTAAACAGTTTTTTGAAGATCCCCGGCGTTTTACCTACACTCCGTTAATTGCTTGCCGCGGTATCAAGCCACGATGTTGATCCAGAGTCCTTCCCCCATGGGGCATGCCTTATGAGGGAGGGTGTTTCCGCTGGATAAACTCAGCAGGTCAGGCCAGCCTCTGTTGAAGCGCAGCGCACATAGGAGCTTATAAATTGGGCTAAAGCCCTGAGATGCTTTTGATCAAGATTCGTAAAGGCTATGCCGAAACCGGCTGGGAATAAGGCTTTTTTGGGAAGACACTGATGGTTGACCCATACGACCCGACCGCAGACCTCTATGGGTGTGGCGCAATCATCGGGCAAGTTGAACAGAAGTTTTAACGTGTTTCCCTCGCGGATGGAAAGATCCGACGCGGCAAATATGCCCCGAACGCTGATGTCGGCCGAAGTCGCCTGCCAGCGTTGCCCTTGATAATCGATGGTCACCTGCGTGGAACATGGAATCCGGACACTTGCACGCGAGGAGTGAACTTCTGATTGTTCCATGACGTCCAAATCGCAGGCATGGTCCCGTTCAAAATATTTCAAAAAAGCATCCACTATATCTGTGTCCAGATGTTTTCCCTGTTCTTTGCGAAGTTCCTTGATCGCAACCTCGATGGGCATGGGCTCGCGGTAATGGCGTTTTGAGGTGATGGCCTCAAAGAAGTCAGCGACGGCAATAATTTTGGCTCCCAAGGGGATGTCCTGGGCGGTCAGCCCCTTGGGATAACCACTGCCATCAATTTTTTCATGGTGCGCGCCAGCGATAGCGGGTACCTCCTTGTAAATCCCCTCAAAGTGGATGCCCTCTAATATCGTTCTGGTCTGTTCCGCATGGGTCTTAACCATGGCGTATTCCGTGGCCGACAGACGTCCCGGTTTTTTCAGGATAGCGTCGGGAACCGCGATCTTGCCGTAATCATGCAGCAGAGAGGCGACGCGAATTTTTTCACACTCATCGTTAGGGAGAGCCAACTCCTGGCAAATACCCAATGTGAATTGGGTGACCCTTTCAGAGTGGCCGGCTGTCAGAGGATCGCGAGCATCAATGGTTGCTGCAAGCGCATGCAGTGTTGAATTGAACTGTTGTTTGCGACTTTGAAGCAATTGGGCATTTCGAATGCTGATGCCGATGATGGGGGCAATGCCACATAGAAGAGTAAGGTCGCTTTTAAGCAGGGGGCGTTTGGTGGTGACGTTGTCTACAGCCAGAATACCAATGGCTTCATAGTCGTAGACAATGGGGCAGCAAAGAAAGGATTTAACTCCCATTTTCTTTGCGAATTCAAGGCTTCGAGGCGAAAGGTCTTCTTGTATATCATTGATATTGTTGACCAGGATTGATCTTTTCTCCCTGAAAGAAACAACAAACGCGCCTTTTGATTCAGGGTTGTCCAAATGAAAAAGGGTGTTTTTCAGCAGGCCTTCCATCTTTTTTGAATAACCAAACCCTCCCTTAAAAGACAGGTGGGTTTTTTCTGGATTGGCCAATAAAACGAAACCCCTGTCAAAATCGAGGCTCTTTTGAAAGTTATCAATAAGACTTTGAAGAATATCGTTTATAGTGATCTCTTTGCTGATGCTTTGAGAAATAGCATTCGTTAGCAAAGCATTATTGTAGTTGTTTTCAATTTGATCAAGAAGTGTTCCGGATGAAAGCCTTAGTGATTCCATGCTGTTCCAGGCGGTTTTCTTTTCCTTTTTTTCTAAAACGATCCAGGAAATAAAAAAAGCAAGAAGGCCGCCGTTGGCAAGGACGTGGAAATTTTCAAACGTTTTTGAAAAGAACTGTGCCAGAAAGAAAGTGCCGCTTAGTAAAAGGGAGGCGCTTCTGAATATTTTTAATAATACGAATTCTTCCGGATTCCAGGAAATGACGTAACGACAGCACTGTCCCCCGCGAAAGATACATTCAGTGTGCTCAATCTCCGGAAATTTATGGCGAAACAGGTAAGAAATTGCCTCAAAAAAACCGATGCGATTTTGGCATTGGAATTCGCGTTCTTGCACACCAGGATACGGCGTGACGATAATTTCGATCTTATTTTTATCAAGCCGCCTCGACTCGTATTTTGCCGAACGCGTAAAATTGGAGGCTGCCTTGCCAATCCATTCGTATACTCTGTGAGGTCCCAAAAAGCCCAATACGTATTGATGTATGACTGTATTGGCTTCCGGAGACGCAGCATAGCGTCCCGCTTCTCTGGCAATATTCTTGTTATCTGTCAGTTCGCCAATTTTATCAAAAAAGGCATTGACCTGTTCCTGTGTAAACCAATGCCACTGATCTGCAACTTCATATGATTGCATATTGGCATGCGACAATAGCTGCGGAATATTTATTTTTGGATAATGATTTTTAAGAAGGCGCAGATATGGATCGATGATTCGGCTATTGTATAGATGTTTTTTCGAAAGGTCTTCAGGCTTCATGTGTAACTCTTCGAATGGATTAAGTCCATCTATGGTTATTGCCGATTAAACCTAGTTGTGGATCTCATCTGCCGTAGACCTTGGTCCGAATGTTTTGTTTTGAAAATCCAAAGACAGTAGAGCTTTTCATAGGGTAGTTCATTGTTATCAGCATATTTAACAGGAAAAATAAGTTTTGGAATATTTGTATGAGGACTTTTCCCCGCAATCAAAGTGATGGCACAATTGAGAGTTTTAATTGGAGTATTTTCGTCAAGTACGAAAATTTTCAGACTGTTTGTTAGTTCCGAAAGGTTTATAGCAAGGTCTGATATGTTAAGTATCAAAATTGCCTTTAACTGTCCATTCATTTTGAGCGAAAATATTTCACGCTCTTTTTTAATGTCAATTCTCTTATATTCAAGATCAAGATTGCTCTGCTCCAAAGACTCTGATTCTAAATCTAATGCATTGATTAGCAATCCCCCAGACAAACTTTCATAGAAAGCTGCAAAGTCAAGCATGTCCTCTTTGGATGCTTTCTTTAATTCCCAAGGTCCGGTCAGGTCCCAAGGGCAAGATGTAGACATGTCCTGGTAGAAATAAGCAAACGTATCAATCGAGCAACTTTTTGGATCGTTGAGTTCTTCAGTCACTCCGCCAAAGACACGTTTGGGGAACCGGTTTTCGGGACGAAAGTAACAAATCACATAATCCATATGCATGGAATAGATACTGTGTGAATCGTTGATAAAACTTCCAATTTGGTTAAGTACGGCAATGCCGGCCTTGCGGCCTTTCGTTCCTTTTGCTGCATGATGGTGTATCATCCACGCTTTTTCATAAAAACGTAGAGTTGAAATATGACCAAGAATTGCACCTTTGTCTCGATAGATGAAATGACGGGCAATGTTGGGGTTTTCTGTGTAAAGGGTTTGATAGACCTGCTTTGCCCTTTCTTTGTTCTCTTGCAGATGCTTGTATTTTTGCGGATATATGAACCCTGATTCAAAAAAGAAATGCCAAAGTTCATCCATGTCTACGGTATCACAAATGTATGCGTTAGGGTCGCAGGCGTGTTGTAGCAGACCCAGAAGTTGTACATGTTCGTTTATAGGCATGTCGAGAAAAGCAATTCCGCACCGGCAGTTTTCTTTGTGGTCTTCCTCGAATGTGGTCCGATGAATAATCTGTCCGTCGAAAGTCAATTGGAAGTTGTTGGTAAAGCGGAGTTTGACGTTTTTCAGGAACATGCCTGGAAGCAACACGGGGTTGGTTCGATCTTCCTCGACCGACAAACCTGATCCGGAGATGTTGACAACCTTGAGATTGACGAGCTTTTTGGTAAGAGGATGGGAGAAAACAATGCTGGGAAGGGGTAGTAATTCCTGTCGGGTGCTCCGCGATTTTTTAGCCCTGAAGCGTTTGGTGTTGTCCGTAGTCGGGCAGAGAACGAATTCTCTGTTTTGTTTGGCAATGCTTTCACGAACGATTTTGCATTCTCCGCAAAAGATTGTCTGATGGCCGTCCTGAAACAGTATATTGACAGGAAGTTCTGAATTTAACCATTGATAGGATTGGGGTGGTTCAAGCGCAATTTGTACGCAAAAGGACAATGCATTGAAATCGGTCAACTTCCCTTGAAAAAGCGCGCTATTTTGTATGAGGGATACACGAATGTCGGGACACCGATATCGTTCTAACTTTCGGAGTCCGATTTTTGTACAGGATTCCGGCAAGGCAACCCTGATTCCCGTGCTATTGAATTCAACGAGTGCCGCGGAAACAAGAAGCGAATCTCGCCCCATGGGTACGATGATATTCTCCAGTGCAAACGATGAAAAGTTTGGCGGGATGCTATCCGGGGCCTGCCATATACAATCCAGTTGGGTGTCGGAACATGGTGAAGGTGAGGCATTGAGAGCTATCGTACGATCAAAATCCTTATGTCGGAAGTTGATAATTACATGTTTGTTTTGAAAGTTTAAATAATTAAGTCGATTGATAAGGATATCTCGGGGTATTTGTTTTTGCTGCTCCGATTGGACGGGGGAGTCAGCTAACTCGGAGCAGTTAATCAAGGCTTCCACATAGCACCTGCAGGTTTCAGTTGTTGTAAATCACTAAGGATGTTCAGGCATGGATCCGATCAGGAAAGCTGCGTGTAAAGTTGTTTACTGCATCGCTGGCCTGCCGGTGAAGTCCAATAAACTCGACACCGAATCCGGAAGGGAAGGCAAGCTTGCGGGGCAGGGATGTGTGGTTTACCCAAGCGACCCGTCCTCCCGCTTCTATGATATTGCTGGGGCTGTTGGGGAGGAAAAAAGAGAGCTTGATCGGGGTGCCTTCGCTGATGGCGGTATTGCTGGCGACAAAAATGCCCCCGGTACTTATGTCTGTACTCGTTCCGAAAATTGACTGACCTTTATTTTCAAAAACGACCGGTGTGCGGCAAGGGACGCGCACAATTTCACGTTTAACCGCCGGGGCCTGGCGAAGCATGCGTTCATAATCTTCAGGATATGCCTTTTTGAAATAACTTAAAAAAGCTTTTACGATTTTTCCATCAAAGTGGGAAAAAGCTTCCTGTTTCAATACCTTGTAAGCGATATTCAGGGGCATTGGCTCACGGTAGTGACGCTGTGCCGTGATCGCTTCAAAAAAATCCGCAACCGCAATTATTTTTGAACCAATGGGGATTTCTGCGTCTGTCAGCCCTTTGGGGTAGCCGCTGCCGTCAACTTTTTCATGATGTGCGCCGGCGACTACCGGAACGCGTTTGTAAATACCTTCAAAGTTGATCTGTTTCAGGATGCTATGAGTTCGTTGAGCGTGGGTTTTTACAATGTCGTATTCTTCAACCGTCAGCCTGCCGGCTTTTTTAAGGATAGCATCGGGTACGGCAATCTTTCCATAGTCGTGCAAAAGAGCAGCGACTCGGACCATTTCGCAATAATCTTCGGACAGCCCCAACTCCCTGCAGATACCAAGAGAATATTCCGTAACTTTTTCAGAATGGCCGGCTGTTAAGGGATCCCTTGCATCGATGGTGGCGGCCAGGACATGCAAGGTGGAATTGAACTGACGCTTACGCGATGCCAGTAACTGTGCGTTACGGATGCTGACTCCGATAACGCTGGCAAGGCCGCTGAGTAAATTCAGGTCACTCTGGGTCAGGGGACGGTGTGTATGGGTATGATCAACGGTCAATACACCAAGCGCCTTACCGTCACACAGGATCGGACAACAAATTACGGCACGGCAACCGGTTTTTCGTAAGAAATTAAGACTGTAGTCAGGTAGGTCTATCTGTGGTTCATCAATATCGTTGATGAGAAAAGGTCTCATTTCCCGAAAAACAATGGTGAAGATATCTTCCGTTGGGCGTGTGCTGAGGGGGAACAGGGTGTTTTTTAACAGTAGTTTTACCCGGGGCGGAAGCCCAAAACCGACACGAAAGTTCAGTCGGGTCTTGTCCGTATCCGCAAGCAGGATCAATCCTCTGTCAAAGTCGAGGCGTTTTTCAAATGTTTGCGAGACACTCTGAAGGATCTCTTCGATAGTCGTTTTGCTGCTGATGGCCTGCGAGATTTCGTTGGTAAGTAAGGCATTGTTGTAGTTTCTGCTTATTTGCCCCACCATCTCTTCGGATGAGTTGCGCATGTGCAAAAGGCTCTTGGATAGATGCCGTTTTTGGAGATGGTCGGTAATCATCGATAAACCGAAAAAAAAGCCGGCTGAAACAGGAAGTGTAGCTTGTAGGGCAAGCTGTGGATCAAAAAAACAGGTGATCGCTGGCGCAGTCAGGGCAGCTAGACCCGAGAACTTACGGACTTTTTGAAAGGTTTGACAGAAGGAGGGCTTCCATTTGACCAGATAGAGGCAGTAATCATCTTGACGATTTATGCATTCAGGGTGGTCAATGTGTGGCATTTCCAGGTCGAAGATGGTTACGATCGCTTCGAATAGACCTTTACGAAATGAACATTGGCCCGAATTTTCCGCGATGCCGGAGAGGGTTTTGACTTTTATTTCTACCTGGCTGGGACCGAGTTGTCTGCATTCAAAAGCACAGGAATGCGTAAGGTTAGCTAAAGTTTGTTCGAGGTTTTTAAACGCATTGGTGGGGGATGCAAAACCTAAAATGTGCTGGCGAACAAGCCCGTTGGCTTCCGAAGCGGCGGCGAAGCGCCCTGCCTCCCGCGCAATTTGGGGGTCGCCGGTTTCCTGAATGATATTTTTGTAAAACGAATCAAATTTCTGCTGAGTAAACCAAAAGTGAGGGTCAGCTACTTCATGGGGATGCACGTTTGATCTTTTTAATAAAACGTCAGGCTTAATGTGATCATACTTCTGGCGGAGAAGTTTGAGGTAAATGTTGAATATTTTGCTGTTGTATAGAGGCTCGCCGCTCATATGACCTTAGCCCTTACCTTAGTCCTTATAGTGCTTCGAGTCTTGACGAATAATGTCGGTGATCGAACTCGGTATCTAGAGAGGCAATTAATTATATAAGATAGTTTCTGCTTCCAAACAGGCCAGAATAGAAAGCTTTCACTTATCATACACTTCGCGGCGATTTTTGCAATTTATTCATTGTTGGTCAAGGGCAATATGTTGTTGTTATAAAAAGTTAGGCATTTCATCGTTGTCGAACTTATGTAGGCGTATGCTAATTTTTCGGAGTTTTTCAAAGGGCCAGGTTGTTTTTGTGGGTGTATGCCAATAAAACCATCCTGTCATTAGCCGTGCCTGGCCAACTTAAATGGAAGCTCCAAGAACCAAAAGTGATAGTTGGTGAGTATCTGTTCGTACGAATTCCGGCGAGAACTAAATACGGAGTTGGTTTTGGTCTTGTCCTGTTTGATCAAGCAGTGCTACAGCCAAGGCAGACAAAATAAGAGGTACAATGTTGACTATTTTAGATCGTTGTCAGGGTTCCGCCTATTCGCAAATTCCTGCATACGTTTTTCGTAGCCTCTTTCAGACGAACAATAAAAACGTTGTCCCCGTAAAGACTCAGGAAGATAATCCTGGTTAACCCAGGCTTCCGGATAGTCGTGCGGGTATCGGTAGCCATCCCCGTAGCCGATATCTTTCATCAGGCGGGTCGGTGCGTTGCGCAGGTGGACAGGAACCGGCAGGGCGCCGCTTTGACGAACTGTTGCCAGGGCCCGATCGATGGCGAGGTAGGCAGCATTACTTTTTGGGGCGCATGCCAGATAGACTGCCGCTTGCGCAAGGGGGATCCGGCCTTCGGGCATGCCGATGAAATGTACGGCCTGTTGTGTCGCAACGGCAAGTTGCAGACCGCGTGGGTCCGCGTTGCCGACATCCTCGGCAGCAAAAATGACCATGCGTCGAGCGATGAATAGGGGATCTTCTCCCGCTTCTATCATGCGAGCCAACCAATAAAGGGCCGCGTCAGGGTCGGAGCCCCGGAGGCTTTTTATGAAGGCCGAAATGACGTTGTAATGCTCTTCGGCACCCTTGTCGTAGCGTACGCCTCGTTGTTGCAATGCATCTTTGATCGCCTGCAAATTAATAGACGATTGCCCTTTGCTTAAATCCGCGGCCACTTCCAGGGCGTTCAGAGCAACGCGGGCGTCACCCTGGGCTTGCTCTGCGAGGAAGCCCAGGGCCTCCCGGTCTGTTTCAGGGAAAGCCCCGGACAAGCCCCGGGGATCGGACAGGGCACGTTCCAGCAAACATTGAATGTCAGGAGTTTCTAATGGTTGCAGGACAAAGACGCGTGAGCGGGATAGCAGGGCCGAGTTTACTTCAAAAGAAGGGTTTTCGGTGGTGGCGCCGATCAGGGTGATATCGCCTTTTTCCACATAGGGAAGAAATGCGTCCTGCTGGGCCTTGTTGAAGCGGTGTATTTCATCCACAAAGAGCAAGGTCTTGCGATCGTGATAAGCGCGTTCCTCTCTGGCCTGTTGAACGATTTCCCGTATTTCCTTGATGCCCTGAAGCACGGCCGAAAAGAATACGAAGCGGCTTCGGGTCGCCCCTGCTATGACCTGTGCCAGGGTGGTCTTGCCCGTTCCCGGCGGACCCCAAAAAATAACAGACGAAAGGCGGTCGGTTTCAATCAGGCGACGCAACACCTTGTCTTTGCCGATCAGGTGCTGCTGTCCGACCATCTCTGCCAGCGTCCTGGGACGCATACGTTCAGCCATGGGGGCCTGAGCATTTATATGCATGTCGTTTTCAAAGAGATCCACCTGTTACGATCCTTGATGCTAAAAAGAAATTTTGATGGCGTCGTAAAAAGTCCACCCTCCGCCGTTACGGTGTTTTTTTCAGGACCTCGACATATTCTAATTTATGCCTTCGCCCCTGAAACAACGCCAAGCCTTGCAGGACGAAATTTTTGCTTAGCTACCTTAAGCGTTTTTGCGAATGAATCCATTTTGACTGCCTGTTCTTCCGGATGATAGCAGGCTGGATAGTTTTCGTCATGCAGGAAAACTGAATGTAGCACACATGCGATATCCACCACAACCGCAAGGATGGTCTAAGTTCTTGAAAGTGATGGACTTTGCTCGAAAGGCTATGTTAGTTTTGCACCTTGCTATCTTGTTGGAGAATGTGTGATATGAGAAAAATTGGCATATACGCGAAATGCAATCATCCTGACGCTGTTATGGTGGCTCGCGATGTTGTTTGCTGGTTACGTGGCCGCGGTTTGGAAGTATTTCTTGAAAAGAGCCTGGCCCAGAATATAGGGGAGCGGGATCAGGGATATGACCGCAGCCTCATTCCGGCCATGGTTGATCTTATTATCGTGTTGGGTGGTGACGGCACCCTTATCTCGGTGGCTCGGCAGGTTTGCGGGCGCGACATTCCCATTCTTGGGGTTAATCTTGGCAGTCTCGGCTTTTTAACCGAGGTGACGCGCGGAGAATTGTACCTTTCGTTGGAAAAGGTACTTCAAGGGGAGTTTACGCTTTCCGAGCGCATGATGCTTGAAGCTGTGGTCTGGCGTGAAGGAATAGAAGCCGGAAGGTTTTGTGTTCTCAACGATGTCGTGATTAACAAAGGGGCCATTGCCCGTATTATCGACATGGAGGTTTCTGTCGATGCCGCATATTTGACAACCTTTAAGGCCGACGGCTTGATAATTGCAACGCCAACCGGGTCGACGGCTTATAATCTTTCTGCGGGCGGGCCGATCATTTCACCGGGTTTGCATTGCCTGGTTGTTACGCCGATCTGCCCCCACATGTTGGCAAATCGCCCCTTGATCGTTTCGGACACGGTATGTATTCGGATCGAGGTCAAGTTCCGTGATCAGGATGTTTTACTGACGGCAGACGGACAGGTAGGGATGGCGCTGGAGGCTGGGGATGTGGTCGAAATTCGCAAGGCACAGCGATGTACCCGACTGATAAAAAGCCCGTCCAAAGAGTATTTTGAAGTATTGCGTACCAAGTTGGGTTGGGGAGAACGCTGAGCCTGGATCCTCGGTACGTCTGCCGGGGTTGCTCAATTAAGGGGGAGCTATGCTGACGGATCTCCATATCAGGCATTTTGCGATCATTGACCGACTGCATGTGTCATTCTGTGGCGGATTCAATGTGTTGACCGGTGAAACGGGAGCCGGTAAATCGATCATTATCGATGCCGTTGCGCTTATTTTGGGTGGTCGGGCTAATCCCGACCTGGTTCGAACCGGAGAGGACGAAGCCATCGTGGAGGCGGTATTCGATCTTTCCGACAAGCCGCTGCTGCGCCGGGATCTGGATGAGAGTGGTTTCGGCGATGAAGACGAACTGTTGGTCAGACGGGTCGTTAATCGTACCGGTCGCAATAAGATATTCATCAACGGGTCCCTCGCCAAGCTGTCTCAATTGCAGCCGTTGACCACCAGGTTGATGAATATCTACGGTCAGCACGAGCACCAGAATCTGCAACGTGTTGAACATCATCTGGCCATGTTGGATCGTTTTGCAGGGCTGACGGCTGATGTTGAGGTCTACAACAAGTTGTTTGCACAAGTTCGCGAACAGGATGCGCGTCTTCAGGCTTTGGAAGAGGCTGAACAGCAGAGACATGAGCGTCTTGAGCAACTTAAGTTTCAGCAGATGGAGCTGGCCTCCGCTGAACTTAAGGAGGTGGAGGAGGAAGAGCTTCAAGCGGAGCGGCGCCTGATTCAGAATTCCGAGAGGCTGGTACGGGTAGCCGAGCGCGGTTACGAAGCTTTTTATGCTGCTGAAGGGGCCATTAGCGAACAGCTGGATACGATTGCCGGCGAATTGGAGAAACTCCGGGATGTCGACCCGTTTTTGGCGGAACCTGCCGAGGAAATCCGCAGTGCCTTGTACGTGGTCGAGGATGTCGCCTTCAAACTCCGGGAGTACGCGAGCCGCGTGTCTTTCGATCCGGCCCGACAGGCTGACGTAGAAAAACGCCTTGACCTTATTTCCGGACTCAAACGCAAATACGGTATGAGCGTCGGCGAGATGCTCACTCATGCCACGGCTATCGCTGATCAGATCGAAGATTTAACCCATGCCGATGCCCGGCGCGAAAGTTTGAAACAAAAACTGGCTGTTGATCGGGAGGCTCTTCATGTTAAAGCTCAGGCTCTTTCAGCTCGCCGTTACGAAGCGGCTGAACAGTTGCGATGTGCCGTTGAGGAAGAGTTAGCCGATTTGGCCATGCAGCGAGCTTCATTTGAAATGCGTCTGTTTCCTCTTGATGAGCCCGGCCCTTTGGGGCTGGAGCGCGGTGAGTTCTATCTGGCTCCCAACGCCGGTGAGGCGCCTAAACCTTTGGCGTGGATTGCTTCCGGCGGCGAACTGTCGCGTATCATGCTGGCCTTACGGCGAGCTGCTCCCGGGGGGGATGAAATTTCGACCTTGATCTTTGACGAAGTCGATGCGGGGGTCGGGGGGGTTGCCGCAAGTGCCATCGGGTCCAAGTTGCGGGATATTGCCAATCAGGCTCAGGTGCTGTGCGTTACACATCTGCCGCAAGTGGCAGCCTGTGCCGATCATCACTACCGGATTCAAAAACAGGAAAAAGACGGACGGACCTTTACCGAGCTGGTTTCGTTGAAAGGGGAACAGCGGGTGGAGGAAATGGCACGCATGTTGGGCGGTGCCCAGGTGACTGAACGCACTATGGAGCATGCTCGAGAAATTATTGGTCAGTCCATGTCGGGGCAGCAGGGGGAGGGTTGAAGTCTATGATCCGGAAAGCGCGTATTCCAGATGTCAAAGTTGTCCATAAATTGCTGCTCAGTTATGCAAAAGAGGGTCTCATGCTGTCGCGTTCTCTGGCAGACATGTATGAGTGTTTGCGCGACTTTTATATCCTTGAGCAAGATGGCGAAGTGATAGGCGCGGTCGCGTTGCATATATGTTGGGAAGATCTGGCGGAAATCAGGTCTCTAGCTGTCTCGCAAGCACACGAGCGCCGGGGGGTAGGCCGCCAGCTTGTTCAGGCCTGTCTTGATGAAGCCCGCAAGCTTGGGTTGAAACAGGTTTTTGCGTTGACTTATCAGCCTGGTTTTTTTGAGAAGATGGGTTTTGATTATATCGAAAAATCCGAACTCCCTCAGAAAATCTGGAGCGACTGTTTGAAATGCCCGAAGTTTCCTGACTGTGATGAAATTGCCATGAGCGTCCGGCTCTGACGGGCGAGAGTAGGGTCGTAATTATGGGGTTTTTTGGGGCTCTTTACGTTCTGGATTGACGCTCAGGGAAAGGACTTGCGGTCGAGGCAAGATGTTTTTAATCCTTGACAGGTCCGGGCGTTTTCCATTAATAACCATTAGCTACAGTTTGTTCCTGCCCTTGCCGTGGAGGTTTTTTTGCCCGCCGAGAAGTATTCCATCATCATCATACCCGAAGGTCACCGTCGCACACACCGATTCCAAGTTAAACGGAATTGGGTGCGGTTGCTGGCGGCAGTGCTGGTGTCGGCTGTGCTGGTGGTCGGTGGTCTTGTTTTTCATCTTGTTCGGATTGATCTGGATCGTACCGAGTTGCAGCGTCTGCGAACCGAGAGGCGTAGTTATCAGCAGGAATTGCGGCTGGTTTCCGGACAGCTTCAGGCTTTGCAAAAGGAAATGGTGGTGCTGGCCAACAATGACACAAAGGTCAGGTTGATGGCCAAGTTGACCAAGCCGGTGGATAATGTGCCCGTAGGGGTAGGGGGGCCGATTGAGACAAACCCTGCCCAGGAGTTATCCGGAGTGCAACGCCAGATTGACGATATCCGCCAAGCTATCGATTTGCGCAGGGAAAGTCTTGAGGAGTTGCAGGGGGCGCTCAATGATCAACGATCATTATTCGCTGCCAGGCCTGGCGGCAAGCCGGCCAAGGGGTGGATCACCTCGGGGTTTGGCGTGCGCAAATCACCCTTTTCCTCCGGTAGTAAGATGCATTACGGCCTCGATATAGCGGCCCGTACCGGCACCCCGGTACGGGCACCGGCCGACGGGGTCGTAAAACGTGTTCGTACCGCTTCGGATTACGGTAAAATGGTCGTGATCGACCACGGCTACGGGTATCAGACGGTCTATGCCCATAACTCAAAGGTGTTCGTCAAAGTCGGACAACGGGTGAAGCGTGGAGATACAATATCGGCTGTTGGCAACACCGGGCGTTCGACTGGCCCTCACCTGCATTACGAAGTTCACCTGAACGGTGTTCCTGTTAATCCCCGGAAGTTTCTCTAATATATTTATTTATCTGTATTTATGGCCTCGGTATGACCGGGGCTTTTTTGCGTACGGTCTGTCCTGTATCGCCCATTCAAGTTGAGGAGACAGGTTGCTTTGTGCTACACTTCCGCCCGGATCGGGTGGGCTCCTGTTTTTGTCCATATCGACATATCCTCCCGGTCGGACGCTGGCCACACTAACGGAGATTTTTTAATGGTTGGAAATATTCTGACAAAAATATTCGGTAGCAAAAACGAACGCGACCTCAAGCGTATGCAGCCTTTGGTAGAGCAGATCGGCAGTTTCGAGCCAGAGTTGATGCGTCTTTCTGACGAGGCATTGGCTGCCAAAACAGTTGAATTTCGACAGCGATTTGCCCAGGGGGCCTCTCTCGACGCGTTATTGCCTGAGGCCTTCGCGGTGGTTCGTGAAGCAGGCAAGCGCGTGTTGGGTATGCGCCATTTTGATGTGCAGCTTATTGGTGGTATGGTTCTGCACCAGGGCAAGATCGCTGAAATGAAAACCGGCGAAGGTAAGACTCTGGTGGCAACCTTGGCCTCCTACCTTAATGCCCTGCCCGGTAAAGGCGTTCATGTTATTACCGTTAACGATTACCTGGCGAGTCGTGACGCCGAATGGATGGGGCGTATCCACCGATTTCTCGGCTTGAGTGTCGGTTGTATTGTCCATGGACTGAACGATCAGCAGCGTAAAGAGGCTTATCGCTGCGATATCA
Source organism: Pelobacter sp. UBA6812 (assembly GCA_002452265.1). Classification (GTDB taxonomy): domain Bacteria; phylum Desulfobacterota; class Desulfuromonadia; order Desulfuromonadales; family Syntrophotaleaceae; genus Syntrophotalea. The sequence goes on along the minus strand of DKEW01000042.1, from coordinate 9,322 downwards.
CCTACGGTACAAATAACGAGTTCGGGTTTGATTATCTGCGCGACAATATGAAGTTTTCGCTTGAAGACTACGCTCAGAGACCGTTGCATTTCGCTATTGTCGATGAGGTTGACTCCATTCTGATTGACGAGGCGCGCACGCCGCTGATCATTTCCGGCCCGAGCGAAGCTTCCAGTGAGCTCTATTATTCGGTTAATCGTATCATTCCCATGCTGCAAAAAGGGGAGATGATCGAAAACCGAGATGGCCGCGTAGGCCAGACCGTGCGGGAATATACCGGCGATTTTACCGTTGACGAAAAAGCTAAAAGTGCAACGCTCACCGAAGAAGGCGTGGCTAAGGTGGAGCGCCTGCTGGGGGTGGAAAATCTCTATGATCCTGGCAATATTGAGATGCTGCACCACGTTAATCAGGCGCTGAAGGCGCATGCCCTGTTCAAGCGGGATGTCGATTATGTCGTGAAAGACGGCGAGGTGATGATCGTCGATGAATTCACCGGTCGGTTGATGCCCGGGCGGCGTTGGAGCGATGGTTTGCATCAGGCGGTGGAAGCCAAGGAGGGGGTCAAGATCGAGAGTGAAAACCAGACTCTGGCGACTATCACCTTCCAGAACTATTTCCGCATGTACGACAAACTGGCGGGCATGACCGGTACTGCCGACACCGAAGCGGCGGAATTCAACGAGATCTACAAACTCGACGTCATGGTTATCCCCACCAATCGCCCCTTGGCGCGTGTGGATATGGGGGATGTTATTTACAAGACCACCCGGGAGAAGTTTCAGGCGGTGGTCGAAGATATTATTCAATGCCACGCCAAAGGGCAGCCGGTGTTGGTAGGCACCATCTCCATAGAGAACTCCGAGGTGCTATCGGAGATGCTGCGCAAGCGCGGCGTACCGCATAATGTATTGAACGCCAAGCATCATGAGCGCGAAGCCGAGATCGTTTCTCAGGCAGGTCGCAAGGGTGCTGTGACTATCGCCACCAATATGGCCGGTCGTGGTACCGATATCATCCTTGGGGGTAACCCTGAGCTATTGGCACAGCGCGAAAGTGCCCATGCGGAAGATCCTGAAGCTGCCTACGCACAGGCTTTGGCCAAGTATAAGGATATCTGTGCCCGGGAAAAGCAGGAAGTTCTGGCTGTGGGGGGGCTGTATATTCTGGGGACCGAACGTCACGAAAGCCGTCGCATCGATAATCAGCTGCGCGGACGTGCCGGGCGTCAGGGGGACCCTGGCGTCAGCCATTTTTATCTCAGTCTTGAAGATGATCTGCTGCGTATTTTCGGTTCGCACCGGGTTGCCTACATCATGGATCGTTTGAAGATCCCCGAAGGTGAGCCCATCGAGCACCGCTTTATTTCCAAAGCTATCGAAAATGCCCAGAAAAAGGTCGAGGGGCATAACTTCGATATTCGTAAACATCTGATTGAATATGATGACGTTATGAACACGCAACGCAACGTTATCTATTCTCAGAGGCGCGAAGTTTTGGCGGGGGAACAGCTGCCGGAGACCTTTGCGGCTATTATGGAAGAGATGGTCGAGGATATCGTTGCGACCTTCTGTCCTGAAAAAACCAACCCGGAAGACTGGAACTGGACAAGTCTCAACGAAGATTTTTATGTCCAGTTTAATATGACTCCGCTGCCTCTGGAGGTGCCGGAGCGCGATCTTACTCCTGCGGTGCTGACGGCTCACCTCAAGGAACAGGTCCGTAAACGCTTTGAGGAGCGTGAGGCGGAATTTACTTCCCCGGTTATGTCACATCTGATGAAAGTGCTGTTGTTGCAGACCATCGATGCACAGTGGAAAGATCACCTGTTGTCTATCGATCACCTCAAGGAAGGCATAGGGTTGCGCGGCTACGCCCAGAAAAACCCCAAAGAGGAGTACAAGCGCGAAGCCTATGAGCTGTTCCTGCAGGTCATGGGACGCATCCGACAGGAAGTGGTACAAAAGCTGTTTCGCATCCAGTTGGCCAAGGAGCAGGATGTCGAGCGGTTGGAAAGTCGCCAGCGCAGACACCAGATGGTGTTCAACCGTGCCGGTGGCGAAGATGTGGCGGCCAAGCCGACGGTTCGCCAGGAGAAAAAGGTCGGCCGCAATGATCTTTGCCCTTGTGGAAGCGGTTTGAAATATAAGAAATGTTGTGGCCAGTAATGATGTCGGCACAACGTGTAACCCTTCGCTGAGATACAGAAGGAGTGCGTGATGACAACAGTCAAGGGATTCACCTTTGCAGCCCGGTCCGCAGGTATCCGCAAATCCGGGCGGCTCGACCTTGGTTTGATATTCTCTGCAACCCCCGCCAGGTGTGCGGGAGTGTTTACTACCAATAAAGTCCAGGCGGCACCGATTCTGGTTACCGCACCGCGTTTCACCGGTGGTTTATGTCAGGCGGTGCTGGTCAATAGCGGGAATGCCAATGCTTGTACCGGCGAAGCCGGTTTACGTGATGCCGAGCATTGCAGCCGCCTGTTAGCCGATAGTCTTGGCATTGACGAAAAACTGGTGGCGATTTCTTCTACCGGAGTCATCGGCCAGCCGCTGCCCATGCCGCTGCTTGTGGAGGCGATTCCGAAATTACCCGCGGGATTGTCTGCCGATGCGGTGTCCGATGTTGCTACGGCGATCATGACCACCGATTCTTATTCTAAACTGTCCAGTCGACAGGGCGGGGCGGGACAAGCGCCTTATACCGTTCTTGGTGTGGCCAAGGGCGCCGGGATGATTCATCCCAACATGGCGACCATGCTTGCTTTCGTGATGACCGACGCCTGTGTTGAACGGGAATTTTTGCAGCAGGCTTTGTGTCAGGCGGTTGCGGGTTCTTTCAACATCATTACGGTGGATCGTGATACTTCCACGAATGATATGGTTCTGGTTATGGCCAACGGAGAGGCCCAGACCCCTGAAATTGGTGCGGATACCCCCGCGGGGCAGGAGTTTGTATCCCTTTTGCAAGAGGTCTTGCTCGATCTGGCTAAAATGATCGTGCGCGATGGTGAGGGAGCTACAAAGCTGGTGCATGTGCAGGTAAGCGGCGCTGCCGACGCTGCCGATGCCCGGCAGGTGGCGTATAGCGTTGCGACTTCCAATCTGGTGAAAACCGCATTCTTTGGAGAGGATGCCAACTGGGGGCGTATTATTGCGGCTGTCGGTTATTCCGGAGCCCAGGTTGATCCATCCTGCATCGATATCTTTTTTGACGATGTACCAGTGGTTCAGGGAGGTCTTGGCACAGGACCCGAGCGTGAGGTTGAAGCAACGGCGGTGCTTAAACAGGCTGAATTTTCCGTGAAGATTAACCTTGGCCTTGGTGAGGCGAGGGCGGAATACTACACTTCCGATCTGACCTACGAATACATAAAGATCAACGCCGATTATCGGACTTGATAATCGTGGTTTAGGTTCTTTTGATTTTTGATTCTGTCCGGGCCACCTCGGGACGGTGCAGTCCGTCCCGAGGTGGCCCTTTTTTAACCCGGACTACTCGTGAAGATGGTTTGCGAGTCATCCGGGCGAAAGGTATCAGTATGGAATCCCCTGCCCGGTTTATCGACCATACTTTGCTCAAGGCGGATGCAACTTCCGCCCAAATTCAGCAGCTGTGCCGCGACGCCCTGCATTGGGGGTTTGCTTCGGTCTGCATACCGCCTCGGTTGGTTCCCCTTGCATCCGCATGTTTGCAGGGTACAGAAGTGGCGGTCGGCACGGTGGTGGGTTTTCCCCTTGGTTACGATGTCACCGCCACCAAATGCTCTGCCACGGCACAGGCGCTTGCCGCAGGGGCGACCGAAATCGATATGGTTATTCCTGTGGGGGCGGCGATTGAAGGCAATCTGGATGTCGTACGGGAGGACGTGTGCAGGGTCCTGGAGTCAGCTTGCGGTCATACCCTTAAGGTTATTATCGAATGTTGTTATCTGGACAACCCGCTGAAGGTGCAATTGGTTGAATTGCTGGCAGATGCAGGTGTCGCCTATGTGAAAACCTCTACGGGATGCGCCAAGGCAGGCGCAACGCCTGAGGATGTGCGACTTTTGCACCAGGCGGCGCAGGGACGGCTAAAAGTCAAAGCTGCCGGCGGAATCCGCGATTGGATGTCCTGTCGTGCCATGCTGGAGGCAGGCGCTCAGCGTGTCGGTACCAGCAATGGGGTGCAGATCATGCAACAATGGCAAAGGGAACAGGGACTATGACTTCAAAAGTTTGGCAGCGAGTGGTGTTGATAACTCTCGATGGTGTTGGCGTCGGTGGCCAACCGGACGCCGCCCGTTACGGAGACCAAGCTGCGAGTACTTTGCCGCATGTCGCCGAATATTGCGGCGGTTTAAGGCTGCCGAGCCTGGCTCGGTTGGGTCTGGGTAGAATTGTTCCCATTGCAGGTGTTGTGCCTGTGCGCGAGCCATCCGGCCTCTTCGGACGCATGCTGGAGCGTTCCGAGGGAAAGGATACCACTACCGGACACTGGGAGTTGGCGGGGTTGGAACAGGGGAAGCCATTTGCAACCTATCCCCAGGGATTTCCCGATATGGTAATAGACGCATTCACGGCTCTTGCAGGGGTGCGCCCTTTGGGCAATATTGCGGTCAGCGGTACCGAGGTTTTGAGCCTTCTCGGGGAAGAACACCTGCGCACCGGGCGGCCCATTGTTTATACCAGTGTCGATTCGGTTTTTCAGATTGCTGTCCATGAAGACGTATTGCCCCGTGAGCGATTGTACGCTCTGTGTGAGGGCATGCGACAGGTACTTGATGCATACTATGTCGGTAGGGTTATCGCACGGCCTTTTGTCGGCACAAGAGCCGACAACTTTGAACGAACTGCGGGACGCCGCGATTTTTCCATGCCACCTCAGGGCAACACGCTTCTGGATCGTTTTCAGCAGGCAGGCATGCCTGTGGTTGGTGTCGGTAAAATAGCGGATATCTTTGCAAATAAGGGTATCAGTCGCTCCTTGAAAAGTACCTGCAACAGCGATGGTATGGCTAAAACCCGTGCAGCCTTGGCATCGATTGATCGTGGCATGGTCTTTACTAACCTGGTTGATTTCGACATGCTGTACGGGCATCGGTTGGATGCTCGTGGTTTTGGACGGGCGCTGGAAGAATTCGATATCTGGCTGGAAGAATTTATGGCGGAGTTACAGAGTGGCGATCTTCTAGTCATTACCGCCGATCACGGTTGCGACCCAACTACCGCAGGTACCGATCATACCCGTGAAAGCGTGCCGCTGTTGGTGTGGTGCCCTGATCTTGTGAGTGGGCGAAGTGTCGGTATTCGCAGCAGTTTTGCCGATGTTGCGGCAACGATTGCCGAGCTTTTTGGTCTGCAGAGTGATAGCGGTACGAGTTTTGCCGATCAGTTAGCCTGAGACAGTGGAGAGTGTTCACCTCGTGATGGTATTGGCAAGTGAACCACCGTGTCATTGGAAGGCTTGGTTGATTGGTATGTTTGCCAGTTATTGCGTGCCTTATGATGGGAAAGTTCTTCCATAAAACAACTCTCGATATAGCGTTCGAGTAAGTCACTACTGTGCGGTTGCAGTTCGATAAACTCGATTCCGACCCCTTGCTGATAGTTGTTTTTGGGTTCTGGGTGGACGCAATAGAGAACCTGTCCGGTGAGTTCCAGTTCTTGTTTCATGCCCATCAAGGGCAATACGATACGGAATTTTTCCCTGTTATCCAGGCGGAACCCTGTTTTTATGAACAGCCCCCGAGAACTGAGGCTTAAGATCTCACCCAGATGACATTTATTATTGCGGCAGATCATTCCCGGCAGGTTCAGGTCAAGCCGCATATTTTGACGCGGATGTTTTTCAAGATGCTTCTGGATGGCGGAGAAAAGAGCAAAAATATCCACTGGAACATCCAGACGTTCATGGGGTAGGTCAACGATATGCTCTTGTGAAGATTGCAGTATTATGAGAGATGCTCCCCCGTTCAGGCTCTGGGAAACAGTATTGACTATTTCGCTATCTTCTCCAGCAGTCAGCCAGTCTTCGTTAATGATAAGCAGGTCGGGACTGGTCTCACGGATCAGTCGGGCCATGCGATCCTGACTGTGAGCCGCCAGCACCCGATATCCCCAATGCTTAAGGGTGGTGTCGAGGATGGACAGGATACTTTCTCTGTGTTCTCCAAGGAGCAGGCGTTTCATATAGGTATTCCGTCAAAAGGGGCCATACGTGGAATAGAACATTATTGTAAAATGTTACATTTTGTCTACGGGTATATGTTAATGAGGGGTTTGGGTCAAGGGAAAAGTTGTCGTGATTTACGGACTGAGGAGCATGGAATGAACTGGAGGGGTGTGGTGAAGTATTTATTTATGGTTTTGGTTTTGATGATTTTTCCTGGTCAGAATTTGTATGCAGACCAGCCTGTGATGCAGGCTGCAGAAGTTGTTGTGACCACGGGCATACAGGATCGCATACCCGTTGATGCTATCCAGTCCTATGCTGCATCCGTTGAATCGCTTTACTGTTATTGCCGTATGATCGGTGTTCGTTCGGAAGCTACCATTGAGCATGTGTGGTACCACAATGGGCGGGAAGTGTCCAGGATTTCACTGCCGGTACGCTCGTCGAATTGGAGAACCTGGTCAAAAAAGACCATCCCTGCAGGAGGGCGTGGTGCATGGCGTGTTGATGTTTTAGACGATCAAGGGGAGATTCTGGGTTCGCAAGGGTTTACCTTGATGTAAAGGCAGGTGGCTAAGAGTCGGGAAGAAGCGTCGAGCCTCTTCCCGACCGTATATGGGGTTGCTACTTTTTGGCTTTGCCTTTAGCTTTTTGAGCGCGGGCTTTGGCAAGGTTTTCACCGAGACCACGGTCGATAGCCATCTGGCGGCGGCTTTCTGAATAGGCACGCGCTGCCAAAGGTTGGGTACGGGGGATATCGAACTGTTTACGGTATTCAGATGCTGTCATGCCGTGGGAGGTCTTCAAGTGGCGAGCCAGGGTTTTCATGGGTTTGCCGCAGATCATGCAGACAACTTTATCTTTGCCAAACGCCTTTTTGCGGGAAACAATGGGGGCCTGAGATGTTTCTTCTTCTTCAGAAACCGTTTCAACCGCTGCTCCACTTTCAATGGCGACCAAAGCCTGATGTAAATCATTGAGCTCAGCGATAAGTTCTTCTTTTGTCATTGGGGTCGTTGATGCGTGAGATGCAACGATTTCTGCAGCCATTTCTAGTAGGTTTGCCATAGAGGCGTCCTCCTTAAGGATAAATTGAATTTCTTTTTGAAAGTACCACTTACTAATACAATATATTCTTTTAAAATCAAGTAAAAAGAATGTTTTTATATTTATTTGCTTGAATGGAGACAAGAGAACGGGTGTTTTTTAGTTCCAGAGTATTGGTTACAGGTTTTCTGTACTATGCCTGGTGTCAGCGAAAAGGAAATTGTCGCATTACTTGTTCATCTTTAAAAGGTTGAGTTAGATATCCAAAAATAACATTTCCATTGGTGGTTACCTGACAGGTTTGGAGTTTAAACGTCGTTGCGAATTTAGGGGATGGGAAGTTTATAGATCAGCCTTGGGGTAACTTGGGGTAGCGCTGTGAGGGTTATTATGCAGGGTGGTTTCTTCGCTTTATCTTTCTAGGATAATTGTTGACCGCAGTTATTGATGGAGCAAATTATCGCATTTGGAGACTTGGTATCCTTACGTTTTCGCGCATAAAAATATTGAGTTCGCAATGCTCTAGAAGTTCAGGCGTAACAGTTGATTGTGCCAAGGAGGTGTCGGTATTCACAGAAATATACGGTTTACCTGTTTTGATGCGATCGCCGTAAATCAATTAAAGCGCTCTTTGTTTGAGAAACTGGTTACCCGAAGATAGGCATTAATGTGTTCTATTTGTATTGATATGAGAGATAAGGGCATTAGATGGGGTGATTATCGAAATATCCATTCAATTGGATGGGATCGGTGAGGTAAATTCAGGGACTTAGCGGCCCCTTTCGACGCCCTTGGAAGTGGTATAACCTATTGAAATTTCCAGTCAAAAAGCTTGACACTGCCTAGTCCCTATGCTAGCTTTTACGCGTTTTGTGCAGCGATTTTGAGGGGCCCCGTATGGCATTTCGAAAGGGATCTGTCATAGAAGGTCGTAGTGTCTATCGCAGCATAGGGTATTGAAGGATTGGAGTGCCTAACAGTTTGTTCTTTTTTCGCTCTGATTCGGTGCGGCTGTGCAAATCTAAATCGATGGCCTGTTGTTCTTTGTTGGCAAGGGCCATTGCGCATTCTGTATGTTACAGGGAGGCTTGAATGAGCAAGAAGCTGTTGCTGGCCGATGATAGTATTACCATCCAAAAGGTGGTCGGAATCATCTTCGCAAATGAGGATTGCAACCTTGCAGTCGTTGGAGATGGCGATTCCGCTTTGGCTGCTATCCGTTCTGAACGGCCTGACCTGATTATGGCTGATGTTCTCATGCCAGGGAAAAATGGCTATGATCTATGTGCTGCAGTGAAGCAGGATCCCGCTTTGCGGGATGTTCCTGTATTGTTGCTCACAGGGACTTTTGAGCCGTTTGATGAAGCTCGTGCCCGTGCTGCAGGTGTCGATGACTGGATCGTCAAACCCTTTGAGTCGCAAGCCTTGCTTGACAAGGTGGCAGAGTTGCTGGCCAAAGTTCCCGAGCCTGTTGCTGCCGAGTTTCCTGTGCCCGACCTTGAAGATGATTTCAACATCGTTGACGACATCGTGGAACCGGCGGGTGCTGACGCCGATATGTGGCAGGAACTTCCTGAAGCTCCTTTGGGAATGACTTCCGCTGAAGCGGTTCTTGGCGAACAGCCTTCCTTGCATGAATCAACCATTGATGATTTTGATGAGCCATTTTTTGCCGAGCTTGAAAGTAGCTCTGAAGCTGTAAGTCCTTCGGCGGTTGGCCNNGCTGTAAGTCCTTCGGCGGTTGAAGAAATGGCTGATTCCTTTGATCCCTTTGTGGCGCCCATGCCAGACTCTGTATCCGAAGTTGGCGCAGAGTGTCTTGCCGATGAAGAGGATCTGCCCGTTGCGATGGCACCCGAGTCTTCTGCCGAAAATGCAGAGAGCGATTTTTGGCTGGAGGAAGAGGAAACCGACGAGGTTCTGTTTCTCGATGAGGACGATATCCTTGACGAAGATCTTCTGGCGGAAGAACTCACGGCAGAACGGACTGCCGATTTGTCTTTTGAATCGGGTGCGGAGGTGCTCAGTCCCGAAGTGGACAGTGCTTCACCTTTGTCCTCCTCGGATTTAGATGCCACCATGGTAGCAGGAGAACCGGTTGCTGAGCCGGTTGCTGAGC
>DKEW01000004.1 GCA_002452265.1 Pelobacter sp. UBA6812 | reverse complement strand
TCGTACTGATCGGACATTTCCAGGCCCAGATTGCCGATCAAACACCCTTTGCTACAGTCGTTGTTTTCAAATCGTGAGGTCAGGCTTTCGAAGCATTGTCTGATGCGCTGAAGGGGGGGCAGTGAATCATCCTCCAGGATCGGCTGGAAAACGCTGCTGTATATCTCAACGACGAACCTGTCGATGACTGCCAGAGCGAAATCCTCCTTGCTGGAGAAGAAGTTGTAAAAGGACCCCTTCGGTACGTTCGCCTGTTTCAGGATGGCCTCGACGCCGGTAGCGTTGAACCCCCTGCTCAGCATGATGTCGAGCCCGGCCTGAACGATGTCGTCTTTGTTATGAATTCGTTTCATGGCATTCAATTTAGACCGATCGGTTTAATAGGTCAAGAGTTTTTTTGTCTGCGCTAGCCCTGGGTCAATAACCATCACCTCGTGCCGCCCTGAAAGGGCTGGCCACAAAGACAATCGATTGAGCAACTTTGTACAAGCGCTCCTACTCAAAATCAGGGTATGATGATTGGCAGATCCTGGGGGGAGAAATGTCATTGAATCTATCGAACAGCTTTCATTTCCTGAATGCAGGGCGTTCATCGGGGATAACAGTCCTTAACGCAGTCATGTCGGATTTTTCCTACGGCAAGCACGCTCATGAAGAACTGGCTATTGGCGTAACCACCGAAGGCGTTCAAGAGTTCTCCTGCAACGGGTGTGCATTCAGAAGCTTTCCCGGTGATATTATCTTGTTCAACCCTGACGAAGTACACAACGGCAACCCCGGTGCAGGCAATGTCTTAAAATACACGATGTTGTATTTTGACCCTGACAAGCTATACCCGCTTGTTGAGTGCGCAAGCAATAAACTTATGACGGAGTGCCGGATTCCTAAAACCCACTTTGAGGACCCTGTTCTCCGGTCCATGCTGTTGGAAATAACCTGCTGCGCCAGCGAATCGGCAAGCTCTTCCCTGGAACAGGAACACCAACTGTATGCTATAGCCACACAAATTTCGAAAATACTCGGGAGGTTTCAACCCGATGGCTGGACGAACAGAAAGGATGCGCTTCTTATGACCGTACGTGACTACATCCACGATAACATCGAGGAAGACATCTCCATTGATGATCTAAGCTATGTGGCCAAGGTATCCAAGTATCACCTCATACGCCTTTTTCGCCGCCAGTTTGGATTGACTCCCCACCAATACATTCTGAATCATAGAATCAACAAAGTCCGGGAAATGTTGCAAAATGGCATGTCAGCCACACATGTGGCACACGAATTCGGTTTTTTCGACACAAGTCACCTGAATCGCCACTTCAAACGGGCATATGGCGTTACCCCTACGCAATACCAGGCTCAGGTGCAGGGATAATGCTTGGAATTCTGTTTTTCGCCATTGGCGTCATGTATACCCCCGGGCCTGTGAACATCCTCAGTTTGAATAGCGGAGCACAGAAGCAGTTTGGCGCGCACATCCCATTTTGCTACGGCGTGGCAAGCGCTTTGGGCTTCTGGTTCTTTCTGCTCGGGTACACCGGAAGCGTGATAGTGAACGACACCCTTCTGCCCATCATTGCAGGGGCGGGAGTCTGCTTCATCCTGTACCTGGCCTACAAAATAATGTCGAGCAAGGTCGAGAATACCGGCAGAAACGAGACCGTTGCCGTTCTTACCTACAAAGATGGGTTATTGATGCAGCTTTTAAACCCCAAGTCGATGCTGGTTGTTCTTCCTGTAACGGCAGTCCAGTTCCCCGCAGCAGGCATAGACGGAGTTTGGATTGCGGTCTGGTCTGTCTGCCTCGCTGCTCTCGGTTTTGGCGCTCCCCTGGCTTACGCCGCATGCGGCGCGTATGTTTCCCGGCATATCCGCGGCAACACCTACCTGAAAGGCATGAACATTATTATGGGAATGATGCTGATCGCTGTTGCCGTGGACATGGGCTACTCCCACGTGTATCTTGCCTTAACGTCTCAGTGAGAGTCTCCTGTAGCAAGAACAATTAGAAAAAAAGAGACATCCCCCATATTTTCGATAAATCACGCAAAACAGGACCGACCAGGTTGTCAAAGCATGGTAATGTATCTCAATTACAAAGGTTCAGCCAATGAAACTCAAACAGTATCAAGTCGATGCCTTTGCCCGTCAAGTGTTCGAGGGGAACCCCGCAGCAGTATGCCCCCTTGATGCTTGGCTTGACGATAAAATCCTTCAGGCCATCGCCGAAGAAAACAATCTTTCTGAGACAGCCTTCTTCGTTCCGACCGAAAAAGGTTTCCGACTCCGTTGGTTCACGCCTGTCGCGGAAGTTGATCTCTGCGGCCATGCGACGCTGGCATCTGCCCATGTTATATTCGAAGCTCTCAACTATCCCGGGCAGACAATTGAATTTGAAACCCGTAGCGGAACACTTATCGTTGAGCGAAAAAATAACTTGCTGGCAATGAACTTCCCTTCGGTGCCTCCGAAACCATGTCCTCCGCCTATAGCATTGATCGAAGGGTTGGGGCACCATCCCGTCGAAGTCTTAGCTGCCGATGACTATATTGCCGTATTCGATTCCGAATCTGTTGTGCGTTCCATATCACCGAATATGGCAAAACTAAGCGAGCTGGATTTGCGCGGTGTATGTGTAACCGCACCCGGCGCGATGACCGATTTTGTAAGCCGCTTCTTCGCACCTAAATTTGGCGTCCCCGAAGATCCCGTTACCGGTTCGGCGCATTGTGAACTCGCGCCATTTTGGGCCACCAAGCTCGGGAAGATCTCTCTAACGGCTCAACAGGTTTCCAAACGGGGCGGCGATGTTCTATGCGAACTCAACGACAATCGTGTCATTCTGCTTGGTAGCGCCGTAACGTTCATGACGGCTGAAATTGACACTGGAACCTGACCTCTCGATCAATTGATCCGCTTGCAAATAAATCCCCCGAGTACCAGCCCGGGGGATTTTATTAACTTTTTCACTGACCGAGAAAATGACGGAAGAAACCGGTTGAAATGATCCCGATGATCACTGTGGGCAAAAGCGGCAGACGAGTGGCTGCCAACAGGGTGATGGCGAGGCCCGATAAATTAGCGGGATTATCTGAAACGAAAGCCGGTGCAATCACGGAAATCAGGACGCAACCGGGCACGTTTTCCAGTACGGCCAACATGCGCGGCCCGAGATTACGATTGCGCAGTACCATGTAACCCAAAACTCTTGTCGCGTAGGTTGATGTGGCCATCAACACGATAATTGTGATGGTCGGGGCGTCAATCATATCGCCTCTCTCCAAAAAACGGCGGCAATCAATCCCGATGTTGCGCCGGTCGCCACATACCAGGCACCTGGGATGAGCAAAGATGTCAATGCTGCAACAACGAGACTGACAAGCCAGGGACGACATCCGCGAAATCCTCTCCACATGCCTCGCAGCAACACTAGAAAGACTGCGTTAAACGCCATGTCGAAACCGTAATGTTCGACGTTGCCGAGGGTCGGTCCCAGGATAGCGCCTGTCGCCGTAAAAACTACCCAGGTGAGATACAGGGTGATCGCGGCTCCAAGGTAGTATGGGAAACTGACGGTTCCGGAGGTCTCTTGACGAGCATCTGAAAGAGCCATTGCCCAGCTCTCATCGCACATGAAAAATAACGCTGGGAGGGCTTGTCGTTTCGAGAGATGCCGAAGGTAGGGGGCAAAGGCGGCACCCATCAAAATATGCCGAGAGTTGATTAAAAACGACATGGCAACGATGAGCAGGATATGCGGTGGTGAAGTCCACAGCTTTATTGCGGCGAATTTGGATCCTCCGCCGAAATTCATTCCTGTCATGAGAGGGACTTCGACGATACTCAGGCCCTTCTGTGTTGCCTGGGCTCCAAGAACCAGGGCAAAAGGAATGATCCCGAGCATCACCGGAAGAGTCGCTCGCATGCCGCGCCATGCCTCGACTCTTGCAGATGATTTCTTATGAATGTCGATTGATGAATCCATACGTATATTTCTCCCTCCCCAATTTGAAACTGATGGTGATTCGTTTCCGGATATCATGAGCAATCGACCTGTTGATTGAATGGTGCATGAAGCATGATGTTCAATTTCGTGTGGCTACTTCTACGCGTCGTTTGAATTACAGGTCAGGCTAAAGGTAGTCCTTTCTAGGTGGGCTAAAGACGTCCAAAACTTCTCCCGCCTCAATTATTTCAATGCGATGCTCTAAATCGCGGGGAATGGTGTAAGAATCACCCGGACCTATCATTTGATCATTATCTCCGAATACAATTCGATATTTACCTGAGAGCACATAGCCACTCTGTTCGTTGGGATGTTTATGAAATGGAACATTGTCTTCTTTCTTATACAGCATCTTGGTTACCATTGATTCGGAGCCATGCGATAGCAGAACAAAATCAACCCCTAAGAAGTTCCTTCTTTGCGCATTTTTCGATGTGATGATCATGTCATTTCCTTTTGAAAGTGCGTATAGCGGTTCCGGGACGCAGTGCAACCTCCCGCCGTCACCGAGTGCTGGTTGTTACTTCTTAGTAATGTATGGTGCTATTCCAACGTCTTTTTGAGGTCAAATCCTAGTCTGGGTATTTATCTGAACATAATTGACCATCAATTCCCCAGTTCTCCTTTTTAACATCCGTTAGAATCACATAGACTGATTCCACTTCACACCCTGTGATTCTTGCCATCTCTTTAGAAAAAATTTCAACCAACTCTCTTTTTTGATCCCTGGTTCGTCCTTCCCACATTTCTACTCGGATTACTGGCACTTCAATCCTCCTTCATTTTCAACAGCCTTCAGCCACGCTTCACGATATCGCCCTTTACAAAACGGAGTCCATATCGTGCGTTGCCGCCTTGATAACTATTTGCTGCATCCCCAAAATAGCGCAGAGAAAAACCATGAGGCCTACGGCCCGTCCAACCAAGACTTTACGATGACTTATCTCCTGCACCTCCACAGAAGATAGCTTGACGAAGGTCGGAAAAAAAGTATATATCGATTATCGGACACTTGATACTGAACAGGTGACATCATGAAACACTCTCTGCAAGTACCCTTTACCGAAGCCCTTCCAACACCGCTGTTTCTTCGCACCACTCTCATGCCGGATGATGCGATATTCCCGGCGCATGCCCATTCATGGGGAGAGTTCGTTTACGCCTATAACGGTGTGGTTCAGGTTATGGTCGAGGAGGAACGTTACCTCGTGCCGCCACAGTACGGTATCTGGATCCCACCGGATATTCAGCATGTAGGGGTAAGTCGCCGTGAGGTCTTGCAGTCGTCCCTCTATGTCGCCAACGAACGGTGCGATACCTTGCCGACGCAACCGCAAGCATTGATGGTATCGCCTTTTATGCGGGCGGTTTTGGATCATGCGCGTGAAAGTGCTCTCGACTACAAATCCCCAAGACAATTACGCCTGCTCACTATTTTTTTGGACGAACTAGCGGCCACGCCACGGGCCGGGACTTTTCTTCCGGCATCTGATGATATGGTCCTGGGGGAAATCTTGTGTTACCTTGAAGACCATCCTGACGATAACCGTCCGGTTTCCGTCCTGGCACAGGATGCCAATGTTACAGAAAGGACTCTTGCCAGGAAATGCAGACGGGAATTGGGTATACCACTTTCTGAATGGCGGAATCGCATGCGTGTTGTAAAGGCCATAACGCTGATTGAGGAAGGAAAAAGCGTTGAATCCATTGCATCGGCATTCGGCTATTCCAGCACCTCTGCCTTTATCGCAATGTTTAAAAAGCTGACAGGAGTAACCCCCGCAAGTTATCGCGAAAGATAATAAAAATGTCTGTCCTCACAGTGATTGATGGCAATCCCAGAGGTTTCTAGAAATCACCAGCTATCAGACACAGAAAACCCGCCAGGCGAACTTGGCGGGCTTTTCCTGTATCGCAGTGTTTTCGATAAACACAGAAAAGTAGCTCATAGTCATCCTGAAACCATTCTGAGACATAAAATAAAACAGCCCTGCCAGGACTTCCAGGAGGGCCGTTTTTGATGGCCTGAATTTCAGGGTTTGTCGCCGATTGGTATCGGACAGCTCACCCTGTTTCCAACAAGGTGGGCTGTCTTGCATTTTGTTCTAAATTGATTCTTATTTCACTTAGGATTTATCAGGCATTCGGAAGGGAACCAGTTCCTCTGGTCGTGAGCAATAACTGGGGGATGTTTCAAGAAGTTCAGTAAACGACTTTTCTCCTTTAGAGGGTTTTTCTTCATTCGGGCCAGTAATCAACTCTAAGGTGAGAAGAAGAATGATGAGGCCTCTCTAAGTGTTTGATTTTCTGTATTGTTCAGATAACAACTATTTTTACCGTTTTCACCAGGGAAAGTTGCGTGATTCGGTAGCATGCACCATTCATGGCAGGCAAATATTTGCTCCAGCGTGGCACCAAGACAAGGATGCCGAAGACCCCGGCGAAAGAAAGTTGAAACGATGGCGTGAACAGGCTCATGGGGGTTGCCACAAGGATGGCGAGGGCAACAGCGAGGGCGGCATGCACGGGATTGCAACAGCGCCGCGTGCAGAGCAGGCCGGCTACCACAGCGGCGGCTAACCAGGCGCGTATGGCTGGAAGGGCTTGCCCGGTAAATTCCAGGTAACACCATAATGCCGGTAGCAGCACAACAGGAAGCAAGCGGCGCGGTGGTATCGCCAGCAGGAGTTTTTCGCTGTGGCGAATGATAGTCAGTAGCGCCAGGTAGCCAAACATGGCAACCAGGCCCAGGTGAAATCCGGAAATCGAAAACAGATGAGACAGCCCCATGGCCGCAAGACGCGAGCGCTGGGCTTCATTCAACATATCTTTGTCGCCGATGATCAGGGCGCGCACCCATGCTTGCTGATCTTTGTCCGGTACAGAGTATGCGATGAGCTTTCCCATGCGTGTACGCAATTCGGTCAGATGGGAAGGATTGGCGCGTTTCAGCAGGGCAATGCCGATATCATCCGGCAAAAAGCCCGTAAATTGCAAGCCGCTGGCGGCCAGGTGTCGTGGATAGTCGAATTCACCGGGTGTGCCGAACCGTCGTGGGATGCGCAGCCGGGTACGCACTGCCAGTTCGTCGCCGCAGGTAAAGCTGCGTTCAGATTTTTCGATCCGCAAGCGCATGCCGCCGGGCGCGGATACGGGCTGATGATTCTGTAAAACATGATGAATCCACAGATCAAGCTGTTTGCCCCCGTCGGGCCGGGATTTGGTCTGCAGAACACGGGCATAGAAGGTATGCGGTGTTTTTTCTGAAAGGGATTGCAATACGACTGATCTGAGCGGCGGACTGCTGTGCAGGTGATAGTTGGAATAGCCGAAGGCCAGTGTCAGAAAGCCAAGCAAACAGGCCGCTACCCTGGTGTTTCGCAGTGGCAGCCATGCGATCGCCAGCACAACCGGTAGCAGCAGATGCCATGCCGGCGGAGGGATCGCCATAGCCATCAACAATCCAGTTGTATACATGGCTGTCAAAAGGGGCAGGTTCATCATGTCGATGGCAAGCATCTCGCTGGAGCATCGGGTGGCGGGTATCGGTTGGCAAGAGATACCCGATGATCCCTTCATTGTGTATTGGTTAGATTAGCAACCGTTTATTTTTTGTGCAAGTTTTTTCAATACCAACCAGGACCTGTGATGCTGCTGGGCAGGGGGGTGTTGGCAAAAATCGACGGTATTGCGATGTGTTTGGCGGTTGGTCGGCGTCGGTGGGAAAAATCCGGCATACAGAAACCCGATCAGCAGCAGCAATTCGAACATGGGGCACCTCTCTCTTTGTGGTGTTCCCAGTTTGCTGCATCGATGTGACATAATATGTCGCAGGATGGAGGGCTGACCTGATTGCTGTCCCTTTCCACAGATATAAAAATGGGCACCGGTAATCCCGGTGCCCTTAATATAAGTGCGGAAGTGACGGATATCGATTGAATCAGCCGTTGCCCATGAATGATTCGCAGGCTTGCGCAAAGGCTTCGGGAATATCTTGCAGGATATCGTCGATATGGTCCTCTTCCAGGCCAAGGGTCGCAGTGCAGGGGGAACCGGCAATATGGATGTCTGCCTGAGGAACCCTTTGGCCGAAACCGAGTCGCGTGCAGAAAGTACCCCCCAGGTTAACCACTGAGGCGAGGGTGCTGGCTCGATCACCAACCCTTTCGGTGGAGGGCGGGTCGTTGTGGTAAAGAGTACTGGCCACCAGGTGGGGGGAGAGGTTCCATTGGTACAGCATGGCCGCTCCGATGGCGGCGTGGCTGTAAGGAAAGTACTTGCGTTCAAGCACGGCGAGTTCCCCTTCGCCATTGTAAACCCCCTGAACCAGTTGCGAATACTTTTCGCTGTCCAGATTGTTCATGGCAATTTTGCCGATATGGCGCAGCAGTCCGCCGAGGAACGCTTCCTCCGGGTCGAAACAGCGGGTTTTTCTGGCGATTTCCCGGGAGCATAGCGCGCAGCCGATGGCGTCTTCCAGCAGGAGTTTCTCGATCAGGCCGAACCGTTTGTTCATGCTCTTGACGCCAGCGGCCAGCACCAGGCTTTTAATGGTGGCCAGTCCCAGCATGGATACCGCGCCTTCCAGATTGCTGATCTGGCGCTGAAAGCTGTAGTAGGAACTGTTGGCTACCTTCAAGACGCTGGCGGCAACCACGGGATCCCTGGCGATAACCTGGGAAATGCTCTTCGCGCTCCAGTCGGGATCTTCTGCGGCGATAAGAAAGTCGCAGACGATGTCGGTCATGGACGGTAAGTCCTGAGCGGCCGCCAGTGCGCAGGCCAGTTCCGGATCGGATTCAGCCCATGCGGTGAATGATTCGGTGGTCAGTTGCGTGAAACTCATGGTTTATTCCTCTATAAAAAGCATCGGTTGAAAGTTTCAGCAGGGCAAGATTAACGGTCCCTTTGTCATCCGTCAACGGTTTTCAGTCCGGTGGATTTCTAGAACTTGAAACGGCGCATGCTGATGTTGAGCAGCAGGCCAATCCCGGTCATGGTCGTAATCATACTGGTGCCTCCGTAGGAAAACAGCGGCAGGGGGACTCCCACGACCGGCAAAAGTCCGATGACCATGCCAAGGTTGATGACAATATGAAAGAAAAGCATGGCACTTACGCCAAAAGCCAGAAACATGCCAAACCGCGTCGAAGCATGGCGCGAGATATTAAGGCCACAGATGACAAGCAGCAGAAATAATGCCAGCAAGATCAGGCATCCCACAAACCCCCATTCTTCGGCAAACACGGAGAAAGCGAAATCCGTGTGTCGCTCGGGGAGGAAAGAGAGTTGCGACTGGGTGCCTTTCATAAAGCCTTTGCCCCAGAATCCTCCGCTACCGACAGCGATTTTAGACTGGATGATATGGTAACCAGAGCCGAGAGGATCGCTTTCCGGATTGAGAAAAGTCAGGATGCGTTGTTTCTGGTAATCGTGCAGTAAAAACCAGCCACCCGTGGCAGCGCCGCTGGCCAATAGGCCGAGTCCGGCCAATGTGGCTGGTCGTATGCCTGCAAACAGTGCCATGGATGCGCCGATCATCAGGACAATCATGGCGGTGCCAAGGTCCGGTTGTTTCATGATCAACAAGGCCGGCAGGAACAATAGGATAAAAGGTGCCCATAATTCACGGAAGGAATATCCCAAAAGTTGATCGCGGCGGCTGAAAAAGAACGCTAGCGCAATGATGATAACAATCTTCATCAGTTCGCTCGGCTGCAGATTGAAAAATTTGAGATCGAGCCAGCGTGTGGCCCCCATAGAAGTGCGGCCGACGAGGAGTACCAGAAGCAGCAGCACCAGATTAGCGATATAAAGAAAAAATGCCAGGTGTTCCAGGCGTCGGTAGTCGATGGCGCAGATAATAGTGACAATCACCATGCCGCCTCCGAGCCAGGATAGCTGTTTGAGTGAAAAAGGCGCAGCCGGCGATACCCAGGATGATGTAACGCTGACCAGGTTAAGAATACCGAGGCCCGCGATCATAAGAACCAGCAGAACCAGACTCCAATCAAAATGTGTGAGAAGACGGCGGTCAAACATAATAATTACTCACTGGTAACGGGCTGCGGTGCAACGGGCTGCGGTGCAACGGGCTGCGGTGCAACGGGCTGCGGTGCAACGGGCTGCGGTGCAACGGGCTGCGGTGTAACGGGCTGCGGTGCAACGGGCTGCGGTGCAACGGGCTGCGGTGCAACGGGCTGCGGTGCAACGGGCGGTTTGTCCAGCCCGAAATAATGGGCGATGATGGCCTTGGCGATGGGCGCGGCGGCACTGCTGCCGTGACTGCCGTGTTCTACCACCACCGCCACGGCTATCTCGGGGTTTTGGGCCGGTGCATAGGCGGCGAACAGGGCATGGTCGCGAAAACGGTAGGGGATGAGTTTTTCATCCTTGATCTGATCGCGCAGTTTGACGACCTGGGCCGTGCCGGTTTTCCCGGCAAACGGCAGCTGCTCAAGGCGGCTTGCCCAGGCCGTTCCTCCCGGTTCGTTGACAACCGCTTCCAGTCCTTTGCGCACCGCTGCCAGATACGGGGCAGGCAGGGAGGCCCGATGGAGGATTTCAGGTTCGGTATTCTCCACAGTTTCGTTAAGTGTATATTCGATACGTTTGATGATGTGGGGGCGAAATACTGTGCCGCCGTTGGCGATGGCTGCCGTCATGGTAGCCAGTTGCAGGGGGGTGGTCAGGATGTAGCCCTGTCCGATCGCTGCATTAAGGGTTTCGCCGCGATACCAGCTGGTGCCATAGCGTTTCTTTTTCCAGGCACGGTCGGGGATCAAACCTTCCTTTTCCATTTCCATGGGCAGCCCCAGGGCGCTTCCCAGGCCAAGTTCGCGTGCCATAGCCGCGATCCGGTCGATGCCGACATCCAGGGCTACTTTGTAAAACCAGACGTCGCAACTTTCCTTAAGGGCTTTGTGTAAATTGGTGGTCCCATGCCCTCCGCGTTTCCAGCAGCGAAAAGTGTGATTGCCGAGGGTAACGGATCCCTCGCAGAAAACGCTGGTGTTCGGAGTGGCGACTCCGGCTTTGAGGGCCGCCAGAGCCGTGACGATTTTAAAAATTGAACCCGGTGGATATTGTCCGCTGATGGCGCGGTTCTGAAGCGGTTTCAGAGGGTTGGTTTGTAATTCACGCCATTCTTTGGTGGTCAGCCCCCGGGCGAATTGGGCGGGGTCGAAGGTTGGTTGACTGGTGATGGCAAGTATCTCGCCGGTGTGAACATCCAGTACCACGGCAGCTCCGGCCTGACCGTTGAAAGCGTTTTCGGCCACCTGCTGTAAAGATGCCTGGAGGGTCAGGGTCAACGTGTTGCCGGGCTGCGGATCCTGGGTTTTAAGGATGCGCATGGTTTTACCCTTAACATCGACCTCTACGCGACGTTCCCCGTCAACACCGCATAAAACCGGTTCCATCTTCCTTTCCAGGCCGGCCTTGCCTACCACGTCCCCGGGTCGATACCCTTTGAATTCCGGCAGGCTCAGGTCTTTATCCGTAATTTCCCCGAGGTAGCCAAGCAGGTGCGGGGCAAGTGGCCCCAGGGGGAATGAGCGCACCGGACGGGTTTCCATGAGAACGCCGGGAAGGTCTACGCCATTTTCAAGAATCTTTTCCAGCATGTCGCGATCAACATCCCATGCAAGCGGGATGGGGCGGTATTGAGGCAGTCGCTTGCCTGTATTCCAGCGCTTCAGTAATTCTTCGCGATCTACCGATAGCAAGCAGGACAGTCGTTCCAGCAGTACTTCAGGGTTGTCGACTTCCTGGCGCAGGACAGCAACATCAAAGGCTGGTCGGTTGTCGGCCAGCAGGTTACCGTCGCGATCAAAGATACGTCCGCGTTGCGCCGTTATGGGGATGTAGCGTGTACGGTTTTTCTCCGAGAGGATGCGGTAGTGGTCATCGCTGATAATCTGCAGCTGCCAAAGGCGCAGTAAGAGCAGGACGAAGATGAGGGCTGCTGCCACCGAAGCCAGCGCAAAGCGTTTGCGGGTATAGGGCGACGGCCAGTCGGTCTGGAAGTCGTGATTCAAAAGATACGCTCTCCTACAGGTGTCGGCGATATCGGCTTAACCAGGCTGAACATTGGAGGAAAAGCAATCCTGCAAGCAGGTTGACGAATAGTTGTCCCGGTATGGCGGTAAGGACCTGCCGCCAATACGTGCCGTGTTCAGCAAAAAATCCCAGGGTGAAAATTAATATAAGCCCTTTCAGAAGCGTGCTGGCAAAAACCAGAAACAGAAGCAACACCGGACTTTCGCTGTTAAGATGACCTGCAATGCTCCTCACCATAAGATACAGGATCAGGTAAACCAATCCGTACAGTCCCAGACTTGTACCTGACAGGGCATCCTGCAAACATCCCAGCAGCCAGGATAGCGGACCGCCTAAAATCACCTGTTCCCGAAGACCAAGGGTCAGAATCAGCAACAATAGCAGGTTGGGTTTGACAAACAGAGCCTGGGGTACCAGGGTCTCGGCGACCGCAAACGTCAGACCGAGTATAAGGTAGAAAAACAGCGTCTTCATGGACCGTTTTCCAGCAGGACCAGAACTTCTTCGAGGCGAGAGAAGTTGACGGCAGGGGTAACGACCACACTCTGGAACAGATCAAGTTCGTTTGTCTGGATCAGGCTTACATTGCCAACGGTCAACCCTTTTGGGAAGATTCCGCCGTTACCAGAGGTAATGATGCGGTCGCCGGTAACGATATCTTCCTTGGCCAGAGCAAAATCGAGGGTCAATGACTGGCCGCGCCCCCGGCAGATCCCCCTGGCACGACTTCGCTGCACCAGGACGGCCATAGCCGAGGATGCGTCGGTGGCGAGCAGAACCCGCGATTGTCGGGCTGAACAGCGTATAATGCGTCCGACCACCCCTTCCGGAACCATAACCGGTAATCCCTCATGAAGTCCGTCTTCTAGGCCCCTGTCGATAATAACGGTCTGAAACAAGCTGGTGGCATCTTCGGCTATGACGCGGGCCGGCAGGGTCGGTATGTCCAACTGTTCACGCAGGGCAAGCAGTGCGCTGAGCCTTTGATTTTCCAGTTGAATCTCACGGACCTGATCGAGCTTGTTGCGTAACTGGCGGTTTTCGCCAAGCAGACGGTCATTTTCCTGGCTGGTATCGATGAGCCACAGGTAGTGCTGCCACAGATTGCTTATGTTGGAGGTAGACGTATCAAAGCCACGCTGCATGGGACTGGCCAGTTGCAGGATGGCTTTTTCAAACAGGGTCGTTTCTGGCTGTTTGCGCAGGCGTGAAGAATAGATAAGCAGGGCGGTCATGACTAAACAGACGACCAGCAGCGGGGTGCGGTATTTTCGGATCAACTCCAGCATGCAATACCCTGTTGCGTAATGCAAAAGAGGGCGCAGCGCCCTCTTTTGCCGAAAATCCTATGTTGCCCGGTAGGTCAGGAGGTGACGGTTACGCGGCGCAACAGGTCCAACTCATCCAAAACCTTGCCGGACCCGAGGGCTACGCAGGAAAGTGGATCTTCCGCAATAACAACGGGCAAGCCCGTCTCATCACGCAGCAGGGCGTCAAGGTTACGCAGGTACGCGCCGCCACCGGCGAGTACGATCCCCTTGTCGACGATGTCCGCCGCCAATTCCGGCGGAGTTCGCTCCAGGGCTATCCGTACCGCTTCCACGATGGCATTGACCGTTTCGGTCAGGGCTTCGCGGATTTCATTGGAGTCGATCTCCAAAGTTTTGGGGATACCTGAAACCAGGTCACGCCCTTTGACTTCCATGGTGCGCAGTTCGTCGTCAGGGTAGGCGCTACCGATTTCGATTTTGATCTGCTCGGCGGTGCGTTCGCCGATGAGCAGGTTGTATTTGCGCTTGAGATGCTGCACGATGGCTTCGTCCAGTTTGTCGCCACCGACCCGCACGCTCTTGGCGTATACTACTCCGGCCAGGGAAATGACCGCAACCTCGGTGGTACCACCGCCGATGTCGACAATCATGTTGCCCGAGGCTTCTGTGATGGGCAGACCTGCACCGATAGCTGCGGCCATCGGTTCCTCAATGAGGTAAACCTCGCGGGCCCCTGCCGACTCGGCCGATTCCTTGACGGCGCGTTTTTCTACCTGGGTAATCCCGGAGGGAACGCAGATAACAATGCGCGGTCTCACCAGGGTTTTGCGGTTGTGTACTTTGCGTATAAAATAACGCAGCATCTCTTCGGTAATGTCAAAGTCCGCGATAACCCCATCTTTCATGGGGCGAATGGCAACGATGCTGCCGGGTGTGCGGCCGAGCATCTTTTTTGCCTCCATGCCGACGGCTAGGACTTTTTTCTGTCCCATGCTGTCCTTTTGCACTGCCACCACAGAGGGTTCGCTGACAACGATACCCTTGCCTTTCAGGTAGACCAGGGTGTTGGCCGTGCCCAGGTCAATCGCCAGATCGTTTGAAAACAAGCCGAAAATGGAATCAATAAGGTTGAACATGATTGCGGGGTTCTCCTTTCGCCCGTCCCCTGCGTGGGGGCGGTCCGGCAGATGCCGGAAAAATGAGCTTCACACTAGCAAAAAGCCAAGGCTATTTCAAGAGACAAAAGGAGAAATCAGTTGCAATTCCGAGGCCGATTGACTAACATTTGCCTTTATTTTTTGCCCATCTGAAACCTTCATGTAAAGGAGCTCGCCAATATGCTGGACCTGATTCGGAAAAAGCAGCGGTCAGTGCTTGTCAAAATCGTTTTCTGGACGATCATAGCCGCTTTCATTGGAACCATTTTTCTGGTCTGGGGAAAGGGGAGCGGTGGCCCTAGTGGTGCGGATAACTCCGTCCTGCATGTAAACGGGGATGCCATAAGTTATCAGGAATTCCAGATGGCTTACCAGAACCTGCGTCAGGATATGGAGCAGCGTTTCGGTCGCAGCCTGCCGCCGGAAATCGAGAAACAGCTGCAGCTGAACAATCAGGCCTATGAGCAGCTTGTCAGCCGGGTGCTGTTGCTGCAGGAAGCCGATCGACGCGATATCGAAGTCAGTAAAGACGAATTGCGTCAGGCGATTGCCGACATTCCAGCGTTTCAGAAGGATGGGCAATTCGACCGGAAGCTTTACGCGCAGGTTCTCCAATACCAGCACCTCACTTCCAAGGGGTTTGAACGCAACATGCGCGAGCAGTTGCTGATCACCAAAGTGGTCGAGGCTGTTAAGCAGGAGGCCGAGGTTACCGATCAGGATATCGCACAGGAATTCCGCAATCGTAACGAAAAGATCGATCTGGCCTATGTAAAACTTACTTCCGGTGCTTTCGAGAGTAAGGTTGCGGTCACCGATGAAGCGCTGCAGGCGTATTATCACGACCACCGTGAGGATTTCCGGCAACCCGAGAAGCTGGCTCTTCGCTATTTGCGGTTTGAGCCCGATTATTTCGCAAAAGATGTGACCCTCGATGACGCAGCTGTCGAGGCTTATTATGAAAAACACAAGGATCAGTTCTGGGTGGCCGAGCAGGTCAAGGCCTCGCATATCCTGTTTCGCGTTACCCAGGCCCTGGACGAGGCTGGCCGTCAGAAAAAACGTGCTTTGGCCGAAAAGGTGCTCGAAATGGCCAAGTCCGGCAAAGACTTCGCCGACCTGGCACGTAAATACTCGGATGATGCCGGCAGCGCCATCAAGGGCGGTGAACTCGGTTATTTTGTCCGTGGAAGCATGGTGCCTGATTTTGAAAACGTGGCATTTGCTCTCAAACCCGGGCAGATAAGCGATATCGTTGAGACTTCATTCGGCTATCACATCATAAAATGTGAAGGCTACATTAAGGCGGAGACCAAGCCCCTGGATGATGTTCGCGATGAAGTGCGTAGCAGCCTTCGCAGCGAACTCGCCCGGCAGATGGCACTGGACAAGGCCATGGAAGCCTACAGTGCGCATCGTCAGGACGGCGACATCGACGCCGCGGCTTTGGTCAATGGTCTCAAAGTGAACGAAACCGGCCTTTTTGGGCGTGGTGATGCCATCGACGGTTTGGGTGTCGACGACGAAATTGCCGTGGCGGCCTTTGCCCTTAAGGAAGGTGAACTGGCCCGCCCCATGGTGCGGGACCAGGGTGTGATTACCTTTGTCGTCAAGGAGCGTCATGCCAGCGTGGTTCCGGAGTTGGCCGAGGTACGTGTTGAAGTAGAGCGGGCCTATCGCCGTCAGGAAAGCGTCGGGCTGGCCCGACAGGCAGCCGAGGATCTCCTGGTTGAACTCAGGGCCGGCAAGAAACTCGTCGACCTGGCCCTCAAACAGAAACTTGAGATCGCTGAAACAGGCTTTTTTCCGCGTTCCTATGGTGATTTTATTCCGGGAATCGGCAATTCCGAGACCTTATCCAAGGCAGCTTTCGCTCTGACCATGAAAGCTCCCGTGGCGCCAGAGGTTTTTGTAGTTGACGATCGTTTCATCGTGGCAACCCTGATTCATCGCCAAGAGGCCGATCCTGCCCAATTAACCGAGGCGACCCGCGAAGAACTGCGTAGTTCTCTGTTGACCAGCAAGCGTGAAAAATTGTTGGTCGATCTTATTCAAAACCTCAAAAGTGACGCTAAAATCGAGGTCGAGCCGACCTTGAAAAATATTTTGGAAGGTGAAAAAACTTTATGATACCGATAGTTCTGCAAACAAATTTCCCCAATTTGAAGCTGGTTAACCAAGGCAAGGTGCGTGACATTTACGACCTTGGTGAGCATCTGTTGATTGTTACCAGTGACCGTATTTCCGCGTTTGATGTGGTGATGAACGAAGGAATTCCTTATAAGGGATTTGTATTGACCCAGATTTCCAAATTCTGGTTTGATACCTTCTCGGATATCGTGCCTCATCATCTGGTTTCAACAGAGGTGGATGACTTTCCCGCTGAAACCCGTCCCTACAGGGATCAGCTCGAGGGGCGCAGTATGTTGGTGCGCAAGGCCAGCCCCCTGCCTATCGAGTGTATCGTACGCGGATACCTGGCCGGGTCGGGCTGGAAAGAGTACCGCGAGCAGGGTACCGTGTGCGGCATTGCGCTGCCGGCTGGCATGGTCGAAAGCCAGAAACTGCCGGAGCCGATTTTTACCCCGTCGACCAAAGCCGAGCTCGGTGCCCATGACGAAAATATCTCGTTTGAACGGGCCGCCGAACTCTGCGGCGAGGATCTCGCCAGGCAGGTTCGCGATGTGGCGCTGACCATCTATGACCGGGCGCGTGACACCATGGCCGCCAAGGGTATTATCGTTGCTGACACCAAATTCGAATTCGGCCTGCGGGACGGTCGCCTGATGTGGATCGACGAGGCTTTGACGCCTGATTCCTCACGCTTCTGGCCGCAGGATCAATACCGCCAAGGCGGTTCGCAACCGAGTTTCGATAAACAATTCCTGCGGGATTACCTGGAAACCCTGGATTGGAACAAGCAAGCTCCGGCACCGACCCTGCCAGATGATATTGTGCTTAAAACCTCCGATAAATATCTCGAGGCGCTGTTCCGTATTACCGGACAAAAACCCTGAAAATTTCCTTTTGTTTGAACAACAAGGGCGCACTCCTGGCAAAAGGAGCGCGCCCTTGTTGTTTGTGGCGGGTGAATAAGCCGTAGCGTCAGCCTTCCCAGAACAGATAGTGGGGCGCTTCTCGCAAAAGTTCCAGGCACTCTTCAATGGTGCCGGTAAACTCAAAACGGCGCCACCGTTCCCTGTTGAGGAAAAAGTCCATTTCCCAACGGTCATTCTGCAAGGCGGGTCGCAACCGCGCGAAATCCCCCCAGTTGCAGGTCAGGTGGATCTGGGCGCCATCCTTGTAGGCTTTGTAGTTGGCCAGGGCTTGGTGTGTTTGCAGTAGTTTTCGGATCTTGTCCAGATGCTGGTCCATAATTGTTCCCTGCTCATGGTGTCCGATAGCTTTTTTTTATTCTGACAATTTTGCCGGGAAAATATGGTTCGTCAAGTAAGGAAGGAAATAACCTTTAGGTGCTGACCTGCTAAATGACGGATGACGGTTTTGCACCCTTCAAAATAGATAAAAAAGCGGCCGAAGTTCTGATGAACTTCGGCCGCTTTTTTTGAACTATATAGATTGGGCAGTTATTTGGCGGGCTGAATGCTGACCTTGCCGGCGGATTGTTCGGCCAGTTTGCGGGCAGTATCGACATCGGGCGCGACCACCAGGGCTACTCCCATGCGGCGGCCGGGACGTGTGTCGGGTTTGCCGAACAGTCGCACCTTGCTGCCCGGTATGCGCAGGGCTTCTTCGACGCCGGAGAAACATACATCATCGCTGGTGGCATCGGCCAGGATAACGTGGGAGGCGCCGGGTGACAGCAGTTCGATGTCGGGGATCGGCAGACCCAGAATAGCGCGCACGTGCAGTTCGAATTCCGACATATTCTGGGTCACCATGGTGACCATGCCGGTATCGTGGGGGCGCGGAGAAACTTCGCTGAAGAAAACCTTGTCGCCCTGGATGAAAAACTCAACGCCAAACAGCCCGGCTCCGCCCAGAGCATCTGTAATCACTTTGGCTTGGCGTTGGGCTTCGTGAAGCGCCTTGTCCGTCATGGGCATCGGTTGCCAGGATTCCTGGTAATCGCCGCCTTCCTGGCGATGACCGATGGGTGGGCAGTAACTGGTGCCATCGACGTGGCGTACGGTCAGCAGGGTGATCTCGTAATCAAAGGCAATGAAGGCTTCAATAATGACTCTTTCCCCGGCGCCACGAGCCCCCTGTCGCGCATAGTTCCAGGCTTTTTCGATATCGGCCGGTGTTTTGACGGTACTTTGACCTTTACCGGAAGAACTCATGATCGGTTTCACCACGCAAGGCAGACCTATTTCATCGACACCTTTGCTGAACTCTTCATAGTTGGAGGCAAAACGGTAGTTTGCCGTCGGCAGTTGAAGGTCTTCGGCGGCAAGCCGGCGAATCCCTTCGCGGTTCATGGTCAGGTTGGCGGCGCGGGCGGTGGGGATGACGCGAAATCCCTGTTGTTCCAACTCGAGCAGGAAAACGGTATCGATAGCTTCGATCTCCGGAACGATAAGATCGGGGGACTCCTGTTTGATGATCCGCTCCAAAGCATCGCGATCGAGCATGTTGGCAACATGGCTGCGGTGGGCAACCTGCATGGCAGGCGCATCGGCATAACGATCCACGGCTATGGTTTCGATGCCGAAGCGTTGCGCTTCTATGACAACTTCCTTGCCAAGTTCGCCGCAGCCGAGCATCAGCAATTTGGTAGCGGATTTTTTCAGTGGGGTCCCGATCATTTTTTCCTCCCGTGGGTAAGGGCCTGGTTCCTCAGATATAATGGGTTTGCAATATGCCCAATGAGTGAAATCTTGTCAAGTGCCGGAGGTAAACAATTCAGCGGCGTGTAAGTCTTTGTATGAGGTTTTTGTGCTCCGGGTATCGGCTTATGAGAGGCTGGCTGTACGCCAATTCGAAATCGGCGAAATCGAAACCGGGGGCTACGCTGCACCCGGCCAGGGTATAGCTGCCCGGCAGGGTGACGGTGGCGCCAAACCAGCATCCGGCTTCCACCACGACCTGAAACGATTGATCGTTTTCGGGATCGTTTCCCAGGCGTGGCTTACTATATCGGCCTGATGGGTCGATAATGTGGATATCCAGAGGAGATCCACCGTAAAAATGCCAGATTTCATCGGAGGCCAGGCGGTGCAGGGCGGAAAAATCCTCACTCTGCAACAGGTAGTAAATGGCTGTGGCAAACTGCCGGGATCCCTGGAAACGCTTGGGAAGGTAGGTGGCCGGAATAGTTTCTGCCGCGCGATAGGTTTCTCGAAAATAACCCCCTTCGGGGTGCTGTTTCAGTTCCAGCTTATTGATCCAGAAAAGGGCGGAACGCTGCATGTCGTAGGGTGCTCCATAGGGTAAGTCAAGGGGGGGGCGATGCATGCTTGCCGCCGCGGTATTCCAGGGCAACCAGGGTTACATCATCCTTGAAGGGGGCTTTGTGGCCAAAGCTCTGCAGGGTTTCAATGGTTTTATCGCAGGAGCTCGCCAGACTGCGTTTCTTTTGTAACTGCAGCTTGTGATAAAGGCGTTGCAGGCCGAACATGTCACCCTGCGGGTCGCAGTGCTCGATAATTCCGTCGGAATAGAGATATATCCGGTCGCCATGCTGGAGGGTAACTTCCCCTTCCTCAAATGGTACGTTGCCGCCTGCGCCGATAATGGAACCGCCTGAAGTTAATAATTCATAGCTGCCGTCGTGACGGATCCGCACCGGCGGAGGATGCCCGGCCGAACTGAATTGCAGGCGTCCGCTCGGCGTATGCAACAACATATAGGTAATGGTGAAAAACTTACCGAAACGCTCGAGGGGATATTCCCGATCCAGCTGACGTAATACCTCGGCCGGGGAGAGGCATTGCGGGCGCTCGCCATTTGCGGTCGACGCTTTAAAGAGTCTTCCGCCGTTAGGGGAAAGACTCTGGAACACCGATACGGTTACCATGGCGGCCGAGACGCCGTGTCCGCTTACGTCGAGCAGGTAGATCATAATGGTGTCGTCTGTCAGATGACTTATATTAAACAGGTCTCCACCAATTTTGTCGCAGGGCAGAAAGTTCCAGGCGAATTCAAGATCTTGCACAACCGGCAGCTTTTCAGGCAACAGCGCGCGTTGGATCAGTGCTGCGGAATGTCGGTACTCTTCCAGTTCGATTTGTTTGTTCAGCAACATCCGCTGGACAAGATTGGCCTCGTATTGGAGCCGGTGTATGGTTAACTGGGTGGCTACTTTATATTGTACTTCACGGTCATCGATCGGATGCATAAGGGTATCTGCCACCCAGGGAGTGAGCGCTTTGACAGGCACGGGGTTACGCCCGTTGGACGAAAACAGCAGGCAGGGTAAAGGATTGTCCCGGCAGCGCAAGACCATGGGGGTCCATTGCTCGGGGCGCTGATCATGGGCCATCTCGGTATCGAACAACAGCAGGTCCGGGCGTTCCCCAAGCATACGTGCCGTTTCGGGCAAATCTCCGGATTTAAGAATGAAATAGCCTTTATCACGCAACATGCGATAGAGACGGTCACTTGTCGGATTGGTTTTCCTGGCGAGCAAAATTTTTTCCGGCATAAGTCACTATCCCTGATTGATGAGGCAGATAACCATTACCGCAGCATGCATCTGTATCTTTATCCAATTAAAGTATAGTTCATAAATCTCTTTTCGGCATGAATCGTTGGGCAGTCTTGCCCTTCTTCAAACGAAAACGTCTCGATTTTTTCTGCTTTCAGGCGCCGCGTAAATTCTTTGATATCGATGGGTCTGCCAAAAAAATACCCCTGACCGTAATGGCACTCCAGATCCAGCAGCAAAGTTTTTTGTTCCGGAGTCTCAATGCCCTCGCAGATGGTGGTGAGCCCGAGACTTTCGCCCAGAGCGATAATGGCCCTGGTAATGGCCATGTCACTGGGAGAGTTGGCCAGGTCGCGGATAAAAGAGCGGTCAATTTTAAGGGTGTCGATGGGGAAATGCTTCAAATAACTTAAAGACGAATAACCGGTTCCAAAATCGTCAATGGCGATGTGGTAACCCATCTTTTTGAGCTTGGACATATTGCTGACGGTTTTGTCGTTGTTTTGCATGATGGTGCTTTCGGTCAGCTCAATCTCCAGGTTACGCGCTGGTATGCCGGATTGAAGGACGATGTCGCTAATCAGGTCGGCGACATTGTCCTGGGAAAAAAGCTGCCCCGAGACGTTGACCGACAGACGCAGGCTTGCAAAGCCGCTTGACTTCCATTTTGCGAGCTGGAGACAGGCTTGACGTAACACCCACAGGTCGACATCGACCATGAGCCCGGATTCCTCGGCAAGAGGCAGGAAGTCGCCGGGCATTTTGAGTCCCAGTCGGGGATGCTGCCAGCGGATCAGGACCTCCGCCCCGTAAAGATGCCCGCTGCGCATGTCGACCTGCGGCTGAAAATACAATATGAACTCGTCATTTTTGAGCGCTTTTCGCAAGTCGTTTTCCAGGATCAGGCGGTCCTGTATGGGGGCTCCCATGGAAGGCTGATAAATGCGATAGGTCGCACGTCCCTCGGCTTTGGCGTGGCGCAGGGCGGTGTTGGCGTTGCGGAGGACACTCTCCTGCTCGTCATCCCCCATCGGGAAAAAGCTGATGCCAACACTGGCGGTAATCAGGACCTCGCAACTGCCCAGCGAAAACGGTTGTGAAATATCCCGGATGAGATGATTTGCAATCTGGCCCACCTGTTCGGCGCCATAGGTGTCTGGGAGAAGAATGGCAAATTCGTTGCCTCCAAATCGGGCCACGCAATAATCTGCGATCGAAGAACTGGGATACAGGACCTTGCATCCTTGCAGGCTTCTGCGAATGCGATTGGCAATACTCATCAAAACCTTGTCGCCAATGACATGGCCAAGAGTTTCATTGATGCGTTTGAATCGGTCCAAGTCAAGCAACAATACGGCCAGTTGGCCATGGGCGTGTTTGGCATGCAGCATGGCGGAATTCAGGCTGTCCATGAAAAAACTGCGCTTGGCCAGGCCGGTCAGGGCGTCAAAATGAGCCAGCCGAAATATTTTCTGCTCGGCATGATGGATGGCGGTAAGATCCTGGATGATACCGGTCATGCTGCATGGCACCCGGTCACAGGTAGTCTGGATTTCGATCTGGCTGTTGATGTAGCGCTCTTCGCCATCCACTGTGACGCGGTAATTGCCCTGATAGGGCTGACGGGTGTGAATAGCTTGGCTAAAGGCGCTTTGCACTTGCTGTCGATCCTCCGGGTGGATGTTTTGCAACAATGCTTCGGGGCTGTCCAGGGAGGCCTCTTCGGAAATGCCCAGCAATGTGCGGACTTCCCCGCCGCAGGTAAAGTGCCCCGAGTCGAAGTCGAAGTGCCAATGCCCCATGCGGGCGATGCGCTGGGCCAGGGACAGCCGCGCCTGGCTTATTTTAAGGTCTTCATACAGCCGAGCCGAGCGCAACATGTGCATGACCCGGTAACGCAGCAGCAGCCAGTTGATCGGTTTGCTGATAAAGTCGGTGGCGCCGGCGTCAAAGGCTTTTTTCACCGATTCGACATCGTCGAGTCCGGTAAGCATCATGATGGGGGTTTCCTGGCCCTCGGGCAGACTGCGCAACCGACGGCATGTGGTAAAGCCATCCATGCGCGGCATGACCACATCCAGCAGGACCAGGTCCGGTCGCGTTTTACGAAACTGGGATAGGCCGACGGCCCCATCCGAGGCTTCGATAACGGCAAACCCGGCATATTCAAGTGTGGCCCGGGTGAGCAGGCGCATGGCCTGATCGTCATCCACGATCTGGATGAGATATCGGTGCTTTTGCTCCAGTGGGATCATTGCTGCGCTCCTTCCTGGATTAATGCGAATTCAACGCGGTTGTACTCGTTTTGAATCGAAGCCATCAACGGGTCAAGCTGCTCTGCCGGCATGGTCTTGGCGTCTTCCATTTTGCGGCAGAGATCAGACAAACTCAGGGCCCCGAGATTGGCGCTACTCGATTTCAGCTTGTGGGCCAACTCAAACACTTTGCCAATCTGGTTTGTTCGCAAGGTGTGTTCCATCTCCCTTAATATTCCGGGCGTTTCAGCAAGATACATAGCGATGATCTTGTCCAGCAAGGCCTGCTGTTGCTGAGGACCTTCCAGTGCCCTGATAGCATCCAGTACTTCATGGTTTATAGGGCTGTCGCACGTGCGGTGTTCCTGTTTGCGGTCGGGTTCAGGCGGACCCAGGAGTGGTTTGTCCCCGCACTCTGAATCTTCTCTGTGACCCAGAAGCGTCATCCAGCGGCTCAGCATGGTGCTGACCTGGCGCAAGGTAAAAGGTTTGCCGAGGTAGTCATCCATGCCGGCTTTAAGGCATTTTGCGCGGTCTCCCGGTTGCGTGTGAGCGGTCATGGCGATAATTGGCAGGCTCGTTTTATGCTGCTGTTTTTCCATCTTGCGCAGAACCCGGGTGGCTTGGTAACCATCCATGTTGGGCATCTGGCAATCCATGAAAAGCAGGTCGTAAGAATTTTCCTTGACTGCCGCGACAGCTTCCCGTCCGTCGAACACAGTGTCCACCGCACAACCGAGTTTTTCCAGCATGCCGCGCGCAACCTGCTGATTGATGATATTGTCTTCGGCCAGTAACACGTGCGCCCGTGGTGATTTAAATGATTCTGGCAGAGGAGGTGCCGATGCAATGACCCCGTCGATTGTTATCGATGCAGGGGCTATTGAAGGGGGCGCCCCGGTCAATTGCAACAGCAGTTCGGACGGACGAATCGGTTTGCATAGGGAACCTGATGTTGGTGGCCCCTCGATAGTGCCATGCAAGCCGATCTGTCCGACATGGTTCAGCAGGACGATGCGTTGCGGAGGAACCGGGCAGGTTGCTGTCATCTGCCGAATGAATTCTTCAACCTGCATGTCAGGCAGGGTTGCGGCAACCAGGACAAAATGGAAGGCTTCGGTTTGCAGCATGCTCAAGCTTTTGTCGCCCCTCGCAGCGGTTTTAGTGATCATGCCCCACGATTGCAGTTGACGCTTAGCGCTACGACGGACCAAAGGGTGAGGGTCGATGACCAGGGCGCGCATATTCGAAAGGCCGGGGAGTCCCAAGTCCGTTTCCTTGCGACAGGCGGGATCTTTGGCCAAGGTAACTTCAAACCAGAAATTCGAGCCGCGACCAGGGGCACTGGACACACCGATTTGTCCACCCATGTGTTCGATCAGGTCGCGACAGATCGAAAGCCCCAGGCCTGTGCCGCCATATTTACGCGTTGTGGAACCGTCCGCCTGGGTAAAAGGAGTGAACAGTTGCGGTATGTGTTGGGGTTCAATGCCGATGCCTGTATCCCGTACATGTATGCGAAGGGTAGCTGTTTCTTCGGTGCTGCTCAGGGCCTTTAAATTAAGCAAAACGCAGCCGTGGTCGGTAAATTTGATGGCATTGCTAAGCAGGTTGACCAGGATCTGGCGCAGTCGACCAGGGTCGCCGTGCAAGCTCGGAGGTATCTGCGACGATACATCCAAAACCAGTTCCAGCCCCTTGGCCTGGGCTTTGGCAGCGAACAGCCCGGTAGCCTCTTCGGCTAAGTGGCAGATGTCGAAAGGGATGTTTTCGAGTTGCAGTTTTCCGGCTTCGAGCTTGGAAAGATCGAGAATGTCGTTGATGATATGTAACAGCGCACGACCGGATTGGGCAACGGTTTCAGCCAGTTGTCGTTGATTATCCGCCAGAGGAGTGTCGAGCAGTAGCTCCGTCATGCCCATGACACCGTTCATAGGGGTGCGGATTTCGTGGCTCATGTTGACCAGGAATTGCGATTTGGCGCGATTGGCCTCTTCGGCACGCTGTTGAGCCAGTTGCAGCTCTCTTATAGTTGTCTGCAACTGCTTAGTCATGGTCTGCAGTGCCCGATTTAAAATGCCGACTTCGTCGTCACTGGGTGGCGGCCAGGGGATGGTGTTCGTGGTGGTGGGGATGTGCTGGGCAATATCGACGATCTGCAGCAACGGACGGCTCAGGCGGCGGCTGAACAGCAGGGCATAAACCGAAATCAGTAAAAGCATGGCTATGCTTGCTGCGCTGCCAAGCAGCAGAATACGTTTGTTTTCGGCCAGATCATGCCGTTGGTCGAAGCCGCTGAGCAAAAAACAGTCTGCTTGATCATAAAATGGCAAAGGCATTTTTGAGGCCGCTATTTCGGAATTTTCCAATGGTATGGGGCCATCTCCGGTGTCGGCACCGATCACCTCGGCAAGGGGGCACAAAAAGTCCGCATCACGGCTTAGTGATTGTACTTTGCCAAAACTTGACAGGAGCGTGTTGCCGAAAGCCGGGCCAAGTTGTAGAGATTTGCCGGTAAACAGCACTCCGATAACTTTAGTCCCGGACAAAATGGGCGCATAGGACATAAGCGCCAATTCCTGCAGGCCCCCTTGTGTATTCAGGGGAGCAAAAAAAGCCAGGGGTTCGCGCGTCATGGCCCGGTTCAGGTGCTCCGATAAGGTGGCTGAAGTATGCTGTGGGGCTGGGCCGATATCGGCAAGGGCTATCCCATTCGGCGAAAATATGGTCAGTGCCGTCAGGTTGTTCTGCGTACGCAACAGTTCCAGATATGCTTTAAGCTGAAATGAAACCTCCCGTTTCAGGGGAACGATAAGTTGCTTGTCCGAAGCAATACGTAAGGTTTGCTCGCGAAAGCTCTCCAGTTGGCTGATGAGTAACCCGCGGTTGATGCGTTCCAGTTGCTGCAGTTTGATATGAGAGTTTTGCACAATATGGTCGTGGGCCACTCTGCCGAAAACAAAGAATCCCAGAAGCATGATAAGGATCGGCATCGGCAGGATGACCAATAGCAGTTTGGCGGTCAAGGATTTGTGGAAAGGCATCGGTTGCATGGTGGTTGCTTCCCTTGGGGCGTTGAAAAGAGGCAAATCCAAAAGGGGTATTCCTTTAAAGTTTTC
Source organism: Pelobacter sp. UBA6812 (assembly GCA_002452265.1). Taxonomy (GTDB): domain Bacteria; phylum Desulfobacterota; class Desulfuromonadia; order Desulfuromonadales; family Syntrophotaleaceae; genus Syntrophotalea. The sequence goes on along the minus strand of DKEW01000004.1, from coordinate 69,821 downwards.
GCACTGGCAAAAAATTATAGTGGATGTCGATGGCAAGCATCGCTGCCTGCCGGTGTTGAAAGGGATAACCGCCTTCCGGATTGATTCAAAAGGCATGGTATGAATGTTTTTGTTGGGCGGCATTTCTGCGCCTATGATGCCGCCGGTATGAGCCATGAGTCTGGCCCCGTTGCCTACCCTGGGTTTTCAGGGGCTAATTGTTTGCAGAGGACCAGGCGGTGCTGCTGCAAAAGTCCGATGTGAAACGAGTCTCTGATTGTGTCGAACATTTCATGTCTTTAGTCAAAAGAATGACATGGTGGGTCGCCATTTATACTCAAAGTCCCGAAGCTAGATGCTGGTTCAGCCAGCAAATATGCGGCGGTTGTTATATTTCCATCGCATCTAATGAATTTTACGGTTATGCTTTTACTGCAAGAACAAGGCCGTATTTCGACCTTGGAGAGTTTGTCAGAAGCAGGTTTGTGGCGGTTCGAACACCCGGGTAAAACCTGTAAAACGGTTGCCCGTCAAAGGGGGCTATGCTACCCTGTGATACCTGAAAAAAAGGTTAGGTTAGGTGAAGGATTATGGGGAAAAACTCAGTTCAAAAAGAGCGGTTGGACAAACTTCTGGTGACCCGCGGGCTGGTTCAGTCGCGTGAACGCGCGCGGGCGTTGATTTTGGCCGGGCAGGTGGTGGTGGATCACCATACTGTTGACAAGGCTGGTGCCCAGGTGTCTACAGATGTGTCCCTGCGCCTCAAAGGTGAGGACATCCCCTACGTATCCCGCGGCGGTCTCAAGCTGGAAAAAGCGCTGGAAACCTTTGCCGTCGATGTGACGGGCCGGGTAGCGCTGGATGTCGGGGCGTCGACCGGAGGTTTTACCGACTGTTTGTTGCAACGCGGTGCCGTACGGGTTTATGCCGTCGATGTCGGCTATGGGCAACTGGCCTGGAAGCTGCGTCAGGACGAGCGCGTGGTCAACCTCGAGCGCACCAATATTCGTCACTTGCAAGCCGAAACCCTGCAGGAAAAGCCCGGGCTGGCGGTGATCGATGCTTCCTTTATCTCTCTGGACAAGGTGCTGCCTGCGACTCTGGCGCTGCTGGATGAACAGGCCGAGGTGGTGGCATTGATCAAACCCCAGTTCGAGGTAGGGCGAGGCGCGGTTGGCAAGGGCGGAGTGGTCAGGGATGCCAGCCAGCACGAAGAAGTGGTCGCGCGTATCCGTCATCTATCCGAAGAGCTCGGTTGTCAGGTGCTGGGGGTGACGGAAAGTCCCATTTTAGGGCCCAAGGGTAATCGGGAATTTCTCATCCATCTCAAAAAGGGGTTGGTTGCATGAGCCGTGTCTATTTTGTCGGCGCGGGGCCTGGCGACCCGGATCTGATAACCTTGCGCGGCGCTGCTTTACTGGGCGGATGTCAGGCGGTCTTTACCTTTGCTCCGCTGGATCAAACATTTGCCGGGTTGATCAACGGTCGCCCTGTTTACGATCCCTACGATTTTGATTTTGATGATCTGTTGAGTCGCCTCGATGAATTGCTTGAAGCTGGGGATGTGGTTTTTCTGCAGCCAGGGGATATGACCTTTTTTTCGCCCTTTCAGGCGCTTATTGAAAAGCTTGGCGACAAGGTCGAAGTGGTGCCTGGCGTCGGGGCGGCCAATGCGGCGTCCGCACTTTTAAAGCGAACCCTGAATCTTTCCGGGGTCTGTACCCGAACGATTCTGGTTTCCTCGCGCGTGTTGGCAGAAGTTCCCGGGGCTCCCTCCCTGGAAGAACTTGCTAAACCGGGCGCTACGCTGTTGATTTACATGAATCACTATCCTGTGGCGGAATTGGTCTCGCGCTTACGATCCGGTTATGGCCGCAACGAACCGATAGCTCTGGCCCACCGTATCGGCCTTCCCGGGCAGCGATTGTTCCTGGGGACTCTCGACGATATCCTGGACCGGACCAGGGATTGTGAACTGTTCGATAAAAAAGGCCGTGCCGATCTTACCCTGATTATTGTCGGGGAAGCTCTGACGGCAAAGCCTGATCAGAGTTGGTGGGATCAGCGGCGCCTTAAGGTGCGTCGCCAACGCTGCTAAATCGCATTTTAAAACAAATTTTATCTTTTTCTGCTTCGGTGCTCTTTGTCTATGATCCGTATTTTACATACCGCTGATCTTCATCTGGGATCTGTTTTTCCGGAATTTTACGGTCAGGCCGCAAACAGGCGCGCCGACCAGCTTGCAACCTTCGACCGCATCATCGCGTTGGCCGTGAGCAGGCAGGTTCATCTGCTGCTGGTGGCGGGAGATCTGTTCGCCTCGCCCTGGCCTGCCAAGGAGGTTGTAGACTGCGTGCAGGCCGGCTTTAAGCGTCTGCTTGCAAACGGCATTCTTCCGGTCATCCTGCCGGGGCGCAGTGATACTCTGCGCACAGCGGATGGTGTCTACGGGCGTAACGTATTTGAAAACGTGCTGGTGCTCGATCCGCATCGGTTGGAGTGTGTGACACTGGACATCGGGGGGCAATCGTTGCACCTGCATGCCGGCTTGGCAGAAGGCGACCAGATTGTCTGGCCCGCTTCGGACCAGGGCGAAACAGCAGGGGTTCATGTCGGTCTGCTTCACTTGCCGGGCGTGACTGCTTCGGATGGTGATGCCGACAGATTGATCGAGTCCGTTCCATGGCGGAATGGAAAAGGCGGCTATCTTGTTGCGGGCGGATTGCACAATTATCGTGAGTGGCTCGAAGATGGCAGGATTGTCGGGTGTTGCCCCGGTTCGCCCGAAGGATTAAGCTTTGCCGAACAAGGGGTGCGTTACTGTGTCATGTGCTGCCTGGGCTCGGGGCAACCCAACATCGAGAAGCTTCCGGTTAATAAACGTTTTTTTGAAGAAAAAAGTCTGGATGTAAGTGATTTTCGATCGATGAAGCGTATTTTGGATATGATCCGCTCTTTTGGCAACCCCGATCTGTTAATGCGTGTAACGTTGACCGGCCAGGCGAACATGGTACTGAATACGCAGGTTCTTCAACAACAGGCAGCGGACGCATTTTGCTATCTGGAAATTAACGACAAGACACCGCTTCTTGGCAGTGCCCTGCTGAAGAAACTGGCTTGTAGCGATAGTATGTGCAGTCTGCTGGTTCGCAAAGCCCAGGCCAAAGCCGCTTGCCTGCCGGTTGCAGAGCGACCTTTGCTGGAGGAGGCTGTACGGGATATTCTTGAGCGGTGTCAACCTTTGGGTGGAGATCAATGATGATGCTTCGGCGGCTTGAACTGCAGGCTTTCGGACGCTTTGAGGACGAAGTCATCGAATTCTTACCAGGTATGAACCTGGTATCAGGTCCCAACGAGTCGGGGAAAACCACTCTTTTACAGGCCGTGGTGGCGGTATTGTTCGGAGATGACGACGCCGCACGATTCGTACCTTGGGAAAGCTCCGGCATATGCAGGGCGGCGTTGTTGATTGAGACAAAGGGGCGCCAGGTAAGGATCGAACGTGATTTTTTCACCGGTTATGTAAATTGGACCGAGGTCGATGACGAGGGTGTATTCCAGCCTGTTTTTTGCGGCTGTCCAGATGCCGAAAATTCGGAATTGGACCCGTCTACCTATCTCGCAAGGTTGCAGGAACTGCTGGGAGTGTCTCACCAAGAGTTCTTGCATACCCTGCTCTATGGTGATCATTCTGACGGGAATCTCGGGGGGGCTTCCGAGCGTCTCAAGGCATGTTTTTCAGATCCGGAAATAGCCCGACTCGAAGATGTCCTAAAAACGTTGCAGGCCGAATTCCTTGGCATTTCCAGCGACAATCCCTGGGGGCTTCAAACGGTCGGGGAGGGTGAGCTGCAGTTTATTGCACGGCGACTGGCAGAGCTGGAAAAAGAATGGTTCGGGCTTCAGGAAACCATCCGTCAGCGGGATCTGCAAGAGGCCGATGTGATCGACGAGGTCGGCGAAGCCGATGAAGCGGTTGATTCCGAAATGGCCTGCCCTGTGGAGTCTGAGTCATCAGAACCCATTGTGGAACATCATGAGGTTGCAGGGCCTGTCACGGATATGAGCTCCGACCCGCCAGTGGATTATGCGACCAGACGTGCCACACTGGAGACCGAGTTGGCCAAAACAGGCCTGCCGCGAAGCATCCCGGCCGAGTTGCCCGAGCTTTTGAGTTCTTGTGCCAGCTTGCGGCAGGCGATGGCTGAACAGAAGCGTAGCCTGGGGGTGCGTCAGGAAGAACGACGGAAATGCCGGCCGCCGGCCTGGAAAGGTTTGGCATTCGGTTTGGCAGGTATCTGGGCCGCAGCGTTAACCTGGTTATGGGTACAACTCTCCACCCTGCCGATCTGGGGGGGGATGCTGGTTACTGCCGTTGCCGGAGCATGGTATGCCCGGCGTTGCCTGCAGGCACGTAGTGCTGGACAGCAGCTCGACAGCCAGGTTGTCGCCGTAGAGGCGCAGGTCTTTGAACTCCAGCAGCAGCTGACAGCCATGAACGATCGATTCGAGGCTTTGGGATTATCGCCTTCGCCTGTGGAAACCGTGCGCATGCAAAAAAATCTCCCCCGTCATCAGCAGCTGCTGGAGCAGTTACGACAGATGGATGCGGTTCGGGATGAGGTTGTCCAGGTCAGGGGGGAGGGCGAGCCGGACGTCTCTGTTCGTGAGCCGATTGCTGCTTCAGTAAAGGCTATCGCTGCTATCTCAGATGCTCAATCAGCCGCGCCGGTGCCTGATGAAGCTTGTTGCATGCAGGCAGCTGGGGATTCTATTATTGAAGAATCGATAAGCACACCGGGGGCTTTTGACTTGGAAAGTTTGCTGGATGCACGCACCCGAATCGAAGCTGAAGGAGAAGAGCTGCGAGCACGGGAGTCCAGGCTTAAACAGCGCAGAAATACTCTCGTTGTGGAATGTGACCTGCTGATGGAGACTCTTGCCGATGCTCCCTCGACCGACAGGCAGGCTTTGGCCGGGATTCTCGCTCAGCTGATGAGCGATTTGACAGGTGGCGTGGTCGATAAGGTGCACGTTACCGATGATTTTGTCGTGCAATTATCGGGAGCGGATGGTGTCTGGTTGCCGGCTGAGCGTTTTAGCAGTGCCATACGCACCCTGCATGATTTGGCGTTGTGCCTGACCCCTAACCAATTACGTGGCGAGGGTTCGCGCCTCCCGCTTCTGCTTGATGATCCCTTGGGGGCTCTCGACAAAAAACGCCGTGGGCAAGCGCTTAAGGTTCTGGAACAGTATGCTGCCGGAGCACAGGTTATTTTATTCAGCCACGATGAAGCCGTGCGCCGACGGGCCATGCGAGATGGTTGGCATCTGATTTCTCTGCGTGCCAAGGGACCTGCGGTAGCCGTCGGCAAGGAGGAGAAGAATGACGATGACGGACAATTGTCTTTTTTGTAAGATTATAGCCAAAGAGATTCCCGGCACCTTCATTTATGAAGATGACAGGTTGGTAGTGCTGCAGGATATCGCGCCGCAAGCGCCTCACCACTATTTGATCATTCCACGCAAGCACATTCGCACTACTCTCGACCTGACGGTAGAGGATAACGATCTGGTTGGGCATGTCTATCAAGTGGCCGCACAGTTGGCTACCCGGCACGGTTTTGCCGAGGGCGGTTTTCGGGTGGTGAATAATTGCAATGAAGGGGCCGGTCAGACGGTCTGGCATCTGCACTTTCATTTGCTCGGTGGACGCTCCATGACTTGGCCCCCGGGTTGATACCGCGTCCGGGATTTTTGTTGCAAGGCCCCGTCAGTTGTCGTGGTCCCGTTTCCAAAGGTTTGCGACAGAGGTTAAATTTGTCCCTTTGAGGGGCCGGCCTTGGTTGACAGCTGCTGTTCCGTGTTTTGTTGACACGCCAGGCACATCCGAGTGAAGGGGAGGGCTTGCAAGCGTGCCATGCCGATTTTTTTGCCGCAGCCCGCACAGGTTTCGTAGCTGCCGTCCCGAAGACGTTCAAGGGCCTCGTCTATCGCAAGGATTTCCTCCCGCCCGGCATCGCTGAGCAGATGCAGGCAATCCTTGAGGCTGTCCGTCAGCCCCTGGTCCGCAACATCCGCTACGCCTTCATCGAGCAGGTCGGCGGCATCGGCGTTCTGTCGGCGGCATTGTTGCAAGCGTGTTTCACGTAGGGTCAGAAGTCTTTTTCGAATGCTCTCAAGGCTCTCTCGTGTCATGATCTTCTCCTTCAGGGAGGAAGGGTGTGTCAGGGAGTCTATCTTCAAAAATAAACCGTTTCTGCAGTAAGTCAAAGATGACTTGCGGCGGTGTGGTGGATTCCGCTGTTTCGACAGGATCCCACCCGGCCCCCTGCCTTGGAGGATGTGTGGCAGAACACAAGAAAAAAGAACGGCGCATGGTCAACGAAATCCTCGAGTTGCTGGTTACCCATTACGGTGGCGGGTTGAGCGAGGAAGAACTCGATCGCGGTATCGCCGACTTTAACCGCGCCATCGCTATTGCTTCGAGGGCCCACGAGGGGCAGCTGCGTAAATCGGGCGAACCTTTTTTCATCCACCCCTTGCGCGTCGCTCACCAAGCTGCACGCCACTGGATGGATTTTTCCTCGGTGATTGCCGCTTTGCTGCATGATGTGGTCGAGGATACACCGATGACCCTGTCCGAGGTGGAAAAGGCATTCGGTTCCGAGGTGGCGCGGCTGGTCAACGGCCTGACCAAGGTTTCCTCTGAAAAACTCAGCCGCGAGGCTTTAAAGGCACAGACCTATCGTAAACAGCTGTTGCTGGCAATCGAGGATGTGCGGGTGCTTTGTCTTAAGTTCTGGGACCGCATCGATAACCTGCAGACCATCCAGGCTCTTGATCCCGGCAAACAGGCACTTATCGCCAAAGAAACCCGCGCCGTGTATGTCCCTTTGGCTCGGCATCTGGGGATGGGGTATGTGGCCTCGCATATGGAAGCACTGTCCCTGAGTATTCTGTATCCCGCCCGAGCCAATCGGTATCGGCGGGTTGTGCAGGTTTTACGCATGCAGGTCGAACCGCAACTACGCCAGATTCGCGCCAATTTCCGCCAGGCCTTTGAGCATTACCGCCAATCACCGACCATGAAAGATCGCTGGCGGCCCTTCTCCATCGATGCTACCCGTACCATGGGGCGCGGCATCTCTGCGCTCTATACCCTTGAGATCCAGGTGGCTCGTACCATGGATGCTTATCTGGCGCTGGGTGTGGTGCATGAGCTGTATAATGCAATTCCCGGCAAACTGCGCGATCATCTCACCATCCCATCCCCCTTCGGTTACCAAGCCTTGAAAACCACTGTGCAGGCCGGGGAAATTCGCTTGCGGGTGGAGATTACCACCCATAAGCTTGCGCGTTTCAATGAATCAGGAGTGCTTACGCCCGGGTTTGAGTTTCGCAAGGAGAACTTCCGGGAGTTGATGAAGTCGTTGCTCGAAGGAGAGGCTGCATTTGATACCGAAAGCTTACGGCTTGCCGCATCCACCATTCAGGTCTACACCCCAAAAGGCGATATCTGCACCCTGCCGGCAGGTAGTAGTGCTCTTGATTTTGCTTTCGCAATTCATGAAAAGGTTGGGCTGTTTGCCTGGCGAGCCCGCGTCAATGGCCAGACACGGCAACTCAAGTCGCGGCTTATGGACGGAGATCAGGTCGAGATTGAACGTGGCATGAACCCGATGGTGTTGCCCAAGTGGTTGGAGTGGGCGGTGACGCCCCGTGCCCATAACCATATTCGTCGCTATTTGCGCACCCGGGTTCAGGATGGCGGCGCATAGGGTTGGTTCTGTGCGGTAAGTCGTCGGGAGATACACGATGAAAAGTTTTCGCAGGGAATTATGGTTCGAGGTGCCGCAGCGGCGCGCCTTTATCAATATTACCGATGATGTGCAGCGCTGTCTGGACGAAAGTGGCATTCAGGAAGGATTGGCGCTGGTCAACGCCATGCATATTACCGCCTCGGTGTTTATCAACGATGACGAAAGAGGTTTGCATCAGGATTTTGAACGTTGGTTGGAACAGTTGGCGCCGCATGAACCGGTTGGGCACTATCGGCACAATATTGGGGAAGACAACGCCGATGGACATCTCAAACGCCAGATTATGGGGCGTGAAGTGGTGGTGGCCATCACCGATGGTCAACTCGATTTCGGGCCATGGGAACAAATTTTTTACGGTGAATTTGACGGGGGCCGGCGAAAAAGGGTGCTGGTTAAAATGATCGGGGAATAGGTTTTCAGTGTTGATTGATGTCAGAGGTTTTGAACCCGTGACAAATAGCGACGGACCAGTGATTAATAACAAGGCCCCGCGGCGTAAGCCACGGGGCCTTGGAATACATCATGATTCCTGCTGCTTGGTCGGCTGAACATGCGGCTTTTTAGCCGGACGGCTGGCGTAGATCAGAATCTTCTGGTCAGTGAAACTTTCCACCTCTCCGGCGAAGGTTTCCACCTGGAAAAAATCCTGGATTTTGCCTGATGCCTCGATAAACAGTTTGTTGAGCCTCTGCACGCCGTCGCGGTTCATGCCGGTGCGCCGTGCCCATTCCTGAAATTCATGGGTTTTAGGGATCACCTTGATATCGTGCAGGATGAAATCGGCGGCCTCCACCATCTGTGTCCAATCCTGTTTGGTGTAGGAGCGAACATGGGTAGGGTCGCGCATCTGCTCGTAGGTGTGCATGAACTCGGCGATTTCGGGGTCGTCCGGCAGTAGCGTATCGATGATGGCCATGCGGCCACCACGGCGCAGTACCCGGTGGAATTCGCCCAGTGCCCGCGGCACATCCGGAAAGTGGTGTGGGGCGATGCGACATGTCAGCAAAGTGAAGGCGCCGGCCGGAAATGGCAGATCCTCGGCGTCAGCTTCCCGGAAGGTGACGTTTTCAACGCCCCCTTCTTCACTGATGAATTCCTGGGCCCGCTTCAACATTTGCATGGCCAGGTCCGAAGCCACCACGCTACGCACCATCGGAGCGAAAAACAGGGCAGAGTGCCCTCCACCACAGGCCACATCCAGCAGGATATCGTCCTGCGTTGGCTGCAGAAGCCGTGCGGCTTCCTCCAGATCGATACCCTGAGAAAACCCGGGGCTCTGGACATAGCTTTCGGCCGTGCGGCTGAATTGTTCCCTGACTTTATCCTTGAAATTCTTGGACATTCATTTCTCCTGGAATGAATCGATTATAACACCCTTGCAGGGGGTTGTCCCGAGTGAAATTCACTTGATAGGGACAGGCCGCGCGGAGGATGGAGGATAGCATGAACAGGATCGATTTGGGAAGTACCGGTTTACATATTCACCCATTGGTTTTTGGAACATTGTCCATGGGGCCTCTGCAGGCGGACCTGTCGGCTGCCCAAGGAGCGCGATTGATCCGTTCTGCGCTGGAGGGGGGAGTTAATTTGCTCGATACGGCTGAACTGTATCAGACCTATCCCCACATCCGACAAGCTTTGGCCGGTTATACAGGCGAGGTGCTTGTCGCAACCAAAACCCATAGTCGTGATGCCGGTGATGCCCTGCGCCATGTAGAGAAAGCGCTACGGGAGCTCGGTCGTGATTATCTCGATATCGTATTGCTGCACGCCATGCAAACCGATGACCCTTTTGCCGAACGGGGTCCTGTGCTGGAGGTTCTGCTGCGTTTGCGCGATGCCGGGCACATCCGCCATCTCGGATTGTCCACTCATTATATCAACGGGGTACGCGGCGCCATGGCTTGCGCGGACCTGGAGGTTATTCATCCGCTTATCAACCGGGAGGGGTTGGGTATCATGGATGGCAGCGCAACGCAGATGGCTGCTGTCATTGGGGAAGCCGCTGCCGCTGGTAAGGGTATTTACGCCATGAAAGCTCTGGGTGGCGGTAATCTGATAGCACACGCCCGCGCCAGTTTGCGCTATGTCCAACAGCTTACCGGGGTGCACGCGGTGGCGATCGGCATGTTGTCCGAACAGGAAATCCTGGCCAATCTGGCTTTGTTTGAGGGCCGTTCCTGCACCGATGACGTTTGGCAGCCCCTCGAAAGCCGGCGCCGGCGACTCAAGATCATGACGCTTTTTTGCAAGGGCTGCGGTGCCTGCCTTGAGGCCTGTCCGGCAAAAGCCCTGACGGTCAGAGAAGGTGTCGCCCGGGTCGACGCCGAGCGATGCGTTTTGTGCGGCTATTGTGCCGCGGCTTGTCCCTATTTTCTGATTCGCGTTCTGTAGATGATGGGGCGGTGACCAGCGTATTTAGTCGCTATCGTTGGCTTTCTCCGCTTCGGCGGTTGCTCGGTCGAGCCAGGCGACAATGTCGATCAGCACGTCCCGGTGTCCCGGTGGAATGTCCTCCAATTGCTCCAGGGTGTCGGTCAGGCGGCGTGCGGCGGACAGTGCCTGTTTGCAAAGCCGGTGGCGCTCCTTACCGTCGGGTGCCGGCTCGGGGGCAAGGCTTTTAAAACATTTGACGGCTGTGGGGTGACTGCGTTCCTGATCGATAACCGTTTGACGCAGTGCAGCGTAGTCTTCGTCCGAAAACGAATGTTCCTCCCTTGCCTGACGCAGCAGATCGATGCTGCGATAGTCGGGCACCGATTGCAATGGCGATTGTTCCGCCAGCAGTTGGGGTTCTTCCCGGCTGATAAAACGGTACGCCTGGGTCAGCTTCTGTGCGGTCGGTTTGCGAATGCGGATTTCTTTCTGGCAATATTCTTCGAAAGAGGCATAGCCCCAATGCTGATAAAGAGAACCTTGGTTGACGCGCAACAGCTCTTCTCCCAGTTGTACCCAGGACGATTTGAAGCGACGGGCCACATCGAGGACACGATAGCGGTCGGAGCCGGGTTCCAGTTGCCCCATGATGGTTTCGATATGGGTTTCTGCGGGGGACTTGGGATTATCGTTCATTGTTTATGCCTTTGTCGGGAGATTCTTTTTACCTGGTCGGATTATACATGAAACGTGTGGTTTTTGGAGCAAATGATAAGATGAACAGCGGGCTTGTCGAATCGAACATTGCCGGTTAGAATAGCCCCCTTCGCCATGAGTTTGGCTGATTTTTTGCCGCATTGTAAAAAATCCGGTTTTCTGTCGGAAAACCTTGGATAAAGAAACTGCTGTATTTCACAAGGATAGAGTCTGTATGAAAAAACCTGCTTTTATCGTCGGTCCGCAAACGGTGCAAATGCTGCAGCTTGGTCATCCCTGGGTTCTCTCCGACCGCTATACAAAGCAATGGCCCAAGGGGCGTAACGGTGACCTGGTTCGCCTTGCCGACGAGGGCGGCCGCACTCTGGCCATGGCTCTACATGACCCCGACGACCGGATTGTGGCGCGGGTACTGGAATTCGGACCCATGGAACTGGACCAGGCTTGGATGGATGCCAAGGTGCAGCAGGCTCTCGACCTGCGGCAACGTCATCTTGACCTTGCCGATACCAACGCTTATCGCTTAATCAATGGCGAAGGGGACTTTTTGCCGGGGCTTACCGTGGATAGGTACGGCGACTACCTGATGGTCCAGCTTTTCAGCCGAAGCTGGCGGTCGCATCTGCCGATGCTGGTTTCCGCATTGCAAAAGGCCCTGCAGCCGGTTGGCATCTATGAAAAATTTCGCCCGCAGCAAACCCGCAAACTGGCCGACAAGCCCAAGCAACTGAGCAAACTTTTGTGGGGGAAACCCGTCGCCGGCCGGTTGTCGGTGCTGGAAAACGGCCTGACCCTGCTGGTCGATCTGGAAGAAGGCCTCAATACCGGTCTCTTCGGGGATCAGCGGGAGAACCGGCGGGATCTGATGGCGCGTGCCTCCGGTGCCAGAGTGCTGAATCTGTTTGCTTATACCGGTGCATTTTCGGTGGCTGCGGCGGTTGCCGGCGCAACCAGGGTTACCAGTGTCGACGCCTCGGCACAGTACCTGGACTGGGCCCGGGAAAATTTTGCAGCCAATCGCCTCAATCCCAAACGCCATGACTTTCTGGTTGGAGATTGCCGTAACGTATTGCAGGATTTGCGGCGTCAGGGGCGAACCTTCGATATCATTATCATGGATCCGCCGAGTTTTTCCACCGTCGGCAAGAGTCGTTTCACCACCAGTGGCGGTACCTCTGATCTGGTGACGGATGCCTTACCGCTGCTGGAGTCGGGCGGGCTGCTGATTACCTCATCCAACCACCAGAAGGTCGATCTGGCCGATTATCTGAAGGAACTGCGGCGCGGAGCTCTGGCTGCCGGTGCGACCTTGCAGGTCATTGCCAATTTGGGTCAGGCTGGCGATTTCCCCTATCCGGTAACCTTTCCGGAAGGGCGTTATCTTAAATATCTGATCAGCGTCAAAGGTTGAAGGCGTAACAGCGCTAATTAGAACGCAGGTGGTCTCTACGGCATGCCGGGAGACCACCTGCGGCTGTGTACTGTTACTGCATGGTTATCGTTGCGTCTGTCGGTCAGTCGATGATGGTGATGCGCTCGATAAGGATCGATTCGACCGGTACATCACGGTGGCCGCTACGGCTGCCGGTAGCTACCTGCTGAATAGCATCGACCGTTTCCATGCCATCGATGACCTTGCCGAAAACGGCGTAGCCGAAGGCGGCAGGAGTCGGAGACTGGTGATTGAGAAAGTCGTTGTCCACGGTATTGATGAAAAACTGGGCCGTTGCGCTGTCCACGACCTGGGTGCGGGCCATGGCGATGGTGCCACGCTTGTTGGGCAGCCCGTTGCCTGCCTCATTCTTGATGGGGGCCCGGGTCGCCTTGCTTTCCATGTTGGCGTTCATGCCGCCACCCTGGACCATGAAGCCGGGGATAACGCGGTGGAAAATGGTGTTTTCGTAAAAGCCGCTTTTTGCATACTCGATAAAGTTTGCTACGGTAACGGGGGCTTTTTCGATGTCGAGCTCGACGGTAATGGTACCCATCGAAGTTTCGATGCGTGCGACGGGATTGGTATGGCTCATAAGGTTTGCTCCTCTATTGTTTTTTTGCACGTCCGGCAAAAAGTGCGCCGGGAGGCTGGCTGTATAGCATGGCAGAGGCTATTTTTCAAGTCTTAATGGAACTCGTTTGCTGAAAGGATGATGCAATGAAGTCGATGCTGATGGTGATGTTATTGTTGTTTTTGCTTGCGGGCCATAGCACGGTTTATGCCGGGAATGCCGATCCTGTGCCTGTCGCAGTGGATATGACTCTGGCGGAACTGGCCCATGCGCATAACATCCGCGGCGGGGATCTTGCCGAGGCCTTAGGGTTGGCTCGTCAGGTTGACAAACAACGTACTTTGCAGGATCTTGGCGTGAGCCCGCAGGATGTACAGAGGGTACTTTCCTCTTCCGGCGCAGTTGACAGTGGATCGGAGAGTGGATTGAGGCAGGGCAAGGGTGGCGGTGAGGGGCGCGGCCATGGTCGCGGTCGAAATGCCGACGTCGGTGGTGGCGGGCATCAGGAGCGGGAAGCCGTTGCGGATACGTACAATTATCTACTGTGGCCACTGTTGTTGGCAGGCGCATTATGGTGGTTGCTGCGTGGCGGTCGCATGGAGGAGGGGAATCTGCTGCCCGTCAACAAGCGTTACAGTCCCGTGGGGTTTTACGCTGCCCAGGTCCTGGTTGTACTGTTTTTCGGATTTGCCAGTGGCAAATCACCCAATCCCATGGAAGGGTTGGTCAAGTTCGTCAAGGCCCTTGCGGGGTTTTATGACGACCCCTGGATAAAACTCGGATTTCTGCTGTTCTTTACGGTTTTGGCGTTGGTGGGGAGCAAGTTGGTGTGCGGTTGGGGATGTCCTTTTGGGGCCCTGCAGGAACTTGTCTACGGTCTGCCGATGGTGCAGCGCGTCAAAAAACTGCGGTTACCCTTCGTTTTCACGATGAGCGTGCGCACGTTGCTGTTTGCGATGTTCCTGCTTTTTATCACCGGACTTGCCGGTTCCAAGTGGGTTCTGTACCACAGTATCAATCCGTTTAACCTTTTCGGATTCGAGTTCAGTCAAGTTTCCATCGGTATTTCCGTAGGCATATGTCTGCTGTTGTCGGTGTTCATCTACCGGCCTTTTTGTCAATTGGTGTGCCCCTTCGGATGGTATGCCTGGTTTCTGGAAAAGATCGCCTTCACCGGCGTCCGCATCGATCGTAAAACCTGTACCGGTTGCGGTGCGTGCGACCGTGCTTGTCCGGTAGAAGCGGCCCATGACCGAGTGGCAGGCAAAGCCTGGCCAGCGGAGTGCTTTTCCTGTGCCCGCTGTTTGCGCGTATGTCCGGTCGATGCTATCGACTACGGGCCGCGCTGGCATCAAAAAAAGTGAGCCAGGATAGAGTTGCCTGGATGAAGTAGCTGATACCCTGGAACTGGGTTTGGATTTGATATCAGAGCTTCCCGGAGGTATCGGTAGCGATTAATCTTCCTTGAACCTTGGTTGGTTTTCCAACGCCTTCTGCATGAGTTCGCTGCGTAGCTGGTGAAGCTGTTCGCTCATGGCGACCTTGTAGATGTGCGGGTTGGTCAGGCGGGTGGTGCCTTTGGGTAACAGGCGCAGTTGTTCGGCACAGCGGTCTGCCATGGCATCCAACGAAGCGATGGGCCGGATGGGCTTGCCATCCTTCATGACGACTTGGCGTATTTCCTCAAAACGCACCTTTGCTGGAATGATTTTAGTGCGGGATGGATTGATCGGATCGAACACCGTCATGTTAGGGCGGGGTTCGTCATGTTCCAGACAGATGACATCCAGGCAGTACTCTCCATCAGGCAGTACCGCGCGCCAGAGTCGTTTGCGGTCGGGCAGGGTGGCTTTGGCAACGTCGCTGGTCACCTTCAATTTGGGCTGATCTTCGAAACGAACCAGTTTGTAGACTCCGCCCAGGGCACCGCCTCCTTCACCTCCGCAGGTGGCCAGCTGCGTCCCCACTCCGTAAATATCGATACACCCGCCCTCGTTGCGGATCGATTGGATGACGGTTTCATCCAGATCGCTTGAAGCGACGATCTTTATGTCGGGAAACCCTGCCTCATCCAGCATGCGCCGTGCTTCTTTGCTCAGGTACGCCATATCTCCCGAATCGAGGCGAATACCTCTGACCTCGTGGCCCCTGGCGCGCAATTCCCGCGCGACAGTGATGGCGTTGGGCACACCGCTGGCCAGGGTGTCGTAGGTGTCGACCAGCAGAATACACTGGTCGGGAAAACAGTCTGCATAGGCCCGGAATGAACTGAGCTCATCGGGGAACGCCATCACCCAACTGTGGGCATGGGTTCCTTTGGTTGGAATGCCGAATACCTGACCCGCCCAGGTGTTGCTGGTGCTGCGCGCGCCGCCGATAAAGGCGGCCCTGGCTTCGCTCAAACCGCCGTCCGGTCCGTGGGCGCGGCGTAATCCGAACTCCACAACCACGCCGGGGCTGGCTACGCTGACGATGCGCGCGGCTTTGGTGGCGACCAGCGTCTGGAAATTGATGATGTTGAGCAGGGCGGTTTCGACCAGTTGGGCTTCGGCCAATTCCCCTTCGACGGTGATCAACGGTTCGTTGGCAAACACGACGGTCCCTTCGGCGGGGGCGGTGACCTTGCCGCGAAAACGAAAGTCTTTCAGGTAGTCGAGAAACGCCGGCTTGAATATGCCGAGTGTTTGCAGGTAGGTCAGATCCGTTGTGGTAAATTGCAGTTGCGAAAGGTATTCGAGAGCCGGTTGCAGACCCGCGAATATAGCGTATCCCCCGGTAAAAGGATTATGGCGGAAAAACAGGTCGAACACCGCCGTTTGCCGGTGCATGCCTTTTTCAAAGTAACCGGCAAGCATGGTCAGTTCGTAAAGATCGGTCAGTAGCGCGGAGTAGCGGTGAGTGGACATGGCACCCCCTTGGACGATGAGCTGAGCATCCCTTGCAGGATACGCATGAACGAAACGGTTGCTTCCATTATATCAACAGTTTCGTTTTCGCCATAATCTACACCGTCGCGTCTGCTATCAGGGTTGTGCCACCCGTACCATGCCTGGCTGTAACACCTTGATGAGGTCCTGCGGTGTGATGGCGACAAGGAAGCCCCGCTTACCGCCGTTGATATAGATGACCGGCAGCTCGGCGATGGTTTCTTCCATATAAACCGGCATGGTTTTTCGGGTGCCAAAGGGGGATGTTCCGCCTACCTGGTATCCGGAATGTCGGTCTGCCGTCTGCGGCGAACAAGGGGTGATTTGTTTGGTGCCCAGCAGCCGCGCCAGTTCCTTGGTGGAGATTTCGCGATCCCCGTGCATCAGAACGATCAGCGGGTCCTTTTGGTCTGTTTCAAGGATCAGGGTTTTGATTACGGCATGTTCGTCCACCCCCAGCTCCCGGGCGCAGACGGCAGTGCCGCCGTGGTCTTCGTAGGCGTAGTGGTGTCCGGTAAAAGGGACGTCGTGTTGCCGCAGCACGCGTATTGCCGGTGTGACCGGAAGTTTTTGTTTGGCCATGAAGGGGTCCGAATCAACGTGGAAAAGGGAAAATAAGTTGCAGCAACAGGCAGGCTGCGGTAACGATACCGGCCAGGCCGGCCAAGTTGTTGAACAGGCTGGACGTGGCTTTGCGCCGGCCCAGCGGCAACAGCAGGCCAAAGAGCGCTCCACCCAACGCTCCGCCGAGGTGGCCGGCATTGTCCGCCCCCAAAAGCAGGCCGAAAATAAAGGCCATAGCCGCCCATTGCAACATGAAATTGCGTATCGTATGGGCATGGTTACCCAGCCTGTGAAAGTAGACCGCGGCGAAGCCGATGAGACCGAACAGGGAGCCGGATGCACCCACTACCGGCACGATCGGGTGCCACAGCAACCCGAGCAGAGTGGCGGTCAGGGCGGTAAAGGTATAGAGGGTAAAAAAGCGCGCCGATCCGACCTGGTCTTCGACAATGGGCCCGACCTGGTAAAGCACCACCATGTTGAATCCCAAATGAATCAGACCACCGTGGGTGTAGGCATAGGTCAGGCAGCGCCACCATTGATGGTAACCGAGTACCTCTGGATACCAGCGCTGGGCGCCAAAATACATGAGCAGGCCAGTGGGGGGATTGAGGGCAACTCCGGGCCCGAGTCCTGCGGCCAGCGCGCGCAGGATCATGAAGGCAAACCATAGCAGGTTGATGCCGATCAGTACCCGAGAAACGCATACCGGACTGTAGGGCAGCCGTGGATCGGAGACATATCGCGACAGGGTTCGTTTCCAGCGCTGGACACGCCAATGCCAGTGAAGGCGGGCAAAAGGGCGGATGAGACTTTCGGCAGAATTCAAGAGCAGGGTTCCTTTCTGATACAGGTGCCGCTACTATGGCAGAAATTGATCCGAGGTTCAATAACCGCCGCATTTTTGCCGTTAAATATGGAAATTCTACGGTGGCGGCTATGGTATAGGCCGGTTGCGCTGACTTGACTTTCCGGGCCGGTGGTGATTGGGTTAGCAATAGAGCCGCAATGAGTGGTTTAGCCAAAGGAGATGTCACGATGAGCATAATTTCCATGAATCCCGCTTCCGGCGAAGTGACCGGAACATTTGAGGCATACGATCCTGATAAGGTTGTGGATATTGTCCGGAGGGTACACCGGGCCTGGCAGGGCTGGCGGCTTGTGGGATTGCAGGAACGCAGCGCACGGCTTGTCAATATGGCCGGACGATTGCGCGCGCGATCCGACGAACTGGCACGCATGATGGCACTGGAGATGGGCAAGCCGATTACCGAAGGGCGGGCCGAAATCGAAAAATGCGCCCTGGTCTGCGAATACTATGCGCAGCAGGCTCCCGCCATGCTGGCAGATCAACCGGTCGCCAGCGATGCCTCGCGATCCTACGTCAGTTTTCGCCCATTAGGCGTGGTGCTGGCGGTGATGCCTTGGAATTTCCCCTTCTGGCAGGTCTTCAGATTTGCTGCGCCGGCGTTGATGGCCGGCAATACGGCATTGCTTAAACATTCCTCCAATGTACCGCGGTGCGCTTTGGTCATCGAGGAATTATTCATAGAAGCGGGCTTCCCTCAGGATGTATTTCGCACTTTGCTGATCGGTTCCAGTGGTGTTGATGCGGTTATCGAGCACCCTGATGTACGCGCCGTGACCCTGACCGGCAGTGACTTTGCCGGTCGCAAGGTGGCTGCAAAGGCGGGGCAGATGCTTAAAAAAACGGTTCTGGAGCTTGGGGGTAGCGATCCGTTTATTGTTACTCCCGGCGCGGATCTGGAGCTGGCGGCGCAGGTTGGCGTCCGGGCCCGTTGTCTGAACTCAGGGCAAAGTTGTATTGCGGCCAAGCGTTTTATCGTGTTTGATGAGGTCTATGAGGAGTTTTTGGGCCTGTTTTCGGATGCCATGGCAAAGCTGGTGGTGGGTGATCCGCTGGCCGAAGCCACCCAGGTCGGCCCTCAGGCTCGCGGTGATCTGCGTGACGAATTGCACCAACAGGTTCAAGCGTCTGTGGCCGCTGGGGCCCGTCTGGTGCTGGGTGGCGCGTCTCTGGACTGTCCTGGGTATTTCTATGCTCCTACGATTCTGGCGGAAGTGAGACCGGGTATGCCTGCCTATCACGAGGAACTGTTCGGGCCGGTTGCCTCGGTCATCAGGGTGGCCGATATCGAGCAAGCCATCGCAGTGGCCAACGATACGCCCTATGGCCTGGGGGGCTCGGTGTGGGATCGTGATACGGCGCGGGCCGAGGCTCTGGCCGGTCGCATCGAGGCGGGGGCGGNNGCGCGGTGAGGTTCTGGCCGGTCAGATTCGTGCCGGTGCCGTATTTGTTAATGGCATGGTCAAAAGCGATCCCCGCCTGCCGTTTGGTGGTATCAAGGATTCCGGATATGGGCGTGAGCTTTCCCATTACGGCCTGATGGAATTCGTCAACATTCAGACCGTGTGGATCGCCTGATGCTTTCCGATGAAAAAATAAGGTACACTTGTTTCATGAGGTAAGAAGGCTTCCGATGGTTCAGGCCAGGCGGGTGCCCCAAAGTAGCATCTGGCTACCGCAACATGGTCGCCCACCGATAACTGGAAAGGCTGGTTGGCATTGCACTTGGTTTTTTGGCAAAAATGGCTGGTTGTTTGTTTTTTGTTACCGATTGGCGTGCTTTGTGTTGCGCAAAGTTGTGTAGCAAGTGAGGCCAGTGCGAGCTCCGTTTCAAGCCAGTTGCAGCAGATCATTGAGCCTTTTAACGTTGATGGTTCATCCGTCTCTCCCCTTCTGGAGATGGGAGATTTGCAGGTGTCTCTGCATGGTCAGTTGGTTTCTTTTTATCGCCAGCGTGATTATCACCCTGCCTGGTTTCAAGAGGGCAGGGTGTCTCCTGTTGCCTGGCAATGGCTCGAGCGGGTACAGGGTGTGGCGGCGGAAGGGTTGAATCCTCGCGATTACCACGTTGAGACCCTTGCCGTTTGTCTGGAAATGGTCCATGTCACCCAGTCCTACGGTGTGGAGTGCGATCCGCTTGGATTGGCCTTGATCGATATCCTGCTCACGGATGCTTTTTTGAAATATGTATCTCACCTGCTTGGCGGGCGGGTCGATATCTCTCAACTTTATGCCGCCGAATGGCAGGCGATTGTACCAAAAACCGATGCCATTACGGTGTTGCATCAGGTTCTTCTCAAGCAGCAGGTTGGGGCCGTGCTGGAAGAGTTGGTGCCTTATCGTGCCAGCCAACTCAGATTGGGCGTTTACCTGGAGCATTATCGCCAGTTGGCGTTGGCCGGTGGGTGGCCTTCGCTGCCCGTCGGGCCGTCTGTTTCCCTGGGAAAGAGAGACCATCGGGTCCCCTTGTTACGACACTTTCTGATCCTTGTTGGCGATCTCGACAAATCGCGAGAATCATCGAGCTGGACCCTTGATCAGCATATGGTTGAGGCTTTAAGACGCTTTCAGGCCAGACATGGATTGCGTGCGGATGGCGTGCTGGGCAAGGACACTCTGGCTCAGATCAATGTGCCTGTTGAACGGCGCATCGAACAACTCAGGCTCAATCTTGAACGAGAACGTTGGCCGGTACAGGATACTGGTGCCCGTTACCTGCAGGTTGATATTACCGATTTCAGTCTTACGGTGGTTGACAAAGGCGTTGAAGTCATGCGGATGCCGGTGGTGGTGGGCACGGAATTTCGGCGAACACCGGTTTTTTCCGCGTTGATGAAATACCTGGTGTTTGCCCCTTACTGGACTGTTCCGCCTACCATCTTCCGACAGGATAAATGGCCTCTTATCAAAGCGGACAGGAATTATCTAAAAGCCCATCATTATGAAATTGTCGCTTGGGGGAAGGATCCGAATCGTGTCATCGATCCGGCAAGCCTCAACTGGAAGACGCTGACAGCTGAAAATTTCCCCGGCATGCTGCGGCAGAAACCGGGTCCCTGGAATCCGCTGGGAAAAGTAAAGTTTATGTTCCCCAACGCTTACCATGTTTATCTCCACGATACACCGTCACAGCATCTGTTTGGAGAACAGCAACGGACTTTCAGTTCCGGTTGTATACGCATAGCCCGGCCGCTGGAATTGGCCGTTTACCTTCTGGAGGGGCAGCAAGGGTGGGATCGGGAACGAGTAGAAAAGGAAATGGCTGGTTCCAAGCCGTATTCCGTCAGGTTGAAACGACCTATCCCGGTTCATATCCTCTATCGTACCGCCTGGGTTGATGCACAGGGCAGGCTGCAGTTTCGCAACGATGTTTATCAGCGGGATGCGAAATTGCAAGCGGCTTTACAGGGTCAGCCAATGCCAATGGAGCAACCGACCGAAATGGCTTCGCAGGGTGACGCAGGCATCTACGATGAAGAATTCGACAGCGGGGTGCACGTGGTCAGATAAGATCCTTGAGCCAGTGAAATGCCAGAAATGTGCCGGCTGCCGAGCCGAGATTTGAAAACAGAAACACCAGCAATACCCGGGTAAGGCGGTTGCTCCACCAGCCTCGCAGGGTGGCCACGTCATCGCTGACGGTTTCCAGATCCTGAACGGTGGGGCCGACCAGGTAAGCCTGCATCAGACCTGTAACGAATCCGGCGCCGATGGCGGGGTTGAGGGATGTGAACGGCGCAGCTACGAACGCGGTGGCAACAGTCACAGGGTGTCCGAGGGCAACGATGGCACCCAGGGCTGACAGTACGCCGTTGGCCAAAAACCAAGCTACCGCAGCGTCGGTCAGTCGGGCACGGTCTCCCAGGAAAAAACCGGCGACGAACAGAGCGACGACCACTGCGGGGATCAGCCAGGGGATGATCTTGGATAAACGTGGTTTTTCCGGAATGCGGCTGATCTCTTCGATTTCGGTTTCGTCAACAAGACAAGGCAGGCTTTTTTGAATGCCCGGCAGGTGCGCGGCACCAACCACCGCGACTATTTTACGGCCGGGGGCCTTGGCAATGTGATAAGCCATGAAACGGTCGCGCTCATCCACCAAAATCGTTTTAATCCCCGGTAAGTTGTCTCCCATCTCCTGCAATAAAGCCGAAAGAGTGTCTTGCTGGCGCAATTCGGCAAGTTGCTCTTCGTCCAGGCTGGTATTGTCGAACATGCCTGCCAATAAAGCGGAGAACAGATGCAGCTTTTTCCAGATGCCGGTCTGGCGCCAGGCTCGCAGCAGCGTGGTGCGGATATTCCGATCGATCAGGCTGAGGTGAAGTTGTCGGTTTTCAGCTTCTTCGGCAGCCGCGGCAAGTTCTTCGCCCGGTTTGACACCGGTACCCATGCCCATACGTTTTTGAACGGATGACAACGCCAGATTGGCTAGTAAAAATGCCCCCTGGCCACTGCGCAGGACCTGGATAAGGTTGAGCGAGCGCCAGCGGTGGGGATCGCGAATCGCCTGATAGCGCTGCTCATCGAGTTCGACGCAAATGGTGTCCGGTTGTTCCTCCTCAATGACCTGGCGTACCATATTGACCGAGTCTCGGGAGATATGAGCGGTGCCGATCAGGATCACCTGTTTATCATCGAGTTGGATGCGTTGAATATCGGAATGGGTGTTTGTCGAATCGATCGATGATGTCTTGAGTGGCTGGCAGGAGGACATGAGGGAAAAATTCCTATAGCAAAAGATACTCCCTTGGGAGCATCTGCGTTTTAGTGGATCTATTCGACGCTGTTGTCGTCGATAAAGAGAAAGCGCCCGGTTAATATCCGCGCGCTTCCGGTAGAAAGCTCTCCACTACTGCCGTGGGTTTTCAGGCCTCCAAGCGAGTCCTAATTAAGTGGGAATCACAGGCTGCGTATCAGGCGTCCCAATCCAGGTTGGGCTGGCACACAACACATCCTTGTTCAACCCGTTTTGAAAAATATTCCGCTGGGGCGTAACAAAACCTCACCTGCAGAGCAGAGAGCCTTTCTGCAAGTTCACTATAGACAAATCAGTGGTGAGTGACAAGGGGGATTTTTTTCTGTTGTTTCACCGTAATGTGTGGCATGCCCCAGAATTGTTGACATCTGACGGATCATATGTCCCATCTCGAAGATTACTTGCCCGCAAAATTCTACCCTGAAATTATGGATTGCTTTGTAAGTGACTGAAACTATACTGAACTATACTGTGAGTTTTTGTGAGATTGTTTGGCATAAAGGTTGCTCGTATATACCCACGGAAAAATTTTAACTCATTAATTAGAGAACGGAACCATTTTTCAGGACAGCAAGTGTCTTAAGAGACAGGCTGTTTGAAGTGAGTTGATCTTTTCGTTTTACAGTTTCTGTCGAGTTGTTACTCATTGTCATCGGGTTTTTTATGAAGATTCGCACCAAAATCATCGGAATGGGGTTAATGCTGGTTTTGATTACAGCATTTTCCATCGTGGGGATCTCCATCGATCGGGTCCATGTCCTTGATAACGCTATCAATGAGGAAATGGAGAGTTTCATTCATAATGAAACACGCAAGGTGGCAGAGAGTGTCTATCTCATGTGCCGTTCCGTTCAGCAACTCCAGGACGAGACTTTAAAACGTAACCTTGACGTTGCTGCCAAGCTGCTTCGCGAACAGGGGGGGATGGCTTTTGGGCAGGATCAGGTTGCCTGGCGCGCCTTAAACCAGTTCGATAAAAGCGTTAGGGAAATAACCTTGCCCAAGGTGCTGATAGGCGGGAACTGGCTTGGTAAAAATGGGGATATGGCGCACACATCCCCGGTCGTCGATCAGGTACAGGAAACGTTGGGAGTGACCTGCACTCTGTTTCAGCGAATGAACGAGGCCGGTGACATGCTGCGGGTGGCTACCAACGTCCTCAATGAAGACGGCACACGTGCTATCGGTACCTATATCCCTCATCAGAATCCGGATGGCAGCATCAATCCCGTCATTCGTGCCTTGCAAAGCGGAAAACCTTTCATTGGCAGTTCCTTTGTCGTGAATGATTGGTATGTCACCCGTTACGAACCGATCATGGACAGCACGGGTAAACACCTTATCGGTGCTCTGTATGTTGGATATCGGCAAGATAGTCTGGACAGCTTGCGCAACGGTATTCTCGATATCGTGGTCGGTAAAACCGGGTATGTATATGTTCTCGGCAGCAAGGGCAGTCAGCGGGGGAAAATGCTTATTTCGCCCCTGACCCGCTACCAGGGCAAAACGGTCATCTCAGGTGATGACCGCCGAATTCAGATGGTCGCGCACCGCTTATTGCAAAAGGCTTCGCAGGTTCTGCATACGACCCACAGCGACGATGAGATTCCCGTTATCTATGAGCAATATCCGTGGCGAAACGGAACGGATGAAGCCTATCGCGAAAAGCTGGTTGCCGTGACCTATTTTGAGCCTTGGGACTGGATTATCGTTGCCGGAGCTTATCGAGATGATTACGCCGACATTCAGAAAGGTTTTGTCGATTCGTTATCGCAGGCCGTTTTATCGATTTCGGTCGTTGCCTTTGGCATTGTCCTGTTTTCTCTGGTCCTCGGATTTTATGTTGCTGGAGGTATTGTGCGGCCGCTGGAAAGGGCCATAGTATTGTTTGATCGCATTGGTCGGGGGCGTCTTGACCGGCATTTGAATATGGACCGGGACGATGAAATCGGACAGTTGGCCAGGGCTTTTGATCGCATGATCGATAATCTGAAGGAAGTGACGGCCTCCCGTAATGAACTTAATCGTGAAATTATCGAACGTACCAAAATAGAAAAGCAGCTCCGGGCGACATCCTTGCAGCGTGCAGCGCTGGAATCGATAGTCAACCACAGCCCGGCAGTGGCATTTCTTTTGAGGCTGGGAGATAAGTGGAAAATTGAGTTTGTTTCGGATAATGTCAGTCAATTTGGCTACGAGCCTGAGGATTTCACGGAAAATAAAGTCAAATTCCTGACTATTGTGCATCCCGATGATCTGGACAGGACTGTTGCCGGGGGGAGCTTGCTGCTGCAACAAGGTCAGGAAGAGCGCTTTTCGCTGGATTTTCGTTTGATCAAACGTAACGGTGAACTTTGCTGGATCGATGCCCGTCTATGGTTGCTCCGCGACGATGAAGGAGGCGTAACCCATATTCAGGGCGTCATGCTCGATGTCAGCGATCGTAAAAAAGCCGAAGAGAGGGTGCTTCAGCTGGCTTTTTACGATGTCCTGACAGGGCTGCCGAATCGTGCACTGTTCATCAACCGTGTGGAACAGAGTCTTGCGCAGGCCGAGAGGGATGGTCGCTTGTTGGCGCTCATGTGTCTGGATCTTGATCGTTTCAAGGAAATCAACGATACCTATGGGCACGCTGCAGGGGACATGGTATTGCAAGCCGCGGCCCAACGGCTTAACTCCTGCATCCGACGGAATGACACGGTTGCCCGTTTCGGCGGAGACGAATTTTTAATTCTATTGCCTGGTCTTGATCTTCACGAACAGGTCGCCAGCGTGGCCAAAAAGATTCTCAAAGTTATGGCTGTCCCTTTCCAGGTAGAGACAGAGCAGGTTTTTGTAACGCCCAGTATCGGCATCGTCTTTTTCCCTGAACATGGCAAGCAATTGGGGGATCTGGTCAAGCGTGCCGATATTGCCATGTATGCCGCCAAGGGGCTTGGCCGAAACAGATACGAATATTTTTCTGAGGAACTGGAGCAGAACAGCAAGGTGGTGGGGATTCATATTCAATCTAAATCCATCAAACCCCTGGACTCTCAGGCCGATTCAAATAATGCGGAATAGCGGTTCCCTGAGAAAGCTACAAACAATTAAATTGTGGTCGAGCGTTCGCCAGGTAACCCTGGACCATTGCGCTCATCCGGAAACTCTGGATGGGCACACAGTAGTTTTCATAAGGGGAAAAAAGCCGTTTCCGGATGGAACCCAGACTAAGAAGGTGCAGGGTGGGATTTTGTCTTGTCGGTGGCTAAGCTTAACTTTTTTATCCTTCACTCCATGCGCTTGTTGACGCGATAAACGAAGGCCAGGATTTCCGCAACCGCCTGGTAAAGTTCTGCAGGTATTTCCTTGCCCAGGGGGACCTTGCTTAACAGTTCCACCAGGTCGGAATCCTGAACGACTTCAACGCCTGCTTCCCGAGCTGTTGACAGGATTTTTTCTGCCACGGCACCTTTGCCGCTGGCAACAACTACCGGCGCGCCTCCGCTTTCTTTTTTATAGGTCAGTGCGACCGCTTTATCCTGGCGTGTTTTTTCTTCCATGGCAGCCTTCGATGGTTTTCGGGATAGTCACATGTGTTCGCTATTTGCCCATGCTGTAACCTGTTAAATCCGAGTGTTGATCAACCCGCGCAGATCCCCTGTAAGGCGTTCCATCAATTCTTCTTCGGCGTGGGGTTTGCCAGTAGTAAATAGAATTTCACGCGGTGGCCTGAAATGCAGTGCCTGTCTCAACTCTTCGCCAAATTCGGATAGCGTTTGACGCGCCTGTGTCTGTTCACAGGTGAATTTGATCAGTAGTTCCTGCATGTCCCAAAGCATATCGATGCGAATGTCCCCAAGATTTTCCAGACTCAGAAACAAACTCAGTTTGTTGGGGGATTCGGTTTGTCCGTGCGATCTTTCATCCGTGTTTTCGAGAAGAAGATAGCCATGTTTGAGAAAAGGCAGAGGCAGGGGTAGCAGCAGTGCGCCTTCGGGAATTAACTGAAGGTTGAACTGGTGGGTCATGTCCAGTCCCTGCAAAAGGTTATCAGCAATGTCGGAAAGGCGGCCTTCACCATCGACTCCATCGCTGGCCATCTGTGTCAACATTTGTCTGAGGTTGACAGTGGTATCTCCATGTTTTAGGTGGGCAACTCCAAGGCTCCTCAACAGGGTCGCCAGAACAGATCCCTCCACATTCTCCCCCGCTTCATCCAGCCCCCCCATAAAGGTTTTCAAGGCGTCACGGATTGTGGCGAGCAAAGGGTTTTTTTCAGCTCCGCCCGGAGTCTGGAATTCACGCAGCAGGGCAGGCAGATCCCACCCGGTGGCAAGCAGTTGCAGCAATGCCCCTTGAGGGCTTGCCGAATTCAGGCCCAAAGTTTGCATCTGGATATGCGGAGTGGTTGCCGTAACGTGCAACAGGAGTTTCTGACCTTCTTGCAAACCAAGTTGGGAACGTGCCATGACCTGCTGGCCATTCATTTTAAGCATGACCTGATCGTCTTTCAGGGAGGTCACGCTTGCCTGAAGTATCTGGCCAGGCCGCCAGGTTGGTTGTTCACTGTTGGGTTGTGGTTTTATCTGGCCGGTTTCGGAGACCGGGAGCACAGTGAAGGTTTTGTCTGCAATTTTCATAAGGACTCCTCGACTGCCTGCGAGCTTTTCTTTACTTTTTTATAACCGTTTTTTTTACTAATGTCAGACGAAAAACCTAAAGATCATCATTTGTTGTGTCGATATTAAAATCAACAGGCTGATTATCTGATGGGAGAGTATTTATGGCATACACAGCACTGATATTAGGCAATACTGCAGGCACACGCGAGAGCGTGGCCGATTGCCTGGATAATACCGGTCTCGTGCATCGCAAGCTTTATTGCAAGGATGCCCGCAGGGCTATTCGGTGGCTGAGTGAATACGATATCGATATCGTGTGTTGCGATTGGTGCTGGGACGCCCACGAAGAAATCAGCGACTTGATGGGCGTACTGCGCCGTCGTCCCGAATGGCATGATCTTCCGGTACTCCTGTTTACCTCTGGGGATGATCGCGAGCTTTGGCTGACCGGCATGGAGATGGGGGTAAGCGAGTGTTTGTCCCTGGCATTGCCGATGGAAGAACACCGCGTCAAAATTCGCTGGCACTTGAAAAATCGCGAACGCATCCAGGCTTTGCATAAGGCCCAGAGCCAATTGGCGCGCATTGCTCTTTCCGATGGTCTCACAGGACTATTCAATCGAGCCTATTTCGATGCAACCATCAGTCAGGAACTCGCGCGTTGTGCTCGCCGCGGCTTGCCCCTGACGTTGCTCATGGTTGACCTGGATCATTTTAAAAAGATCAACGATACTTATGGTCATCTGGCAGGGGATAAAGCTCTCGAGTCCGTGGCCCAGGTGTTGACTGCCATGAGTCGGACCAGTGATACCGTATGCCGTTTTGGCGGCGAGGAGTTCGCCATTATTTTGCCGGAGACCACCCATGCCAATGCGGTGATCGTGGCGGAGCGCATTCGAAAGAGAATAGCCCAGCTCGATTTAGGATTTACCGTGACAGCCAGCATTGGTGCCGGTTCCGCCAAAGTGACGAAGTCATTGCTGCCGGAGCATATTATTGCCGAAGCGGATGGCGCTCTTTACGAAGCCAAACGTAAAGGTCGTAATCGAGTTGAATCCGTTGTGATGAATACCGGTGTGGTTTCCGACATGAGGTTGTTCAAGAAATTCAAGGTGGCCCTGGCAACGGCTTGAGGATTGGCTCCGGGTGCTGACAACTGACCTACCAGTTGCCGAGCATGAGGGCCATGAGACGTGTTTTGGCCTGCATGCTTCTGAAGTGTTCGGCGAGGATAAATAAAGAAAACTTTTCACTGTCTTCGGGCATGATGCGAACGATTTTGAGGGCCGTTTTACGGCCCTTTTTTGTTGTTTTCCCGGCGCTCAGAACGTGCGCTTTGCATTGCAGGCTTTCGAGGGTGGTCCCTGGCAGAATCAGGTGCAGGTTCAGTAATTCCCCCGGAGAAAAGGAGTCATCCGTTATGAAGCTAAGTCCCTGACTGCTGAGACTTGCATGGGTCCGTAACGGTTGCGGCCTGTCGGCTGGGGTTATTTCACCTTTCCAGTAGGCCATGTAAATGTCGGTATCGACGCGCAGGTTTTGTCGCTGATGATCGCGTGTTTCGTGACTCTCAATGCGTAGTCGGATCTGGCGGGGATGTTCCAGCTTTTCGGGATGCGCGATGATGTTGAAAAAATGCAGCCCCTGATCGCAAAGCAGGTACCAGCTTTTACGGGAGTCGAGACCAGGTATCGGCCAATTGGAGGGGAAAATTTGTACCTCAAGGTGCGAGGGGCCATTCATTCGAGCGGCACCGTCGCACTGGGTCGGTTCGTCCTGCAGGGTAGGAACGCTGATCTCGACCATATGCCATTGGTGAAAAACATTCAACAAGTCGTCGGTCGATGTCATGATGTTGACTTTTCACAGAAGGGTTAGAAAAGATCCCGGGTTCGAACCTTGGTGCGAAGAATCTCACGTTCTTTGGCCAGGCAGAAAGCGACGATCTTGTCGCGCTCCTGATTTTCGATCTCAGCAAAGCGCAAGGCGACGGCCAGGTCTCCGTTAGGCAAGTTGCAAAAGCGAATCACTTGCGCCAGGCATTCGACGGTTTCGAATGTTTTACCGTCCAATGATAATACCAGGGCGACCAGGTCGCCAACATCAAGGTTACCGGGAACGGGGATACGAATACCACTGGCGCTGAGATTAACCTTGGTATGCAGGGAGTGAGGTTCCCCGGGATGGTTTGATCCGAGGCAGAAATAATCGAGTTTGATTCGGGCATCTATACGGAAAAATTCGCGTTCCTGCAGGGCAATGGCCGGAGGTTTCGGCTTGACCAGCAGGTCCGAGGGGCCGAGAATATCCTGTATCCGGGTGAGTAGTCGATATTCACGACCTTGTAGAGAAAAAAGGATCTGGCAGACTTCCCGGCGATTGATAAGATCGCTGAAATCGCGGTCATAGGGCAGCGCAATGCTCAGTTCACCTTGGGGTGTAGCATGGACAGAACCATCCACGGAGATGGACTTTTGCCCATAAACAGGCAGCAATATTTTGGCATCTCGGCCATCCTCAAAATGGTCAAGTATCGTATTAAGCATTTCAGTCAAAAGTACCTTGCCGGCAAAAGCAGACGACTGCTCTTCTGCCACGATATCTGGGGTGCAGGTAGCCATAGTCAGCAACTGCCGAGAGTGGAATGCCCGGCACCCTGGTTCGAAGATCGATAGCCTCCCATGGCCTTGCGGCCTTTGCGGAGACGCCCAAGCTCATCTTCTGTGAGAACCTGCAAGGTTCGGGCCTGTTGCCGCAACTTGTCACATTGCTGCTGTATCTGCAACATAATCTTCCGCTTTGTATCCATTTCGGCGAGTAATTCTGCTGTCGGTTGTTCGTCTTTCATGAGCGTGCCAAGTTGCTGATCGGTCTCCTGGGCTTCAGTATTCAGGGTTCGCCATTCTTCTTGCACACGCGCAAGGGCAGCAGTTTTCCCTTCTTGAAGCAATATCGCCATTTCTGACAATTTTTCTTGAATAGCACGATATTGCTGTGTCGACTTTTCTACGAGTTTTTGCATAGTCATGTCAACCTTGTTCCGTAGGATGATGCATCAAAAACCGCTGTTTTTACAGGCTGGCTTTAAGCGGTTGATAATTGGCCGGAGCTGCGTTAACGACCGCCTGCGATTCGTTGCGGGCTATGATTATAGCCTCTTTCCAGGTGTCACGCAGATCGGATAACATCGCATGCACTGCTTGAAGTTTTTGCCGGTCTTTTTTTATGTTGGCCTGAATCATTTCCCGAATCATGAAATCGTACAAAGAATCAAGGTTCGCGGCGATCTCACCACCAATATTGTGATCGAGGGTGTTGCGGAACTCCATAACGATGGCCATGGCCCTGTTGATACCGTTGTTTTTCAGTTCGATGTTGCCTTCGTCAATGCCTTGTATGGCCTGAGTGAGGAAGCGAATCGCACCGTCATAGAGCATGATCATGATCTGTTCTGGCGAAGCACTGAAAATCTGGT
The DNA here is from genome assembly GCA_002452265.1 of Pelobacter sp. UBA6812. Classification (GTDB taxonomy): domain Bacteria; phylum Desulfobacterota; class Desulfuromonadia; order Desulfuromonadales; family Syntrophotaleaceae; genus Syntrophotalea. The sequence goes on along the minus strand of DKEW01000004.1, from coordinate 39,726 downwards.
TGTTTTTATATTGGTTAAGGTAAGCATTCATATTTTATTCCTTTCGCATCCCGCTGCCCTAAGAATTAAAAAGGCTCAGCTGCTGAGTCAGATAAGAGCCGGTGCTGTTTAAACTGCTGATCAGCAGTTCCATGGCATCGAATTGGGCCCTTAATAGAGCTTCGCGCTTTTCCAGGCGCGCCTCCATTTTTATAATGTTGGCTGCGATGGTTTTCTGGGTTCGATCGGTACTTGCTTTTCGTGTTGCCGCCAGGCCATCGGCACTATCCGTGGTCTCCTCCAGGTAATTTTTGAACAGGGTAGCGATTCCATCGATGCCGTCACCTCCTGCCATCAACGTATCCAGGTCATTCATATTGGTCGAAATAGCTTCTTCCAGCGCGCTGTTATCAATGGTCAGGGTGCCGTCCCTTTGCGTTTTGAGACCCAACTGGGATAGAGTGGTCAAACTCCCTCCGGTGGCAACCGGGGATGTCAGCATTTTCTGAAGATTGCGTTTGACAGACATCAGGCCACTGTCCCGTCCCCAGTCACTATCTTTTTGGGACGAAATGTTGGTGATGACCGCGTTGTAGGCCGTTACCATATCCTTGATCTTGGTTTTGACGGCATCGATATCTTCGGTAACACCCATGACTGTTGTGTCGCCCACGGTGGAATGTACCTTGTTGACGGTCAGGCTCACCCCTGGAATCGCGTCTTCAAATACATTGCTGCCACTGGTAATGGTTATACCGTCGACGACGATGGTGGCCAGGGATTGGGGTTGAGTGGTGCTGAAAGCCAGCGCATCGTAACCGTTTGCCGTGGACCCTCCGGTGATGGAGGCGGTAAAAGCGCTGGATGCGTCTTCTCCGGTCAGAACCAGGCGAAACCCACTGCCATCCTGTATAATGCTGGCGGCAACACCGGTGGCGTTTTCACCGGTGTTGGCTTCATTGATTTTATCAACCAGGCTGTCCAGCGAATCGTTGTCGATGGTGATATCTGTGGTGCCGATGGTCAGTGTGCCGGACGTGAAATTGGCCTCACTGCGACTTTCGTAACTACCGTCGCTAACGTCTTTCTGCTGTTTGGCCAAACTTTTAACTTCGATGTTGTAACTGCCGGGCAATGCGGTTCCGGAGGCGGACACCGAAAAAAATTCCTCGCTGGCCGCTTTCGCGGAGTAGGCGCGAACTTCGCTGCTGGAATCAATAGCCTTAAATTTGTCAAGCAGGGTTTTCAGCTTGGTGTCGAGGGTATTAAACGCATCCTGCCGGCTGGAGAAATATTCTTTGTCGGATTCCAGCCGTTTCAGAGGTTGTTTTTCGATTTCCATCAGGGCGTCAACGATACTGTCCGTATCGATGCCACTGGCAAGACCACCGAAATTGATTGACGACATAGCCCGTTCCTTCTCTGTCAGGTCGTTGTGTCGAGCAGGGAACCACGCAGATTTGGCAAATTCTCCGAAATGTCGAGTAATTCTTCCGGCGGTATCTGGCGGATCAGCTCTCCTGAGTCTGCGTCGACCAGGCTGATTATCAGTTTTTTGTTTTGCTCGTCATTTTCGAAACGCACACTGTAGATGCCATCGTCCGTGAGGGCTTTGATCTTGTTAAGCACCTCTTCCGGTGCGATGATTTTTTCTGCATCGGCCAGTTCCGGTTCCGATTCTGCTTTATGACGGTTGCGTTCAATGTTTTCAGCAGGAGATAGCGTCGGAGTTGGTGTGCCTGCGCCGACGGATGTCAATTCTACTTTCATCTTATCCTCCCTTGGCAACTATTTGGTTGCCGGGGAAAGGGGGCGGCAGTGCCGCCCCCTTGGTGGTTACCCTGTTATTAACCGAGCAGCGACAGAGCCATCTGCGGGGTCTGGTTGGATTGAGCCAATATCGACACGCCTGCCTGTTGCAGGATGTTCATCTTGGTCATTTCCGAGGTTTCCGTGGCAATGTCGGCATCGACAATCCGGGAACGCGCAGCGGAGAGGTTCTCCGAAACGTTGTTCAGGTTGGCGATGGTCGATTCGAAACGGTTCTGCTTGGCGCCGAGGGTGCCGCGCAGGGAGTCGACCTGGTTCAATGCGCCATCAATAGCTGCTATGGCTGTCGAGGCACCACCTGCGGAGGCGATGTTGGCGGCGCTGATGGTGGTGCCACCGCCGCTAAGAGCACCTGTGTCCATGTTGCCAATGGCCACCGAGATCTTCTCGCCGGCGTTGGCGCCGACCTGGAAAACGGCGGCTTTGGCGCCGGAGTAGGTGCCGTCGAGCAGGTTCTGACCGTTGAACTTGGTGGTGTCGACGATGCGGTCCAGTTCGGAGCTCAGTTCGCCGAATTCCGAGTTCAGAGCGGTACGGTCGTCGGTGCTGTTGGTGCCGTTGGCCGACTGTACCGACAGTTCGCGCATGCGCTGCAGAATGTTGGTCATCTCGCCCAACGCGCCTTCCGCCGTCTGGGCGAAAGAAATGGCATCGTTGGAGTTACGCACCGCCTGGTTCATGCCTTTGATCTGGGCGCTCATGCGGTCGGAGATCGCCAGACCGGCGGCGTCGTCCTTGGCGCTGTTGATGCGCAGGCCCGAAGACAGGCGCTGCATGGAATTTGCGAGTGACGATTGCGATTTCGACAGATTCCGCTGTGCGTTCAACGACTGAACGTTAGTATTGATTGTAATTGCCATGGTTTTCCTCCATGAAAGGTGTTTTTCGGGCTTCCGTGCCCAATTTTTTCTACGACTCCTTACCGATAGTTAGATTAGAGTGCTCTTGTCGGTTTCACCCCCTTTCCATGGCATTGAAGGGGGCTTCGATAAGCCTGTATCGATCATTTGGGTTGCAGGCGGAGATGCAGCCCGTCGCCCAGCAGTGACCCGAGAATTTTTTTATGACTTTGAGTTGATTTTTCTCCCGGGCCAGCCCCCGAAACCGTCGTTTGCGGGTTAATGGTAGATGCCCTGTGAGTTGGCGTGGTTCCCTAGGGAACCACGCCGTTACTCAGTTTTACCCGTTACCCCTGGAGAAGGGACAGGGCCGACTGGGAGCTTTGATTGGCCTGCGCCAGGATCGACACACCTGCCTGTTGCAGAATGTTCATCTTGGTCATTTCCGAGGTTTCCGTGGCGATATCGGCATCGACAATCCGGGAACGCGCGGCGGAGAGGTTCTCCGAAACGTTGTTCAGATTGGCGATGGTCGATTCGAAACGGTTCTGCTTGGCGCCGAGTGTGCCGCGCAGGGAGTCGACCATTTTTAAACCGCCGTCGATAGCTGCGATGGCTGTAGAAGCCCCACCTGCGGAGAGGATGTTGGCAGCGTTGACGGTGGTCCCACCGCCGCTGAGAGCGTTGGTATCCATGTTGCCAATGGCGACCGAGATCTTCTCGCCGGCGTTGGCGCCGACCTGAAACACGGCAGCCTTGGCGCCGGAGTAGGTGCCGTCAAGCAGTTCCTTACCGTTGAACTTGGTGGTGTCGACGATACGATCCAGTTCGGAGCTCAGTTCGCTGAATTCCGAGTTCAGAGCGGTCCGGTCGTCGGTGCTGTTGGTACCGTTGGCGGACTGTACCGACAGCTCGCGCATGCGCTGCAGGATGTTGGTCATCTCGCCCAATGCGCCTTCCGCCGTCTGGGCGAAAGAAATGGCATCGTTGGCATTACGCACCGCCTGGTTCATGCCTTTGATCTGTGAGCTCATGCGGTCGGAGATGGCCAGTCCGGCAGCATCGTCCTTAGCGCTGTTGATGCGCAGACCTGAAGACAGGCGTTGCATCGATTTTGCCAGAGCTCCTTGGGATTTGGACAGGTTGCGCTGGGTGTTGAGGGACTGTACGTTAGTGTTGATTGTGATAGCCATGATTTTTCCTCCGTGAAAGTTGAGTCAGGGCATCCTTGCCCTGCCTTAAATAATTGAGATGTAAAACATGTGGCTGAAATCGTGTCGCCTGAAACTTTTAATGGTTCTTTCAAGTTTCCCCAGGGTTCAATATACTTATCGGCCGGGTCGGCACAGAGTTTAGGAAAATTTTTGATTTAAATAGTATTTTTTATACAGAACTGATGGGGAGGAGCAATCTTGCACGATATAGGACTGTGAGCATGACAGGAGCAGAGGATATTGCGCTGAGTCAGCTGCCTGCCAGGCTTTTAAATCCGATTTGGAGAGGTCGTGGGTTTAGCGATTCGTGCCGATGCCAAGACGGATGAGCCGTTGGTCAAAGCAATGACGATTTTTCACATGGCAGGCAGTGTCATCCATTTCCATGGCTGATAATACCAGTCGGTAGAGGTATTGGTTTTCTACCGGGGCGTAGACAATGTGACCAGTCACCGCTGTGGCTCCTTTGTCCGCAGAGATATACACGCTCTTATGATTGTCGCCAAGTTCTACCATCTCGGAAGTGATCCCTAAAGCGTTGTTGGACGACACCAGAGTCGATACCGGTACCAAATGGTTGGCCGGTTCGTTATTGAGATGGAACGTTTCCGCCTGGTCTCCGCCGTTATGAGTCCGGTAAAACAGGTTGTTGCTGTGAAACGCTTCCGGATTCAGGGTGATGTGTCCCAGTCGCAAGGTTCCGACCGGGCACGAAGGCCAATGAAACAGATAGCTGATCTCCATGCGGGCCTCACCGGCCATCACCCGTATTGATTTTGTAACAGGGCCAAGCGGCGTTTGAATATCGGTACTTATCATCAAATCATCGTTGCAGAGCGCCAACTTCGGTGTCACCGCAGTGAGGTCGGTGATTTTATGTTGGCCGGGCACTTCAAGGACAAAATGACCCGTATAGTAGTCCATGCCGTACTGGATGTCGTCGAAATAGCCGTGAGGCAATGTGCTGAGCAAGGGCAGGGCCGAGAGATTTTTGTCCCACCAGCCAGTTATAGCCATTCCGCGACGAAGGTTTAGACGCAGACGCTGTTCGGGCGTTTCGATATCCAGAAAAGGTCCCTCGTGTCTTATGTTGAAATAATCCGGTATCGTGCTTGAGCTGCGGACATTGCATGATGCCGTGGGTAATATCATGCGTTGTTCCAACCGGGCAAGACGGGTTTGCATGGCTTGCCAACGCTTGGCAGTGATATGGGTACGGAAATCACTGCTCCACAGATGGCACAGTTCTTTCCAGTCGCTGTCGCTGCACTCAGGTTTGCCGGACATGGCTTTGTACAAGCGCCAGCAGGCGGTGTTGAGGGCCATGTCGTCCCTGCCGGTCAATCCCCAACGTACCACGTTGTATTTGGCCTGTTTTTTAACCGGTATAGGTTGGGCCGCTGTTTCAAGGCGCAATCGATTGCCGGCCCCGGGCGTTTCCAGAAAGTCGAGAACCTGACTGGGGCTGATCAGGGAAAATCGATGGTCGGATTTGATGGCCTCATAGAGACGGGCAATGCGGATCCATTCGCTCTCCTGGCCTGGTTCGGCTTCGGTATGAAAGCGACCGGGGCGGAAGTCAAAAATTTCAGCGTCGTTGCCGTACAGGGAGAACGTACGCGGATCGCCATTCTGGTGAGATGAGAGGAAATCGAGATATTCCGGAAGTTCCATTTCAGCGTGGGTATAGCGCTGGAATTTTTGAAATGGAATCGATTTATTCCAGATCAAGGGCAAGGCCGCACCATCAGGTCCCAAGGCATACTGGGGAAGGTACCGCAAATCAGGGTTCCATTCGGGATGATTGCTGCCCGGGTTTTCCCATTCCATAATAATGGCGCGGTAGCCGGCCTTCTGGTAGATCGGTACCAAGCCGGCCGCGTAGGCTTGTTCGTTGACCAGAACCAATTCCGGACGAAAACCCAGAATGTTGTCGTAGACCTGCAGGCCAAGGCGTTGGTTAGCATGGTTGACTGCTGCTGGTACCAATGGTCCGATGATCTGTGCATAACCGCTGCCGATAAATTCCGCCGGGCCGTTTTGGCATAATGAGCGCAATTCATCCACCCATGCGGAATCTATGGCCGCCACGGCCTCAAGAGTGTAGCCGGAAGCTTCGATGCCGACAGGCAGTTGCTGCTCGGCAATCAATCGCAGTAGCGGCCAGTAACACTGGCGAATGACCTCCGGTCGCTGTTCCTCTTCGATAGAGGAAAACATCAGATTGAGGTGGAAAATGGAATAAAGGCTGAGTTGGTTCACAGGGATTCTCCCAGAAGATCACCTGGGATCAGTCCGGCCTGGTTGCCTGGTACTTGTGCATCGCTGTCCCACTGCAGATGGGTCAGCAATACCGCCCCCTCGCCGCAAGCCACGAGAACTCCGTGGGGGAGAACCTCAAGAACCGTACCCGGGGTGGCAGTTCGAGTATCGAACGACTCGCGGCAGGCCCAGACGAAAAGCTTGCGGCTGCCGGAAAAGCTGAATGCGCCAGGATAGGGGTGTGCCAATGACCGTACCCAGTCGTATAATTGCCGTTTTGGCCATGACCAGTCGATAAGTCCATCTTCCGGGCGCCGCCGCGGCCAGACTGTTGCCTTTGATTCATCTTGTGGAATGCGCGGAGGTTGGCCTGAATTCAACAGTGGTAAACTTTCCACCAGCAGCCTGGCCGCAACCTCGTCGGTGCGCGCGCCAAGGATGGCTGCTGTATCCTCGTAATAAACGGGAACCCGGGCTTGGCTCAACAGGTCTCCTGTATCGGCCTGGGCATCGCACCAGAACAGACTGACGCCGGTTTGCTGCAACCCCTTGATTAACGTCCAGGGGATGGGAGCGCGGCCTCGACCTTCTGGGAGCATGGTCGGGTGCATGCCGATAAATCCAAGATCCGGTACGGACAGCAGCGTTTCGCCCAGCAACTGGGAAACACCGATTACCATGCCCACCTCGGGTCGGCACGCCTGGGCCCAGGCAAGGATATCCGGATCGTGAAGCGATGCGAAGGGCCGAGCGTTAAGCTGGTAATCACGAATCAGATCGTCGAAGGCACAATGTGCCACGGTAATTCCGGCTTTGGATTCGTCCAGAAATAATACGCCGGCGATATGCGCGCCAGCTTCCAGCAGTGCCTGCAGACACCGGTGTCCGACAATGCGGGCTCCGACATAAAGGATGCGCGGATGATTGCTTGCGGAGTTCATGACAGAACCTCGCGTAGCAATACAAAAGGTTCGGCAGCTTCGATACCGACCTGGCTGCCCCAAGCTTTGGCCCGTGCTTCCAGTGAGGGCAGGGACCGGGCATGGGGAAATTGGCGCAGTTCCCCCTGATAGGCCGCCATGGCTTCCAGCTTGTTTTTCATCACGCTTGAGATATCCAAAAAGACGTTGGGAATAAAGGGCAGGGCCGGATCGCCCCAACCGGTGGCTGACGCTACTTCCATGGCCAGAATCCGTTGTACGGAACTGCCAGGTAGCGGTCGGCAGGCGGTGAGGGTGGCCATGGCTGTACGCTGATGATCGATGTTGAGATCACCGGGGTGGTGGGTGTAGACGATGGCAGGTTGAACTTCATCGGCAACGGCCTCGATGATTTTAACGATGTCCAGCAGATCCACCCTGTCAAACCGGTTGTCGGGGAAATCGAACAGGCGCAGATCCGTAACGCCGAGAGCGGACGCTGCCAGCTTAGCCTCCTTGTGTAGTTGGGCCAAGTCCTGTTGTTCCAAGGCTTCGTGGGCTTCAAGCCGTGATGACAGACCACTGCCCAGGATAACAATTGTTACCGTATCGTTATTTTGAGTATGACGGGCTATGGCACCGCCGGTGCCAAGCACTTCGTCATCGGGGTGCGCTGCGATCACCAGCACATTCATACGGCCTCCGTTATGACCCGAATCGCTTGAACCGCGGTTTCCGCACGACGCGCAGCCTCTTCCCTGTCGTCAGCGACGGCGATGACCAATCCCGCCGAGGCATTGGAGTCGGTCGGCGATCTAACGATATCTCCGGGCTCTACGGCCATGCGCACCATGGCCACGCCGGGCAGGTTACAGGCTGCTTGTTCCCCCTCGATGGCTGTGACGCGGCCTGGAGTCGGAAAGATCAGGCGCAGGGCTACGCCACGTTCGAAACGCGGCTGCAATGCAGCAGGGTCGACGGGCAGTCCGAGGGACAGGCGGATCACCGCCAGGACAAGATCGACCCCGACATTGAGAGGGATCTCATGGGTACAGAACCAGCCGCCGGAAAGACGCGCTGCCAACTCGATAACGTAAGGTTTGCCATCGCTGAAGACCATATCCCCCTTGACCACTCCGCAAGTCACGCCGAGGCTGCGTGCTGCCTGCTGCACCAGGTCGCGCACTGCCTGGCGCGCCTGGGCTGGCAGATGACTCGGCATGGTGCCGCCATTTTCGATAAAATTGGGGGCGTAGCGGTCGATGTATTCATAATTGCGATCGGCAAATCCCGGGGTGTGACAGGCACCGGCCAGAACGATGCTTTCGGTACTGATCTGCGGGCCGGGCAGATAACGTTCCACCATCACCCGGCCACTCGGTGATTGAATCAGAGCCCGCTGGTAGGCAGCGGCCAAATCCACCTCGGATGTCAAGCGTTGCACGCCGCGACCGCCACGGCTGTCGACCGGCTTGAGTACCAGCGGAAGGCCGTTTTCCTCGGCGAGTTGCTGCAGATGCCGGGCCGATTCGACGGCGCTGAACCAGGGGATAGCCACGCCATCGGCGGCGAATTTCTGCTTCATGGCCAGCTTATCCATGGCGCGGGCAGCCACTTCTACCGGAATGCCAGGCAAGCCGAGTTCGGCTGCCACCGAAGCGACGGTCAAAGGCACGTCAGTGGCCAGGCACATGACACCATCGATCTGGCGCACCTCGCGGTGATAATCTTTGGCTGCGTCAAGGGTGGCTGCGACATCGTAGGTGCTGGCAATCAGTCGGTCATGCGCCGCCAGCATGCCGGGCGCCTGCGGATTCATATCGCTGACCACCACGTGCAAGCCAAGGTCGCGCGCTTTTTCAATGCCCGGCAGAGCTTCCATGCCGCCGCCGATAAACAGCAATGTTTTCCCTGCGTATTCAGACAAAGTACATCCCCCCGTTGAGGTTAAGTGTCTGGCCGGTGACGTAGGCCGCTTCATCGGAAGCCAGCCATGCCACCGCTGCGGCGATTTCGTCGCTGGTTCCCAAGCGCCCTGAAGGGATGCTGTTAACCTTGGACTGCCCTGCATCCGAAGCGAGTTCCGCGGCTGTCATGTCAGTAGCTACCAGTCCCGGAGATACCGCATTGGATGTGATGCCGGCATGGGAATACAGTTTTGCCAGTGACCTGGTGAGGTTGATCAATCCGGCCTTTGCCGCGGCATAATGAACCTGGTTCATGCCGCCCCACTGGCCGCCGATGGAAACCAGATTGATGATGCGTCCCCAGCCGGCGTTGAGCATGCCCGGCAAGACTTCCTGCGCCAGGGCAAAAGGGCCGCGCAAGTTGGTGCCAAGCATCCGGTCCCAGTCCTGGTCACTGAGTTCCAAAAACGGTTTTTCCTGGGCAATGGCGCCGTTGTTGACAAGAATCGCCGCGTACCCGTTAAAGCGTTCACAGGTTTGCTGCAATGCCTGGCGAATCGATGCACGATCCCCGGCATCGACGCGCACGGCAAGCGCGTCAGGAAATTCAGCCGCCAGTTTTTGTGCGCCTTGCGGGTGAGCACAGTAGCCTGCCGCAACCGGATGGCCATCGCACAGAAATCGCCTGGCAATGGCGTTGCCGATGCCACGACTGGCTCCGGTGATAAAAACGATGCGCTTGTTTTGCGTGTCGCCCATGGAGATTCCCCCTGAAAATAGCGTCGGCTACTTTACCATTTAGCTGGTAACCGGTCAAAAGTTCTGATGGTCAGCGATACCACATGTCATCCAGGGTTTGTCCCCCCAGCAGCATGGGAGAAACAGGAGCGTCGTGCTGAATCCTTGCGTGCAGAAGGGCCGGTCCGTTGTCATTAAGAAAAGCATCAACCACGGCTGGATCAAAACTTTCCAGCTGGTAAGTAGCAACTCCGTACGCTTTGGCGATGGCGCAAAAATCGGGATTGCGGAAATCGCCGGTAACCGGGTCATCGGTAAAGGTGATGCGCTGAAACTGCGAAACGATGCCAAGCCTGTTGTTATCCAACAGCACGATTTTAATGGGCAGCTCCAATTCGCGGGCCAGCGCCAGTTCCTGAATGTTCAGCTGGAAGGAGCCGTCGCCGTCGACGCACAACACCAACTGCTGCGGTTGCGTGGTGGCCGCCCCCAGAGCTACCGGAAGGGCATACCCCATGGTGCCGTGACCGGCGGAGGTCAGCAAACGTTTGCGGGGATGGTCGAAAGAAAAGTACCGGGCCGCCCATTGCTGATGCGAACCGACCCCGGTGACAACGGTGGTGGCTTGCTGTTTGGTGGCCTGGTCGAGATAACCAAGCAGTTCGTCAGGCGCCACGCCGGGCAATTTGCCATGATCGGCAAGCGGCAAAGTGGTGCGGAAGTCATCTATCTGCTGCAGCCACTCATGATGTTGGCAAGCAGGAGCATCAAACGCCAGAAATTCATTCAGGAAATTCGCCACGCAGCAGTGTGCAGATACAACCTTGCTCAGTCGGGAGTGTTGCAGCTCCGCCGCATCGAGGTCGATCTGGAAGATTTGCTTTTCGGCAAAGACGTCCAGTTCGGTACCGGTTTGGCGCACATCAAGACGGCTGCCAAGGGCAACGATACAATCGGCTTCAAACAGGGTGCGGTTGGCCCAGGGCATGCCGGTATGGCCGATCCACCCGGCGGACAGCGGATGATCGCTGGGAAAGACCCCGATGCCTCGCATGCTGGAGACGACCGGCAATTGCCAGCGCTCCGCCAATTCCCTGATTTCCGAGGCTGTATCCAATGCGCCTCCCCCGATCAGCAGCAGTGGACGCGCGGCGGCGTCAAGAGCTTCTTTTACGCTCTTTAGAAATTCGGTAGGGCAGCCCATGCTGGATGCTTTCCCTAGGGCCAGCTCGGCGGCCAATTGGTTGGCGAACTTCTGGCAGACGGACTCATCAATCAGGCTCATTTGCACGTTCATGGGCAGGTCAACCACAACCGGGCCACGACGGCCATCGAGAGATAGCCGGACAGCGTCGATAAGAGCCTGGCCTAATTCGTCAATGGTTTGGGGCTGCCATACCCCTTTGCTGATGGGGGCGACCATCTGAGGCGTCGGCACTTCCTGAAAACCACGTTGACGAAGTTCCTGAGCGCGACCGAGGTCGCGGGTTCCCACCTGGCCGGTAAAGACAACCAGAGGCACGCTGTCATAAAAGGCATCCGCGATGCAGGTAATAAGGTTGGTGGCACCGGGGCCACTGGTTACTGCGACAAAAGCAGGAGTGTTGTTCAACGCCGCATCGGCAATAGCCATGTAGCCGGCTCCCTGCTCGGCCTTGGTGCAGATTAACGGGACGCCTGCGGCCTTGCATTCATGAAAGATCGGGGCAATGGTGCCACCGGGATAGACATACAGGCTTTTGTCAAAATGTTTGATGAGCGAGGCAACTAGGGCTGATGCGTACATTCTTTTCCCTGTATTGGTTGATGAAGATTAAGTTGTCGCGAGTGCTTCTGTCATCGAGAGACTTTAACGAAATTGAAAGTTGTATCGATAAACAAAAATAATAAGTAAGGTGTTGAAATAAGAAACTACTTTTTCGCGGCAATATACCAGTGAGCGATCACCCTCTCATCATTTTCAAATACAGTACGCGTCTTATGACCGCTTTGGATTTGACTATAAGTACTCAAACACTCGTATATATCAGACTTTGAGAAATATTTAAAAAGCATGTTTTTGCTTTCCATGGCATTAGACTTTTGCATTTGTTTAGCATTATCAATGTCACATTCTGAGTCGGCGGTTGATCTCAGGGTCAAGCCAAGAAATCCATCAGGTTTTAGAACCCGATATAGCTCATTTAATGCCTGCGAAAATTCTTCACCGGTTAAATAGTGAAGCACCCCCCAGCAAAGAACTGCATCAAAAGAGGCATCCTCAAACGGAAGACAGGTAAGGTTTCCGAGGTCATATTTAACCTTATTACCGTAAGGAGCTGTCAGTTCGCTGGCAATATCAAGAGCTGTCTGGCTGGAATCAAGAGCGCGGACCTCAAGTCCCTCCCTAAGTAAAGCAAGGGTGTGTCTGCCGGATCCACAACCTGCGTCAAGGACAGTTTTAGCACCACTGGGGAGGAAAAACTTTTTTATAATTCTAATGACTTCTTCATCCGGATATACGAGGTTGTTTTTGTTTTCTTTGTTCCATTGATATACATTTTCCCAGAGCGATACGTTTTTATCCATTGGAATGTCTCCTAAATCTAGCCTTGGTTCAGCGATAGAAAATGGTTGATTTTTTTCCATAAACCGGAAATTGAATCATCTTTTAATAGTGAAAAATCCTTATTATTAGCTGGCTGGTCCCCGTGAGCAAACATCACAGCAGTTGGAGAAAATTGCATATCATCTTGTTTGCAAAATCTCCCGGCCAGACCTTGTATAAAATAAGAAACAAAATCAACATTTGTACTGTTCGGTATAAGGTCGTCCAATATTCGGTCGCCGCCCATATCGAGGTGGATTTCGATAACTTTGGGCGCGGTATTCGGGGTGACTCGGAACGAGACCAGAAAAACTGTCGTGTCTAATTTTAGGGCATCGGATAGTTTCTGGGATGCGTGGATAATCGCATCTCCGGTCTCTGTTCGCCAGTGTTTGGAAGGGATTGAAAAGCCTTTGCCGAAGTGGTTTCCCTGGTCGTCGATGCTATTAATTTCATCGAGTAATACGAGCGGGTGTAACTTTCCCTGATGGACAAAGCTTATAAAAGAAACATCATCTCCTGGGATGCACTGTTCGACATTAATTCGCTGATTGAAGGTCTTTTGGAATGCTTCATTGAAAGCCGAAGTAAGCTCAGAGGGTTGTTTGACCAGTTTTACACCGCCCTTTCCTACGAGTGACAGGGCCGGTTTGATAATGCATGGATATGTCAGGGCTCCAACATCAAGGTCCTTCAAAGTGGATACGCTTTGACAGAGAGGTGCCGGGATATTATTCAAAGAACAAAAGCGCATTAAACGGCCTTTGTCAATGACCGTTTGAGCTGCTTCCAGGTTGACGCCGGGCAAAGATAACGAGCTGCATATTGTCGCCGCAGTAAGTACCGGTGGACCTGCTGAACGGTTTATAACCCCAAGAATATTGAACTCGGAAGTTAATTTTTTAAGGGCGCGGAGTATGGGGCCGGGTTCATGCGTGCTGAGCTCAAGCTGCACATCGCTCAAAAGAAACCCTGGAGCAGTTGGGTTGCGATCTATCGCGATTATCTGAAAACCCAGCTCTTTGGCTTTACTAATGACAAGTAGTTGGGATTTTCCCGCGCCAAGGCATACGAGAGTTGGCTGCATGCATTACTCCTCAATATAGCTGATCCCAAAGGGGAAAAAACCGTTTACAACTCGTTATGCGATTCATCGTAAAGCTTGATAAGTTCAAACCCCAGCCGATCTTGGTAGGGTTTCAACTGAAGGTAAATCTCATCCTGAAAGGCTCTGGATGAAATCACTACGACATCTAAAGACAATTCATCTAGCGCTTGAGGGCTGTCAACGGCCCATGACAGAAATCGATTTCCGATTTTATTGGGATCAGAGTCCAGAACGGCGCAAATGCAATCTCCAAAGTGGGCAGACCCCAGCAGATCCTGAGTATGGAAACCGGCCCCGTAAATGGCTACTCTACGTTTTTGCGCTCGCCAGGCTTTCGCCATACTATCAAGTCGTTTATAAACACTGGACCTGAGGGACTTACTGTTTTCGCGGTAGTTTGCAAGGACTTCTCTTGTTTTAAACAGGCTGTCAGGTTTGGCCGGAACCACGGAAAGTTTTTTTGAGAGAATGGCACAAACGCGTAACCGGGGATCATTTTCGTCTGCAACAGCGTCGATGATTTTAAGTCCATGTTTGGCAAGTAGGTTCGTCAATGTTTCCAAAGTAAAATGGGAAAGGTGCTCAAAGGAGAAGAACTCTCCCATTTGTAAAATCGGGCGCGTTGAGTCTGGAACCTCTAAAAAAAGCTTTCCACTTGGTTTCAAAAGAGCACGCAGTGCTGTCATTGCCGTGTTTATGTCATGCACATGTTCAAGTACCATATGACAGAAAACAGCATCGAATTCGGCTGTGGGGAAAGAATGGTTTTCAAGCTCACCTTGAATAATATCAATCCCCTTTTTACGTGCTTCCTGTACTGCATATCGAGAGGGTTCCAAACCGAATAAGCGCATCCCCGGTGCAGCAAGAGAAGCCAGGAAGTCCCCTGAGCTGCACCCAACATCAAGTATTTGGTATGGATCCACCGGATTGTCATGCTGATAATTTGATTTGAAAAATTTTATCCGCCTTGTATTGATCGAATCAAAGCGCGACTCTTTGCCCGTAAGGTGAAACGTACTTCCAGAGGCACCTGCTTCAGCGGAATAATAATTTTCCAGTTGTTGTCGTGAAAGCCTCGGGTTTTGATATAAAAACCCACAAAAGCTGCATAAAAGGAGGCGGATAGGGATTCTGCCTAAACCTGGACCTGCTTCTTGAAATCCTTCGTAGACAACATCATGGTTATCTTTACCGCATATTTGGCAGCACGTAGGATCATGTTCGGTGGCAATAGCTTTATGCAATTCTTCGGATTTCATCCTTTTTCTCCAATCACGCGCGTTGCCAGGATACGGGCTATCCTCTGGGTTCCTTGACCATCGACTGTCTCGCGACTTTTTGTGGCCATGGCGAGGCGCTTTTTTGGATCATGCAACAAAGTTTGAATCTTCACCGTCAGGTCTCGCATTGAAATCTCAGTATAAACTCCCAAATTAACAGCGATGTCTATGGAATCAAAAGCTGAGGCGGATATTGCATGATCTTCTGTGAGGCATAGATGCAGGGCCGGAACCCCGATAGCTGCCAATTCATAAGCGGTACTGCCAAAAGACGCAATAGCCAGGTCTGTTCCGGCCATCAATGATGGCATGTCGGCCACATCTCGCAGAAACTCGAAATGATCGGGAAGAGTGGGCCGCAGTTGTTCAAGGGCTTGGTCGTGTAAAAAAGCGCGTCCTAAAACGACGCGGGCATAAAAGGGGGGGGTGACTTGGCATAAGGCCTTCAATGCCAATAAGGTCAAGCCTCCGGGATCGCTGCCGCCCATGGTGACAAGGATCGAAGGTGTCGGATTTAATGGGGACTCCCGTTTTATGCTGAATTCGCGTCGTAACAGCAGATAATCCCAGCCGATATAAGCCTGACCGGTAAATTGACTCCAGTCAGCCTTGGTCACTTGTGGTACCGGCGGATAAAAAGCCAGGTCTGCGGCTTGGCGCCGGTCGCTGGGATCGTCGATGACCGCTACCGTGATTCCGGATGTGCGCCAGCACTGCAATGCCGAGGTGGCAAGTTGGGTGCGAATATCCAGAATCAACCCCGTTGGGGCGTGCTGCTTGATGAGGGAGTCGATCCACGAAGCTTCTTCGATGTTGTCCGGTTTTATGAAAACCGGAAACTTTTCCTGTTCAACCAGGGCCTCAGCCACGCCTTTATCCATCATGGCGAATCCCGAACGCATGCCGTAAGAATCGCGCAGTTCGCAGGCCAGGGCAAGGCAGCGCACCACATGGCCCAGACCGAGTTGGGGAGAACCATCGCACCGGATCAGGATTTCCAGCTTATTTATGGTTGTCGAAATGCTCATCAGCCCGCCGTTACTGGTTCTGGTTTTTCAAAAACTGCAACGCTTCTTCCAGAGAAACGATGTGTCCGGGTTTGTATAAATGAGCATAAAGGGCTCGGAAGAATTCGAGATCCGCTGCTGTGTCGATGGAAAACTTATACTCCCCGAGAAAGGCCGGGGCGATTTCGAATGGCACTGTTTTAAGTTCGCCCATGTGATCGTAAGCGTAAGAAGTAACATGTTCGTAGGTGGCTGGATCGTTAGGGGCCACAGTACTCGACCATTCCAGCGCCCGGCGTGAGATGGGGCCGGCGCCCTGGTAAGCGGAAGGTCCGTTGCAGGTTGGACGGATACAGTCCGCATCGTGATTCATGATGGCCACCGTGCTTTGATCGAGGAACTCAGGATCGAACAGGGGGGCGTCACCGCAAATGCGTATGATGTAATCGGCGTCGGCATCGTCAATGGCGAGAAAAAATCTCTGCATGACGTTATCCTCGGAGCCACGTACCACCTTCAAACCCATTTTTTGCGCCAGTTCAACCAACGGATCATCGATCGGCTGGTTCGTGGTGGCGAGGTAGACCGCCTGGGCGCAGCGTATCTGTAAAGCGCGGGCAATAATGTGATACATCAGCGGTTGCCCCATAATCGGTTCGAGCATTTTCCCCGGAAGCCGACTTGAACCCATACGGGCCTGAATAATGGCGATGACCTTTTTTGATTTACCGATGCTTTTCTCCGTCATTAATCTATTCCCCAGAATCGTGGGTCGATAATTGTTTCATCGGATACGGCCAGTTTGCATGTTTCGGCATATTGATGGGCGGGCAACGGCCCCTTGCCGGCAATGGCCAGAGCTGTATGCAGTTCCGGTAGAGATGAAACGCCGATAAGTACGGAGTTCAGAGCATTCTCCGCCAGACAAAACCGCAGGGCCGCCTCGGGTAAAGTCAGGGCATGACCTTCCGCCCAGTCGGCCGCTGTTGCGGCAAGATTCTTGAGTTTGTCCAATCGTGCCGGGAGATGCTGGCGGCGCGAGGTAAGAACCCCTTTTAAAAAGACGGACCGCCCCAGCACGGCAATACCCTGCTGTTTGGCGGTGGGCAAAACTTTATCCGCCATGCGCTGATCCAGAAGATTGCATGCGATCTGCAAGGTGACGATGTCCGGATGCCTCATCGATGCCAACGCGGCTTCTTCGCCATAGACGGAAGCGCCGATAGCGCCGATCTTGCCTTGGTCGCGAGCTTGCGTGAGGATGTCCATCAGGGGCGAGTTGAACAGTTGGCTGGCGGTTGCGTTATGAATCTGCACCAGATCAAGCCGTTCACGGCCCAGGTTGCGCAGGCTACGCTCCAGACTTTGTCGTACCGCGTCGGGGGCGATATTTTCATCACCGAAGGGGCCGACTTTGGTGGCGATATAGACTTCGGCATGACTTATGGCACGCAGGGCATTACCCACGAATATTTCGCTCTCACCGTATGCCGGCGCCGTGTCCAGAAGGTTGATTCCGTTTTCCAGCGCCGTGCGAATAATGGCTTCAGCCTCGGTGGTTTGAGGTCGATTGGCTATTCCGGGGGCGCCGATGCCATATTCCATGCCTAATTCGACGGTGCCCAGGGTGATACGGCTAACGCGCAAATCGGTTCGCGGAATTTCACGGTATTCCATGGCGGTTACCATGCCGTCCAGCCGCCATCGACGACCAGATTCTGCCCGGTTACCCAGGCCGAAGCGTCGGAGGCCAGAAACAATACCGCTCCTTTGAGGTCGTCGCCACCGGCCATGCGCCCCAACGGCGTTTTGGCGACGTATTGGCTGATGAATTGTTCATCCTGATGGTTGAACAGACCGCCGGGGGTCAGGCAGTTTACCCGGATGCTTGGGGCCCAGAAGGTTGCCAGGTAGCGTGTCATCTGGATCAGGGCCGCTTTGGTCATACCATACACCAGTGGACTGTTGGTACCGGTCGATCCGTAGATGCGTTGGTCAGGTGCCACCATGCCGTAAATGCTGGAGAGGTTGATCATGACTCCGCCGTTGTTTTGCAGCATGTGGGGAGCGGTTGCACGCGAGATCAGCATGGTGCCGGTAATGTTGACGGCGAGAACCTGATTCCAGTCTTTGAGCGAAACGGTTTCAAACGATTCAAAGTGATTGCTGCAGGCGTTGTTGACCAGAATATCTATGCGACCCGCGTCAGATATAATGTTTTCGATAACGGCTGAAATGCTTTGTTCGTTTTCAAGATCGAGAGCCAGGCCGCGAACGTCAAAACCTTTATCGCGCAGTTCGTTAGCCGTTTGTTGCACTCGGGAAAGGTTGCGTGACGTGATGAAAACCGTAGCGCCTGCCTCCGCCAGGGCCTGGACAGCCTGCGATCCATAACCGTTGCCGGTTCCTCCGGTAACCAACGCGATACGACCTTTAAGGCTGAACAGATCCTTGGTGTCTCTGGCTTGTTGCATGTCAGGCATGACCAAATCCTTTTCGTATATGTAAGAATGGCCGCAGGCCATCCGAGGGATCGGCCCGCCATTCGCGGTCTGGCAGTTCACTGGCCACCGGACTTTTCTGCCCGTCGCCATCGGCGCACAAACCTTGCTCTATCTCCTGGATAACTTTTCCCATCGGCTCAGGTAGCCAGCAGTGGCCGGCGGCAAATTCTTCGCCTTGCCCGTCCAGATCGAGATGAAATTCGATCATGGACGCCTGCCAGCGGTTTACCGCACGGTTGATCACGCCTGGAGATACGCTGTGATCGGACCAGCCGACCTTGCAATTGAATGCCGTGCGCAAGGTCTCCATGGCCGCCAGGTTGCATTCGGCGGCAGGGGAGGGATAGCTCGAAACGCAGTGCAGTAACGTAAGGTCACGGCAGCCGGCTTCTTTCAGACTGGTCACGGCACCAGCAATTTCATCCATGGTGGCCATGCCTGTGGAAATAATCACCGGTTTGCCCGAGGCGGCACAGCTTTGAAGCAGTTCGTTCCATAGCAGTTCGTAAGAGGCGATTTTGAAAAAATCGACATGCGGTGCCAGCACCTCGACAGCTTGCAAGTGGAACGGGGTGCAACCGAAGGCGATACCGCGCTGCCGGCAGCGCTGGGCCAACCGGGGGATATACTCTTCGGGCAATTCCCAGTTTCGGCGTTGGCGGTGCATTTCGCTTTTTGTAAGGATTTCCGGAGCAAATAACTCGTCGATGCGGAAAAGTTGAAACTTTACCCCCCAACACCCTATATCGGCCGAACGATCGATAAAGTTAAAGCATCTTTGCAAATCACGGTGATGATTGCTCGAAACCTCGGAAATAAATAACGGCTTCATCGTGGTGTCTCCTGGCCGATGGCTTCACACAAGGTGGCAATGACGCGGTTTTGATCTTCGACGGTTAGTCCCGGGAAGATCGGTAACGAAATTATTTCGCGATAGGCCGATTCGGCCACCGGACAGAGCCCCTCACCCGTGCCAAGAAGCTTCCGGTAGTAGGGATGGTAATGAACGGGGATATAATGCACGTTGGCACCGATGCCGGCTTCACGCAAGTGGCTGAAGATGCGATCACGCTCGGGAACGCGCACGACATAAAGATGATAGCCGTGGTGTGCTTCGGGACGAACCCCCAATGGGCGGATAGTAGGATTTTGGGTAAATGCCGTGTCGTAACGCGCGGCGACCTGGCGTCGGTTCTCGATGAACCGCTGAAGTTTGGTCAGTTGAGTCAGGCCCAGTGCGCACTGGATATCGGTAAGTCGATAGTTGAATCCCAGCTCCACCATCTCGTAATGCCAACTGCCGGTTTTAGCTCTTTGTCCATGATCGGAGGTGATGCCGTGGTTTCGAAAAGTGCGCATGCGACTGGCCAGGACCTCGTCGCTGGTGACGATAGCGCCGCCTTCGCCGGTGGTGATGGGCTTGACCGGATGGAAGCTGAACACTGTCAGATCGGCCTGCGACCCGCATGGTTGATCGCGCCAGGCGCATCCGAGGGAATGGCAAGCGTCCGATACCAGGTGCAGGTTGTAGCGGTCGGCAAGCGTGCGCAGCGCGTCGTAGTCGCAGGGTTGGCCCGCGTAGTCGACAGCGATTATCGCTTTGGTACGGGCTGTGATGCGCGACTCAACCGATTTGGGATCGATCAACAGGGTTTCCGGTTCAACATCAGCGAACACCGGTGTGCCACCTTGATAGATCACGGCATTTGCTGTAGCGGCAAAGGTCAAGGGCGGTACGATGACCTCATCACCGACTCCGATATCCAGTGCATGCATGGCTGCATGCAGAGCAGCGGTGCCGCTGGACACAACTATAGCGTGTTGTACACCTGCCGACTGGGCCAGCGATGCCTCGAAACGTTCGACCAGGGGACCCGTTGTGAGCCAATTGGACCGGAGGGTATCCAGGACCGATTCGATATCATCGGGCTCTATCTGCTGGCGGCCATAGGGGATGAAGGTTGAGTCCACGATAGAGAATCTCCCTGCGTCCCCTGGGGTTTGGAACGCGCGTAGGTTTCGATGTGTTCGCGTAACTGTTCTGCAGATAACCATTCACTGTTAGTGCCGCTATTGTACTTGAAACCGGGAGCGCAGCGGTGACCGTTAAATTTTTGCATGAATGCATCCACATTCCACAGTCGCATCGAAGGAAGGATCACGAAATATTTTTCAAACTCGATGGTGTTGTAAGCGTCGGTTTCCGTGATCATTTCCTCGTGAAGTTTTTCACCAGGACGAATGCCGACGATTTCTACCGGGAGTTCGGGGGCAATGGCTTCGGCTACGTCGGTAATACGGTAGCTGGGGATTTTGGGTACGAAAATTTCCCCTCCCCACATGCGATCGAGGGCGTTCAGAACCATGTCGACGCCTTCCTGCAGGCTGATATTGAAACGGGTCATCCGGGTATCGGTAATCGGGATCGGTTCACCGGCATTTTTTTTCTTTAAAAAGAACGGAACGACGCTGCCTCGACTGCCCATGACGTTGCCGTAGCGAACCACCGACAGGCGGATATCTCGTGACCCGCGCATGTTGTTGGCCGCGACAAACAATTTGTCGGAACAAAGCTTGGTCGCCCCATAGAGATTGATCGGTCCGGCGGCCTTGTCGGTGGACAGCGCCACGACCTGTTTGACCTTGTTGTCAAAGCAGGCGTCGATCACATTCTGGGCACCAAGCACGTTGGTCCGAATACACTCAAAGGGGTTGTATTCAGCAGCCGGGACTTGCTTCATAGCGGCAGCGTGAACGACAATGTCGACCCCTTCCAAGGCGCGTTGAAGCCTGTGAATGTCGCGCACGTCACCGATAAAAAACCGTAGCTGGGGATACTTTTCTCGCGGGAAATCCTCTGCCATCTCAAACTGTTTGAGTTCGTCGCGGGAGAGAATGACAAGTCGTTTTATGTCAGGATAGCGAGTCAGTATTGTTCTGGTAAAGGCACGACCAAAGGATCCGGTACCACCTGTAACCAGAATCGATTTTCCGTTAAGCATGGAGTTCCCCTCCCACAAAAGTTGTGCTGTTATTTATAGGTTTTAATAGCGTTATTGGTTCTGTTTACAGATGTCTTGCAAAAAAAAAGCCAGAGGTTTTCAGGAAATGATTTAATCCATCATTTAGAAGTCTTGATGGATTGGCATGGGTAATATTCTGAATATATGAGCACAATGTAATCGATGTTTAAGGCTTCATATTTTGTCTTTTCGACTATTTAGGCGAAAAATTCGCCGATTGAATGGTTTTGATATGGCGGGCCATGGCTGGTTGGAGAAGTTTTGCCGCGTTTGGTCAAAAAAATGGCTGATCTTCGAGGTTGGGAGATATTCGTATTTGAATTTAATGGTTAAATGTGCAGGTTCATCTCCAATGCCAAATAGGAGAATGGGGTGGACCTTCGCCAGAGTGCAGTCAGGGAAGGGGGCTCATGTGTGCAAAGGTATAAGTGGCAGACCTCGTCAAAAATACGACAAATGTGAAGTTGCGAAAACAATAGCGCTCATTTTACCATGCTTTCTGGTTTGAAACGCGAGTACCTTTGGGATTGGCGGCTGTATGCCGTTAACTGTTCAAGCCAGATCATGAACCAAGAACGCTGGCCGAAATTTCAAAATATTTTCTGGCAACTTCATTTTTTGGGTCCTTATCAAGAAGGTGCTGAAAAACGGTCAGGGCAAATTCATGCTGTTCCTGCTGCTGGTACAGTTGTCCGACTTTAATCAGTACCATCGAATCGTCAGGGAACTGTTCCAGGTAATCGGCGTAGGCATCAAGTGCGGTCTTGGTTTGGCCGAGAATTTTTGCCAAATCTGCGTATTGGGAAAGATAACTTGCGGAATACCCCGTCAGGCATTCCAAGGCCAGAAGCGCATTTTTGGGATCGTCAAGTTCCAGGGAAAGGGAGGCTATGCGTCGTAATGCATCCTCTGCTACCCCGTCGGAAGGGGATTCCAGAACATTTTGATATTCATCAAAAGCCTTCGCAAAATCACCTTCGAGCTCGGCCAGGTACGCGGCAGACAGATGGTAGATCGGTTTGTTGTCTTCCTCAGGTGAGGCGGCCAATCCCTGAAGTATGCCTGACAAGGCCGTTGCATCCCTGTTTTTGAAAAGAATTCTTACACGATGACGCGCCATCTGAGAATTGGCATTGCTTTTGGTGCCTAGCACAAGATAGTCAGGATTTTTTACGAGGCTATCTTCAAATTCTTTATAGATATCGGTGATGCGGGGATCCATTGAATCCGAATTTACCCAAGTGCCATTGTTTTGGCGACGGTGCCATATCAAGGCACGTCCGGTTTCCCTATAGCTTCGCCAGGCATCGACAAGCTGTGTTAGATCTGCCTGAGGATCTTCTTCTTTCATCCGCAATTCGACACGCTCGATAGCCCTGTAGATGAGCTGAAGCATTTGCGCGGCACTGTCAATATAGGCTTGATAGTAAATGCGGCCGGCTTCTTCTACCTGCTCATCGCTCCACTCCCGGGAGCTGTCAGGGCGTGCAAGCTTAAGGAATTGGCGCAGTCCAACTTCTTTAATAAGAGTGGCATAGGCCGCCAGGGGCGGTCGGTTAAGGGTTTTTTCAACCTTGTCCATGCGGATTTTATATTTGTAATCGGTATGCATGCCGTTGCGACCGAATAGGCCATCGTTGCATTTAAGGCCTTCGGTTGCCAGCTTCTGGATTTTTTTAACGGCTTTTTCAGCAATCTGCAATTTTTCTAAAACGGTCTTGAAATACTTATTCCGGGTCTGCCAGTTATCCTCCGGGAGGGTAAGTTTTATTTGCTCCCATGCGGTTTTGTCTAATGGCTCGAAGTTTATTTTCTTGAGGGGAGCGTGTTCAACATTGGGGATTTTGGCCGCCAGGGGGGTTGGATTCACAGTTTTGCAACCGTTTTGCAATGCGAGATCCGCCAAGTATCCCAGGGAGGCAATGCCCTCGGCCATGGCTCTGGATGTAAAGGTTCTGATCCCCTGGTTGGTTTCTACTTGTGTATCAAATTGATTGAACTGGGGACCGGCATGTCGCTCGTAACTGCCTTTGGCATGGGAATATCCTTCCGGGCTGAAGCAAAGATCCACGCCTGCAAGGATGATTTGTTTAAACCCCATTTGCATGGCAATCCCAAAAGCGGTATGGGTGACCGTAGGCCCGGGGGCATTGATGAATTGTTGCGCGGAGTCTTCGGGCCATGGGAAACGATTGCCGACAAAGGCCATCGGTCCCTGCCATTGGCTTAAAAGTTGGGGCACTACATGGAAACTATTGACGAACAGGGTCTTGTCTCCGAAATAAAGCATTTCCTTGCTGACATCAAAGCTTGCTTGGTTTGGATCGACGGAAAAGAAAATATCCGGGACCAAATCCACCTCTTTGAGGCGCCGCGCAATTCGGGAGACCGCCAACACTACTAATTGGTCGCGATGTTGTTTTATCCAGGGTAAATGGTCGTCCAACGAGGGCCCACCCGCCAAAAGCACGGCTGTCTTGCCGGGAAAAAGATTTTTCAGACAGGCGGCGGATATGCGATTTTCCGCAAGGTTTTCAAGCTGACGTGCGATGAAGGTTTGATTGCCCAGTTGTACTTTTATTTTCCAGGCAAAAGCATCGATAAAATCTCTTGCCTCCCAATTCAGTTCGGCGTACTCAGGCAAGAAAGAATCGACCGCAGCGAGAGATTTCCAAACGAGGATTTTTTCCGTGTAAAGGTAGTTCTGGAATTCCAATAGATCTGCGGTTTCCTTGAGTTGATCGATGGGGATACAGGTGATTTCTTCCTGGAGGTCCTCAAGTAGCCCCTCTTTTGCCAAACGATCGATGACCTGGGGGAGCTCTATGAATACATAACGGCACGCATCGGGAACGCTGGTCTTGTTTATATGTCTGAGCAGCATTCCAGAGTCCGTACCTACCAGAATATGCAAGGTTTTCTCCGCAAAGAGCGCCTCGCCGAAATGCTTTTTGTATTGGGCGTAAGCTCCGGTACGATGGAATGTTTCGCGATTAACCGGATACAGGTAGCGATCCCCGTAATCGTTGGAGATAAACGGTCCCAGATCATAGGTAACAAGATTTTCCACAATGCCTCTTTTCGTGCAGTTAATCGATCAACAAACCCGCTGTCTGCAGGTTTTTCAAAAGTTCATATTCTAAAAGATCTGCGACGCCGATATGATCCTGG
The DNA here is from genome assembly GCA_002452265.1 of Pelobacter sp. UBA6812. Lineage (GTDB taxonomy): Bacteria > Desulfobacterota > Desulfuromonadia > Desulfuromonadales > Syntrophotaleaceae > Syntrophotalea. The sequence goes on along the minus strand of DKEW01000004.1, from coordinate 15,354 downwards.
CGTGTTTGTGCATCGAAGGTTTTCTGCATTAGCGCGGTCAGGTCTGCCAGGGTGCCTTGGGGTATGAATTGCAAAAGCCGTCCCAGTTTATCGATAATTTCAATGAAGTCTTCGTTGGCTTCGGCTTCTCTCCCCAGACGAAAAGCAGCGACCGTGTGCATAATTGCTATTCGGGACAGACTGTCATTCGATATCATGGCAACTCCGTCAGTACGGTGGTGTGCAATATTTTCGCCCCCCTGGGACTGGCATTGAAAAACTTCAAGTCATTTTTTTCAGCAATGAAATCTTCCAGATCCCGTAAATAGGCACGCAGGTTGGGGATGGTCGAAACACGTTCCCCATTGCTGTTGAGCACCCAGTGACTTCCCTGGACGGGTTGCATTTGGGTACAGCCGGAGACATGGCTATGCCCGCCGGGGTAGCAGAAGTCGGCCCCGGTCAGGATGACGCTTTTGGTGCTTAGGATGGTAGCCAGATCGACGGCCGGATGAATGACACTGCCGGAGGAAAACAGGCTTTTTTTGGGATGAAGGGAAGACACCTCTGAATAGATCGGTGCTTCGGAATAGGCAGCATAGCGGCGCCCGGGCCAGTGTCGGAGGGTTTCTGTTTGAACCACCGGAAAATAGACCAGAGCCGCATGTTTGAGCAGTGTCAGGTCGACGGTGGCAAAGAACAGGTCATAGATGTCGGCATGCCCGTCGATGGCCACCACGATATCGGGCACGATGCCAGCTTGCAGCAACGGTTTCAGCGCCGCATCGACAGCAATAATCGGACCTGGCTTGTGGTCTTTCATCCAGCCGTACTGATCGCTTAAAGTAGGGCCGGCCCCTGCGACGATAACCGTATTACTCCGATACGAGGTCAGAAGTGCCTCGATGGATGGGTCTTGAGCCACATAACCGGCATTATCAGCCAGGCGTTTTTGCAGGTGCGGATTGTCCGCCTGGTGGCGTTTGCGGATAAACGGCGTGGCCAGATCCAAACATACAAGATCGCGTAGTCTGCCGGCCTGCTCATCAGCAAGTTGAAGGCAACCGGGGGCGGTGGCAAAGGGGGTGTGCAAACGGTCGATAGGGCTGGCGGCGACCAGATTGATGCGAGGGTCATCCAACCAGTCACGATGATCGAAAAAGTACAGACTTAAGGCGGCCACGGAGCAATTCATGATTACCACCGTTACCTCTTTAAGGCTTTTTCGTGACAACAGGACTCTCGGTACATCGCCCAGGGCCATGCCGTACACCCAGGCTTGAGGGCTTTCCTTTGGAATCAGGGCTGCCTGCAGATTCGCTTCCTTGATGCGATCATAGGCACTGGTCAGGTGGATGCCATCGATGAGCAGTGTCTGCACTTTTTTTTGATGCAACGAAAAAGGCGGCAGGATATCGGCCGCCTTTTCAATGCATTCGGCAAGCTTTGGCCAGCGGCGCGACAGAATAGCGAAATTGGCCGCCATAAAATCTGTCATAGTCGCAGCATCTGAGGAGCATGACACCGAAGGATTGTCCGCTACTGCTGTGTTGTGTTTGTTATCCATGGCTGATGACAACCGTTCCCGCTTACGCCGGCAACGGCTCCCGCGTCTTGTACTGGCTGTTTTCCAGTGCGACCTGAATGGCACGGTTGGTGGCCGGAGCAAACAGGATGGGTGCCATGAGGTTGAGGGTCACCTTGCGATCGGGTGGTACGGTGACGACCGACAGGACATGGCATTCACCGTCTTTGTCGATGCCGAGTTTGGCCCGTTCGCGCCCGTCGGGCACCACCTTGTAATCTAAGAAAAAGTTGGTCGGATCGGTCAGGACAAAAGCGATGTCCGGATCATCCACGCTCTGGATCCAGAACAGAGGACCGTTTTTGCGGTTGGGCATGACGATAAAGTCGCGCAGGTTTTCAAAACCGATCAGCCCTTCGGTAAACAGCACGGTATTGCTCGGATCGTATTCGACCTCGCCAAAGCGTGTCATGATAGTTTTTTTCATAGCGACTCCTTCTTCACCATGACTGAAGTCAGCATATCGAGATCGGCAAGGTTCCACTGGCTGGCCTCCCTGTTTTCAAGGCAGATGCGGTCGTAGATTTCCTGACGGTAGATTTTTTTATCGGACGGGGCCTCGATACCGATGCGGATACCTGCCCCCTTGGTTTCTATGAAAGTGATTTTGATGTCGTCCCCGATGACGATGCCTTCACCGGGTTTTCTGGTCAGTACCAGCATATCGCCCTCCATGGCTGTGCTGGACCCTTCTCCAAGGGTCTTTAATTTCGGCTGTCGCTATCAACTCAATACATAGAGCCGGGACAGTGGGGGAGGTGAGTTGTCTCCTGAGTGTGCCGGCCTGTCAGAGGTAATCGAGAATGGAAAGATCACTGATCTTGGCCGTTACACTTAATGCTGCTTGCAAGGCTTGTTCCTGTTGGGCCAGATTGGTGTAGGCTTCTATCAGATCTGCGTCACGATAGTCTGAAAGTTTGGCAGCCATATTATCAGTGAAGTCCTTCATGCGAATTTCGGCTTCGTCCACACGTACGGCTGTGATACCCATTTTGCTGCGAGAGTTGCGTACTTGGTCGGCGCTGGTATCCAGGTCATCCAACCTGGCCAAAGCCTGTTTCGTATTCATGGAGCCAAGGTCTTGTTCCAGGTCACTGAGTAGGGAGAGAATGTTGATGCCGCCTCCCTGCCCCTGAAACAGTTCGGATCCGGTCAAGTTTGTGACAACTTTTTGACCGGGACCTATCTGTAGTTCCTTATGATTATCATCGCCAGCATAGAGGGTTGGATCGGTGGTGTCGGGAAACGGCGGCGTGTTCACAGCGTAGCCGGAAAAAAGGTACTTACCATCCACCTGGGTATTGGCCAGAGTAAAAGCCTCTTCCTTGAGCATGGCCATCTGCTGGGCATATGCTGAAATGTCTCCCTCTCCCAGTGATCCGTTGCCTGCGGCTACCACCAGTTCCTTGGCCTGCACCATCAGGTTTTCAAGCTGATCCATGGTCGAATCGAGGATTCCAAGCTGACTCGACGCCGAAGCAATTGTGTTTTGGAAGGTCTCGCCGCTTCGAATCTGACTCTGAGCGTTAATCACGGATGCTACCACGGATGGGTCATCCGAAGGCTTGTTGAGCTTGATGCCGCTGGCTGCCGTTTCCTGGTATTGCTGCAGCTTGGCGCTTGAGCGGCTGACCTGGGCTTGCAGGGTCCGGTATGTGGCGGTCAGGGTGGTTTTCATCACCTACCTCGTGAGTCGTTCAGGATAAAAGCTTTTGTTATCGCTTGATCGACAGTACGGTGTCCATCATTTCATCAACGGTGGTCAGCAGTTTGGCGGAGGCTTCAAAGCCGCGCTGGTATTGAATCAGATTGATCATCTCCTCTTCCAGCGATACGCCGACTTTGCTGTCGAACAGGTTTTCCAGTTGCAACATGGTGTCTTCAAGACCGGAGACGGAGAGTTGGTTCTGGGCACTTTCGATACCGATATCGGACGCCATTTTGGCGTAAAAAGTTCCAAAACTATGGGTGCCGCCAATCACTTTGGAATTTTTAAGGTCCGCCATGAGCAAGGAGTTGCGATTGTCGCCGCTGGCGGTAGATTGACCGGCAGCCACCTGGTCGCTATCGGTCAGGGCGACTTCGATGCTTGCGGCCGCTCCGGTCCAGGGATCGGTTGCGCCGGTAAGGGAAAGACTGAAGAAACTTACTCCGGTGGAACCATCGAGGCCGGTGCCGCCGGCATGCACCGTGTTGACCTCGGTTGCCAGGCTGTAGGCCAGTCGGTCCAGATTGTTACGAACCTGGGGAATGAATTCGTCCCGCAGGTAAAGCAGGCCTTTAAATTCACCGCCAAGGCTGCTGCTGTCCACGGGGCGGGTGGTAGTGCCGAGGTTCAACTGCAAAGCGGCGCCTGATGCGGTGGCGGTGCTTTCCAGGGAGAAGGCCTGCATGCCGTTGACCAGAGGCAGGCCGGTGGGCAGTTGGACATTGACACTGCCGTCCTTGTTTTCGTAGGACTGGATGCCGAGGCTGTACGATAAATCTTCGAGAAGGGCATCGCGGCTATCGCGATCGGCATTGGCATTTACACCGCTACCTTCGATAGTGGTGATGCGTTGATTATATTCGGCGACCTGTTGCAGCTTGAGATTGATTTCATCAATATTGGAGGTCAGTGTGCCATCCACCTGTTGGGATAGATCGGCAAGGTCCCTGGCCATGTTATGAAAGCTGTCGGCAAGGAGCGTCCCGTTTTGTAAAGCGCTATCCCGCTCTACCGAACCATTGGGAGTAACCGACAATTGCTCCCAGCTATCGAAAAACTGGTCTATTTTGGCGGTCAGGTTATTGTCGCCGATATTGAATATCGATTCAAGTTCAGCCAAAGGCGTAGCTTGCGCCGACTTTTCCCCCAGGGCAGCATTTTTGTCGAGAATCTGACGGCTCAGAAACGTGTCTTCAGCCCGCTGGATGTCGTTGGCCGTGACACCGCGTCCGATTTGAAAGCCGCGAAAGTTAAGAGCGGGAACGGTACCCAGATCGACACTCTGGCGGGAATAGCCATCCGTGTTAACGTTGGCGATATTGTTGCCTGTCACGTCGATCAGTGTTTGATGCGTGGCAAGGCTGTTTTTCCCGAGATTCAGAACGTCGGTAAGGCCGCTCATGTCAAATCCTTCCCGAGAGCAGACCGCCGCCGTAATTCACTTGGCGGGCAGCGGCGCCAGCACCGTAAAGGGTGTCGGACGTTTGCTGGCCGAAAAAGCCCATAAGATCCCGGACCCAGCGCAAGGCCGCCCAGAATAGGTAGGCATTACGGCGGTTTTCTTCACGAACGGTTTTGGCCAGTTCCTGAATCTGGGGATCGATGAGATTTTCCTCCTGCAGGTCTATGCGCGCGAGCAGTTGCTCTTTTTTGCGCACAGTCGCAAGCATCTCCTCGATGCGCAGCGCCTTGGCATGTTCCCGTTCTTCAAGGATCAGGTCATGGAGCTGATGCAGTTGCTGGGCAATATCCGGGGTCATCATTTAGCCTGATTTTCCGCCAGGAATTTAAGCAGACTGGTCGCCACTTTGGTGGAGTCCGGGCTGTAGCTGCCATCGGCGATCTGCTCTTTCAGCGACTGTAATTTCTCGGCGCGAGCGGATTCGGTGGTGGCGGAGACTTCCTTGGCACGCATGGTTTCTGCGATGACCGAGGAAAACTGTACCCGGTCAATGCCGGATTGCGCAGCCGTCGTACCCTTTTGGGCTTTTTCATTTTTTTTGACCCTGCTGAGGGGGTCGATGCCGTTGAAGCCGCTACCGTTGATTTTAATGGTCATGATCCTACCCTCCTTGCTAGCCGGATTGACAATGTTTTTGACATTATTCCCGACTGAAAGGGGCTCAGGTGAAAAAGAGAACTTTACGTCCGACTAAAGGTTTCCTATATCCCTTATCGGTCGCTTGGTTCAAGAACTTTAGGGAAAATTTTACAAATATTGACAGAACCTCAGACTTATTTTCGATGATCACTCCTTAGATGGTTCCGACAGGTTTTTAGATAATTGTTTGTAGAGGCTCTCGGCAATGCCGATGCCTTGATTTTGGGACATTTGCACGGCTACTTCCTGATCCATGAGATCCTGAAACATCTCCCGGTCGCTACCTTCATCCAGTAGACCGTCTTTCGGTACGGTGGAGCGCATTTCCTTAAGCATGGTTTTAAGCATGATGGCTTCAAAATCCTGACAGCTTTTGCGCAAACCCGCGACTTCATCCTTTTTATTGGAGGAGATGTTTTGGGTTTGCCCGCCAAAAGCGGCAAGGCTGACAGCTGGATTGATGATGTTCGACATGCGCGTGACTCCCGGATTCTGACAGGCAAGGGATACGGTGTTTCTGTTATTACCTTTTCGGCATAACGGGAGTAAAAATTTAGGAAAATTGAACAGGGAAGGATTTAACCTAGCTATCAGCTATCAGCTATCAGCTATCAGCTATCAGCTATCAGCTATCAGCTATCAGCTATCAGCTATCAGCTTACAGCTTACAGCTTACAGCTTGCAGTTTGCAGTTTACACTTTGCAGCTTCAACTGACGGTTTAATTTTTACAAAATAACCATTTCCGCGTGCAGTGCGCCGGCGGCCTTTATGGCCTGGAAGATGGCGATAAGATCGCGCGGAGTGGCGCCGATGGCGTTAAGAGCTTGAGCGACGTCGCCAATACTGACACCCATTTCCATAACCACCAGGTTGCCGGTGTCTTCGGTGACCTCCATGGTAGTATCGGGGACCACCACGGTTTCCCCTTTGGAAAAGGGCATCGGTTGGGAGACCTGATCCTTTTCGGTGATGACCAGGTTCAGGTTGCCATGGGAGACTGCCACCGTGGCGATGCGCACATCTTCGCCCATGACGATGGTGCCGGTTTTTTCGTTGACCACGATGCGCGCCATGCTGTCGGGCCTGATGGTGAGGCTTTCGAGGCTGGCGATAAAATTCACCAGTTGGTCACGCTCCTCCTCGGGGATAAAAACCTGGAGGCTGCCGCTGTCCTGGGCATGGGCCAGGGGCTTTTTGAAATGTTTGTTGATGGCTTCGGCCATGCGGGTCACGGTGGTGAAATCCGGGTCTGACAGCTGATATTGAAGCAGGGCGCCGGGATCAAGGGTGAAGGGAACCTCCCGTTCCACCAGGGCCCCGCCGGGGATGCGACCGACGGTGGGGTGATTTTTCTGCACTGTGGCGGCTTTGCCGCCAAACGCCAGGGCGCCGACGGCCAGTGGCCCTTGTGCCACGGCATAGATCTGCCCGTCAGGACCTTTAAGAGGTGTCATGAGCAGGCTTCCGCCAACCAGGCTATCGGCATCACCGATGGAGGAGACCAGAACGTCGATGGTTGCACCGGTTTTGGAAAAAGCGGGTAATTCGGCTGTAACGATGACGGCGGCGACATTGTCAACCTTGACATCGTTGGCAGCAACCGTGACGCCGAGGCGCTCCATCATGTTGACCAGCGAACGAACGGTGAACTGGGTGCTGGCACTGTCGCCGCTGCCGTTGAGGCCGACCACCAGGCCGTAACCGACCAGTTGATTGCTGCGTACCCCCTGCAGGCGTGCAATATCCTTGATGCGGGTCGCTTCAGCCGGCGCACTCACGGTGCACAACGTCAGACCAAGGAAGAGTAGGGCAAGTATGTATCGCAGCATAGATAGAATCCTCAAAACAGCTAGCTGTAAATTATAAGCTGCCAGTTTGCAGTTTGCAGCTGATAGCTGATAGCTGGTAACTGCCTTTAAAAAGGCCAGACGTGGTCGAGCACCCGGGTCATCCAGCCGGGGCGCTGTTTGTCGCTGATCACACCTTTGCCGGTGTAGGCGATCTTGGCGTCCAGGATATTCGCGGAGCTGACGATATTCTGGGATGAAATATCCGAAGGGCGGATGATCCCCTCAAGCAGGATGATCTGGTCCTCGTTATTGACGGTAACCGTTTTGCCACCGGCGATACAGAGATTGCCGTTGGGCAATTCCTCGGTAACCTGGGCCGTAAGGGTGGCGACCAGGTCTTCTTTGCGTGAGGTGCTGCCGGAACCGTCGAAATCATTTGCATAGCTGGTGTTGACCAGGCTGGTCGGATCGATGAATTTGTTGAGGTTGGCAAGGTTGCCTTCGAGACCAAACACATTGGTAAGCCCCGCGGACATGCTGCTGGTGCGTCCTGTAGCTGTGCTGGCTTCTTTGCTGGCACTGGCTTTTTCGTAAATGGCGACGGTAACGATATCGCCAACGTGCCGGGCTTTGTTGTCGCGGAACAGACTGCCGCGCCCTTCGGTCCATAAAGATCCGGGAGCTTGGGGTTGTTCGGGTTGCACCTGGCGGGCGGCAATGATCGAGTTTTTCGCCTGGGTTTCAGCGAGTTTATTGGTGGCATTGCTGCAACCGATGATCGGCAGTAGAAACGATATGGCGACCCACAGGTGTATAGAGCGTCTCATGTTATAATTCCACTTCCACAGCCGAGGGTGCTGTTACACGGCAGAAAATTTCTTTGTGGGAACTGATGTTTTTCACTCGGATGGTATCGTCTTCCGCGCCATTTTCCTGAGCCAGGCCCCGGGCAGTGACGGTCAGAGTACCCTTGCTGGCAGTAATCGTGACCATGTCGCCGCGTTTGACCAGCGGCGGAGTTTCCAGCCCCGAGCGAACAAATGGGGCTCCCATGCGGATCGCCCGGCGTAACTTTTTGCCGGTTAGTTCCTGCGCGTCCAGGCACGGGCTGCGTAGCGTCGTGAGATCCATGGTGACCATGGTCAGGTCTTCGGGATTGAGAATAGCTCCACGCGGCAGATCGTCTGTGGCAATGGCTACAGGTGCCAGCGCTTCCAGGTCGATGGACAAGGTCATATTTCTGACGACCTTGCCATCCGAGCGCAAGATGAGATTGCAGCGGCGGCTGTCGAGCAATCGTGGACTGGAAGGGGTAATCTCCCACTGCAAGCGCCCTGCCTCGACTTCAAAGGGGGTGATACTCTGGATGTCGCGCAGGCGCAATTCCATTTGCGGATAGCGCTTTTGCTGTTTTTGCAGATAGGTGGACAAGACTTTGCGGATCTCTGCGTCGCCGATCTTGACGTTCTGGGCCTCGGCCGAGACCGTATGCGGCAGCACCATGGCCAACAGCAGAAAAATCAACAGACTCGTCCTTTGCAAAAAAAACATCCCTGACTTTCCTTACACGAGGTTATTGGTCATCTGCAGCATTTCATCGGCAGTCTTGATGGCCTTGGAGTTGATTTCGTAGGCGCGCTGACCGGCGATCATGTTGACCATTTCTTCCATAATGCTAACGTTAGAGCCTTCGAGAAAGCCTTGAGACAGGCTGCCGAAACCGTTTTCACCAGGGGTGCCGGTAACCGGGGTACCGGTGGTCGGGGTTTCGGTATAAAGACTTTGTCCCATGGCGTTGAGGCCGGCCGGGTTACTGAAGCGCGCCAGGGAAATGGTGCCGACCTGGGTGGGCGTGCTCTGGCCGTCGAGTATAACCTCCACGGAACCGTAGCTACCGATCGAAACCTGGGTGGCGTTTTCGGGGATGATGATTTCAGGCGACAGGGGATAGCCGTCCGAGGTCACCAACCGACCTGTCCCGTCCTTTTTGAAGGACCCGGCCCGGGTGTAGGCTGTGTCACCATTGGCCAGGGTCACCTGGAAAAAACCCGAGCCCTCAATGGCGACATCGAGGTCGTTGCCGGTTTGCTGAAAGTCGCCGGTGGTGAAGACTTTCTGAATGGAGGCGACACGCGAACCGAGACCTACCTGGATGCTGGTGGGCTGTTCGATTCCGGAACTGGCGTCGGATCCAGCCATCTTTACCGTCTGATAGAGGATATCCTGAAAATCTGCGCGGCTTTTTTTAAAGCCTGCGCTATTGACGTTGGCCAAGTTGTGGGCAATCACATCCATGTTAATCTGTTGGGCTTCCATACCGGTTGCCGAGGTCCATAACGCCCTGATCATGTCAGAAACTCCTTTGCGCCGCGGCGCATTATCATCTCAGGTCTCCATTTCGAAACCTGAAGAATTTATCGATCATTCAAACCAAAAAACGGTAAAGTAATTTACCCCAGGGTGCCGAGTTTGTTCGCTTCGCCAGCTATTGAGTGATAGGTCTTGATCATTTTCTGACAGGCTTCAAAGACGCGGGTCGATTCGACCATGTGACTCATTTCCTGCATCAGGTTGACGTTGGACCCCTCGAGTTGTCCCTGGAAGATATGCGGATCGGTCACCAATACTTCCAGTTGGCGCTCTTCCCCACTGGGGACCGTGAACTGCCCGCCACCCTGACGGGTAAGGACAGATTTGTCATCAAAGGTATACAGGGGGATTTTCTTTGCCTGGCCATCTTCGGTCAGGATCGTACCGTCTTCCTTGAGGGTAATGTTGGGATCTGGCACGACGATGGGCTTACGGTCTTCGCCGAGCAGAACCATTCCCTGCTGGTTGATCATTTCTCCCTGGCTGTTCAGTCGCATGCTTCCCTGCCGGGTGTAGAAAATATTGCCGGCATCGTCCTGTACCTTGAAAAAACCTTCCCCTTGAATGGCCATGTGCGTCGGCACACCGGACGGAGAAAGGGTGCCCTGGGAAAAATCGGTAAAACCTTCTTCGATATCAGCCAGGTTGACCCGTTCGAGCACTTCACCGGTCTGGGCTTGTTCCAGCATGATTTTGAAGACCGCCTGCCCTTTCTTAAAGCCAACCGTTTTATTGTTGGCCAGATTATGGCTGATGGTGTCCATCATTTGCTGGCGTACCAACGCCCCCGACAGGGCGACATAGGTTCCTCGATTCATAGCAGCCTCATTGTGTTCTGTTGGTCGATGACTTCTTATCGACCTTGAAGTGCTTTTTCTTTAATTTTTTGATGCTGCTGCAATGCGATGGGACGGAGTTTTTGCTCAGATAGTTATTTGTCGTTTTGGGAAACCAAAGTTATTTAGCGCGCCCTCAGTCTGCACCGCTGTGGGAAAAGCAGCCTGCCGAAACCATGGTTGTATCAGCGCTGATTCCCGGGCGGCTTGCTCGGCTTAAACTGATAAGTTGACGGACTTCGGTCGGGGGGAGCATGAGAAGATCGGCTATTTTTTGTGCCGGCATGCCCTGCGCCGCCATCTCGGCCGCCAGCTTGTATTTATCAGGAGTCGGCCGGTGGGGTTGGGGCTGCGCAAGGCGTTGCCTGAGGGTAGCTTGTTGCAGAGGTGTCTGAAAGTTGGCAGCTGCATTGGCTGGTTCGGACATAGGAGGCAAACCGGCTTTATCGTTTTTGATCTGCTTTTGCAGATGCTTGAGGCGCAAAGCCAGTACCATCGTGGTACACACGCCTGCGACCCCAATAGTGCCAGTGAACATAAGCGGTATGAGCAAAGAGGACATGGTGATTACCGGGGCGCCAAAGAGGGCCCGGCTCCTTCGTTTTGTGCGCGGTTGATGGAAGTCTTGAGTTTCAGCAGGGCCTGACTGTGCAACTGGGAAATGCGTCCTTCCGAGAGTTCCAGAACTTCTGCGATTTCCTTCTGGCTGAGTTCTTCATAATAGTAGAGGGATATGACCAGTCGTTCCTTGTCGGTGAGACGATCGATCTGTCGGGCGAGTTCCCGCGTAAGTTGGCTGCTTTCGATCATTTCGAGGGGGTTGGGGCTGTTTTCATCCTCGATGCTGTCCATCAGAGTGGGGCCGTCTGTAGTATCTTCGATCGTCTCGTGCAGGCTGACGCAGCCGAGATAGCTGACTTCTCCAAGCATCTGGCGGTAGGATTCCAGATCCAATTCGAGGGCCAGGGCAACCTCTTCCTCTTCGGGAGGACGGCCCAGTTCTTTTTCCTTGTCAGCAATGGCTTTGCAGATCCGCGATTGTTTCTGACGTAAGGAGCGTGAGAACCAGTCCATGCGGCGCACTTCGTCAAGCACGGCGCCGCGCATGCGTTTTTCGGCGAAGGTTTTGAATAATACGCCAAGGCTTGGTTTGAAACGATTGGCGGCATCCACCAGACCAACCATGGCGGCGCTGGAAATATCTTCGCGGGTCATGAACGCCGGAACCTGGCTTACCATGCGTTCGGTAAGAAACCCCACCATATGAAGATGACTTTTGATCAGACGATCTTTTTCATCCGCTCTGACGGGGGCATAAACGGGTCCCAAATTCATGGCATATCCCTTCCGCTAGCAGAAAGCAGGCGTTTCCAGAAGAACTGCAAGGTGCCTTTGGGGTGGATATCTGCGGGTGCATCGATGATGTTCCTGGCAAATCCGGTAAATGCGTTGCTGGTCTTGCTGCCAGGATAGATCTCCACCATGGGACTTTGTCGGCGAATCGATTCACGCAGGCGCTTGTCAAAAGGGATACAGCCCAGGTAATCGATGCTGATGGACAGGTAACGATTGGCTACCGTGGTCAGTTTCTGGTAAACATCCAGACCTTCGCCGGTGTTGCTGACCGAATTGACGATCAGTTGAAACTGCTTCTGGTGGTAGCGGGTGGACAGCAGCTTCATCAGCGCGTAGGCATCGGTAATGGCCGTCGGTTCCGGGCTGGTAACGATGAAAATATCCTGGGCGGCAACGGTAAAATAGGTCACGTTTTCGGAAATCCCGGCTTCGGTGTCGATGAGCACCACGTCAAAGTCTTCCTGCAGGCCGTCGAGGTCTTCGATCAGGCGCATGCGTTGACGTGAGTCGAGGCGGGTAAATTGCTGCACTCCGGAACCGGCCGGCAATATCTTGATCCCCCAGGGGCCTTCGACCATGATCTCCTCCAGGGATTTCAGCCCTTCGAAAAAATGGTTGAGGTTGTATCGGGGATTAAGACCGAAAACCACGTCGATGTTGGCGAGACCCAGATCCGCATCGATAATCAGGACCTTTTTGCCCAATTGCGCCAGGGCATAAGCCGTATTGGCGACCACAGCGGTTTTCCCTACGCCGCCTTTGCCGCTGGCTACGGCAATGACGCGTGTCGGAGCAGTGGGTGGCGAATCGGTCTCCCCGGTATGGAAATCCTTCATGGCGCGCAATGTTTCAGCCTGATCTGTCGTTTCGTATTGAGTCTTCATACGGCTTTCTCTCGATAACTGCCGGTAATGAATCCGGTTATGGCTTCAGCATCCGCTTCCATCAAATCTTCCGGAACACGCTGTCCATTGGTAAGAAAAGACAATGGGAGTTGTTGGGTCAGTGAAATGTTAAGCAAGGTGCCACATTGTTCACATTCATCCAGTTTGGTGAAAACCAGACTGTGCAGAGGAATGCGACCGAAGCGTTGCACCACCTCGGTTAATTCCCTATCACGGGTGGTGGCGGAGAGCACCAGATGGTTTTCCGTATTCGCCTGCCCCAGGAAAGCAGCCAGTTCGGCAATACTCATATCGTCGCGGGGGCTGCGGCCGGCGGTGTCGATGAGGATGAGCTCTTTGTCCCGATGCCGTGCAATGGCTTGTTGCAGCTGCTCGGGCGTTGTCACGACTTCCACCGGGAGGTTCATGATTTCTCCGTAAACCTTCAATTGTTCCACGGCGGCAATGCGATACGTGTCGATGGTAATCAGGGCAATACGCGTGGTTCCCTTCAGCAGCTGGCTGGCTGCCATTTTGGCGATGGTGGTGGTTTTGCCCACGCCTGTCGGTCCGACCAGGGCGATACGTTTTTGCTGGTTGCCAATCGATTTAAATGGGCAGGTGACGCTTACCAGTCTGCCAATGGCATCGTTGAGAAATTCACGGATACCTTGCGGATCCCCAAGTTGTCTGGGGGATAGCTTTTCCCAGGCGTATTGCTCAAGGGTCGCGGCGGCTTCTCCGGAAATACCGAGACGATCAAGCTCGTTCTGTAGCAGACTCATCTCCTGGACTTCAGCACCTTGCTGCACTTTTCTCGGTGGTGCGGTGACAATCGGTTTCGAAGCCTGGGGTCCTGCCGGTTTGGCCAGTTGCCGCACCAGAGCTTTAAGCTCATCGATTTCATTGCGAACATCCTTGAGGCTATCGTCCGGCTGCTTAATCTCTTGAATATGCTGGTTATAGCTGGATACCGCGGCTTCGCGCGGTTGTTGCCAGAGGTCCTGGTAATTCAGATCATCCTGTTCTGCTGCAAATGGATCGGTGGAGGCAGGGGATGTTTGGCCGAATTCTTCAGAATCGGACGAATCGATGGCAGCGGTCACCTCGCAGATCGGTTTGCGGAAAACCCCCAGGCCGCTTTTACGGACGGTACGGGTTGACAGGATCAATGCGTCAGGGCCCAGTGCCTCCTTGACCTTTTTCAAGGCCTGGGGCATGGTTTCGGCTTCAAAGATTCTAACCAGCATGGATACTCACCATTCCTACGGATTGAACCCTCAAATGAGGGGCAATTTCGTTATGTGACAGACACACCAGGGTGGGAAGATAGCGTTCGGTCAAGCGCTTGACATGCGGTCGAATCGTTGGCGGACACAGGAGCACAGGGGTAATGCCGCCGTTGAGGGACTGCATGGCATCGGCCAGGCTTTCCAGCAATGCCTGGGCGGTAGCCGGATCAAGAGCCAGATAGCTGCCTTCGCTGGTGCGATGCACCGACTGCTCTATGGTTTCCTCAAGCTGCCGTTCCAGGGTCATCATTTCCAGAAGTTCATCGTTTTGGGCATGCCGACCGCTGATGGCGCGGGCCATAGCCTGTCGTACCTGCTCGGTGAGCAGGTCGGGATCTTTGGAGGCGCCACCCCAGTCGGCCAGGGTCTCCAGAATCGTTCGCAGGTCCCGGATGGAAACCTGTTCGCGTAGCAGATTCTGAAGAACTTTCATAATGCATCCCAGCGGTAAAAGATGTGGTGTCAGCTCCTCGACCAGTTTCGGGAAGCTCTTGCCCAGGTTATCTAGCAAGTTCTGTACCTCTTGGCGGCCGATAAGCTCATGGGCATGTCTTTTTATGATTTCGGTGATGTGGGTGGTGATGACCGTGGTGCCATCAACCACCGTATATCCGGAAATCTGAGCCCTTTCCTTAAGGTCTTCGCCGATCCAGGTCGCGGGCAAGCCAAAAGCCGGTTCGGTGGTAGCCACCCCCTTGAGGGGTTCGGTCGCGATGCCGGGATTCATGGCCAGGTGATGGTTGGGCAGGATCTCACCGGTGGCGATGCGCATCCCTTTGAGAAGTACCGCGTATTCGTTCGGTTTGAGCTGCAGATTGTCCTTGATGTGAATCGGAGGGATAATAAATCCGAAATCCAGGGCAAACTGTTTGCGGATCGAACGGATGCGGGGCAATAACTCGCCATTCTGGTTGGCGTCTACCATGGGAATCAGACCGTATCCAACCTCCAGTTCAAGCAGATCCACCGACAGCATTTCTTCGTAATTCTCTTCTTTTTCAGCTGGGGGACGCAGTTCTTCCTGAGTGCGCGCCACCGCTTTATCCGCCTGCTCCTTTTGCACTTTGTAAGCGGTAAAGGCAAGTCCTGCGGATATCAGCAAAAAAGGAACGGTCGGCAGCCCGGGGATCAATGCAAAAGCCAGCAGTATGCAAGAGACCACCCAAAGGGCCTGGGGATGAATCGTGAATTGGGATTTCAAAGAGGCGCCGAAATCCTGTTCTCCGGCCGTACGGGTCACCAGAATACCGGCAGCGGTGGAGATGATCAAGGCCGGAATCTGTCCCACCAGACCGTCGCCCACGGTAAGGATCGTGTAGGTTTCTGCAGCAGCGCCGGGGGACATGCCTTTTTGCACCACGCCGATGATAAATCCGGCGCCGACATTGATCAGGGTAATGATGATGCCGGCAATGGCATCCCCTTTGACAAACTTGCTGGCACCGTCCATC
>DKEW01000015.1:65302-74122 GCA_002452265.1 Pelobacter sp. UBA6812 | reverse complement strand
GGGCCCAGTTGATGGAGTTAACCGCACCCAGTGACATGTGTCCTTTGAACTCAAGATCTCCAAAAATCTCTTTGACGATCCGTTGTCCGTCGTCAAACGTTCCGCGTATAGCCAGGTTGAAGACATTCGGGTCGGTCACAGTGGTCATCTGCAGTTTCTGTATCGGTGAAACCCGTTGGTCCGGATGCAAAATGAAAATGTTGATATTTTCCTTGCCCCGTACACCGTAAATGGCGGCACTACCGGTGTCACCGGAGGTAGCGCCAAGAATATTCATGTGGGCACCGCTTTCTTTAAGCAGATACTCGAACATGTTGCCAAGAAACTGCAAGGCGACATCTTTGAATGCCAGGGTAGGGCCATGAAATAACTCAAGAATATAGATCCCGTCCTTGTGGACGACCGGAGTGACTTCCGGATGATGAAAGGTCTGGTACGATTTATCGATGAGGTGTTTTAAATCGCCTGCGGGAATGTTTCCGGAAAACAGGGAAATGATGCGAAATGCAAGTTCCGGATAGGCCATTTTGGAAAGCGCGGCGATATCGCCCCGGGAGAGAGTCGGAATAGATTCGGGCAACAATAGGCCGCCGTCATCGGCCAGGCCCATCAGGACAGCATCCTTGAAAGTGATACCGCTTGTCTTGCCGCGAGTGCTCATGTATTGCATCGGTCAATGGCTCCTTTATGCTGATACAGGGTATAACGCCTTTTATCAGCGACAACATATAAGTAGGTAGAAATCAAATAAGCGCCATTGAAAATGGCTCGGCAACTATACCAGCAAAGAGTTGAAAAAAAAAGAGGTGAGGGGGGAAAATACGATGTCCCATTTTCACTGAGTCGGTGTATGCTCAGAGGGGTCGAGATCTGGGTGGGGTGGTGGTTTTTACTCATCATCGAGACCCGTATTGGGATTGACAGTATTCAATTGAGGCTGTAGAAAAGGTCATGTCTTATGATTTCAGTTTTCATGTCTAACGTGAGGTTTGGCTCTTTCTGATGTTGAAGGTTATAAGGCTATGTTCAAAATTGGCGTAATTTCCGATACGCATATTCGCCACGCCATAAGTTATGCCAGGTTTCTGGATGTGCTTGATCGTAAGGTATTTCACGACGTGGATATGATTCTGCATGCGGGTGACCTGGTAGATCAGGAACTATTGTATGCTTTTAAGCCGCGTATTATTCATGCAGTGCGGGGGAATATGGACCCTGCAGCCGTTTGCTTTCCTTCGCGCAAGGTGCTCGAGGTGGAAGGTTATAAAGTCGGGCTGATACATGGCTGGGGGCCTCCGGAAGATCTCGGTCCACGCATGGCAAAGGAATTTGACGCAGATGAACTTGACTGTCTCGTTTATGGACATTCCCACATGCCGGATTGTTGTCGTTATAGGGGGCTGTTATTGTTCAACCCCGGCAGTGCCACCAGTCCGCGAGGCGGGTTTTCTCCAAGTGTAGGGTTGTTGGAATTTGATGATACAGGGATTCGGGGGACTATTTTGACCCTTGAAGAGGAATCTCTTGGATAAGGGGTGAAACTCTATGAAGCATCTTTGGGCGCCCTGGCGCATGACCTATCTTGAATGCAAGGATAAGCAAGCCACAGATTGCTGTGTTTTCTGTGTGCGTGATATCGAGGGGCAAGATGCTCAGAGATTGATTCTCTGGCGCGGTCAGCACGCCTTCGTGGTTATGAACAAATATCCATACACAAATGGTCATCTGCTTATTGCTCCCTATCGGCATATTCCTGACATTCTCGATCTGGAACCAGAGGAGCAGGACGAGATGTTTCAGTTGTTGCGAAAATGTCGTATTGTCATGCAGGAATGTCTGAAACCCCAGGGCTACAATGTCGGGATCAATCTTGGCAAGATTGCCGGTGCCGGGCTCGCCGAACATCTGCATATGCATATTGTGCCGCGTTGGACAGGCGACACCAATTTTATGCCGGTATTCGCGGATGTACGCGTCATACCGCAACACTTGGAAGAGACTTACGGGATCCTGCTTGATGGTTTTAATTCAATAAAATAAACACGATAGATGATTATACTTCATGTGACTTGTTAGGTATTCTTATCGTTATTCAAGTCATGAATCCTTACCGCTGAAGCCAAAACGGCAGGCCTGCGGTGCACCATATGTTTTCATTTTGGACTCTGTAAGCTCCGCGGTCTCTGCGGTAAAATTACCTTTCTGCAAGTCAAATTACTTTACGTGCCTTATTCTTTTCTGAAAGGAACGCGTCAACCATGCTGGAAATTTTTCAAAAGGGTGGCCCCCTCATGTATCCCATTCTTATGTGTTCGATTATGGCAATGGCCATCTTTTTCGAACGTCTATGGACTTTTTTTCGCGTAGGGAGGGGACGTGATCAACTGGTCCGCGAGGTTGAACAACTGGTAATGAAAGGTCGCATCGAAGAGGCGATTGTTGTATGCCAGCGCAGCGATACTCCCTTGTCGCGCATATTACTGTCGGCATTGCGGGCTCATGGCCGTACGCGCGATCAGATAAAAACCGTCGTTGAGGAAACGGGTAGCCGGGAGGCAGCTCCTTTGGAACGCTTCCTGGGTTTGCTTGGCACTATGGCCACGATATCTCCCTTGCTCGGGTTGCTTGGAACCGTACTTGGTATGATTCGGGCTTTCACCGTGATAGCGACCGCTGGCACGGGAACGCCGGAAACCCTTGGTGGCGGCATATCGGAAGCCCTGATTACCACCGCCGCCGGCTTGTCTGTAGCTATCCCAACCATTCTTCTTCACAAGTATTTGACCAGTCGCCTGGATCACATGGTGCTCAAAATGGAGGAAAGTTCCCTGCACCTTGTCGATCTGCTGGGGGATTAACCCATGGCTTTCTTACGTAAAAAACGTGAAGAGCCACGGGTCGACCTGACTTCCATGGTCGATGTGGTTTTTCTTTTGCTGATTTTTTTCATGATTTCCACCACTTTTGTGGAAGCACCTGGCATCGATGTAAAATTGCCCGAGTCTTCTTCGCAGGCGTCTAAGCCTGAAGTGCGCGAAATAAAAGTTTATTTGTCGAAGTCCGGAGAAATTTCCATAGGTAAGGATAAGGTGACACGCGAGGAGCTTGAATATCGCTTGCGTGCCTATGGGGCTGAAGCCAAACAAATGACCTTTGTTTTGTTGGCTGATCGTGATGCTCGCCACGGTGAAGTGGTACGGCTGATGGACATGGCCAAGGCTGCCCAATTCAAAACCCTGGCTATCGCTACCGAGTACGCTAAAACGCCATGAAGCAGCCAGCCGTCATCGGAATAGACCTGGGTGGAACAAATTGTCGCGGCGCCGTGGTGGCTGGCGATGGACAACTTTGTTTTCAGCGTAGCATCAAAACCAGGATTGATGCGGGTTTCGATAGCTTTTGGTCGCGTTTTGTCGGTTTTTGCCGGGAATTGATAGATGAAGGCAGGCAGCAGGGCTATGCTCTTGAAGGGCTGGGTCTTGGGTTCCCCGGTATTGTGGAAAAAGAAGGTTTCGTGCATGTGTCACCGAATCTTCCGGCGTTAAATGGGTTCGCGATGGCGGATCAGCTCGTTAGCCAGTTGCGACTGCCGGTTCGGATTGTCAATGATGCCAATGCCATAGCCTTAGGGGAAGCCCGGTGGGGCGCCGGTCAGGAATTTTCCAATTTTGTCATGGTGACTCTGGGCACCGGTGTAGGTGGTGGTCTTATTATCAATCGCCAGCTTTGGACCGGAGCCGATGGGGCAGCAGGTGAGTTGGGGCATATTACTGTTGAACCGCGGGGGCGTCTTTGCGGTTGCGGTGCGTATGGATGTTTGGAACAGTATGCTTCCGGGCCCGCTATCGTCAGGACATGTCTGGAGTTGTCTAATCATTACAGTGGTCAGGGTAGCCATCCTTCGATTAAGCCCTGCACTGCGGAAGAGGTGGCTGTCGCTGCTGTGAGTGGTCATCCCGCCGCGCTGGGCGCTTGTGAGTCTGCCGGCCGCTATCTGGGGCAGGTCCTCGCCGGTATCGCCAACTTTCTCAATCTTGAGGGTGCTGTCATCGGTGGAGGCGTCAGTGCCAATCTTGACCTGATTATGCCATCCCTTCGTGAAGAGATCGAAAATCGGGCGTTTGCAATCGTCGCTCGCCGGATGAAAGTGGTGCCGGCCGCTTTGGGGGACAAGGCAGGGATACTTGGGGCCGCTCATGCAATACGCGAGATGTTCAAAGAGGTTGCATAATATTACAAGAGGGGCTCTTTATCTCTTGTTTCTCCGTATCCATATATAAACGACCTATGAGCTTGCAGGTTGTTTTTGGGATTGTGGTGCCGTGGCATTTAGAGATTAATGTTGACGTATTTCTCCGATATCACTTTTAGCGTTTATCCGGATGGGGAATAAATTTATGAGCCGTTGCATCGCGATACTGAATGGCGGAGGAGATTGCCCCGGTCTGAATGGTGTTATCCGTGGTGTGGTGCGTGCCGCAGTATTACAGCGTGGTTGGCGCGTGTTGGGCATTGAAGACGGGTTTGATGGTTTGGCCGACGGGCCGCACTGTCGCGAACTCGATCTTCATTCGGTACGCGGCATCTTGCCGCTGGGTGGGACGATTCTGGGGACCAGCAACCGGGGGAATCCCTTTCGCTATCCTGTTACCCAAGCCGATGGAACAGTGGTTTTGTCAGACGTTTCGCAAAGAGTGGTGGATAATTTTCGCCGACTTGGTGCTGAAGCACTTGTTGCGGTTGGTGGTGACGGAACACTTAAGATTGCCCAGCGGTTGAGTCACCTCGGGGTGCCTGTGATTGGGGTTCCCAAGACCATCGATAACGATCTGCAGGAAACGGACGTTACTTTTGGCTACAATACCGCTGTTGGCATTGTTACCGAAGCCCTCGATCGGTTACAGACCACAGCGGAAAGTCATCATCGCGTTATGGTTGTGGAGGTCATGGGGAGGGATGCCGGCTGGATCGCTCTGGAATCGGGGATCGCCGGATCTGCCGAGGTCATACTGCTACCGGAAATTCCCTTCGATCTTGACCTGGTCTGCAACCACATTATGCGCAGACGCCAGGAAGGCAGCCGCTTTTCCATCATTGTTGTGGCCGAAGGGGCCTTTCCAAAAGGGGGGCGGAAAGTGGTGCAGGCGTCTGCGATGGAAACCCATGGACTTGAGCGACTCGGCGGTATCGGCCATTATGTGGCAGGTGAAATCGAACGGCGCAAGGGCTTGGAGACACGGGTCGTAGTGCTGGGTCATACGCAACGTGGCGGTACACCCTCACCATTTGACCGCATTCTGGCGAGCCGTTTTGGAGTGCGCGCCGTGGAACTGATTGAGCAAGAAGAGTTCGGTCACATGGTTGCCCTGCGTGGTCGCAATGTCGTATCCGTTCCCATCGACCAAGCTGTAAGCGGTCAGAACCTGGTTGATCCCTCCGGTAACCTGGTATGGACTGCAGAACAGCTCGGTATTATGCTGGGGCGATAAAATCGTCATTTATCCCTGGTTGTTTGTCCTTCAGATAAGACCAGTGGTCCCGTAATCCCAACGAAGAATGTTTTTAAAAAGCCGATAGCCTTTGTTTTGGTTGAAGACCCGATTATTTTTGACGGGATGCTTCACCCTTATATGCCCTGGCCAGCACTTCGACCGGATGATAAACGGGATACGGCAGGCAGTGGTTGAACTGTAGTCTGCAACTCATGCAGTCGGTGATGATGGCCTGCGGGTTGTGGGCGCGAAACTTTTTCATCAGCGGCTCTCCCAAATCCAAGGACTTCTGATGAAAATGGTCCTTGAATCCAAAAACACCTCCCATCCCACAGCAGTCGTAATCGCTGCCGACCGCTTCGATATCCAGTTCCGGAATCAGCTTCAGCAGGTCGAGATAAGGACGCCCCATTTTTTGCTCCCGAAGGTGGCAGGGGGCAAAATACGCCATGCGCTCAGGTAATGGTGCAAAGTCGGTGACGAGTTGTCCTTTTGCATGAAGGCTTGCCAGGTAAAAACCGAAATCGAAAAGATGATCGGCCAGATGGATCCGGTCCATGGGATCGATGGAAGAAAAGTATCCATCGTCTTTCAGGATGCCGTGGTACATTAACTTTTTAAGATGCCAGAATTGGCCCTCGCCCTTTTCAGGTGCGGGAACCTTCAGTTCGCCCTCTGCGGCGTTGACCGACTGCTGGAATGCGTCGGAATAATAAGCTCTGTCCTTGAGAAGTCTTTTCAGGAAAAACCCGCAAGTGGGGCAGGAATAGATAAGGTCATCGCCGGCGCGAATTGTTTCGAGAAGGCGTTGCATATTGGTTTGCGCCAAATTCAGGGTACGTTTTCGATCCCCCTCCACCAGGTATGGCATACCGCAACACTGCTGCGGTGGCACGTAGACGGATGCCCCGTTGTGCTGCAGAATCTCTACCACGCTGCGCCCGATCTGCGGAAACAGGTATCCGGCGGTGCAGCCTGCAAAGTAGGCAACCTGATGCCCGCCTTCACTCTTTCGGGCGAGGCCCTCGCGCGCCGCCCACTGGAAAAAATTCTGCTTGGGAAAAGAGGGTAATTGCCGCTCGGCATGAATACGGGTCGCTTTGCGCAGCAGCGGGCCGAGGACGGCGTTCGACTGCATGGCCTTGACCAGGCGGGGAAATGTGCCGCACAGTCGAGCCATACGCGGAACATCGTTGAGCAGGCTGGTCGCAAGGGGCATCCCCTCCTGTTCAATATAGCGGGACTTGGCCTCCATCACATCCATGGGGACTTTCGGGCAAGGACACAAGCCGCAGAGGGTGCAGAGTTCGGTCAGGTAACGAAGTTGCGACTCGCGGATGGGGATTCCCTCTTCCTTTTCCTGGTCGACGAGTCGATAGAGTTCGATAAAAAAAGCGCAATCCTCCTCCATCATGGTGCGACAGGTATCACAGTCGGCACACAATTGCATAACGCTGCGGAGAATTTCTTGCGGTGTCTGTTCTTTCTGGTCATGCGATTGTTCCATCGTTTCACCTTCCTTTTTCTAGATTCCACTCTTCGAATCGTCAGTAGGAAACAGTTTGCATGAGAACGCCTGTCTGTTTCGCCTGATAGACACTCCGTGCGGAAGCATGATCATCCCNNCCCAAGCTGCATCTATGTATCCGGAAATACAAATATGTATAACGCAAAATAGCGGAATTCGGGTTGACCAAAGCCTTAGGAAGACTTTGGTGATTTCTTTCGCTCTCTCCGGTTTGCGCCAGTTGTTCCCCCGGTATAACCAGAAGATGGTTGGTTATGGCGTTTTGACTTCTCTTTAGAGGCAGGCAAAGGATCTGTAACCGTGCCTGGTGCGCTAACGCCTTGAACGGGTTTTTTCCCTATCCATAAAACATTAATCCGTTTTTCCGGATATGACAAGGAAATTTATGGGATGAAGAAAAGCGAATCTACCTTTTAAGGCAGAGGGTGATCCATCTACGCTATTCGCTGGATTTGGGGGTTTCCTTGTTGAAGGGGAAATCGCCGGGGCATTTGTGGCGTCCCGGGCAGGTTTCAAAGGGGCAGGGCTCCACATGGATGGTAATATCGGCACGGCCGATCTTTTCCTTCATGTGTTTTTCAAGATGGTCCGCAATATCATGAGCTTCTTCCACCGACAGGTATTTACACAGGGTGAGATGGAAGTCTATAAGCTTTTGAGATCCGGCCCTGCG
Source organism: Pelobacter sp. UBA6812 (assembly GCA_002452265.1). Lineage (GTDB taxonomy): Bacteria > Desulfobacterota > Desulfuromonadia > Desulfuromonadales > Syntrophotaleaceae > Syntrophotalea. The sequence goes on along the minus strand of DKEW01000015.1, from coordinate 66,429 downwards.
GGTACGCAGGCGATGGTAGCCGAGAAGTTTGCCGCGGTGTTGTTCGAGGATTGTGGCGATTTCCTTGCGGATGGTTTCAGGCAACTGTTCGTCAAGGATGTCCCGTAATCCATATCGAAACAGACCGAATGCCTGGTAGAAAATATACAGGGCCACAATAATCGACAAAGTCGGATCGAGCCATGCGAGATTAAACATACGGATAGCCACCAACCCNNGCCAGGAGGGCGAGGTTGGTGTAGACATCCATGGAAAAGTGCAGAGAGTCGGCTTTGAGAGCGGTCGACTCCGTTTCTCGAGCGGTGTGGACCAAAAACCGCCCGATCTTCCAGGAAACCAGAGCGCTGAATGCCAACACCGCCATGCCGCCTTCCAGTTTTCCGAGAGTGACGCCTGTTAATAGGCGCCTTACCGACTCGTAACAGACCCATCCTCCGGAAAGCCCGATGGCCAGAGCCTGGACGATGGTGGCTATGGTTTCGAATTTTCCATGCCCGAAGGGATGTTTGGAGTCAGGGGGTTGTTCCGCCTGACGAATAGCCAGGAAATTAGCCACGGACATGACGATATCAAGTAGTGAGTCGATGGCCGAAGACAGCACCGCCATGGAGCCCGTCATGAGACCGGTGAAAAGTTTCAGCAGCGTAAGGCAGGTGGCCGTGGCCATGGAGATGCGCGCTGCACGGATTTTGCGTCTGGATATATTCTGCATAATTTGAATTCAATGGGATCAGGTATGGGAAAACCGATCCGGGATAAGATTAGAATTTTATTGGTGTTGTCATCGAGTCGAAAGTTAGCATAAATGACATGGAAAATCGAGCACGCGATCTATCTGCTGCGAATTTTGAATAAAGGGATCATTGAAGGGGCTGCAACGATGAAATTCCCGATGTGTTGTGCTTGAAATCTCACCAAATTGGAAATTTCATACTCCCGTGAATACGGAATAGTTAAATCTGGCTATACCCTTGGCTTCAGTGATTTATGTTTCCTCTGATCTTTTTGAACTTTTGTGGTCCTTTGGGTGTCTGAGGCAAAAAGCGCAGAATCTAAAAGCTTGAACGAAAACCTAAAAAAGCTTGAACCACGAAGAGCACGGAGGACACGAAGAAGTTCCGATAACG
>DKEW01000015.1:0-65276 GCA_002452265.1 Pelobacter sp. UBA6812 | reverse complement strand
GATCATCCTGCATATCCCTGTAAAATAAAGATTACCCAGGACAACGATCATCAACATATAAGATCGCGAAGGACACGAAGGGGAAAGACGGTCATCCATATTTACATAACTCCTGTGGTTTGTTAACATCACCGTTATTTTAAACTATTTTCCAATCGGTGCAGGAATTGGCCGAAAACAGCAGGAATTATAAAGCACTATGAGTCAGTTGACCCCCATGATGCGCCAGTATATGGAAATAAAGGCGCAATATCCCGATGCCATCCTGTTTTTTCGTCTTGGCGATTTTTATGAGATGTTCATGGAGGATGCCGTTACCGCTTCGCGGATTCTTGATATTACCCTGACGTGCCGCAACAAAGGTGCTGCCGAGGAGGTTCCCTTGTGCGGTATACCGTATCATAGTTGCCAGCCTTACGTGGCGCGTCTGGTGGAGGCCGGTCACAAGGTTGCTATTTGCGAGCAGGTTGAAGACCCGAAACAGGCCAAGGGGATAGTGAAGCGGGAAGTCGTGCGGGTTGTTACGCCTGGCCTGGTGGTCGACACCGATACCCTGGTTCCCAAGGAAAACAATTTTCTCGCTGCGGTGGCATTATCCCCGGAGGGTAGCTTTGGTGTTGCGATACTGGATATCACCACCGGCGAATTTCGCGTCACCCAGGTTGAGGGGGGCGAGGCCGCTCGCAGTGAACTGGTATCGTTACAGCCGCGCGAGATCCTTGTGACGGAAGACTCGCAACCGGCTCTCGAACAACTCCTGAAAGGATGTTTCGGAGATTGGCTGATTAATCCGCTGCCTGATTGGGTTTGTGATGTGGAGCCGTCCGGGCAGCGTTTGCAGGCGTTTTTCAATTGTGGCTCTCTTGAGAGCTTCGGTTGTGCCACCTTGCCGGAGGCTGTTCGCGCTGCCGGTGCGGTGTTGTATTACGTGGAGCAGACCCAGAAAGGTGTGGCTGGCCATATTCGTCCCCTGGCGACGTATCACAGTCGGGATTACATGGTGCTGGATAACAGTACGAGGCGCAATCTGGAGTTGACGGCGACCTTGCAGGATGGTGGACGGCGCGGTTCGTTGCTGGGAGTGCTTGATCGCACCGTGACAGCCATGGGCGGAAGAAAGATACGTCAGTGGATTCATCATCCGCTGGTGGAGGTGGAGGCGATACGCCGCCGCCATGCTACTGTGCAGGAATTGGTCACACAGAGTCTGTTGCGCGCTGATCTTCGCAGTGATCTCGATGGCGTTTATGACCTGGAACGTTTGAACAGCAAAATTGTGATGGGGCACGCCAATGCCAAGGATCTGGTCGCGCTGCGTAAATCCCTGGAGCAACTGCCGTTTATCCTGCAGCGTCTTTCTGAACTCAGCACCCCGCTGATTGCTGATTTTGTCGCCCGTATCGATCCGTTGATCGATGTGGCCGAACTGGTTGCCGCTGCCGTCGTCGATGATCCGCCATTTGTGTTGCGCGAAGGCGGCCTTATGCGCGACGGGTATCATCCAGAGCTTGATGAGCTGAGGGATATCCGACGTAATGGCAAGGCATATATTGCCCGTCTCGAAGCCGATGAGCGCGAACGTACCGGCATCGGCTCGCTTAAAGTCCGATATAACAAGGTGTTTGGCTATTATATTGAAGTCACGCGCTCCCATCTGGGACGGGTTCCTGAAGATTATCAGCGCAAACAGACCCTGGCCAACGCTGAGCGGTTTTTTACTCCGCAACTGAAGGAATACGAAGAAAAGGTGCTTGGTGCCGAGGATCGTTTGTTCGATTTGGAATTCGAGCTTTTCCAGTCGGTCCGCGAACAGGTTGCCGGCCAAGGGGCGCGGGTGCAGCAGACGGCTGACGCCCTGGCGGAGCTTGATGTTATCTTATCCCTGGCGGATGTGGCGCATAGCCGGGATTACGTCTGTCCGGTCATGGATAACAGTGACCGTCTGGAAATCCGCGATGGGCGCCATCCGGTTATCGAGGCCATGAATCTCGGCGAGCATTTCGTCCCCAACGATGTGGAGATGGATTGCACGGAAAATCAGATTATGGTTATCACCGGTCCCAACATGGCCGGTAAATCGACTTTTATGCGGCAGGTGGCATTGATTACCTTGATGGCTCACATGGGAAGCCTGGTGCCGGCCCGCTCTGCGCATATCGGGCTGATCGACCGGATCTTTACCCGTGTCGGGGCCAGCGATAACCTGGCACAGGGTCAATCGACCTTTATGGTCGAGATGACCGAAGCGGCGCATATTCTCAATCACGCCACGGCTCGCAGCCTGATCGTACTCGATGAAATCGGTCGTGGCACGTCGACTTTTGACGGGATCAGTATCGCCTGGGCGGTGGCAGAGTATCTGCATGATAACGGACATGTGGCGGCCAAGACCCTTTTTGCTACCCACTATCATGAGCTTACCGATTTGATTCTGACCTGCAATCGGGTGAAGAACCTTAACATTGCCGTGCGGGAATGGAATGAGCAAATAATCTTTCTTCGAAAAATAGTCAAAGGGCCAGCCAGTCATTCATACGGTATCCAGGTGGCTCGCCTGGCAGGTTTACCCGTGGCCGTGATTGACCGGGCCAAGGAAATCCTGGCGAATCTCGAATCCGGTGAACTCATGGCGGAGGGACAGCCGCGGTTGGCACAACGCGCAGGCGGCGGCAAGCTTAGCCCTAATCCCCAGATGTCGCTATTCGATACAGCACCCGATCCGATTCGGCAAAGATTAGCCGATCTTGATATCTCGGTTATTTCACCCCTTGAGGGACTTAATTTCCTCCATGAACTTCAAAAAATGGTCTGACGAATGACACCTTTGCGATTTTTATTTGGATTTTTCCTTGTTCTGATGCATGTCCTGCCGGTATCCGCTGTTGCAGACGCTGGCGATCAAGCCTTTTCCCGTGCCAAATCAGCGTATCAGCAGTTACAGAATTCCTCCAAAAGCAAACTTTATCGAGAAAACTGGGACAGGGTCATCAAGGGATTCGAGGAGGTCGTCCGTGATTATTCCAGGCATGACCGAGCTGCCGATGCCCTGTACCTCGGCGGTAAAGCCTCTGAAGGGTTGTTTGCTATTTCCAGACGCAAGGATGATGCGAAGCAGGCTGTGGAGTTTTATGACCGTTTGACCAGCAGTTATCCGGCAAGTAATTTGGCGGATGATGCCGGCTATTTGGCCGGACTGATATTTGAGCAGAGCCTTGACGACCGGTCCGGTGCATATGTGCGCTACAAGAAGGTTGTCGACAATTATCCAAAGGGCGATATGGCGTCTCTGTGCCGTGAAGGCGAAAGGCGCTTAAGGGCTCATGCGCCCAAGGATGTGGGTGCACCGCATCCGGTGCCGGCGTCCGTTGCCAGTACGTCTTCCGGGACGGACGAAGTGAGCCAGGTTCGCTCCTGGTCAAGCCCGGGATACACACGCGTGGTTGTCGAGTTATCTCATCCCGCCAGTTATTCAGTGCATCTGCTGGGCGCCGAAAAAGGACAACAGCCGCGGCTTTACGTCGATATTAAGGCTGGATCGATTGCAGAACAGGTTCCTGCATCCACAAAAGTTGCCGACGGTCTGCTGCAAAGCATCAGGGTGGGAAAACCGGACCGGGATCTGGTGCGCGTGGTTCTTGATCTCGAAACCTTTAAGGATTACAAGGTCTTTGCCCTGGAAAATCCACAGCGTATCGTTATCGATGTGTCGGGGGAACAAAGGACTACCTTGCAGGCTGCAGAACCTGAATTGCATGCGCCGGTTGTTGGATCCGGAGACGCCATCGCTAAAGTGCTGGAAAAAACTCCGGAAGAGAAACCCTTGAAAGTTACTCTTCCGACAGCCACAAGACCGGGGAACTTGCGGCGCATCGTCGTCGATGCAGGACATGGTGGCAAAGACCCCGGGGCTATTGGACCCAGCGGCGTCATGGAAAAGGATGTCACCCTTGCCATGGCCAAGCGACTTGCGCTCCGCCTGGAAAAAGAACTGGGTTGTCAGGTGGTGCTGACCCGCGACAAGGATGTTTTTCTGCCCCTGGAAGAAAGAACCGCTATCGCCAACCGGGTAGGAGCCGACCTGTTTATTTCGGTGCATGCCAATGCCAGCAATAACCGTGATGCACAGGGCATAGAGACCTATTACCTCAACTTTTCCAAAAACGACAAGGCTGCGGCTGTTGCGGCCAGGGAAAACGGTACTTCCCTCAAACAAGTAGGTGATCTTGAACTTATCTTATTTGATCTCATGGCCAATGCCAAAATTAATGAATCAAGCCGGCTAGCTGCTGAAATACAAAAGTCCCTGGTAGATCACCTCGGGCGACACTATTCCAACGTCAAAAATCACGGGGTACGTCAAGGACCGTTTTATGTTTTATTGGGCGCCAATATGCCCTCGGTGCTGGTCGAGGCTGCATTTATCAGTAATAAAACCGAGGAAAGCCGACTGGGCAGTTCCAAATATCAGGACCATGCCGCTACGGCCATTGCCCGCGCCGTACATACCTTTAGCCAGGATTCCAAAACCATAGCCAACAAATGAATTCTTTATCCGACCTCGCCGAAAAACTCATTATTCCCGATACGCTCCGACAGTTGTGTTGCGATACCTCTCTGCCATATGCCGAACGGCGCCCGGAGTTGCTGGCTGCGGCCTGCGACTACTCGAATCGCTGCCGGGATGTCATCATGGCGTATCATCGTAGCGGTGCAAGCGGTCACGAAGTGGTTGAACTGCTTACCGAGGCGGCGGATGCGTTGATGGGTGCTCTGTATGAGGCGGCCTCATCCGATCTGCCTAAAAAGGGTCAGGCCGGATGCGCCGTGGTGGCGCTGGGAGGTTACGGGCGGCGACAGCAAAATCCCCGTTCCGATATCGACATCATGTTTTTTCACAATGGCAAAGGTAAAAAATTTGCCGAACAGGTTTCCGAACGCATGCTTTACCTGCTGTGGGACCTGGGGCTTGATATCGGCTATAGCATAAGGACGGCGCGGCATTGCCTGGAAATGGCGGAGAAGGATATTACGGCGAGAACCGCCTTGCTCGATTCGCGATATCTGTGTGGCAATCGTGAATGTTTTGGCGAGTACGAGCGGAACGTCCTTGATAAAGTGCTGAACTGGAACAGCAAGGGATACATCACCCAGAAAATTGAGGAGAGCAACCGGCGTCTCGGTAAATACGGTTCATCTGTATATTTGCTGGAACCCAATATCAAGGAGGGTGAAGGTGGACTTCGGGACCTGCATACCGCTCTGTGGTTGGCTCAGGTAAAATTTAAGGCCCGCTCCATGTCTGAACTGGTTCTTAAGGGGATCATGACGGAAAAGGAGTACGATGAACTCTATCGTGCGTTTGATTATCTGTGGCGGATTCGCAATGAACTCCATTTTCTTTCCACCGGTAAAAATGAGCAGATCCGATTTGATCACCAGGAAAAAATTGCCCGGTTTTTAGGGTACAAAGATGATAAGCGGGCGTTGGCCGTCGAACAATTCATGCAGGATTATTATGCGCATGCCGTACATGTCGAAGAAATCTCCACACGTTTGATCGACAAAGTGCGTATGCACGATCAGTCCTCACCCACTCCCAGCGCCACTACGATTCTGAAGCGTTCGGTCGGCGACGGGTTCTATACCCTTCATGGCGAGTTGCGCATGGTCCAGGGAGATCTTTTTGAAGAATACCCCGAGCGCATGATGCTGGCCTTTCGGCTTGCGCAGTTGCATGAAGTGGTTTTAAGTCCGCAGGTTAAAAACCATATCCGCGAGAATCTGCATCGCATTAACAATACGGTACGGCGCTCGAAGGCCATGGTCGATACCTTTATGGAGATCCTGCGTTATCACCGCGGTGTTCTGCAGGCTTTGCAGGATATGCATTACTTGCGGTTTCTCAACCATTTCATCCCAGAGTTTGGCCGCATCTATTGTAAGGTCCAGCATGATGCATATCATGTGTTCACCGTCGATTCCCATTCACTGTTTGCCGTCGGTGAGCTGCTTAAGGTTTGGCAGGGGGACTACGCGGAAGAGTTGCCGCGCCTCACCAGTGTTGCCAATGATATCGAAAAACGAGAGCTTTTATTGTTGGCCATGCTGCTACATGATGTGGGTAAGGGGGAGGGCCGCGATCATTGCAACAAGGGAGCGGATATGATGCCTACCGTAGCCCGGCGCCTTGGCCTCAACAAGGAAGATAGTCGGCGACTTGAATTTCTGGTGCGCAATCATTTGCTGATGGCGCATATTTCCCAACGCCGCGATATGCATGACGATCGCCTTATCGTTGATTTTGCCCGCACTATGGGGATGAGCGAAAACCTCAAGATGCTTTATCTCCTCACCTTTGCGGATCTGCGTGCCGTGGGACCTGATGTCTGGACCGGCTGGAAGTCGGTTCTGCTGCAGGAACTTTTTGACAAGACACACGGCGTTCTTGAGCGTGGCAACTTCCTGTTGGACACCCGCTCCGAGAAACTGCGCAATCGCAGGCGCAAAGTTCAGGCCTTGCTGGAGGATGAATTTGATTCCAAGGTCGTTGCGGAGCGGCTTCGCAAAGCCAGCACCCGCTACCTGCTGTCTTTTCGCAGTCAGGCCATTGCCGATCATATTCGATTGATTCTGGGCAGTCGCGACAAACGGCTCGGGTTTTTCGTGGCCAACGGGCCGGACGGTTCCTATACCCAGCTCACCATCGTTACCCACGATATGCCTGGATTGTTCACCATGATCACCGGGGTCATGGCAGCTTACGGGATCAACATTCTCGGTGCGCAGATTTTTACCCAGCGTGATGGAACAGCCTTTGATATGCTCCAGGTCAAGGGGCCTTCCGGATTCAGCGATGCGGACAGTGAAAAGTGGCATGCCGTTGAAGAATCGCTGTTGGCTGTTATCGAAGGCCGCATCAAGGTAGAGGAATTGATACGCAAGCGGCATCGGCCTGTGTCCTGGGGAGATCCGGGACATCCCAAAGTCCCCAGCCGGGTGGATGTCGACAATGAAGTCTCCCAGGAGTACACCGTACTTGACATCTACACCCACGACGAAGTCGGCGTGTTGTATCGCATCTGTAAAACGTTGCGCGATCTTGGTCTCTATCTGGGTGTAGCCAAGATATCGACCAAGGTTGACCAGGTGGCAGACACTTTTTACGTCAAGGATATCTTCAGTCAGAAAATCCGGGATCCGGAGCGCCTTGAGGAGCTGCGGACAAGGTTGTTGTCTTGTCTTGATGAAGAGAAAATCTGAGACCGCTTAGGGCAAGGCTGTCGCCAGGGTTCACATGACCGTTGGATTTTCTGAAGTAGGAAGCACATCGGATTATATGCCGACATTGCAGGTACTTATGGATCAATATCTCGATCTGTTTCTTAATTATCTTGTGGTTGAAAAAGGGTTGTCAAAAAACACCCTGGATGCGTATGGACGCGATCTGGCCCATTATCTTGAGTTTCTTGGCGACCAGGGGATAGCCTCCCCGGCACAGATTACACCCCCTGTCGTCGTTGCTTTTCTTTCCGTTCTTAAGAATCGCGGCCTGTCGCCGCGCAGCCGCGCACGCAAACTTGTCTCGATACGGATGTTTCACCGTTTTCTGCTTGCCGAAGGCCTGGCCGAGAATAATCCCGCTGCGCAGGTGGCGGCTCCGAAAAGCCTTGCAGCTTTGCCGCATACCTTATCTCCAGATGAAGTCGAACTCCTTCTCAGTGTGCCGCGATCCGGCAGTTGCTATGACCTGCGTGACAGGGCTATGCTTGAGCTGCTTTACGCGACGGGGCTTCGCGTGTCGGAGCTGGTGGGTTTAACACCGCAGGATCTGCAACTGGATGTTGGTTATGTCACAGCATTTGGTAAACGCCGCAAGCAGCGTATTGTGCCATTAGGTGATTCCGCCCGTGATGCCCTGCTGGCCTATCTGTCTTATGGGCGCGGGGAATTGGCAGGGGATGCTTGCTCGCCATTTCTGTTTTTAAACAGGTCAGGTAACGGGTTGACACGACAGGGTTTCTGGAAGATGATTAAGCGTCGGGCGTTGCAGGCCGGCATTACAAAAAACATTACGCCTCATTCTTTGCGGCATTCTTTTGCAACCCATTTGCTGGATAATGGAGCCGATCTCCGGGCAGTGCAAGCGATGCTTGGCCATGCCGATATTTCCACAACTCAGATTTATACTCATGTCACAAGGGAACGGCTTAAAAATATTCATCAACAGCACCACCCGCGAGGGTGATGTGCAGGCCCGCCGCCAATTTGGTGGCGAATGCCGGATAGCGATATAGAGGATACGATGAAGTATGTAGTTTTATTAGGAGACGGCATGGCCGATGAGCCTATGGCCGAATTGGGGGGGAAAACCCCACTGCAATGTGCTCATACCCCTTATATGGATCGTCTCGCCCGTGAAGGGCAGGTCGGTCTTGCCCAGACTATCCCCGAGGGGTTTCCTCCCGGCAGCGATGTCGCCAATCTTTCCGTGTTCGGATACGACCCTGCCAGCTGTTATAGTGGGCGGTCGCCCCTTGAGGCGGCCAGTATGGGGGTTTCCCTTGATTCAGAGGATGTTTCCTTTCGACTCAACCTGGTGACCCTCGGGCAGAAAGATGGCCAGGAAATCATGGAAGACTTTTCGGCCGGACATATTTCGACCGAGGAGGCGCGTGCCATTGTTTTGACCTTGCAGGAGGAGCTTGGAACGGACCGGTTTCAGTTTTATCCGGGTGTGTCTTATCGGCACCTGTTGGTCTGGCGTGGCGGGGTCGACACCATGACATTTACGCCACCCCACGATATTACCGGCCAGCCTATCCAAGGGCAGCTGCCCCGTGGTGAAGGGGCTGACTGTTTGCTGGATCTCATGCAGCGCGCCCGTACGATTCTGGCGACTCATCCCGTCAACCGGCAACGGCAGGCTGAGGGCAAACGTCCCGCCAATGCCGCATGGTTATGGGGGCAGGGCCGCGCGCCGCACATGCCGACCATGCAGGAGCGTTTCGGCCTGAGTGGCGCCGTTATTTCCGCCGTTGATCTTATCAAGGGGATCGGAATTTATGCCGGTCTTGATGTTATTGAGGTTCCTGGTGCCACCGGTTTTATCGATACCAATTATCGGGGCAAGGCGGAATACGCTCTGGAGGCTTTGCAAACCCGCGATTATGTATATGTCCACGTTGAAGCTCCCGACGAGGCTTCGCACGCGGGTTTATTGCATGAGAAAATCCGCGCCATCGAAGCCTTTGACGAACTGGTGGTGGGCACGGTTTTCAATGGATTGCAGTCCATGGGAGATTTTCGGTTGCTGGTCGCTCCCGATCATCCCACTCCTGTGACGCTCATGACGCATACCTCCAAGCCGGTTCCGTTTATCCTGTATGGCTCCCAGGGGGAATTTCATTCTGAACAGCCCGCTCCCGGCTACGATGAGGAGGCTGCAGCATCGAGCGGTATTTTTCTTGCGCATGGCCATGAACTGATGGACAGGTTGCTGGTTGCCCTGACTTGACATAGTGCTTTGCCAGTTCAGAACTGGCGATGTCAGGGTAGCGAAAGGTATTTTCTTGAATTTTTACACGACTCACGCAAGTAGTACCGTCTCTTCATAAAGACATAACAGTCTTTTATTGCAGGAATATGACGCCAAATGGCTGACCGGTTTAACCGGTCAGCCATTTTTTGTTGGTATCTCTGGCCTGGGCGGATAAACCGCACCATATAAATTTTTCCCGCTTTTACCGTAACTTCTATCCAACTGTCTGAAATTACATTGTATCCACGCGGGGTCAGCGGAAATCCCGTATGCGTTTGTAACATTTTTTATACCGGTCCAAGAATGACAGCGAACCATTCAGGTGACTATGGCAGGTGCGTCACGTTCTGACGACAAATGCTATATCAGGGAAGCTTTGGTCAACGTAATGACTTTTGGAATTTCAAGAATCAATGTAACATATTGAAATCACGTATGTATTGATGGAAGAATGCTGAATTGTATGTTTTTGCTGCTGTCGCCATAAAGTGACAGGGAAATTTAGGGCAGGTATCAGGAGAGTTTGACGAGTAAGTCCATTTTTCTCATTGAGTTGGTAAAAACTCATGGTTTGTCAAGCTGATTACTGAAATTAAAAACCGTCTTTTCTCGATATTTTTCTTTCAAATTGTTTTTCCTGAAGTTGATCCTTGTTTCCTTTCTGGGTGGTTACAATTAGTAACATGCCGGCATGACATAACTTTTTAAATGTTGTTTTTTATCCATTCATTCAGTGTCGTTGAAATCTATTCGTGAAACTTTGCCAACTTAACGACAGTTTTCTCATTATCTTATAGCCTATCTAAAGCTCTTTTAAGTGACCGATTTATAACAGAAAACTTGGCATGTGGCTTGCTCTTACAAGTTCCGCAGAACGACTGGCTCACCCATTGTGATAGCCGATGCAAATGACGCATCGTTACTATGGGTAATGTAACCACTACTGCGTAGGAGGGTATGCCGATGGTCATGGTCTAGGGGTAAAACTTTCGTTCAGGGCAAAGTCAGAGAGATCTGGCCACGCAAAGCTACGGGTCCACTGAAGTCAAAAATTAAGGTGGATAGCCGGGTTGCCGAAATTCCTCAAAACCTGGAAAAACCTCGAGGTCAGTAGGTACATGTGCGGCGCTTTGCTTTGGGATCTCCAAATGCAGCGCTTTTTTTTGCGCATTGATTTGCGCATACAGGATTTGGTGGCTCCGGATAGACCGGTGCCAGATTACACCAACAAAGAGGGAGTTTATGAGACAAACATTTATTATGACGCATCTGAAACATTCCATAGGGGGCCTGATTTGTGTGTTGCTACTTACCATGCAAATGGTTTTTCCGGGGAACGTTGCCGCAGCGTCCGGCAGCTTTGAGCTTGGTTCCGCTAACTATTCCGTCAACGAAGGGGCCGGTAAAGTTGATGTCCTTTTGAAACGGACTGGTTCCACTTCCGGTGCAGCGACAGTTCAGGTACGTACCTTGGGCGATACTGCCGATTGGAAGACTGATTATAACAGCATGAGCTGGACCACGGTCAGTTTTGCCGACGGGCAGGCCCAGAAGGTTCTGAGTATCGGCATCACCGACGACACGGCCAAGGAATCCAGCGAAGTATTTAACGTCCTTTTGCGCAAGCCGACCGATGGCACGACGCTGGGCAGTGTGACCACTTCGGCAGTGACGATTGTAGATAATGACTCACAACCAGGAAGCTTCCAGTTCGCAGCTTCGACGTATTCCGTGGACGAAAGTGCCGGCAAGGTTGATGTTGTGCTTCAGCGGGTCGGTGGATCCGCTGGCGCTGCCACTGTCGAGGTGCGCACCAATGGCATCACTGCCGATTATGCTACGGACTACGACAGCTTTTCCTGGACTGTGGTGAACTTTGCTGACGGTCAGACCCAAAAAGTCATCAGCATTGGCATTACCGACGACAATGTGACGGAAAACAAGGAAACCTTCACTGTTAATCTGGGTAACCCCACTGGCGGTACTTCTTTGGGCACGGTTACTGAATCGACCGTGACTATTGTCGATAACGATGTGACGGATACCACGGCACCTGTTGCCAAGATTACCAGTCCGTTAAGCGGCACCACGGTGACCAGCGACCAAACGGTAAATATCGTGGCCAGTGCCAGCGACAATGTGGGCGTCGTCAAGGTGGAGTTTTATGTCGATGGCAAGCTTATCGGCACTGACACTACCAATACCTACTCCGCCAGTATGCCGATCAGCAGTAGCGCCAACGGCACCTGCACCATTACCGCGGTCGCTTATGACGCCGCTGGCAACACCTCACAGTCCGCGCCTGTAAGTCTGAGTGTGAAGATTCCTGTGGCCTCCACTGAGCCCGGCAGTTTCGAGTTTGGCGCCTCCAGCTATTCGGTATCCGAAGCTGGCGGTAAAGTCGACGTGGTGGTCAAGCGCGTCGGTGGTTCTTCCGGGGCGGCTACGGTCCAGATTCGCACCAATGGCAATACGGCCACCTACGATGCGGATTACGGAAGCTTCTCCTGGACTACCATGAGCTTCGCGGACGGAGAAACCCAGAAAGTCAAGAGCATTGCAATCGTGAATGATTCGATCGTGGAACCTGATGAAACTTTCACTGTGAATCTTGGCAGCCCCACCGTTGCGACCCTTGGATCCATTACCTCTACTGTTGTTACCATTAAAAATGATGATACTTCCTCCAGCTCTTCAAACACTTCCGGAACCTCCAGTAGCACCTCAACGGTCTTCTATGGGTACAATAAGACGGCAGGGGCTGGTGATGATCCTCACGCCGCTCCTTACGGTGGGGTATCTCGTTATGTCTCCCCCTCAGGATCGGACAATAATAGCGGCTCTGTTACTTCTCCTTGGAAAAGTATCCAGTATGCCATGACCCACGCCAATGCCGGAGATACGATTTATCTGCGTGGTGGGGTTTATAATTCCCCTATTACCATCAATGGAAACGTTTCCGCCACCGCAACGAAGCCTCTGGAAGTGCGTTCCTATCCTGGCGAGTGGGCAATTATCGATGGCACCAATACCACCGGCGGCAACCTGTTCCGGTTCTTCAATGAGTCGTGGGTGATTTTCCGCAACTTCGAAGTTCGCAACAGCGATAAAACCAGGCTCAGCAACGGTTTTTATGTCGAGAACGTTACAGATTGCCAATGGCATAACATCTACATGCACGACAATAACGGTGCCGGTTTCTCTGCAGAGGAACTCTATCGCTCCAAATTCTACAACTGCACGGCCAGCAACAATGTCGACATCCAGTCAGCAGGAGACAGTGCCGACGGGTTCAGCGTCACCTCGGGTGAAAAGAATGAGTTCTACCGTTGCGTTGCCATCGGTAACTCCGATGACGCGTACGACAACTGGGCGGCCAGCGGACATTATTACGAAGACTGCATTGCCGCAAACAGTGGCAGCGGGGCAGGTGGCGATGGCAACGGCTTCAAGCTTGGCAAGCCGGATCCGGCACCTTATGCGGGCCTGCGTGGCGGCAATCACACCCTGGTGCGTTGTATCGCTCTTGGCAATCGGTTCCGCGGTTACTCCGAGAATGCCACAACCAACGGAAGCGTGCTGACCGGTTGTATCGCTTACAGTTCCGGGCAAAACTGGGAGCTGCCGAGCGCCCCGTACAAAGTGACCAATTGCATTTCCTTTGGCGGTAACGGGGACAAGATCGGATCCTCCACCACCGTGGTTGCGAGCAAAGGGCAGGGCTTCGGGGGCACGGTTTACACCTCAGACTTCGAGAGTGTCGATCTTGCCGACATGAACAACCAGTCCGCAGGGCACCGGTTCTTCTATGCTAAAGTTCCTCTGTTCTAAGTGATTTTCCCGAGCGGATCGGAATCACAAACTTAGGATTCATGAAACAATACAGGTGAGGCTTCCATGGTAAACGGGAGCCTCACCTTTTTTTGTTTGTTGTATGCCATGTGGCCATTGTATGAGCCCCTGCTGTTTCACTTATTACTGCAAGAGAGAGCTTGAATAATCGAGGAATTGCGTTATTAAGAAAGAGAATCTCTGCGTTGGGAGTTACCGATTTTTTGTGCCGGATCTGTGAGAAAAGTAATGTATGTTCATGCTCTTACGGTATGTTGGAGACTTGGCCTGCAGAAATAGATTCCTGAAAGCATTAGACCGCCGACATGATGCTGATTTCGCCTTAGACGAGGCAGTGAATGCAACTTGGAAATTAAAAGCTATGAACAGGATGCTGATACAGGGCTTTGTTATTTCCTTATCATTGGCGCTAGGGTGCGTTTTGCCGAGTTTAAATCCCTTTGCAGAAAGATTTGTCAGAGGGGACACTTTTGTTGTCACCTCCACAACATACTTAGCCTTCGGCCAGTGCGCTTCAGAGCGGGTTTCACCGGAAAAGGCTATCTTTTACGGCTATGATAAGTCGATAGGAGCTGGTGATGATCCCTACGCTGCGCCTTACGGAGGGGTCTCCCGATATGTGTCCCCTTCAGGATCGGACCACGGCACAGGTTCTTACCTCTTCCCTTGGCAACATATTCAATACGCCATGACCCACGCCAATGCCGGGGATACCATTTATCTGCGTGGCGGGGTGTATGATTCCATCATTGATATCAACGGGAACGTTTCCGCCTCCGCGCTCTATCCACTGGAAGTCCGTTCTTATCCCGGTGAGTGGGCGATCATCGACGGTACCAACACCAGCGGCGGCAACCTGTTCCGCATTTTCAATGCGTCGTGGGTTATTTTCCGCAACTTCGAAGTTCGCAACAGCGGCAAGAACCGGGTCAGTAACGGTTTTTATGTCGAGAATGTCACAGACTGCGAATGGCATAACATTTACATGCACGACAATAACGGCGCCGGTTTTTCCTCGAAGGAACTCTATCGCTGTAAATTTTACAACTGTACAGCGAAAAATAATGTCGACACCCAAACCGCAGGGGACAGCGCCGACGGGTTCAGCATAACCTCGGGTAAAAAAAATGAGTTTTACCGTTGTGTCGCCATTGGCAACTCTGACGATGGATACGACAACTGGGCGGCCAGCAGTCATTATTTTGAGGACTGCGTCGCCGCGAACAACGGTAAAGGAAAGGGCGGCGACGGCAACGGCTTCAAGCTTGGCAAGGCGGACCCGGCGCCCTATCAAGGCCTGCGTGGCGGCAAACATACCCTGGTGTGTTGCATCGCTCTAGGGAATCGGTTTCGTGGTTACTCCGAGAACGGCACAACCAACGGCAGCGTGCTGACCGGTTGTATCGCCTACGCTTCCGGTCAGAACTGGGAGTTGCCGAATGCCCCGCACAAGGTCACTCACTGTATTTCATTTGGGGGGACTGGAGATATGATCGGGCCAGCTACCACGGTAGTTGAAAGCAAAGGGCAAGGCTTCGGGGGCACGGTTCACACCTCCGACTTTGAGAGTGTAGACCTTGCCGACATGAACAACCAGTCCTTAGGTCACAGGTTCTTTTTCCCTACAGCCATCATGTTTTAAAAAAGAGGGAGCTTTACAGTTTTATACCCCTGAAAGGGGTATGCGACTTTAGTAACTCCGCCTCAAAATTGACATTAATTCTTTTAGAGATATACAGTTAAGTAAATACTTTCTAAAAACTAACGAAAATTACAGATTAGAGAAGGTTATAATTGAAGGTGCTTTCTATAAGGAATGTGGTTGGTATAGTTTTGTGGTGGTGTTAAAAATTCGGTGAGATTCTCCATAAGTAAGAATTAAGGCCATAAAGATGAATGTTATAATAACAACTGAGACACGATTTCAAAAGGGCCGCGATGGTACTATCTATACCGATAACGAATTTGCATCCGGATATTCATTCTTTAAAAGATATTTGGAAGTTTTTGATTCAGTAACAGTTGTTGGTCGACTGCAAGAGTATTTAACAACCGGGAATGCTAAAGTAACCGGTTCAAATGTTTTTTTCAAACCAATTCCTTACTATCTAGGGCCTACTCAATATCTATTCAAAAAATTTCAAATTAATAAAACCATTCGTTCAGTTTTTTTAGAAAATCATGGTCATTCTGCATTTATTACAAGAAGCCCGGGAAATATTGCATCTAATTTGATTAAAGTATTAACCAAAAGGCGTCATCCGTTCGGCATGGAGGTTGTTGGTGACCCCTATGATGTTTTTGCTCCCGGAGCCATCAAGCATCCCTTGCGGCCCATTTTTCGCATTTGGTTTGCCAATGGTCTTCGCCTTAAGTGTCTCAAGGCGAGTGGGGTGGCCTATGTGACGGAATTTTCCCTTCAAAGACGTTATCCTCCAGCCCAGGGGATTTTTAATACCCACTATTCCAGTATTCAGCTGGATGCTTCTGATTTTGTTGCTTCACCACCTTTGGAACGATTTCGAACGAGCGGCTTTGAAATTATCTCTGTCGGGACCATGGCTCAACTTTATAAGGCCCAGGATGTCCTTTTAAAAGCGTTCGCTATTTGTGTTCAAGAAGGATTGGATGCACGATTGACTCTTGTCGGTGACGGAAAATTCAGGAAGGATCTTGAACATTTGGTAGATTCTCTCGAGTTGGGCGAGTATGTGCGTTTTGCCGGTCAACTCCCGTCCGGTGATGCGGTGCGACAACAACTTGATAATGCAGACCTTTTTGTTCTTCCGTCAAAAGGCGAGGGGTTGCCGCGTGCCATGATCGAAGCCATGGCAAGGGGACTGCCCTGCATCGGCTCCTCTGCCAGCGGGATTCCGGAACTTCTCTCTTCTGAAGATCTGGTTCAGCCCGGTGATATTCATCACCTTGCTCAGAAAATCATAGAGGTTCTCTCCAGTCCTGAGCGGCTGCGGAGTATGTCTGAACGAAACCTGGAGAAAGCAAAAGATTATCGGAATGATATTCTTCAGAGACGAAGAAATGCTTTTTATGAAGAGATTAAAAAGAAAACCAAGGATTATTGGGATAAAAATAAAGGGAAGTTTTGAAATCAGGTCTTATGATAATTCACATTTAAATATGTGGGTAATTGGATAGTAAAATATGACTTGAATACTATTCTGGATGAATAAGGGGATATCGGTTTGGTTTAGAAATCCATCAGACAATGCCAGTAATTTTGTTCATGTCGGTTGAAAATTGCCAGAGGGGTTTTTTATTACGGAGATTATAAAATTATGTCAGAATCCCGATCCCTTAAACCAATTAAATTGATTCATATTACGACTGTCCCTCAATCTCTTCATTGCTTTTTTCATGGGCAGATGGGGTTTATGAAAAAACAGGGGTTTAATGTTGTCGCTATTTCTTCTCCTGGAGCTCATCTGGACTCTTTTGCCGAACGGGAAGATATTCAGGTTGTCGGCTTGGAAATTAGCAGAAAGATTACGCCATTAAAGGATCTTCGCACCCTGTGGAATCTATGGCGGTTGTTACGCCGGCTCAATCCTGACATTGTTCATGCACACACTCCGAAAGGCGGTCTTCTGGGCATCATAGCGGCCTGGATGGCCAGGATTCCGATTAGAATCTACCATATTCATGGATTGCGGTATTTGACCGCAGAAGGTCTGCAACGACCGATTTTAATATTGACTGAAAAAATTTCCTGCAAACTGGCAAACCGGGTTCTGTGTGTTAGCAATTCTATCAGGGAACTTGTTGTTCAATCCAAAATCTGCCCTTCAGGTAAAATCAAGACATTACTAAATGGAACCATCAACGGCATCGACGCGCAGAATAAGTTTAATCCGGAAAAGTATCCATTGGATGAAAGGGACAAAATCCGAAAAAAATATGGCATTGCCCCTAACAGTTTAGTTCTGGGTTTTGTCGGAAGGATCGTAAAAGATAAGGGTATAGCCGAGTTGTATGATGCCTGGAAATCTTTAAGAGAGGAATTCCCGTCTCTTGAATTGTTGCTGGCAGGTCCAGTTGAGACGAATGACCCTTTACCTGTTTCGCTTCTGGATGGTTTGAAAAGTGACTCCCGAATCCACATGACTGGAGGGCTTTCGGACGTAGCTCCGATTTATGCTGTTACAGATATTTTTGTATTTCCAACCTACCGTGAAGGTTTCGGCGTGGTTGCCATTGAAGCCTCCGCAATGGGTATACCTGTGGTTGCCACTGATATTCCTGGTGTCGTTGACGCCGTGGTCGACGGTCAAACAGGAGTTTTGATACCTCCTTTTGACGCCATTGCCATTAAAAATGCGGTGAGAAATTATCTGCTTGATCCGTCTTTGCGTGCCATGCACGGAAGGGCAGGGAGGGCAAGGGTTCTGGATGTTTTCAAGCAGGAAAGAATGTGGAGTGCATTGAACGATGAGTATCATTCTTTGTTGTATGAATTTGCGCCAGATAGGGTAACGAATACCGTATGAAAAAAGTCTGTTACCTCTCCATGGATTTCATGTGGAAAACCAGTAGGTCATTTTTTTATCCGGGTTGTCTGATAAACTCTCTACAACAACGACGTCCTATCCCAAGTAGATATTTTTTTGTGAATTCGAACCAAGTTGCTGCCTTGCGTTCCCTCCCTTTCCTGTTATTAAGTAGTAGTAAAATTGGGCAATCTACCTTGTTGTGCCTTCTTAAGTTACTATAATGCTTGTCATACTGGAGAATTGCAGAGTGCCCCCAAAGTGTCAGTCGCCTGCATCAAAGAGCTTTAAGATCAGGGCCCTGATCTCTTCCCCGAATCTTACCCAAACGACCTTTTTAAACGCAGCATCGTCCTTGCTGTCCTACGGTGCTGCAATTTTGGTTGGGCTGTTGTTGAATCCCCTCTTGCTGACCTCGCTCGGAGCTGTTTTGTTTGGAACCTGGAAGATCTGCCTGCGCTTGCTGACTTACGTCTCTGCCGCAGATGGGCAGGCCAATCAGGCACTTAAATGGACCATTGCCAATCGCCGATCGGTTACGGATGTTGAGCAGAAAAGGCGAGAAATAGGCTGTGCAGTTGTCGTCTGGTTGAGGTTTCTACCTCTGATGTTGCTGGTAGGAGGTTTGCTCTCCTGGTTTTCACCGACGTTCATCAATGATTTGCCCCGTGAATATTATTTCGTCACACGCCTGACCTGTATCGTCCTTGTGGTAAATCTTCTGCTTTTTCCACTGAAATCTATCCCTGAGTCTGTGATGGTCGGGATGAACCTGCGATACAAAATCACCTGGATAAGCGCTGCCGGCGCTTTGTTCAGTGGGGTATTGTTGGCCGGTGCTGCCTGGAGCGGCTGGGGATTGTTCGGTCTGGCAGTTGCTTTTCTGGTGGGTGCGGTCCTGGAGGGGGGCGCCATTTTTTATATGGCGCGCAGATCTTTGCCATGGCTGACCGTTCGTCGGCCCAAACCAGGGGAGGTTAGCAAATTCTTCACTTTCAGTGTCTGGATGTTGGCTTGGACATTGATCCAAAGGCTTCTTCTGTACAGCGACATCATTATTCTTGGGGTTGTTTCCAACGCTTCCCTGGTGGCTGCTTACACCTTGACCTTTTATGTCGCACAGTCTTCCATAGCACTTTCTTCGCTTCTGGTATCGGCGGGCATGCCAGGCCTCGGAGATATTGTTGGACGGGGCGATCATAAAAAGGCTGATGAGGTTCATTCGGAAATCATGGCTTCTTCCTGGTTGCTTGCCGTCATTATCGGGGCCATGATTCTTCTATGGAACCGACCATTTATCTCCCTTTGGGTGGGTGCTGACCAGTTCATCGGTTTCTGGGAAAATCTCCTTATTGTACTCCTGATGACCCAACTGATTTTTATTCGCTACCAGGCTTCGATCGTAGATGTGACTCTTGAGATCAGGGCCAAGGTATTGTGGGGGGCTTTGTCTACGTTTGTTTCGCTGCTTCTGGCTATTTGGCTTGGATTTTATTTGAAATCCCCCATTGCTGGGGTTTTGCTCGGCCTGATCGGTGGAAGGTTGATACTTAGTGTCCTGTATCCGATATTAGTCAGGAAGACTTTACAAAAAGGCACTCACCCGACCCGAAAAAGTGTTTTGGACTTTTTAAGGATGTCCGGCGTGATGGTTTTCTTATATGGCAGTACCTATTACTTGGCTCCGTTTATAAAAGTTGATAACTGGCGTGAACTAATATTGTTTGCGGTCATAAGCTTCATGATTGTTTTCTGTATTTCATTTTGGGCCGGTTTTTCAATGATACAAAGAAAGAACATAATAACCCGAGCTAGACAGATGACTTTCAAGTGATAGGCTGATAATTAATGCAATTGGCGAATGTAATTCTAGTTCATAATAAGTATAAAATAACAGACTTACAGAAAATGCGCCTTCAATGAATATTCTTCATATTTTTGGCCGCCTTACTAGAGGCGGAGCTGAGATGCGTACGCTAGATCTCATGCGTCATATGGATCAAAACAAATATAAATTTCACTTTTGCGTCCTTTCCGGATTGCCCGGTGACTTGGATGACGAGGTCAGAAGCCTCGGTGGCGAGGTTTATTACATAAAACTCGGGTATAATTTTCCAAGGGCTTTCCGGCGGCTTTTGCGTTTTAAAGATTTTCAGGTGGTGCATTCCCATGTACATTTTTTTTCCGGGTATATTCTTCGATTGGCAGCACAGGAGGGAGTTTCCGGAAGAATAGCCCATTTCAGGAACACGGATGATGGGAAAAAGCCTACCTTTTTAAGGTTGATGAGAAATCGGATATTCAAAAGCTGGATTAACAAATATGCCACAGGCATTGTGGCCGTTTGTGAGGGTGCCATGAGCTTCGCCTGGGGGCAATTATGGAAACAGGATCCGAGGTGTCGGGTAATATACAACGGTTTGGATGTTTCAGGTTTTAATGCCTACACGGATTCAGATGACGTCCGAAAAGAATTCAATCTGCCTGAGGATTGTAAATTATTTATTCATGTCGGACGGATGGTTCCACAAAAAAACCATAACAGGGTAATCACGATATTTAACCAAATAGCACACCTAAGACCGAACGTAGCTCTGCTGCTGGTGGGGCGCGCGGAAGCTAACCTGGAACCGGGATTACGACAGACCGTTTCTAATTTGAAGCTCTCCGCAAAGGTTGCGTTTGCAGGTGAGCGCAGGGATGTCCCCAGACTTCTTAAAGCGTCGGATGTCATGATCTTCCCTTCACTTTGGGAGGGGTTGCCCGGAGCAGTTCTCGAGTCCTGCGCTGTAGGTACTCCCGTTTTGGGTAGTGATTTGCCAGGTATTCGCGAAATTGCCGCCCAATTTCCTTCTTTTGTAAAATTTTTACCACTTGAGTCCAGTGATTCTGAATGGGCAATTAGAGCAGAATCTATGATTGAAGATCAAAAAATTATAGAGTTGAAATCAAATATACCTAATCTATTTAATGATAGTATGTTCAGTATCGACAGGTGTATTCAGGAGTTTTCAAGGTTATGGGAAAATGAACTCGCAAGGAATTGAGATGAATCAGAACAATATAGACATAGAGACTACAAATATAAAAAATCTATATGAAAACAAATTTAACTCTATAGAGTTTTTCTGGTTTCTTGTCTTTCTGTTGTTGTCAACAAGTTTGCTTGTGACGATACTAAATGGTGCCAATTTCTTCGAATATTCAGTTAAAACATATTGCCTGATAAACTTTGCTGTATTTATATCTTGTTATATATTTAATCTTGTTTATCTACGATTGTATATTTTGTCCTTACCCCAAATTTTCCTTTTAGTAACCTTTTTATATACCTCAGGTTTACTTACTCTCCATGGATTTGGCTTGTCGGATCTTAGTTTGACATTGAGATGGTATGACGAGTTCTATACATTGCTCGGAATTAAAATGATTATAATGGCTGTTTTATCAATGGAGGCCGGTGTTTGTCTGGCTATTTTTCGTAAATATAATGAACCTACTATAAAGGAGGCTTTCATTGTTGACAGATTTGCTAAACCTCTATTTAAACTAGGTATTTTTTGTTTTTTAATTTCGGTTGCAATAATAACTTTAAGTACAATGATGGGATCAGGATTTTCAAGTATGTTTACATCTGGATATGAAGGTCTTACAACGACCTTGCAATATTCAGATGTGCGATTCTTTTTAACCGCACTATCACTATTACTGCCAGTTTCAATAATTATAATGGCCGCAGGGTCTAGAAATAAAAGGCAAATCAGAATTGTATATTTTTGTGCGCTTATTGCCCTGATGGCGTTTTTCCTAGCTGGAGACCGCGGTGGTGCTTTTACCTTTTTAATAGCACTTGCTTTCACTCTTAGTCTTATTGGTAAAAAATATAGCTATACCAAGATTTTAATTGGAGCCATGTTAGCGTTGATTCTTATCCCCATTATCAGAGACTTACGGCATCAACCAATCTCGGATATGGTGAACTATGGAATCGAATTTAATTTTGAAGAGTCTCCATTCGTCAGAGCGCTTGTTGAAACTGGGTCCAGTTTTCAAACATTCCTTGGAACATTGATAATTATCCCGGATATTGAAAATTATCGTTATGGTTCCACTTATTTACATGCCTTTACGAAGATTTTTCCAAACCTTGGATCCTGGAAGCCTCCTTCGGGTGAAATAGTTGGTTTAAATGCCTGGATCACCTCGTACATGAACCCTTTTGGCTCAGGATTGGCTTTTCTTCAAATCGCTGAATTTTATGTTCAATTTGGAGTAGTTGGAATCTTCCTGGGTTTTCTTGCCATGGGATATTTCCTGACTAAATGGCAGAAAAAATGTGAATCCGGCTTGTCCGATCGACGATGGATTGCAATCAATGGGTGCGTATTGTGTTTTCTTTTAATATGGATCAGAAATGATATATTTAATTTTATCAGGCCGGCAATGTGGTCAATTTTTTTAATTCTCGGATGGTCGTTTCTAACTCAACGTTTTTCTTCGAAAGATCCCGTGGCCATGGATTAGGCTGTAACATACCAAAGTCCCATTGAATTCTCAGCCTTTTCAGACAGAAATTTCTAACGATTGGCCTGCACGATAGGGCCTCACTTTTCAATAAGGGTTTTTGACACACTTTTATGGGTGTCGCTTGAAACTTAAATAGCCTTTAGAGTCACAAGTCGTTTGCAGAAATAGGAGAATTTATTACCAGATACCCATAGGTACGATATGAAAAGGTTTCTGGATTTGACGCTTTCTTTAGTTCTATTCATCCTTACTTTGCCCCTTCTTGGGCTTATTGCCCTTGTTATCCGGGTTACCATGGGATCGCCTGTCTTTTTTCGGCATATTCGACCTGGATTGTGTGGCCGCCCATTCTCTTTGTTAAAATTCAGAACCATGCTTACCGCTTATGACGACCATGGGAAGCTATTGCCTGGGCGAAGTCGAATGACACCCTTAGGACGGTTCTTGCGCAGTCTGAGTCTCGACGAATTGCCGCAACTGATCAACGTATTGCGAGGGGATATGAGTCTTGTCGGTCCGCGACCGTTGCTGATGGAATATCTCGACCTGTATTCCGCAGAGCAGAAACGACGCCATGAGGTGAGGCCGGGGATAACGGGTTGGGCTCAGGTGAATGGTCGGAATACGCTTACCTGGGAGGAAAGGTTTTCCTTGGACGTCTGGTATGTTGATCATCGCTCTTTTGGTCTGGATCTGAAAATCCTCTGGATGACCGTGGTCAAAGTTATCAGGAGAGAAGGTATAACTACTAAAGAAGGGAATCTTGCCGAGCATTTTTCAGGTTCTCAAAAAGGCGGTGGAGAGTAGACATTTACCTTATTCTCCCTTCCCGAAGGGGTTCTTTAAGAAAGGACGCGGACTCATGTCAATTGTCAGACGAAAAACCAATGTGCTTTTGACCGGGGCAGGGGGTGATCAGGCAATTTTTATCTGGAAAGCTCTTAAACAATCCTATCTTGATACCCATATCGTGGCGTGCGACTGCAATTACCTGTCAGTCGGGCTATATCGTACCAGTAGCAGCTATGTCATTCCTTCCGTTGATTCGGAATCGTATCTTCCGCGGCTCAAGGAAATCATGCTAGCTGAAAAAATCGATATTGTCATGACCGGCGGACGGGGAGAGATGATGTTGTTGGCCGAACACGCCCAGGAAATTCGGAAAGAAACGGGCGCGTATGTGGTAGCCCCTCCTTTTGAGATTCTCAAAGTGGCCGCGGATAAGTGGAAGCTGGTCTCGTTTTTAAAGTCGAATGGATTCAACTATCCGCACTCATGCCTGCCCGACGATCGGACTGCCCTGGAGCTGTTCCTCCAGGAAAAGACTTACCCCTTTATCGTGAAAGGTCGTTTTGGGGCGGGGTCGCGTGAGTTGAGGGTAGCGCATAATCGAGAGCAGCTGGAGCAATATGTCGGCGAGGTCAAAAATCCGATTATCCAGGAGTATCTCCTGCCTGACAATGAGGAGTATACGGTCGGATGTTTTTGTAACAGCCAGGCCAAAGCCGTGGGGTCAATCATCATGAAACGGACCCTGGGGCACGGCCTGACCAACAAGGCCAGCGTTATCTTTCACGAGGGGATTACCCAGTACTGTGAAAGCATCGCCGAAAAGCTTGGCTATATAGGCCCGTTGAATCTCCAGTTGCGCCTGACGAATCGTGGACCGGTACTTTTTGAAATCAATGCGAGGTTTTCCAGTACGGAATCGGCCCGTGCCTACTATAATTTCAATATGCCTGAAATGTGTATCCGGCATTTTATTTTTAACGAGGATATCCCTCGACCGGTCGTAAAAAGCGGATATTTTTTCCGGGTTTTTGATGATGTGTTTGTCGATGGTGATTCTATAGAAAAAACCAGGGAAACCGGAATCTCTACAGGAATCCCGGGTAAACTGGTTCGAAATTTTTAGCTCCTCCTTATCCTTGATACCTCTAATCATGGTTTCATTCAGGCCAGAAGCAGAGTAAGGACAGATGATGTATCCAGGCGCGTCGCACATCACTGGGATTTATCATATTCACTCCGATTTTTCCTATGACGGGAAAAACTGTCTGGCGGAAATTGCGACGTGGGCCAAGAACAACCGATTGGACTTTGTCTTACTCACTGAGCATGACGTTGGCTTTGATCAGGAAAAATTCGATGATTATTGCAGGCAATGCTCAAAACACAGTGGCGACGTATTGCTGGTACCCGGCATTGAATACGAGGTTGTCCATCAAGGAGCTATTATTCACATTGGCGCCATTGGGCTATCCTTATTGCTGGATCGAAATATTATTGAGCAAGGCCTTCTTCCTTTGGTCGAAGCCATTCACCGTCATGGTGGCCTCGCCATATTGCATCATCCCAATAACATAAAGGGAGTGTTGAATAAAAAATTAATTGAACCCTTCGACTTTATAGAATTATGGAACACTAAATTTGATTGTGGGTTCGCACCTAATCTTCAGTTTCTTCATTGGTTGCAGGGTATGAACAGCAAAGGTCCCTATTTGGTATCGGCTGATATTCATGAGGTTGACCGATTTGGTAAAGCCAATATTGCTTTTATCGACATGGATATAAAATCTGACACTTTGCAGCTTTCCATCATTGCCCATGGTATGAGACAGAGGCGCTATCTGTGCCGTACGGGTAGTTGGCGGTTTTCCCCCGACGGTAAGTGCCAGACCCCGAATCGTCTATATCGGTTGTTGCCTGTTGTTTGTCTGATCAAAAAGAAGGTATTCCGATTTGCCAGGTTTTTCATACCTGAAAAATACAGAAAAGCTGTATTCAACCGTGTAAACAGGTCATGGATTCGCTGAGACTCTTCGGCTGTCAGGGAACGAATCGCAATGCTGCAGAACCTGCGTATCGAGTTCATGTTTGCAGGCCTTTGGAGTTTTTAAGAGTTTACCTGGACACAAGAAACATTTCTAAGTTTCTGTTGCCGGCTCAGGGCTCTATCTTATGGCGTAAGCCTTTTGATCGGACTTATCCATGAAGATTTATACTGGGACCGTCAATGACTTAGCATCTTAAGGTGTGGTTGCAGTTTGCTTACGTTCCGACGTGTTGCTTATATGTTTATGGGGCAAATCCATGTGCCTTGCTTGGTGTTTTGCACCCTTGTCGCCTCGAACCTTCAAGATTTAATTCGGGATAGGATTCTGATCTTGAATAAAAATTGCAACCAACGGGATGTTTTATGAGCGGGGTTTTCCTTGAACCAACAGACCGGCGCTGGACTGACTTTCTAAAAGAAGTCCCCCATGATGTGTATCATTTACCTGCGTATGCTGCCCTTGCTTCCCGTTTCGAAGGAGGGCAGCCTTGCGCCTTTTATGTACGCGAGGGACAGGATGCCATGTTGGTGCCGCTGTTGCTGCGCCAAATTCCCCACTTTCTGAAAACGAATACGGAAATGCGTGATGCAACCAGTCCTTACGGGTTTCCGTCCCCTCTGTTCTCCCACCCCGAAAGGGTCGAGGCCTGCCGTAATCTCATGATGAAGATGGTTGAGGTTGCCCGCAGTCAGGGATTGGTCACAATCTTTTTACGCTTACACCCACTTCTTGCTTGTCCGCTGCAGGCGTTTCCAGATCACGGGGATCTTGTTCAGCATGGACAGACCGTCAGCATTAATCTGCTCCGCTCCCTTGAAGAAATGACTCGGGATACCTGCAGCAATCATCGCAGAGGTCTTCGTAAACTTGCGAAAGCCGGATTTTCCGTCGTCTTGGATGATTGGGATGACTACCCCACATTTATCCGTCTTTATCGTGAAGCGATGACAAGGATAGGGGCTGATCCTTTCTATCAATTCGAGGGAACTTATTTTGACGATCTGCGGTGTTTTTTGAAGTCAAATCTTCATCTTTGCAGCGTGCTTTCTGCTAAAGGTGAACTGGCTTCGGCCGGGCTTTTTACTGTGGAAGGCGGGTTCATGGAATACCATCTTGGTTGTAGTCATGAGAAGTACCTGAAACTGGCTCCATCAAAGCTGATGTTCGATTTCATGCGGAGATGGGGACATGACCAAGGGCTTCATTTGTTTCATCTTGGCGGTGGTCTGGGAAGCCGCCATGATTCCCTCTTCGACTTCAAGGCCGGATTTTCGTCAAGATTCACACCGTTTTATACCTACCGTGTCGTTCTGGATACATCTGTCTACAATACATTATGCAACGCAAAGCAAAAGCAAATGGGTGATTCCGTGATATCCAATGATTTTTTTCCTTTGTATAGATTAGCTATGAAAAACAGTGTGACGACCAGTGAAATATCATAATAAGGTGAGGTATTGCACAACGTTTTTATCCCGGTAATTTTAGCTTCAGTGGGCCCTGTCCCGGTTTGACAATTTTAGTAGCAATGATATCAAGCATAGTAATAGGACAACGTTTCCTGATGGCTATTATGGCCGGCCGATATTGTTGTGGTTTTTTTCGGAGCTCGTTGCTGAGTGGTAGCCGTAGGAAAATCGGGCAGGTTCTTCAGTCATGGGCAAGGGATAATCTCCCTGAAGGGAGAATGTATGATTGTCTCGGAACAGGTTTTTGATTTATCCGGCATGGCCCTTGAGGTGGCGACCGAAAGTGAAATGGCCGATTGGTTGATGAAACACGGTACTACCGTCGTATATCGCCGTGGTCGCTACTGGATGTCGAGCCATGGGGGGTTTTATCAGCCAGTCCACTGGATGGCGCGGTTAAACGCTGATGAAATCATCAAACCGTCATTTTTATGCTGGGGATATCGGGCCACTGTCGATGATTCCGCTACGTTCTTTGCGAATGCTACCTTGCCAGTGCATTATTTTAATCGACTGGATGGGTTCGATGCCTCCTGCTTGTCTCAAAACAAACGTAATACACTGCGGACCTGCCACGAAAATGTTGATATTCATCCCGTCGATAATTTTGATTTGCTGGTGGACCAAGGGTATCCGCTGTTCTTGTCTTCCCTTGCCCAACCCGGATATGGCCGGCGCATAAGTCGCGCTACCTACCGGCATAAGATGGCGAAGTATTTTGATGCCGGTTTTGTCTCTGTACTTGGTGCTTTTGTCGAAGGCAGGCTCGGTGGTTACATGATCAGTACTTGTGTGAAAAACACAGCGTATTTTGATGCTTTGGTCGTAGGAAATTCCGAGTCTGCATTGCACATCGGTACAGGACTGAAATACGCCTTTTTAAAATATTGGGGAGACCGGAAAGGGCCTGTTACCGAAGTCATTGACGGTTTGCACGCACGGGAAGATCTGGGGCTTTGTCATTATAAGGAGCAGATGGGGTTTAAAGTCCTTCGGGTTCCTTCCAGGGTATGGTTCATGCCGGGCGCCGAAAAAATTATCAAGATGAGATGGCCGCACAAGTATTATCGTATGACAGGATGCGAATAAAAGGGGGAGACTGCATGGGGCTTAAACAAAGCAATTTATTAAAAAGGGGAATGGATCTGTTGTTGACCGTTTCCGCTTTGATTTTGTTGTCGCCCGTCCTGCTCGGTTTGTGCGTTCTGGTGCGCTGGAGATTGGGGTCCCCTGTATTATTTCGGCAGGTGCGCCCTGGATTACATGAGAGACCCATTACGCTTTACAAGTTTCGCACAATGACTGAGGAACGAGATGCTGATGGGAAATTGTTGCCCGATCGTCAGAGATTGACACCCCTGGGCCGGATGCTGCGCAATACCAGCCTCGATGAGTTACCCGAATTGATTAACGTGCTTAAGGGAGATTTAAGCCTGGTTGGGCCCCGCCCCCTTTTAACCCATTATTTGCCATGGTATCGCCAGCATGAGCGACTTCGGCATACAGTTAAACCCGGCTTGACCGGATGGGCCCAGATTCATGGACGCAACTACCTGCCATGGAGCAAGAGACTGGCCATGGATGTCTGGTACGCTGAAAACTGGTCCTTGGTTCTGGATCTGAAGATTCTCCTGAAGACGGTGATAACCGTCTTGAGACGCAAGGGAGTAGCGGCAGATACGGATGTAGTAGAAACCGACCTGGCTCTTGAAAGAGGTAGTGATGCGGAAGATACAGATGGCAACTTGCCTTATAAAAGAGAAATCAATCCGAATAATGAGGGGAATTGCCGAATCCTTGAACGTCGCGGCGAAGTGGCCGTAGAAATGACCATAAGCGAACGTTCAGGGTTTGATATAAGCAGGGGGGGGCATGATTGATCAGAATACCCGAAGGCCTGCTCCAGAACATTGGTCTTTGTCACCATGGCCTGTATTTGACGAGGCTGATATCGCTGCGGTCACTGAGGTTTTACGATCCGGGAAAGTTAATTACTGGACCGGGGATGTTGCACGGCAGTTTGAAAAGGAATTCGCCCAGCGTTTCGGTACGCGCTATGCCATTGCGTTGGCCAATGGCACGGTAGCGCTTGAGCTTGCCCTGTATGCACTCGGTATTGGTCCGGGTGATGAAGTGATTACGACTTGCAGGACATTTATTGCCTCGGCAAGCGCGGTGGTGATGCGAGGTGCGACCCCCGTGTTGGCTGATGTAGACCCTGTCAGTCAGAATATAACCGCTGCTACCATAGAAAAAGTTCTTACCCCGCGCACGCGTGCGATCATTGCAGTCCATCTGGCAGGGTGGCCTTGCGAAATGGACGCCATTATGTCGCTGGCTCGGAAAAACGGTTTGAAAGTAATTGAGGATTGCGCCCAGGCCCATGGGGCAACATACAAGGGACAACCCGTGGGGTGTATCGGCGATATGGGAGCCTTTTCCTTCTGTCAGGATAAAATCATGACGACCGGAGGGGAGGGTGGGATGCTCATCACCAACGATAAGTCTCTTTGGGAAACCTCCTGGGCGTACAAGGATCATGGTAAGAGTTATGAGGTTGTTTATCACAGGGATAAAGGTCCTGGTTTTCAATGGTTGCATGAATCTTTCGGAACCAATTGGCGCATGACCGAGATGCAGGCAGTCTTGGGTTGTAGGGCTTTGAAGAAATTGGATGGCTGGCTTCATGTTCGAAAACGCAACGCCGGAATATTATCAGAGGCTTTGCGGGATATCCCTGCTCTGCGCATTACCGAACCTCCATCCTATTTGGAGCATGCTTATTACAAGTACTATGCGTTTTTGCGGCATGAGTATCTGTTACCGGGGTGGAACCGTTCGCGTATATTGCGAGCCCTTGAGGATTCAGGCATACCTGGCCTGACTGGAACTTGCGGGGAAATCTATCTGGAAAAGGCTTTCAAGAATGCAGGATTAGGTCCGCCGGAACGGTTGCCCAATGCTATGCTTCTCGATGAGACGGGGATTATGTTTCTCGTGCATCCCACCCTGAAAGTTGAAGATATGCATATCATGGCAGCCCGTATCAGGCAGGTTTTTGATCGGGCGTCCAGTTAATCCATTTTGGGTCCTGCCGATAGTTTGAATCATTTTTCTACATCCAAGGGATTGAATAGTCTGATTTCCGGTTCTGAATATGGTGTGGTTTATTTGACAAAAGACTCCCCTGTGATATCTGTATAGAGACATAAGTATTTAAAATATAAGTTGTTTTGCTGGGAGCTTTCATATTTTTAAATGCTTACGATGTTTTCCGGATCGCCTCGTAATTTGAGGGGTGTTCATTTATCCCAGGAGGTAAGTAATGTTGAACCTTCCTATATCTTTATGCGGTAATAGGGTACGTAAGGTTCTCATTTTGTTCTTCCATCTGGTAGCAATCATTTTTTCTCTGGTTGATGCTTTTGCCCTGCGTTTTGATCTTACTATTCCAGCTAATTACTGGCCCACCATTTTTGAGTTGTTGCCGGCTGTCGTCGTTCTCAAAATTACCGTTTTCTGGGCAATGGGATTATCAGAAGGATGGTGGCGTTATGTTTCCATTCCCGATCTGATGCAGATTTTCAAGGCCAATGCTCTTGCATCAGTAACGGTGGTTTTGTACGTGGTCTTCTTCCATTCTTTTGAAGGTCTGCCTCGTTCCGTTATTGTTCTTGATTTTATTCTATGTTTTTCCATCATGATCGGTGTGCGGGTGGTAACCCGCATACTTCGCGAACATTTGGCGCTTAATCACAAAGGTTACCACTCCAAGCCCAAATCGGTTTTAATTGTTGGTTCCGGGGTTGTAGCCCAGTCCATTGTGCGGGAAATTCGTGAAAATCCCAAACTGGACAAAGCCGTGCTTGGCTATGTTGACAACGATTTGCGACGACAGGGCAAAGTATTTTACGGGGTGCCGGTCATCGGTACGCATGATGATCTCGAAAAGCTTTGTTCGCGCAATGGAATCGATCTGGTCATTGTTGCACAATCATCCGTAACGCCTCGGGAATTGCGCGATATCGTAACCTTTTGTAAGCGGCACGGCATCACATCAAAAATTTTGCCGGCTCTCGGCGACATTATCGATGGACGTGTTTCCATGGAACAATGTCGTTCAGTCCAAATTGAGGATCTCCTCGGTCGTGCTCCGATACGCCTTGAGGTTCATGAAATCAGTGCTTATCTGCATGGCAAACGCATCCTTATAACCGGAGCTGCCGGCAGCATCGGTAGTGAAATCTGCCGTCAGGTTGCTAAATTCAACCCTTCCCATCTCGTGTTGTTTGAACACGCCGAGACGCCTCTGTTTCATATCGAAAATGAATTACGAGAAAAGTTTCCACACCTGTCCATATCGCCCAGTCTCAGTGATATCCGGGATGTTGCGCGGGTCACCCAGGTTTTTTCCGAGTATAAACCACAGGTCGTATTTCACGCAGCGGCTTACAAGCATGTTCCCATGTCGGAAGTCAATCCCATCGAAGTGGTTAAAAATAATGTGTTTGGCACCAAAAATATTGTAGATGCCAGTTTCGCATGTTCGGTTGAGCATTTTGTGCAGATTTCAACAGATAAAGCGGTTAATCCGACAAATATCATGGGGGCTACGAAACGTGTGGCTGAGCTCTATGTTCAGAATCTACCACGTAACGGTGGCACCAAAGCCGTCACGGTGCGGTTTGGGAATGTGCTTGGCAGCCATGGCAGCGTGATTCCGATTTTTCGTCAGCAGATTCTCAAGGGGGGGCCGGTGACGGTTACCCATCCTGAAATTACCCGTTTTTTCATGACGATTCCTGAAGCTGTGCAACTTGTTTTGCAGGCTGGATCCATGGGGCAGGGCGGTGAAATTTTTCTTTTGGATATGGGCGATCCCGTAAAAATAGTGTGTCTGGCAGAGGAAATGATTCGCTTATCCGGACGAAAACCTTACGAGGAGATTGAGATCGTTTTTACGGGATTGAGGCCCGGTGAGAAGCTGTACGAGGAATTGCTGATTTCCGGAGAAGGTGTAAAGGCGACGCGCCATGAAAAGATACGGATTTTTGAGGCAGCTAACTTCTCCAGCGAGTGGTTGAAAGATGAAACAGACCTGTTGCTCCAAGCAACACGCCAAACTGATGTTGATCGGGTCGTTGCTCTTCTCAAGGAGTTAGTCCCTGAATTTCACAATGGTGGCATGACAGGTATTCATGTCGATGAAAATTCCTCCCAGGGCATTAATAGCATTAACCTTGTTTTGAAAAGAAATCCCGATCAGGATTGGTAGCCGATGAGGAGGAGTGCGGGAATAGACTTTCTGACAGTTTTTGTTAGCCTTTTATCAAGGATATCGCATTGAGGTCGGTTACTTTCATCTGTGGACGGGTACTCTGGATACGTACTTAAGACAAGGGGGATGTCATGTTCGGTAAAATTTTGTGGGGGGTTTTTTTGATTTTACTGCTGGGACAACCGGCTTGGAGCGTTGAAGTTGCTGCCGACAAGGCTACGGATACGGAGGAGGTTCCCACCGCACCGGGCATTCTGCCCCCTACAATATATAGCGAAAGTCCCTTTGAACAATCCTCAACAGCCGTGCGTCTTGGAGATATCCTGGGCGGCAAGACAGGTTATATCCATCCATTTTTGTCCGTTAGCGGTTTTTATACGGATAACCTCTTCAGTCGTGAATCCAATCGTGAAGGTGATTTTATTACGCTCATCACCCCCGGTATCTGGGCAGTACTGCCCGCAAGCAGATATCCTCTTATCAGCATGAATACTTTGAATACTGCGCCCGGAGGTCTGGAGCTCAGCCGTTTTCGTGAAAAAGCCACCACTCGGATACAAGGTTACGCAAAATATCAGGCTAATATAATGTTGCATGACAAATTTGATTCCGAAGATCAGGTCAATCAGCGTGCTGAAGGATTTTTCCAATATAACTTTCGCGGTGGCCTGTCTGTAGATGTTCTGGATATCTATGAACTCGATCATGATGCATATGGCACTGGAACCAGTCGGACTCTGGATAAATTCAAGTCCAACCTTGTCAGCTCAACGGTCAGTTACGAGTTTACTCCGAAAACCCGCATCGAAGGAGAATACGGGTTTTATTCCCTGAGTTATGACGCATCACGCAATGCTTTTCGCGAGCGTGAGGATAATAGTTTTGCCGGACGGTTCTTCTACCGGTTTTTGCCCAAGACCTCGGCTCTGCTGGAATATGATTTCGTTGATGTCGATTACGACAAGGACATCATTTCCGACAGTCAGGAACACCGGGTATATGCCGGGGTCGAGTGGATTGCAACCATCAAGTCCCGACTGCTCGCCAAGGTCGGTTATGGACTGAAGGATTTCGATGCGGCTGGAAGCCAGGAGGTTGATAACCTGATAGCGGAAATTCAGCTTCGCCACCGTTTTACTCCGAAATCTTATGCTGAGTTGAGAGCTTCGCGCAATTCCAACGAAACGGATATTGCCGGGACTTCCTATATTTTGTCCCAGAAAGTCCAATTACGGTACTATCAGAGAATTTTGCCAAAACTGTTGGCCTCTGCCAACGTCTTTTACAAACGCAATAGTTATCATGGGGAAGGGACCTCCGGTGATCGACGGGATGATTACTACAGTGCCGGGGTAGATATGAAATATTCATTTACCAACTGGATGTCTCTGTCTGGTGGATACGCCTTTATCAAGCGGGATTCCAATTCTATCGATTTCGATTATGATCGCAATAACGTTTACCTTAGTCTGATCTTTGCACTTTAAGGATCAGTTACAAGCATGACTATAGTGGAGGTATTCGACCATGAAAAATTTTACTTTTGCGTGCGCTCTGTTAATCCTGCTTTTTGCAACCGGTCGGACATCTCTGTGTCTTGAACAGCAGGATTACCGGATTGGGGAAGGGGATGTCATCAAAGTCATGGTTTACGATAACCCTGACTTGGAAACCACTACACGGGTCAGTGGTAACGGCACCATTCTGTTTCCCCTTATCGGCGAGCTGCAAATCGAAGGATTATCCGTTTCACAAGTTTCTTCCAAAATTGCCCAAAAACTTGCCTCCGGTTATATTCGGGATCCGCAGGTTTCGGTTTTTGTCGAGGAATTTCGCAGTAAGAGAGCGAATATCATGGGTGAAGTGAAACTGCCCGGCCTATATGAATTGAGCGGCAGTACCAACCTGGTGGAACTCATCTCCAAGGCCGGTGGCTTGACGCCTGATGCAGGCAGTGAAATTACTATCAAACGTAAAAATCCTGACAACCCCGGCCAGGACAATATCATAACCGTCAATCTGAAAAGCCTTTTGGAAAAACAGGAAACCTCCCCGAATGTTTCCATCATGGACGGTGACAGTGTCTTCGTCCCGCGGGCAGGTGTATTTTATGTGACGGGTCAGGTTAAAAGACCGGATATGTATAAACTTGAAGCGGGTACCTCGGTAATCAAAGCGATTACGATAGCAGGGGGATTTACCGAGCTTGCCTCCCAGAAACGGGTTCGTCTGATTCGGCATGTTGATGGTGAAGAAAAAGTTATTGAAAAAGTACCGATGCATACCGTTGTCTTGCCAGAAGATGTCATCGTGGTGCCTGAAAGTTTTTTCTGATCTTGTTCGTTTGGTTGTATAGGTTATTCAAAGGTCATTTATTCTTAATTCATAGGGGAGGCAGAGTCATTGTATGCCCTTTAAAAAGACCGATCTTCATCTATTGGACATGATTGGAACGGTGCGTAAATACCGACGTATTGTTTTGGCCTTTTTCCTGATTGTTTTTGGGCTGGTGGTTTTATTCACCTACGCAGCCACCCCTCTTTACGAAGGCGTGGCCAAAGTATTGATTGAAAAAGTAGATAACGGAGATCTGACGGGGCGGGTCCGGGGATCTTCCTACGACCCTGAGTTTTATAAAACCCAATTGCAGCTGATCCGCAGTCGTACCGTTGTTGAGAAGGTGGTTGAAATTCTTAACCTTGAGGAGAATTACGACAGGTATTTGGAAGCGGCCAACAAGAAACGCACCATCTTGCAATTCACCTGGCAATTAGCGAGCGAAGCGGTTGCTGATGCCAAGCGCATTCTATTTGGAAAGGCGCAGAAGGATCAGAGCCGAAAGGATGCAATTATCGATAAAATTTCCGAATCCCTGTTCGTTAAACCCGTTCCAGGGACCCGTCTGATAACGATTAACTATTTATCTCCAAATCCCGAACTTGCGGCGATGGTGGCCAATACAACCGCCAAAGCCTATATTGATGAAACTCTTCAGATGAAAATGAATGCTACGCGTACCAACCTTGAGTGGATGGGGCGCAAGGCTCAGGATGAAGCTCAGAAACTCAAGGCTTCGGAGCAAGCTCTTCAAGATTACATGAAAGCTAACGATATCGTTACGCTGGAAGATCGCATTACAGTTGTTCCGGAAAAACTGTCCGAGATCAATATCCAGTTGCTTCGCGCTGAAACCCGTCGTAAGGAACTGGAGATCCTGGTAAGCAAAATCAATCGGGCAAAAGGCGATTATCGGAAGGCTGAATCCATGTCGGCGATTGCATCCGACCTTGCTCTTCAGGCCATTCGGTCCCAGATCGTTGAAACTGAAAAAAGCATCATGGAACTGTCCAACAAATTCGGATCCAAACATCCGCTGATGGTTAAGGCAAGAGGAGATCTGCAGGTTCTCGAGCGTAAACGACGCCAGGAAATCGATCGCATTATCGACTCTATCCAAACCGATTACGAACTCGCGCGATCTAATGAAAACACTTTGCGCAGCAAGCTCACGGGAACCAAATCCGAGGCAATGGGGCTGAACGAAAAATTTATCCAGTATGGTGCCCTCAAAAGGATAGTTGATACAAACCGTGAACTCTACGATGCCTTGATGCTCAAACTTAAAGAACAGAGTATTACCGAAGATTCCAGCCCTGTTGTTCTCTGGATTGTGGAAAAGGCGATGCTGCCCAAATTCCCAGCAACCCCCTCGAAAAAAGTCAATTTGCTGCTTGGATTGATCATCGGTCTTGCGGGTGGAATCGCTCTTGCGTTTTTCATGAATTATCTTGACAACACCGTTAAAGACCCCGAAGAAGCAGAAGCTATTCTCGGGATCCCGATTCTCGGGGTGATCTCAATGCGTCGACATCTAAAACACCCCGTTGAGGAGACGGTTCTGAGTGAGCCGCAATCGGCCTTCGCTGAAAGTTATCGCGGACTGAGAACTGCAGTTTTCCTATCCTTTGCCGATCAGGCACCTCGACGCATTCTGCTGACGAGCGCGGGGATGGGGGAGGGCAAGACCACCACGATCATTAATCTGGCCCAGACCCTTGTTCAGTCCGACAAGAAAGTGCTACTGGTGGATGGTGATTTGCGAAAACCGCGAATTCATCAAATATTGAAGCTATCCAACAGCCGGGGATTAAGTACCTATTTGGCCGGTGCAGTGGATGGTCACATCGTGCAGAAAACAAGCGTAAATAATCTGTACGTCATACCTGCCGGACCGATTCCGCCCAACCCTTCGGAATTGCTTAGCTCAAACCGTTTGCCAAGTTTATTGGATTCATTGAGTAATGAATTCGACATTATTCTCTGTGACTCCCCGCCGGTGTTGCCGGTATCGGATACGCGACTTCTGTGCCGGTTGTTCGAAGGGGTGATTCTTGTTGCGGCCGGTGGCAAGACGACCTACGAAATCGCGGACCGGACTCTTCGAACACTTCGGGATGCCGGAGCGCGCATACTTGGTTTGGTTATTAATGCTTTGGAAATCGATAAATCCTCCTATTATCATCATAGTTACTACCACCATTACGAGGGAGATAATAAAAATAAGAGGCCTGTTGCCGAATCAGGCAAATAATTATGATCGATATTCATTGCCATATATTGCCCTCCATGGATGATGGTTCATCATCCATGGAGGAGTCGCTTGCCATGGCTCGTATCGCTGTAGCAGATGGAATCCGGACCATTGTCGCTACGCCTCATGTCAAAAATGAAATTCCCACACCAGCGCTGATTGAAGAAAAGATCAGCATGCTTACCGCCTATCTGCAAAAAATGGGCGTATCTGTCGATATACTTCCGGGCGGTGATGTCTCCTCTTTATTGCCGATTGAGGTAGTGTCTTTGTATACCGTCAATCGAACCAATTATGTGTTACTTGAGTTTCCCCATAGCCATTTGCCTGCCAATGCCGAGGAAACGCTTTTTGAATGGCAGTTAGCAGGTTTGCGTCCCATTATCACCCATCCGGAGCGCAATCCAAGTATTCTCAAACACCCTGAATCCCTTGAGCATCTTGTGCAATCAGGTGCTTTGGTACAGGTTACAGCAGGAAGTCTTACTGGCATTTTTGGTGTGGATGTGCAGGCCTGTGCCTGTCATTTGGTTTCCAGTGGCTGGGTACATATCCTCGCCAGCGATGGGCACTCATCGCATCATCGGCTGCCGCAGTTGTCGGAAGGTGTGCGAGTTGCAGCACAGCTTATTGGAGAAAGTGCGGCCCTTAAGCTTGTGCAATATAATCCTGCTGCAGTTATTTCAGGGAGGTCGCTGGATGTCTAAAGTATGGGGTTGGCTACTTGTTGCTGTGTGGTTATTGACCCTGTTCGGTGAGATTATACCCTTCTCCTGGCGGGCCGCGGTTCTGATCGTACCCGTTTCGATCGCTCTGGTGGGGATGCTGCATTTTGCCGGCGAAGGTCTGTGGCGCCCCCCTGGTTTTCCAGCACTCGTCGGGTGGTTCGCTTTGCTGTTGATTCAGTTTCTTCCCCTTCCGCCTGCAATTTTGTCATCTCTGTCCCCTGGCGGCTACCAATTGTACAGCGAAACGGTCTGGGCATTGCGCCCCGATACATGGATGCCACTCGCCTTGACAGCGAAACCGGCATTTCTCTGGCTACTGCAGTTTATGGTCATGGCGGGTCTTTTCTTTATGACGGCCCAGACCGGTGCCTATCATGCCGAGCTGGGAAAACTTTTACAATGGTTTGGGATAGCTGTTGGATTGGTCGCTTTTGCGACAATCGGGTTCGGTTTTATTCAACTTACGGCAGGTCTCAATGCCGATCTGTTCCACACGGTGTTCAGGGGAGAGATGGTATCATTGGCCGCTCTTGTGCCCTTGGTATTGGCTTGCCATCTTTATGCCAAGCCCCATCAAAATTATGGTTCATGGACCAAGCGTCTGGTGCAGGCATTCCGTCATCCGTCAAATCATCTTCACGGCTATTTGTTGGCCTCGGCGATACTGATGATTGTGGCCGTGACCCTATTTGCTCCTCTGCAAATCCAGGTATCCCTGGCCTGCGGGCTTCTGATAATGACAGTCATGCTCCTGCTTCGTCGCAGCAGTCGCACGGGTTGTATAACTGCGGTGGTGCTATCCCTGCTGGTTTTTGTTGTGGTTGGGCTTGGCACCATAAAATCAACACATCGTGAGTCGAGTAATTCTCCGATCCCAGCATTTACCTCCCTTGATCGCCAGTCTCTTGTAAAAGATTTTTTTCTGCTCGGTGCGGGGCCTGGTAACCTGGCGGGATTGGAAATGCGCTACACAAAGCTTAAGACCTCTCCGGCAGAGAAAAAAAGTGGCGGGTTTGATCTTGCGGTGCTCACCGAAGGCGGTCTTGTCGGGATCTTCCTGACTCTGTGTTTTTGGCTTTCCCTACTTCTGACTGGCGTTACAGGATGGTTCCGGAGGCGCAACCGCATGTCTCAGGTCCTTTTACCCGGCGTAGTTGCCGGATTGGTCGTTTGTTTCGCATCAGGCTCCGCCGCGTCTCAGGCATCCGTTCCGTGGTCAAAGTTGATAGGTTATTTCCTTGCAGCACTTTTTATAGCGATCGGCTGCTTCAGTTCATCGGGAGAGCCAGATTCTGACTTTGGCGATTTATCGCCGGAGGTTCGGTGGGGGATGATCTTTTTTGCCGGCTTGTTGGGACTGGCAGGTACCGTTTATGTTGGCGGTAAAGCATGGTTGAAGGTGTCACAACCACTTGTAGCGACCTTTGTGTCAACACAGGACGGGTCGTCAGATACCCCGGAAACACTGGAAAAACAATTGCTGTTCGATCCTCTCGAAGCTGACCATTGGTTTGCGGCTGGAAATTATTGGGCAGCGCAACAGGATGATGGAAGGGCGATGGCGTTATTTTCAAGGGCCCTTCGGCTCAATCCTCTTGTCGGAAAGCCTCTATATCGTATCGGCGCGCTTTTGGAGGTGCGTGGTCATGTCGAGGCTGGACAGAAGCTGATGCAGGGAGGATTGAAAAATATGCCGCTTTCTTCCGCATTGCAGCGCAGTCATCTTCTCTATCTTCTGTCCAAGGGGGATGATCGGCAGGCAATGGTGACATTATCCAGGCTTCTGTCACTAGAACCCGAGGAGACCGGATTCTGGTTACGGTATTTTCAAAAACAGAACATATCCAGCGATAGTTGGTTGAGATATTTGCCGCAACGGGCAGAGGCTTATCGTCAATTTGGCGATTATCTTGTTTCTCTGGCAAAGGATGGCGATGCTGAAACTGTTTACATGTACTCGGTAAAGCTGGCAGTTTCCGAGCCATGGGTTTCCTCGGATCTATTCCAGCAGATTGCGGCCTATTTTGTTAGCAAGGAAAATTTTGATGCGGCCCTTGAGGTCTTTCGTATTGGTGTGGAAGCTCGCCCCAAAGATCTTTCCCTTTTGTTGACTGCCGGTAACTTATACCAGCGCCTGGGCATTACATATCGTGCCGAGGAATTGTATCGTAAGGCTTTACTTCTGGATCCCAATAATTCCGAGGTACGATCCATGCTCGAAAGTTTGTGAAGATAGTCCATCTATTTATCAAGCATCTTTCAAATCCATAAGTCTTGCTGGCCCGGGAATACAAACCCCGGGCCTTTTTTAGCTTGGCAAGACACGCATTCACCGTCAATCTTCGCTGGTCATAATAAACATGGGCTGATCCCTGAATGTTTCGTATTTGGGCCTAAGACGCTCTTTGTTGTAATGCCTGTCAACGGAGACTATCTTTTTGCGGCTGGTTACCATGTCAATCGGTACGCTGGCATAACAACCGTTACGCAGTGCAACCAGTTGCCCTGTGCGTTTTTCAAGGATAAGATCCAGAGCCAGATTGCCATAAGCCATAGGCACGATGGAGTCGATGGCATCAGGATTGCCGCAACGTACGAGATATCCAAGTCGTTGATTAACGATGTTGATACGTTTGCCGTTGTTGAATTTTGGTGACAATTCCTTAAGTCTTGCGGCGACTTTATCGCCGATGCCGCCCAATTTACGGTGACCGTATTGGTCGCTTTCCATACTTTCAAAAGACATGCTTTCCTCATCAACCATGGTCGCACCTTCCGACACCAGTACAACCGCATAGGCGCTGGGGTGGCGATTGCGATCTTCAACCAGCAGTCTGGTTAAATGTTCCATATCGAAAGGCTGTTCAGGAATAACGCACCGGTCTGCCGCTCCGGCCATGGTTGGCAGCATGGCTGTAAATCCTGCATATCGTCCGAATACCTCAATAACAAGCAAACGTTCATGCGAACCTGCGGTCGTGCGCAAAGTATGGGTCAACTCGATGGTGCGGGTGACGCAGGTGCTGAAACCGATACAGTAATCGGTGCCGGTAACGTCGTTATCCATGGTTTTTGGTATGGCCACGACGGATACTCCCTCACGGCTGAGTCGTTCAGCATAACTCAAGGTGTCATCCCCACCGATAGGGATAAGATAATCAATACCTATTTTTTCAATCGCGCGTAATATATGAGGGGTGACGTCGTTAACGTCATCATGGTATTGGGATCTCAAATGTTCCGGAACGGCCGTACCCGGAAGGCGCGCAGGCAGGGTACGCGAGGTGTGTAAAAAGGTACCTCCCGTGCGGCCTGCGCGATTGACAATATCCTCGGTGAGGATTTGTAGATGGGCGCTGTTATCCGCATGGCTATCGATTACATAGTCCACCAGACCGCCCCATCCCCGGCGAATGCCGACGACCCTGTAGCCTTCACGCAAGGCGCGGAAGGTGACAGCCCTGATAGCCGGATTCAATCCCGGTACATCTCCCCCCCCGGTCAGGATGCCGATGGTTCCACGATAGCTCATAATCTGCCCCTTTTTGTAGACTTCTCAAATAGTGTCAGTAAGGCATTCATTTTCTGAATTATAGCGGAAGTACGGCAGGAGGCAAAAAAATCCCGAAGCTATTAACTTCGGGATTTTTTCTATACTGTGAGACTTTTAGTGAAGTCCGACATTCCATGCTATGGACAATCCCGGTTGTACGACTGCCCCGCTAAAGGAACCGGTTTTGATCGATGGAGCCCTGCGTGGCGGGATGTTATGTCTATCGTGGTGACCTCTCCATTCGGGGCGGCAAGAGTAGGAGTTCATGCGATTATGTTTAGCCGTGTAAATATGTTTGTTGGCCTGTTTTCTCATGTTTGATAATTGACGACGCTCCCACTTGTTTACATGACCATCAGCCTTGGCGCGGTAAGCAAAATGTTTGATTTGGCGCTGTTCATTTTGTAACCGCGCAAATTCGTGGCGGGTGAGTTCGCCCGACCTGACACCTTGAGCAATTCTTCTTTGCTGCTTGATTTGGGTTTGGTCATGTTGGCCTGCAGACCAGGCCGGTGATGCAACCAGACAGGCGATACCTATGGTTGCGGCGGATAAAGCTAAAGCAAACTTGTTTTTTTTCATGGTTGTTTCTCCTTTCGTTTTGGTTTTATAGACGCACTTTGTTGATGAAGGTTTACTCGATTCCGATATTTTGTAAAAATAAACCAAGCGCTCAGAGGGAATTGATGTTTTCCTGGCTGGGCAGCCTCTC
Source organism: Pelobacter sp. UBA6812 (assembly GCA_002452265.1). GTDB lineage: Bacteria > Desulfobacterota > Desulfuromonadia > Desulfuromonadales > Syntrophotaleaceae > Syntrophotalea. The sequence goes on along the minus strand of DKEW01000015.1, from coordinate 23,686 downwards.
TGTTATGAGGCGTTTGACGGCACTAAGCGTATCCGCGTCCTGAGTAGGTCCATGTAGGTTGTGTGTCATATTTGTTAAGAAAGCATGAACTTTCATTCAGTGTTGCCAAAATTCAAGCAATTTGGTATGTTTCGCCGACCGCGACGCAAATAGACGATTATTGAACTGTCGGACGTTTAGAAGAAGGTGTTGTCAGTGAAAAAAATTATTATCGATGAAGAGTTCTGCAAGGGGTGTGGACTTTGCGCAGAAGCCTGTCCCAAGCAATTATTGAAGATCGGGAGTAAGCTTAATAAACAGGGCTATCCCCTGGTCGAAATAGAATCGTCCGACCAGGAAAAATGTGTTTCCTGTGCCTTGTGCGCGCGGGTCTGTCCGGATGTTGCCCTCAAGATTACCAAGCCTGAGAAATGATGACGTCTTGATGAGCCCGAAGACTCCGATTCTGAATCCTGATTTCACTTATACCTGTTTCAACACAGCCAGGAGGTTGTTTTGAAAAAACGTTTATTCGTCAAGGGCAACGAAGCTGTTGCCATGGGAGCCCTCGAAGCAGGGTGCCGCTATTATTTTGGCTATCCCATAACTCCCCAGAATGATATCCCTGAATTCATGTCACGTGAAATGCCTAAAGTGGGGGGGACCTTTGTTCAGGCCGAGAGCGAAGTGGCCGCCATTAATATGGTTCTTGGGGCCGGAGCTGCCGGAGGACGGGTTATGACCTCTTCATCCGGGCCGGGCATTTCTCTTAAAGCCGAGGGAATGTCTTTTATGGCCGGTTCTGAAGTGCCTGCCGTCATTGTTAATATTCAGCGACCCGGACCAGGCCTTGGCGGTATCGATGTGTCCCAGGCTGATTATTTTCAGGCGGTAAAAGGAGCTGGACACGGTGGGTATCACCTCATTGTTCTGGCCCCTCATTCAGTTCAGGAACTATACGATCTAACCATGCTGGCCTTCGATCTTGCGGATCGTTATCGTATTCCCGCCATGGTGTTGGGTGATGCCATGCTGGGGCAGATGAAAGAAGCTCTTGTTCCTCATGCTCATCAGTTGCCGGAGGATCTGCCCCCTAAAGATTGGGCCATAACCGGCAAGGGCGGGCGCGCTAAAGGCAACGCTGTTAAATCTTTGTACCTTGCCGACGGTGAATTGGAAGCGCATAACTGGCATCTGCATGCCAAGTACGCGCAACTTAAGGAGAAGGAGACGCGTTTTGAAGCCGTTGGACTCGAGGATGCTGAGTTGATCCTGACTGCTTTCGGCGGCGCGGCGCGTATCGTTAAGACGGCGATTGCCATGGCGCGCAAGGAAGGACTTAAAGTTGGTTTGATCCGGCCCATTACGGTTTTCCCTTTTCCGGCCGAGATCTATCGCACGGCAACTGCCAAAACACCCAAGGTACTGTGTGTTGAGTTGAATAACGGCCAAATGGTCGAGGATGTTCGTCTTTCCGTGGATCCTATGGCGGACGTAAGGTTTTACGGTCGTCCCGGCGGTACCGGTTCCTTGCCTGATCCCGAAGAAATTTTCGCACAGATCTGTAAGCATTATAAGGACTGATCATGGCTCCTAACGAACAGACGGTTTTTCAGCGTCCCTCATCATTAAAAGAGGTTCCCACTCATTATTGTGCCGGATGTCACCATGGCACCGTGCATCGTCTGGTAGCCGAAGCTATCGATCTGCTTGACGTGCAACAGCAGACTATCGGTATCGGGTCAGTCGGGTGCAGCGTTCTGCTCTATGACTACTTCGATATTGATGTCGTAGAAGCTCCCCATGGTCGCGCTCCTGCTGTTGGAACAGGAGTTAAACGCGTACATCCGGACAGTGTGGTTTTCACTTACCAGGGTGACGGTGACCTGGCAGCCATCGGTACCGCTGAAATCATTCATGCCGCTAACCGTGGTGAGTTGATTACCGTGATTTTTCTCAACAACACGACCTACGGCATGACGGGCGGACAGATGGCGCCGACGACCTTGCCGGGACAGGTCACCACGACTTCGCCTTATGGGCGTGATGTGACGAAAGAGGGATATCCCATTCGTGTGGCAGAATTGCTTGCCATGCTCGGTGGCACGGCTTTCTCAGCGCGAGTCGCCGTAGATACTCCTAAACGGGTTATGGAGGCTGGTCGTACCATTCTTAAGGCATTTGAAATGCAGGTCAAAAAACAAGGGTTTGCGTTTGTTGAGGTTTTGGGTGCGTGTCCGACCAACTGGGGTATGTCCGCGATCGAAGCCAATGAGCGTGTCGGTAAGGAAATGATGGATTACTTCCCGCTGGGCGTTTATAAGGACATCACGGCTTCAGGGTGAGATCCGGCTACTGGCTTTAAAATTGAAACTGTTTGCGAAATGGACTTGACGGAATGAGCGATAACGTTTTTATGGCCGGGTATGGTGGGCAGGGTATTTTGCTCATTGGTAACCTGTTAGCGTGTGCTGCGATTCTTGAAAATAAAAATGCAACCTATTTTCCTGCTTATGGCCCTGAAAAACGTGGTGGGGCCGCAACCTGTACAGTTATTGTTTCTCGGGAAGAAATAGGCTCTCCGGTTATGGGGCATCCCGATTCCATGTTGCTTTTTAATCAACTTGCCATGGATAAGTATGTTAACCGTATTGCTTCGGGCGGTCTTTGCATATATAACTCCTGCCTTGTCGATGAGATGCCAAAGCTTCAAACGGATATTCATAAACTCGCTATTCCGGCTAACGAGATGGCAGCTGAACTCGGTAACGCACGCTTGGTAAATATGGTCATTCTCGGAGCTTATGCTGCGCGGACCGGTGTCGTTTCCATGGATAGTTTGAAGTCCGGACTCGATAGCATACTTCCTGAACGTAATAAACGATTCATTCCCGGGAATATCCTGGCCTTGGATTGTGGTGCTGAATATGCCCGTAAGGCAGCAGGCAGAAGTTGAAAACACTGTTCATTAAATGTAAGGCATCGGCATCATGACGCGGGTTGAATTCGTCAAGATTAAGCGTCCTGAAAAAGCCAAGTATCTGTGCGATTTTGCCGAGGACTTTTTTATTCAAGGTCAGCGGGTGGTTGTCATGGTATGCGACGACAACCAGGGAGTGACACTTGATCGCTTCATGTGGACCTGGAAGAAGGGTGCCTTCATTCCCCATGTCTACGATAATGGCGCCGTTGAGTGTCTGGATGAACCGGTTATCATCGAGGCCGAAGAGCGTAATCCGAACGGTGCAAAGGTTCTGGTTATGGGTAAACCCTGTTCAGCCGAATTTATTCGTCAGTTTGATCTGGCTATCGATTTTGTTGAAGTTTATGACCCTCAGTTGTTGGTTGCAGCGCGCAAGCGTTTTGCGCATTTTCGGGAGATAGGTTTTGAGGTTGCCATGCGTTAACGGAGGCGGCCACCAGAGTATCGTGCGGCTTGATCAGGCAGCCGCTATCGAAAGGGAAGTGGCCCTGCCGCCCAATGCGGTCAGGGCCTTGTCCTTTTGGGGGTACCGACCGGGGGCGATTTTGACCGTTGTTGATCAACTGGATATTGCTTTTCGCGCACGTCTTGTGGGGCCCGGTCGGATTCTGCCGTTTGAAATTCTTACATCAAACAGAGCACCAGAGGTCCCCCTGGTGCTCTATCAAGCTTTGCCAGAGAAAGAACGTTTCGAGTTGGTGTTGGAAAAAAGCGTGGAATTAGGGGTTGATCGCATCGTTCCCTTTGTGTCGTCACGCTCTACGACTCAGGAAGCGCGTGACTCCAAGCAACGCAAATCTCACCGCTGGCCCGATATTGTTAATCGAGCTGCTAAGCAGTGCCGCAGACGTGATATCCCCGAATTGGGACCCGTCATGACCTTCGACGAGGTTCTTGAAGAAACTGCTTGCTGGGATCTGAATGTCATGTTTTACGAGGGACAAACGACCCTGCGACTGCGTGATGCTCTCCATCGTCCGGATATTTCCAGCGTTGCGCTCATTGTTGGTCCCGAAGGAGGATTTCCCCTTGCGGAAACACAACAGGCTGTTGCCTGTGGGGTGCAGCCTGTCACTCTGGGCCATCGAATTCTGCGTACTGAAACTGCTGCCATTGCTGGCGTAAGTCTCTTGCAATTCGCTTTGGGGGCTCTGGGCTGATAGCAAATTGGCGGGCCTGCAAGCCCATAAGGATAAAGGAATGACCGGTTATGAACTCTGATAATCTCTGCGTGGTTCTGGTTGAACCTCAAGGACCGCTGAATATAGGTTCCGTATGTCGAGCCATGATGAATTTTGGATTCTCCGATTTGCGTTTGGTCAATCCGGTCGCCGACCATTTAAGTGAGGATGCTCGCAGGATGGCAGTTAAGGCGTTTTCTCTTCTCGAAAATGCTCGCATTTTTCCTGATTTGCAGTCGGCGTTGGCCGATTGCAGGCTGGCCTTTGGTACAACCCGCCGATTTGGAAAATACCGTGAGGATTTTCTGCATCCCGATGATGCTGCGAGGGAATTCGGACCTGTTACCGAAGAGGGAAGGGTGGCATGGGTTTTTGGTAGGGAAGACAAAGGCTTGGAGACTGCTGAGCTTGATCTCTGTCAACGTTTTGTTACCATTCCTACCGATGATGCATGCCCATCGATGAATCTGGCGCAGTCTGTTTCCATTTGTCTGTACGAAACCGCTCGGGTACGCGCTGTAGCCAGCGGTAAAACCTCTGGAAGAAAAAAGACCTCTTCCATCGATGTACTGGAAGGGATGTATCAGCATATGCGCTCCACTCTTACGGATATCGGGTATCTAGATCCTCAAAATCCGGATCACATTTTGCGCAGTTTTCGCCGGATTTTCGGTCGGGCCGGTCTTAATGACCGTGAGGTGCGTATCTTGAGAGGGTTGTGGAGTCGTCTGGATTGGCTTTACAGTCAGCATAAAGAAGGGTAGCCGTATAAAATGGCTGAATATATAGACGATCTGCTGATCGAATCTCTGGCGTACGGTGGCAGTGGCATCGGATATCACCATGGAAAAGTGGTGTTTGTTCCCCTTACCGTGCCGGGTGATCGCGTGCGTTGCCGTGTTTCCAGACAAAAAAAACGCTTTGTCGAAGCACAAGTAGAACATTTACTCGTCTCTTCGGTTAAGCGTATAGCACCTGCTTGTCCGATTTTCGGCAAGTGCGGGGGTTGTCAGTGGCAACTTATTTCCTATTCGGAACAGTGTGTCTGGAAAGAACAAATTTTTAAGGATTTTCTGGTTCGTAAACTGGGTGTAAAGCCTGAGACAGTGCTGCCAATTGTTTCTTCTCCTCAGGAGTGGAATTATCGAAGCCGGGCTCAATTTAAATGTGTCGATACATCGAAAGGGCTTCAGGTTGGTTTTTATCAACGCGGTAGTCATAACGTCATACCGGTTACAAGCTGTCCAATTATGCACCCGGCACTCAATGAGGCTAAAGACCAGCTTCGAGCATGGATTTCAAATACCCGATGGTCAAAGCAGGTGCCACAAATCGATCTTGCGGTTGATGATCAGGATCGTGTGCGCGCCGTTATTCATAGCCTTGTCTCGAATGTTGGCGATTTTGTCGAACACCTTAAATTACGTGCCGCGGGCTCAGGAATTGCCGTTTTTGTTCAACCGGATCGCAAAGCTGATCCAGTGCATGTATGCGGGCCTCTGGAGTTAATTGTCGAGGTTGATATCCCTGTTCTTCGTCTTGGTTATGGTCCCGGCGGATTTGCTCAGATCAATTTGCCTCAGAATCGTGCAATGGTCCGTGAAGTGATAGGCGCTCTTATATCCAACCCGCCAAGCAGGGTGTTGGATCTTTTTTGTGGAATGGGTAACTTCAGCCTGCCTGTTGCGCGCCTGGCGCAGGAATTGATCGGGGTAGAAGCTTACCCGCAGAGTATTGAAATGGCGCGACTTAATGCTCGCCTTAATGAGGTAGGTAATACAGCCTTCTATGCCAGGGAAGCTTTTGGAGCTGCGACTCTCTATGGTAGCGACTTACCCTTCGACCTTGTCATTCTCGACCCGCCACGTAGCGGTGCTTACGACGTCGTTCGAGAGTTGGTGGATGTACAACCGGCCAAAATAATTTATGTTTCCTGTGACCCTCCGACTCTTGTGCGAGATTTGCAGGTGTTGCTGAACGGCGGATACCAGCTTTCCTGGTCGCGGCCATTTGATCTTTTTCCGCAGACGCATCACACGGAAAGTATATCCTTGCTCGAGAGAGGTTAATCTGAACGATTAGACCAATAAACCGGATGTCTCGCAAGTGGTTGAAAATTATTTTTTTCTTGCGTTATTCGGTACTTCGTGGTAACAATCTTCTGTCAGGTTCGTTCACTACGGATAAAGTGGGCTTTAAGCTCACTTTTTTTATTTCAAGCCGCGAAAGTTTCTTTGTATGAAGCAAAATACTGTTCTGGAGAAAGTCCGAGCCCTGATTCTCCCTGTCCTAGATGAAAAGGATTGTGAGCTTGTGGACCTTGAATACCAGAGAGAAGGACAAGGTTGGGTCCTGCGACTTTTTATTGATCAGCCTGGTGGAATCACCTTGGATACCTGCGCTGAAGTCAGTCGTGAAGTTAGCGTTCTCCTTGAGGTTGAAGACCTCATTGAAACAGCCTATAATTTAGAAGTTTCATCGCCCGGTCTCGATCGACCATTGACCAAAGCTAGTGATTACGAGCGCTTTTCCGGACGTTTGGTTAAGATAAAGACGCGCGTCTCTATTGATATCGATGGCAAGGGGCGAGGGCGAAAAACCTTTACCGGAACGCTCTGTGGCTTTTGTGACGGTAAGGTGCTTGTTGAGTTGAAGGAAAAAAATGGTTTTCGGGTTGAACTGCCTCTCGAAGATATCGAAAAAGCCAATCTGGAAATTGAATTCTGATTTAATGCTGATAAGCGTTATCGAAATACACCGCTACCTGATTTAAGGGTGCGGATTATAAAAAAGTATCGAGGGGGATTTAGATGTTGGTAAATCTTAACCATATCATCGAACAAGTCGTCAAGGAGAAGGGCATTGATCGGGGTGTTTTAGTTGAAGCCCTTGAATCTGCCGTGCTTTCTGCAGCCAATAAGAAATACCGGAATACCCGCGACCTTGAAGCACACTTCAATGACGATTTGGGTGAAGTCGAGCTTTTTGAGTTCGTTACCGTTGTCGATGAAGTGGTTGATTCCTATAAGGAAATCGACCTCGAAGAGGCTCGTGAAATCGATGAAGATGTAGAGGTCGGAGATTCGCTCGGCATGAAGATCGAAGGTGGTAATTTCAGCCGGATAGCAGCGCAAACCGCTAAGCAGGTTATTATCCAGAAGGTTCGTGAAGCTGAGCGCGAAAAGATTTACAACGAGTTTAAAGGTCGTGTCGGGGAACTTGTTAATGGCATTGTGCGACGCTATGAACGAGGTGACCTGATTGTCGATCTTGGTTTGACCGAGGGCCTGTTGCCTCATCGTGAGCAGGTTTCCCGAGAAAACTACCGTCAGGGTGATCGTGCGCGTGTGCTTATTTCCGAAGTCAAGATTTCCACCAAGGGGCCTCAGATTATTTTGTCCAGAACTCACCCCGGTCTGGTTGCTTCGCTTTTCCAATTCGAAGTTCCTGAGATCGCCGAGGGTATTGTGGAAATTAAGGCTGTCGCACGTGAAGCGGGTAGTCGGACCAAGATCGCTGTAGCATCTTATGACCCCGATGTCGATCCCGTTGGCGCATGTGTAGGTATGCGTGGTTCCCGCGTACAGAACGTTGTCTCCGAATTGCGTGGTGAAAAAATTGACATCGTTCCTTGGTCGCCTGATGTAGGTCGGTTTGTCTGTGCCTCTCTTGCTCCCGCAGAAGTTACCAAGATTTATATGGATAACGATGAGCAGGCTCTTGAGGTTATCGTTCCCGACGATCAACTTTCTCTTGCAATAGGCAAGAAAGGTCAAAATGTCCGTTTGGCTGCCAAGTTGACAGGTTGGAATATTGATATAAAGAGTGAGACTCGCGCTGCGGAAGCCGCGAAAGAGGCATTGGGCTTGACTGATTCGGTCGCTGACGTGGCAGCGGGTGATGCAAGTGACGAAGCCGGTGTCGCCGATGAGGCAGGTGTGGCTTCCCCGCCTTTGTCGGATGTGAAAGGGGAGCAGATGGAGGAATGTGATTCGAATGAAGAAGGCCCGGTCGAAGATTCATCAATCTGATCAGGGTGATGATGTTAAACACGGTCCTCAGCGTACCTGTGTCGGGTGTAGGAAGTCCCTTGACCAAGACCAGTTGGTGCGGTATGTTCTGAGCCCGCAAGGTGAAGTTGTCGTTGATTATCGGAAGAAATTACCCGGCCGCGGCGTATATACCTGTTTTGAGTTTGACTGTATTGAAACAGCCGTTAAACGTGGGCAATTATGTCGTTCTCTTCGAGGGGGCGATGGGCCTTCTGCAAATGAGCTGTGGCAAGTACTGCAGGCGCAAGTACAATGCAAAGCATTGGATTTAATTGGCATGGCCCGCAAAGCCGGTCAGGTTGTTTCCGGCACGCGGCAAGTGTTAAGTGAGTTGCAGGCTGGAAAAGAATTTGGATTGCTGGTAAGAGCCGCCGATCTTTCGCCTGCTATTGCCGAAAAGGTTGATAGGGCTGCTTGTCGCAGTGATGTAACTTGTTTTGCTGCTTTTAGCAAGGAGCTTCTCGGTAGCTTGCTTGGTAAGTCTGAACGCGGCGTAGTCGCGTTGAAATATGGTTCGCTAGCCGTTGCGATTAAGAATGAATTGGAACGGTTGAATAAATTCGCGGGGGAGTTTAATGGGTAAAAAAATACGGGTATATGAGTTAGCGCAACAAATGGAACTAGATAATAAAGTGTTGTTGGAAAAACTTCACGAGGCCGGCATTGATGTTAAAAGTCATATGAGCGTGCTGAGCGATGAAGATTTGGAGAAGTTTGAAGGCGAACCCTCCAAGGTTGAACGTGTCGAAGAACAGCGCATAACTGCCGGAGTTATCCGGCGGCGTCGTAAGGAAGTTCCTCCGGTTGAGCAGTCGCTCCCCCCCGCGGCAGCCGAAGAGGTTGGTGCTGACGAGACTGCCCCCGTTGAAGTGCCTTCTGTAGAAGAAAAACAAGCTGTAAGTCCCAGTGAAGATCAGCAGCCTGATGTTCTTGTTCAGGAAGCTGCTGTCGAGCCAACCGCAGTGGTTGAGCCCGAAGATGTTGTCGCGTCTGCACAAGAAGCGATACCTGAAGCGCCGGCAGCTACCGTGCCGGAAACGCAACCTGAAATCACACCGGTCGCCGAAGAAAAGCCCCAAGTTGAACAAAAACCTTCTGCCGTGACTGATGTTGAGCCGCAGAATGGTACGCTCGAAGCATCCAAAACGGCCGATAAAATAGAAGGGCAGCCGGAAGCGGCTGAAATTTCGGTGACCAAGGATAAACCTAAAGTTGAAAAAGCTACGGCCAATCGTGCCAAGATTCTCGGGCGTGTTGAGCTGTCGACGTTAGCTCCCCCCCCCAAACGTCAAGAACGTACTGAAAGACCTGAACGCGCTAAGGCTGATCGTGGTCGTCCCGAACGTCCCGAACGTCCCAAGACGGCCAGGCCGGCGCCGGGTGCGCCAGCACCTCGGGTCAAAGAAGTTGCGCCTCAACCTGTTATTCCTCATGATGGCGGACCCGCTGCCGACAAAGAAGTGCGTGGCGGTAAAAAGGCCAAAAAAGGTAAAGGCGGCTTCCACGATAAAGATAAAGAAGTTCAAGATGGTGGTAAGGCGCGTCGCGGTCGCCGCGAAGTGTATGAACCTGATCGTGATGAACGTCGCTTGCGCCGCGGTAAAAAGGGTCCCAAGGTTCAAAAGAAAACCGAGGTAACAGTCTCCAAGGCGATTAAGCGTATCATTCGTATCAGCGATGTTATTACTGTTGGCGAGTTGGCCAAGCGTATGGGGGTCAAGAGTAAAGATCTGATCACCGAATTGATGCGCCAGGGGCAAATGGTTACAATTAACCATCCCCTGGATTTTGAAACTGCTGCTCTGCTGGCCTCCGAGTTTAACTACGAAGTCGAAAACGTCGCATTTGATGAAGAAAATCTTCTTGCTGATACCGCCGGTATCATTGAAGAGGGTGGTAGTGATGAAGGTGCTGTGCCACGGCCGCCGGTCGTTACTATCATGGGTCATGTTGACCATGGCAAAACGAGTCTGCTCGATGCGATACGGACTACCAATGTTACTGATGGTGAAGCCGGTGGTATTACGCAGCATATCGGGGCTTATGACGTCACCGTTGACGGTCAAAAAATTACATTCCTTGATACACCCGGACATGAAGCCTTTACCTCCATGCGTGCTCGTGGTGCCAAGGTCACTGATATAGTTATATTGGTAGTTGCTGCTGATGATGGGGTTATGCCTCAGACCAAGGAGGCGATCAATCACTCCAAGGCCGCTGGCGTTCCAATGATTGTAGCAATCAATAAGATGGATAAGCCGGATGCTAACCCTGACAGGGTCAAACAGGAATTGACTGAATTTGAGATGGTTCCTGAAGAGTGGGGCGGTGATACCATCTTTGTTGAAGTGTCAGCCAAAAACCGAACCAACCTGGATAGCCTTCTTGAAATGGTCCTGCTTCAGGCTGAAGTACTCGATCTTAAGGCAAATCCCAATAAAAGGGCGAAGGGCGCCATTGTTGAGGCCCGCCTCGATCGCGGACGTGGTCCTGTCGCAACTGTGTTGGTTGAAGATGGTACGCTTCGTATTGGAGACCCCATTGTTTCCGGCTTGCATTACGGCAGAGTTCGCACGATGAGCAATGACAGGGGGGAACGTCTTGAAGAGGCTGGTCCATCTTGTCCTGTAGAGGTCACAGGCCTTTCTGGTACGCCGATTGCCGGGGATACGTTTCATGCTGTAGAGACAGAAAAAGCGGCCAAAGATATTGCGTCTCATAGACAGCGGAAAATACGCGAACAGGAACTGGCAACAACGAGTAAAATCTCTCTTGAACAGCTCTATGCTCGTCTCCAGCAAGGTGAGGTGCAGGAGCTCAAGGTTATCATCAAGGGTGACGTACAGGGTTCAGTCGAAGCCGTTCGTGAGTCTCTTGTTAAGCTTTCTACCGATGCCTGCCGTCTCGTGGTAATTCATACCGGGGTAGGTGGTATCATTGAAAGTGATGTGTCTTTGGCTTCCGCTTCGGATGCTATTATTATCGGTTTTAATGTTCGCGCCGAGCCTAAGGCTGCTTCCTTGTCTGAAGTGGAAGGGGTGGATATCCGTTTCTATAATATCATTTACGACGCAGTAAACGATATTCGAGATGCCATGGAAGGTCTGCTCGCACCGACCTTGAGAGAAAAATCTCTCGGCAAGGTGGAGATTCGTGAAACCTTCAGTGTATCCAAGGTCGGTACGATTGCCGGTTGCTATGTCACTGAAGGCAAGGTGTTGCGCAATGCTCAAGTCCGCCTTATCCGCGATCATGTAGTTGTCTGGGAAGGAAAGCTTGCCTCTCTCAAGCGCTTTAAAGATGATGCGCGTGAAGTTCAAAGCGGCTATGAATGCGGTTTGAGTCTTGAAAACTACAACGATATTAAAGTTGGCGATATTATTGAGGTTTTCGAGATGGAAGAGGTGAAGACCTCTCTTTAATGTCAATCGGAGACTTCCATGGTCGTCGGGGTTTTGAGACTCCATCTGTTGGTCCATGGGAGTCAGAATCTTAAACAAAAGCGCGCGGTAGTCAAAAGTATTCTGGGCCGTTGTCGGGTACGTTTTCCGGTAAGTTGTGCAGAGATTGACCATCAAGACTTGTGGCAACGTGCTGCTTTGGGATTCGCCATTCTTGAAAATAGTGAAGCTTCTGCGCATCAGGTTTTGCAGAAGTTGATTGAAGAAGTAGAGCGCATTGGTCTGGCCGAGATCGTCGGTCAGGACATAGAGTTCATTCATTACGGATAGGTAGATAATTTGGATCATCCACGTCCCCATCGCGTCGGCGAACAAATGCAAAAAGAAATTTCGGCGCTGCTCCTCAAGGGCCTTAAGGATCCGCGAGTAGGTTTTGTTACCATTACGGGTGTTAGCGTCACTCCTGATATGCATCTGGCCCGCGTTCACTACACCGTTTATGGAGATGAAAAACAACGTGCAGATACTCAGAAAGGCCTCAAGAGTGCAGTGCCTTTTATTCGGCGGGAACTTTCACGCCGGTTGCGCTTGCGCTATGTGCCTGAACTTATTTTTGAGTTTGATAAAGCACTGGAATATGGAAATCGTATCGACAGCCTGTTGCGCCAAATAAACGAAGAACAAACCAGGAACGAAGATCAGACCAGTGATGATTGAGGCGATCCTTAATGTCATTCGGGAAGGCACCTGTTTCGTGGTAGCTTCCCATGCACACCCCGATGGTGATGCCATCGCTTCGACCCTGGCTATGGCTAATTTTCTGCAGGAACTAGGAAAGCAAGCTGTTGCATTCAATGTCGATGGTGTCCCCGAGGAACTCCGATTTTTACCAGGTGCCGATAAAGTCGTGAGTGATCCCGGCAAACTGGGTCGTTATGACGCTGGTTTTGTTCTTGACTCCGGACAATTGGATCGGGCTGGGAGTTTTTTGTCTGAGTACTGCTTGCAGCTCGTCAATATTGATCATCATCCCCATTCTCAATTATTTGGTAGCATTAATTACCTTGACGATGAAGCCTGTGCTACCGGTGCTTTAATTCATCGTGTTATCCTGGCCGCAGGGCACCCGGTATCTTCAGATGTTGCGGTTTGTCTTTATACCGCCATCCTGTCCGATACTGGTTCCTTCCGCTATTCCAATGCCAATCCGGAAGCCTTTGCTATTGCATCTGCTATGGTAGAGATTGGTGTATCTCCTTGGTATGTTGCTGGTAACCTATATGAAAGCCACCCGGTTGAGCGGGTTAAGCTATTGTCTCGCGTTCTGGACACGCTTACCGTCTCTTCCTGTGGTCGTTTTGGAGCTGTTTCTGCTACCAGTGAAATGTTTCTTGCTACCGGTGCTGGTCCCGAACATACCGATGGGCTCATCAATTATCCGCGTTCTATTCGGGGAGTTGAAGTCGCGTTATTCTTCAGACAGGTTGAAGATGACCTGTTTAAAGTCAGTTTTCGATCCAAGGGCCATGTTGATGTAGGTTCCCTCGCACGAGAGCTGGGTGGCGGTGGTCATCATAATGCGGCAGGGGCGACTGTTTCAGGCAGTATGGAACAAGTTCGCCAGATTGTCTTCGATCGTCTGAACGAACTTCTCCCACTTTCTTTATGAACGGTATCCTGATAGTTGATAAACCTCAGGGGATGACCTCCCATGCGGTTGTTGGACGCGTACGGCGTCTTTTCGGTTTACGTAAGGTTGGGCATGCAGGTACACTGGACCCGCTGGCCACTGGCGTATTGGTTGTGGCTCTAGGTCAAGCAACACGGATTCTCCAGTATCTTATGGAGGAGAACAAAACTTATCGTGCCTCGTTGCTGCTGGGCATGACAACCGATACCCAAGATTCTGAGGGGCAGGTTATAGAGACTCACGAAACATCGCATCTGGGCACCGAGCAAATCCTGGATGTTTGTATGTCGATGGTGGGTTCTATTGATCAATTGCCACCTATGTATTCTGCCTTGAAAAAGGATGGTGTGCCGCTTTATAAACTTGCGCGGCAAGGAATCGAGGTGGTGAGGACAGCGCGGACGGTAACAATTTTCAGTCTTCAGTCGTTGACCGTTCAGTCGCCACATGTATCATTTGATGTGTGCTGTTCGAAGGGAACCTATGTTCGGACACTCTGTCATGATATTGGTGCCAAACTAGGTTGTGGTGCTCATCTGACCTCGTTGAGGCGTTTGCAAAGCGCTCCTTTTACTGAAGACGATGCTGTCACTCTCGATGAAATCGAACGGTCTGCACCTGAGGATCGTCATCGTTTTTTGCTCTCTATTGGCGAGGCTCTCAGGGAATACCCTTCTCTTGTTGTATCTGACGAGGGTGTTAAGAGACTGAGTTACGGTATCCCTCCTACAACGGATATGCTAGCTGAGCATATAGACATTTCCGAAGGAACCCTTGTTCTGTTGGTCAGCCTCAACGGTCCCTTGGCGATTACCCGTTTCGCACCTTCGCGTATCAATGAATCGCGTGGTGATTTCGAACTTTTGAAGGTTTTTAATGATTGTGGAGGCTTTGAATAGCGCTTTACACTGACTCCTAACTATGGTAATAAGATTACGCTTTATATCGTTATAATAACCATTTAGGTTGCATTTAAACACGAAAGGAGGTGGCAAGGTGTTAGCCACTGATAAAAAACAGGAACTCATCGAGCAGTATAAACGACATGAAGGTGATACAGGATCTCCTGAGGTGCAGATTGCTCTGCTGTCAGAACGCATTACCTATCTGACCGAGCATTTTCGGACCCACAAAAAAGATCATCATTCCCGTCGCGGTTTGCTGAAAATTGTCGGACAGCGGAGACGTCTTCTGGACTATCTCAAACGCAACGATGTGGAACGGTATCGCACAATTATACAGAGCCTCGGTATCCGTAGGTAGTAAAGGGCAGCACGCTTCTCGCCGAGTCGAGAGGCCTGCTGCCTGAGTTTTTTTGTATGCTGATGGAGGTTGCCCGGAGAGAACAGCCGGTCCGCGAGGGTGAGCGGCTGTTGTCTCAGGTCAGTCTCCTTTGGCCGTTTTAAGAGAAAGATTCTGTGGGGCATGCGGTGACTCGGATTTTGCCTCGCAAAAAAGGAGAATAATTTGGCTTATCAAAAAGTTGAATGTCAGTTCAATGGGCAGACCTTGACCCTTGAAACAGGCAAAATGGCGCGTCAAGCTGACGGTGCAGTAGTGGTTACCTATGGTGATACCAAGGTTCTGTGTACCGCAGTAAGTGCCAAACAATTGCGTGAAGGGCAAGGGTTTTTCCCTCTCACAGTCAATTATCAGGAAAAATTCTACGCGGGTGGTAAAATCCCCGGGTCCTTTTTCCGTCGTGAACGCGGTGCTACCGAACGTGAAACATTGGTCTGCCGTCTTATCGACCGGCCGCTGCGCCCTCTGTTCCCCAAAGGGTACATGTTTGAAACTCAGATTATGCCCACCGTTATTTCGGTAGACGAGCAAAACGATCCTGACACCTTGGCCATGCTTGGTGCTTCAGCAGCTGTGGCCGTTTCCGATATCCCCTTTGATGGGCCTGTCGCCGCAGTTCGAGTGGGTCGTGTCGAGGGCGTATTGATCGCCAACCCGACCCTTGAACAACGTTCCAGTAGCGATATGGATATCATCGTTGCAGGTTCCCGTGATGCTATTATCATGGTTGAGGGAGAGGCAAATTTTATTAGTGAGCAAGAGATGCTTGATGCTCTGTTTTTTGCTCATGAAGCTCTTCAACCGTTACTCGATATCCAGCTTGAGCTGGTCAAGGTCGCGGGACTTGAAAAGCGTGAATTTTCTGTAAAAGTCATCGATCCTGCAATTGTTAGCAAGGTTGCCGAATTGGCCGAAATGCGCTTGATTGAGGCCGTAAAGATTCGCACCAAACAGGAACGTTATGCTGCAGTAGCTGAAATCAAAACCGATACCCTGGCTTCTTTGGCTGAAGAATTTGAGGGACAGGCCGATGATGTCAGTGAAGCCTTCGGTAGTCTTCAAAAGCGCCTGGTTCGCCAGATGGTTGCTCGGGATAAGGTTCGAATCGACGGACGTGACAAGGACACTATCCGTCCCATCACCTGTGAAATCGGAGTCCTTCCGAGAGCCCATGGCAGCGCATTATTTACCCGCGGTGAAACTCAGGCTCTGGTGGCTGTTGCTCTTGGCACTTCTAAAGACGAGCAACGCATGGACAATGTGCAGTCCATGGAATTTAAAAAGTTCATGCTTCACTATAACTTTCCTCCGTTCTGCGTAGGTGAGACCAGCATGCGACTTTTCCCCGGTCGTCGTGAGATCGGTCACGGTATGCTTGCAGAACGTTCTATTGCGCAGGTGCTGCCTAATCACGATGATTTCCCTTATACCTTGCGTGTTGTATCCGACATTCTTGAGTCGAACGGTTCTTCCTCCATGGCGAGTGTCTGCGGCGCGTCTCTGGCACTGATGGATGCCGGCGTACCTATTAAAGAAGCCGTTGCCGGCATCGCTATGGGCCTGATCAAGGAAGGCGATGATGTTGTCGTGCTTTCCGACATTCTAGGTGACGAAGATCATCTCGGTGATATGGATTTTAAAGTTACGGGTACCCGTGATGGCATTACGGCCTTGCAGATGGATATCAAGATCAGCGGTGTCAGCAAGGAAATCATGGGGCAAGCTCTTGATCAGGCACGCGAAGGGCGAATCCATATCCTTGGCAAAATGGCTGAGGCGATTTCTGTTTCCCGCAGCGACCTGTCTCCTTATGCACCGCGTATTACCACCATTAATGTCAAACCGGATCAAGTGCGCACTGTCATCGGACCTGGTGGTAAAAATGTTCGTGGCATCATCGAGGCGACCGGATGTGCCATCGATATCGAGGATGATGGTCGCATCAACATCGCATCTTCCGACGGTGAAGCTTGTAAAGCTGCTATCAAGATGATCCGGAACCTTACTCAAGATGCTGAGGTAGGTCGACTCTACATGGCCACCGTTAAGAAAATCATGGATTTCGGTGCTTTTGTTGAAATTTTCCCAGGTACCGAGGGCCTGGTGCATATTTCCGAGTTGGCTAAAGAACGGGTCAAGAACGTTACTGACATTCTACACGAAGGGGACAAGGTTCTGGTTAAGTGTCTCGATATAGATCGTCAGGGCAAAATCAAATTGTCGCGTAAGGAAGCCTTGGGTGAAACCTTGCCTGAGGAAGAATAATCCCTCCTTATCATGGTAGAAAAGTCTGTCCTGGATAATGGTATCCGCATTCTTTCCGAGCGTATCCCCGGTGCTTTCTCGGCTACGGTGGGTTTTTGGGTTGAATGCGGATCACGCCATGAATCGCTAGAACAAGGTGGTGTTTCCCATTTTTTGGAGCACATGTTGTTCAAAGGGACGATACGTCGTAGTGCCCCGTCCATCGCCAAGGAAATTGACTCGGTGGGCGGGGCACTTAATGCCTTTACCAGTTCAGAATTCAGCTGCTATTACGCCAAGGTGTCTGGACATAATCTGTCCCTGGCGGTGGATCTGCTATCAGACATTCTTTTGAATTCAGTTATCGACCTCGATGAACTGGAAAAAGAGCGTCGGGTTATTCTTCAGGAGATTCATATGCTTGAAGACTCCCCTGAAGAAAGCATCCATGAACAGTTTACGAGCTCTTACTGGCGTGGACACTCCCTGGGTAAACCCATCGTTGGTTCCATTCAATCGGTTCAATCCCTTGATCGTCAACAGTTGGTACAGTATTTCGATAAAAATTACTGTGGCAATAATCTGATTATCTGTGTAGCCGGGGATGTGCATCACGAGCAACTTGTTTCGCAGGTTGAACAGTTGTTCCGTGATCATAAAGCCGGTGTTAAGTCATCTGCTTCTGAACCGCCAATTAGCCACTCCTGTATTAATACTACTTATAAAGATATTGAGCAGGTCCACTTTTGTTTAGGGACTAGGGCTCCCGATCAAAGTCATCAAAATCGATTTGCCGGGAATCTTCTTAATACCATGCTAGGTGGTAGCATGAGTTCTCGGTTGTTTCAGATATTGCGTGAAGAGAGAGGCATGGCATATTCTGTTTACAGCTATTTGAGCTCTCATTCTGATACAGGTGCTCTGGTTGTATATGCCGGTACTTCCCCCGATGAAGTTCAGCATGCTATTAATCTGGTGCTTAAAGAGTTGTCGCGTTTTCAACATTTTGAGCCCGATCCTGACGAACTTCAGGCTACCAAAGAGCTTATCAAAGGACAATTCATGCTGTCCCTTGAAAGTACCGAAAATAGAATGATACGCCTTGCCAAAAATGAAATATATCTTGGGCGGGTGCAGTCTCCCCATGAAGTTATTGAACGTGTCCAGAAAGTAACGGGTGAAGATATTTTGCGATTGACGCGTGAATGCTTTCGCGATGAATATCTTAACCTGCAACTGATTGGTCCAGTTCCCGGGAGCGGCTTTCCTCTGGTCGACTTAACGCTAGGCTAAACCAACACCCGTTTTTAACACTTTTTGGTTCTTTTTGCATCCTTATGAATTCTCTAAAAATTAAAATTAAAAAGTTGCGTTCACAGGCCATATTGCCCAGATATATGAGTCGTCATGCCGCCGGGATGGATGTGTTTGCCTGTCCCGAAGAAGTGATCGTTGTGAAGCCGGGTTGTCGAGCCGTTATTCCTACAGGTATTGCCCTGGCTATACCCGTTGGATTTGAAGCGCAGGTAAGGCCACGTTCAGGACTTGCCCTGCATTGTGGTGTTACATTGGTTAACGCGCCCGGTACCATTGATGCTGATTATCGTGGAGAACTTGGTATTATTCTTATTAACCACGGTACGGAAGAATTTGTTGTCAGCGATGGCGATCGTATCGCTCAGTTGGTTATTGCACCTGTTCAAATGGCTACTCTTGAACAGGTTGATGAGCTTGATGAAACGGATCGCAATGATGGCGGGTTTGGTCATACTGGTTTTTAGTTAGGTGTCATCCGTTTTTTTCGGATGGGATCCATTGCCCTTGGTCCGTTAAAAGGGGAAAGGAAAACTTACCATGTTGCTTACCATTAATGCCGAAACACCTCAAAAACGCCTGATAACCCGAGTTGTCGATTGTATTAAGCAGGGTGGTGTCATTGCTTATCCCACCGACACTATTTATGGACTCGGTTGCGATATTTTCAACCGCAAGGGGATCAAGCGGATTTATCAGCTTAAGGAGCGAACTGAACGAAAGCCTTTTTCCTTTATTTGTGCTGATCTTTCCGATGTTTCCAATTATGCGCAGGTAAGCAACTTCGCTTTTAAGATCATGAAACGCTATCTGCCCGGTCCATATACTTTCGTTCTTGAAGCCACTCGGGTGGTGCCCGATCTACTCGTAACCAAACAGAAAACTGTTGGTATCCGCATTCCTTCCAACCCTATTGCGTTAGCTATAGTCCGTGAACTTGGTCACCCCCTCGTTACGACCAGTGCCAATATCTCCGGCGAAGAGCCTTGTTACGATCCTTCCCTTATCGATGAGCAGCTCGGCAGGCAGATCGATATGGTCGTTGATGGCGGCGTTATTAAGGGGGAGGCGTCTACTGTAATAAGCCTCATTGATGACAAAATTATTGTCCTGCGCCAGGGTGCAGGAGATACCAGTTGGATCCATCAGCTGTAACCCTGACAAAAAAATCCCCTTCTCAGGAGCTTCTCAGCTCAAATTTGATTCATTCGCTAATATTGGCTACCCAACCTTGAAAAACCGCTGTGCATCGGATATAGTGCCGGCGGTTTATCTGCGTTTTATCTTGTGTTGTTTGCGGCTCCTAAAGGAGGATCATTTCCGATGTTGAATTTTTTCAACCAGGCTACCATTTTTGGCCTGATCGGCGGACTAGGCCTGTTTCTGTTCGGCATGAAGATCATGTCGGAAGGATTGCAAAAGGTTGCCGGGGACCGCATGCGCAAAATTCTTGCGGCTTTAACGAATAATCGTCTCATTGGAACTTTCGTAGGTCTGGCCGTTACAGCTATTATTCAGTCATCCAGTGCAACGACTGTGATGGTGATCGGCTTTGTAAATGCCGGATTAATGACATTGATGCAGGCTATTGGTGTCGTTCTCGGCGCTAATATCGGTACCACTGTTACAGCACAGCTTCTGGCTCTTAAGCTCAGCCAATTTGCTTTACCCGCCATCGGCATCGGTACCGGACTGAAACTTTTCTCTCGTAGTAAGAAGTGGATGTATAGCGGTGAGATTTTACTTGGTTTCGGTATTCTGTTTTATGGTTTAACCACTATGGAAGGTGCCTTTGTACCTCTTAAAGGGAGTGATGCCTTTCGTGATTTTTTCCTTGTGGTGGGTGACAATTATTTGCTGGCTATCGCAACCGGTGCGTTGCTTACGGTTCTGGTTCAAAGCAGCAGTGCCACCATCGCCCTTACCATGTCTCTCGCGATGAGTGGTCTTTTGAGTTTTGATGTTAGTGTAGCCTTGATTCTTGGTGAAAATATTGGTACCACCGTTACTGCCAACCTTGCAGCCATAGGTACTAATCTTGCGGCCCGACGTACCGCATTGGCCCATCTATTGTTTAATTTCATAGGGGTCGTGCTGATTATTTTGTGTTTTCCACTTTTTTTACATCTGGTGGATGCCTGGACCCCGGGTGATCCAAACTTTGTCATTCATACCGCTGCCGAATCTGCTCAATTTGGAGCTGCCATTGGAGACCTGCCGAATATTAAATGGCACATAGCAAATGCGCATACATTTTTTAACATTATCAACACGATTATCTTTCTGCCTCTTATCGGGTTATTGGCTAAATTGGCTTGTTTGATTTTACCGGGTAAAGATGCGCTGATGGAGTTTCACCTTAAATATATCGATAACCGCGTGCTTAATACCCCGCCGATTGCCATTGGTCAAGCCCGTTCGGAAACCCGTCGGATGGCGCATATTACGTGTGAGATGCTTGATGAAACTATAGGATTTTTTCGAGACGGCAATTCAAAGCGACTAGCCTCCTTGGATAAAAAAGAAGAAATTGTTGACTTACTGCAAAAGGAGATTACGGATTTCCTGGTAAATCTTTCCCAAAAATCCATCACTCAGGATATGTCACGTGATGTCGCTTCCATGATGCATATGGTTAATGATCTTGAGCGGGTCGGGGATCACTGTGAGGGGCTTTGGAAACTTACCGGACGACTTCGTGACCTGAATCAACCTTTATCGGACGTTGCTACACAGGAAGTTGAAGAACTGGCCGGCAAAACCAGGGACTTCCTGGCTTTTGTTATCGATGCTCTCGACCGGGGTGATGCAACAATCAAATCCAAAGCCAGCTATATGATTCATGTCATCGATGAGCTGGAGGATACTCTGCGTAACAATCATATCGCCAGGTTGAATACTGGTGAATGTTCGGTGCAGCAAGGATTGATTTTTATTGACATGCTACATGGTTTTTCAAAAATTGGCAGTCACGCTTTTAATGTCAGTAAAGCTGTTGTAGGTGACAAGTAAGTGCTTGCAGCGGTAGATGTTGGCTCCAATACGGTTCGGATGCTTCTTGGTAACGTTCACAACGGCGCGATTATACCTGCTCGCTATGATCGTTATGTCACCCGTCTTGCTGGCGGTTTTGATCCCCAGCTTGGATTGGCAAGTCAAAGCATGGAAAATACCTTGGCTGCCTTGGTTGAAATCGCCGTTGCCATAAAATCTTACGGGGCTGAGCGGGTAAGGGTGGTTGGTACAGAAGCTTTACGTCGTGCTGCCAATGGTCCTGACTTTGTTCGTAGGGTTAAAGAAAATACCGGATTGCAACTAGAGATTATTGATGGCGAAGTAGAGGCCTGTCTGAGTTGTAAGGGAGTCTTTGCTGCGCTCGACCCCCGCCCTGAAAGTTGCCTGATGTTTGATATCGGTGGAGGTAGCACCGAATTCGTTTTAAATGCCGCCGGCCAGATCATGTTTCAAAGAAGCTATCCGCTAGGCGTTGTTGGTCTCTGCGAGAATTTTTCCAATCCCGTGAACCAACAAAAACATATTGCTTCCATCCTTGATCGGGTTTCACAGGATTTAACCCAATCCTCATGTTTCGATAAAGCCTTGGATCCATCTACCGTGTTGGTCGGTACTGCCGGAACGGTCACCACCCTCGCAGCTATAAAACTGCGCATGGATGTTTATGATGGACTGCGTATCAACAACATGACCCTTTTGCCCGAAGAACTTCATTTACTGCTTCATCATCTTGATCCCTTATCCGACAACCAACGCGAGCAGTTGCCAGGTCTTGAAAAAGGCCGTGGTGATCTGATTCTTCCAGGTATTCGCATTGTCCTTGGTATTTTTGAACACTTTCAAAAAGATCTGCTGAAGGTTAGCGATTTCGGTTTGCTGGAAGGGTTGCTTTTGACCATGGCCGGGAAACAGTCTCTATCCTGAGGGACTGTTTGACGCAAGCTACTGGCCGCAGGAAAACGTGAAATTCGACCCGTTATCTCCTAAAATTAAATCCATTGACTCGCTATTGCATGCAGATGGCGAGAATTTTCCTTGGATTTCCAATTTCATCGCGATGAATTCTCAATCTCTATCGATGCCATGAATAATTGACAATCCAACTCTGGTTCACTATATTCAATTTCAGTATTTTCAAACACTATTTGTGAAAACATACCATGACACAGCAGACTGAAAAGGACGCACCATGAAACGCACCATGTTATCTGGAAACGAGGCCATTGCTCGCGGAGCTTTCGAGGCCGGTGTTAAGGTGGCTTCTGCTTATCCCGGTACGCCCAGCACGGAAATCCTGGAAAACATTACCCAGTATCCCACCATCGATGCCTCCTGGGCTCCAAATGAAAAGGTAGCTCTAGAAGTGGGCATCGGAGCATCTTTCGGTGGCGGGCGAGCGCTTGTGGCTATGAAGCATGTTGGGGTAAATGTCGCTGCCGACCCTCTGTTCACACTTTCGTACACAGGAGTCAAAGGTGGTTTGGTTCTGGTGACCGCCGATGATCCCGAGTTACATTCTTCCCAGAACGAGCAGGACAACCGCAATTACGCCAAATTTGCCAAAATACCTATGTTTGAACCTGCAGACAGTCAGGAAGCGCTTGATTTTACCCGGCTGGCGCTGGCTGCCAGTGAGCAGTTTGATACACCCGTTTTCCTTCGTACCACGACGCGCATCTCCCACTCCAAGTCAGTTGTGGAACTGGGCGAACCCGTAACGGATCTTCCAGCCCCGTCAGCGGAAAAAAATCCTGCCAAATTCGTTATGTTGCCAGGCAATGCTCGCAAACGGCATGTATTGGTCGAGGATCGTCTGCAACGCATGGAATCCTGGGCCTGCCAGCAACCGTTCAACAGGATTGAGGTTGGGGAGGGCAAGGTTGGTGTTATAACCAGCGGCGTCTCCTATTTATATGCCAAAGAGATTTTGCCCGACGCAGACATACTGAAACTGGGGATGGTCTATCCTCTGCCTAAACAGCTTATCCGCGATTTCGCAAATCGATACGATACGTTGTATGTCATTGAAGAGCTTGACCCCTTTATTGAGGAGCAGGTTCGCGCCATGGGTATTGCAGTGCATGGTAAGGACTTGCTGCCTCTTTGCGGGGAACTTACTCCGGGGCGTTTGAAAAAAGCTCTTACTGGTGAAGAATTTAAAGCGTTTTATGCCCCACAAGAGATTTTGCCAAATCGTCCGCCTAACATGTGCCCGGGGTGTCCGCATCGCAGTGTCTTCCTCACCCTGAATCGCCTCAAGGCATTTGTTACCGGTGATATCGGGTGTTACACGCTTGGCTTTATGGAGCCTTTGTCCGCGATGGATACCTGCATCTGCATGGGCGCCAGCATTGGAAATGCCACCGGTATGTCAAAAGTCCTCGATGCCCAGGAAGCACAGCGTATCGTTGCCGTTATCGGGGACTCGACCTTTTTGCATACCGGTATCAACGGGCTGATGGATATGGTCTACAATAAATCGACCGCAACGGTTCTGATTCTGGACAACCGGACCACCGCCATGA
>DKEW01000027.1:12580-16879 GCA_002452265.1 Pelobacter sp. UBA6812 | reverse complement strand
GGTTGGCGGTGCCGGCGCTCTTCATGGCCTGGATAAAGCGCCCCGGCATGGCGCCGATATAGGTGCGCCGATGCCCTTTGATCTCGGCTTCATCGCGCATGCCACCGAGGGAAAACCGGTAAAATGTACGGTTCAGGGCGGAGGCGATACTTTTTCCAATGGAAGTCTTGCCGACCCCGGGTGGACCCACCAGGCACAAGATCGAGCCTGAGATGTCACCCTTGAGCTTGCCGACGGCGATGAACTCGAGAATCCGGTCCTTGACGTCCTTGAGGCCGTAATGGTCCCGATCGAGAACCCGCCGGGCACGCTCGATGTTGTAGTTGTCCTTACTGTGCTTACCCCAGGGCAGGATGGTCAGCCAGTCGAGGTAATTGCGTGAAACGTTGTACTCCGGCGAGGACGGCTCGATGAGACGCAGCTTTTCGATTTCCTCGTCGATGGCTTTTTGCGCCTCTTCGTTAAGGGTCAGTTTGGCCAGGCGTTTCTGGAATTTTTCAATTTCACTGACCTTACCCTCCTTTTCCAGCCCGAGTTCCTTTTTGATGGCCTTGAGCTGCTCACGCAGGAAAAATTCACGCTGCTGGGCGCTGATCTTCTGCTCGATCTGTTTGGAAATCTTGGTCTGCAGGCGCGATACTTCCAGTTCCTTTTTCAGCAGCACCAGCACCTTGTCGATGCGCTTGCGCACGTCGATGGTCTCGAGGATCTCCTGCAGCAGTTGTCCATCGCTGGCGGTCAGGTTGGCGGCGAAATCGGTCAGGCGTCCTGGGTCATCCATGCTTTGGCGGTTGAGAAACATCTTGATCTCTTCGCTGTAAAGCGGATTGATCTGCACCAGCTCCTTCAGGGCGCTGATGATCGCCATGGAATAGGCTTTCAGTTCCGGGTTAACCGACAATTCGGTGGCATAATGATAGTCGACCCGTGCGAACAGGCCATCTTCCGACTCGGTCAATTCACGAACGGAAAAACGCTCCAGGCAATTGACCAGCAAATGGATGCTGTCGTCATCGGAATGAAGGACTTTCATGATCCGACCAACCACACCGAATTTGTGCAGATTTTCCAGACTGTCTGGCTCTTCAATTTCTTTTGCCAGTACCAGACCCATCATTTTGTTTGGCGTATCCACGGCGCGCTTGGCCAGGGCGACATGCCGGTCGCCGGTAAACACCATCGGTGTCAAAATCCCGGGGAAGGCAGGGCGCGGTCGCAACGGAATAATCGGCAAAGTTGCAGGCAGCAGATCTGAGGCCACCACCAGGCCTTCTTGGGGCCCTTCCGAATCGTCATTATCCTCAGGGCTGAAGTCAGCCTCTATGGGGTTCGCTTGTTCTTCTTCCATGTTGTCCCGGTCATCAGTCATGGTGAGGTCTCCTTGTGGGGTATCGGGATATAAGGGGCAACCTAATCATTAAGCAAACGGTTGTCAACCGTCGTGCACTACACTGTTTGTGGAACGTGCCAGGAGTCTTCAGTTGCAAAAAAGGTGTCGCGATAGAAAGCGATCCCGTAAAGAACAGCCACCTTGTTCATGGCCGGTTGGATCGATGACATGCGCTTTTTCAGACGGTAGCGAACCGTTCGAAAAAAGCAGGTTAGCCATTTGAAATAGAATTAAAGGATATTTTGAATGAGGGCAAAAAGCAAGCGGCAAAGCTCCTCTTGTTTTGCATAGTTAGCTATGAAAACTGATTTTTTCCGATACCTGAATGTTCGCCCGGGCGTTTTTCTCAGTGATCTGGCTACGTGTTTGCTTCGATTGCTTTTTAAGGACGTGTGGGATAATGTTGAGGCTCGTATTGTGCCGTATATTCATGCAGTTTTGTTTCGAGGGAATTTAATCCATGACCGACCAGCTCAAGCGCATCTATCTTATCGATGGTTCTTCATATATCTACCGGGCTTATTATGCCATCCGCCAGTTATCCAACTCCAAGGGATTGGCGACCAATGCCGTGTTCGGTTTTACCAACATGCTGCTTAAAGTGGTTCGCGACGAACAGCCTGACCACCTGGCGGTGATTTTTGATGCCAAGGGTCCGACTTTTCGTAAGGAAATCTACCCCGAATACAAGGCCAACCGTTCCGCCATGCCCGAAGACCTGCGTCCGCAGATTCCCATCATCAAACAATTGGTGCAGGCTTTTAACATGCCGGGGCTGGAGCTGGAGGGCTACGAAGCGGACGATATCATCGCCACTCTGGCGCGGCGTTTCGCCGAGCGGGGCATGGCGGTTACCGTGGTGACTGGCGACAAGGATTTGATGCAGATCGTCAGTCCGCAGGTACGTCTGCTCGACACCATGAAAGACCAGGTGGTCGGTCTGCCTGAAGTGGCCGAGCGATTCGGCGGTACTCCCGACAAGGTGGTGGAAGTGCAGGCGTTGGCCGGCGACAGTTCCGACAACGTTCCGGGCGTGCCGGGGATCGGCGAAAAGACCGCCCGCGCCTTGATTGAGGAATTCGGTACGCTGGAAAATCTGCTGGCCAACATCGATCAGGTATCAGGCAAAAAACGCCAGGAAAATCTGCGCCAGTTCGGTGAGCAGGCCCGTCTTTCCAAGACCCTGGTCACGCTGCTCGATGACTTGCCTCTGGATGTGGATTACGACAATTTCGCTCTCAGCGCGCCGAACCGCGAGGCGCTCACGGCCCTGTTCAAAGAATTGGAATTTCTCAAGCTGCTGCAGGAGTTTTCCAGCGATGAGCGAGCCAGCGGCGAGGGGTACCGGACCGTTGCCAACGAGGCGCAGTTGGAGAATCTGGTGAGTGCCCTGAAAAAGGCCGGTCGCTTCGCCTTTGATACCGAAACCACCAGCCTCATTGCCACCCGTGCCGACCTGGTCGGTCTGTCCTTTGCGGTCAAGCCCGGGGAAGGCTGGTATCTGCCGGTGGGGCATCGCTACCTGGGTGTGCCGGAACAGCTCGACCGTAAGCTGGTTGTCGACACATTGCGGCCGTTGATGGCGGATCCGCAGTTGGCCAAGGTTGCCCAGAACGCCAAATACGACCTGCTGGTGCTGCGTCGCGCCGGCTTGGAGGTGGCGGGACTGAGCTGCGATACCATGCTGGCTTCCTACCTGGCCCATCCGGCGGCCAAATCCCACGGGCTCGACAACCTGGCGGCGGAGTTGCTCGGCTATCGCACCATCAGCTATGCCGAGATGACCGGCAAGGGAAAAAACCAGATCGGGTTTGAAGAAGTCGAGGTGGAAAAGGCCACGGTTTACGCGGCCGAAGATGCCGATATTACCCTGCGTCTGGCCGATAAGCTGGAGCCGCAGCTGGTTGAAACACAACAGGACAAGCTGTTTCGCGAGCTGGAAATGCCCCTGGTGACGGTGCTGACCGATATGGAATGGCAGGGGGTGCGTATCGATGCCGATTTTCTCCGGGAACTGTCGACGGATATGGAGGCGCGGCTGGCGGTATTGGAAAAGCACATCCACGAACTGGCCGGTCGGTCGTTTAACGTTGGATCGCCCAAGCAACTCGGCGAGGTGCTGTTCGAGCATCTGAAGCTTCCCCGCGGCAAAAAGACCAAAACCGGCTGGTCCACCGATGTCGAAGTTCTCACCGACTTGGCGGAGGAGCATGAGATTGCCGCGCAGGTGCTCGATTACCGATCCGTAGCCAAACTCAAGAGCACCTATTGCGATGCGCTGCCCAAGTTGATAAACCCCGATACTGGCCGCATTCATACCTCCTTCAATCAGGCGGTGACCGCTACCGGGCGGCTTTCCTCCAGCGACCCGAATCTGCAGAATATCCCCATTCGCAGCGAAGAGGGACGCCGCATTCGCGAAGCCTTTGTGCCGGCCGAGGGGAATGTGCTGCTGGCGGCTGATTATTCCCAGGTGGAATTGCGTATTCTGGCCCATATGGCCGATGAACCGGCCCTTAAGGAAAGTTTTGCCCGCGGCGAGGATATCCATACGCGCACCGCCAGCGAGATTTTTGACGTGTTTCTGGAGATGGTCACGCCGGATATGCGCCGTCAGGCCAAGACCATCAATTTTGGCGTGCTGTACGGCATGAGCGCTTTCGGCCTGGCCAAGTCTCTCGGTATCGCTCGCAAGGAAGCGCAGGCCTATATCGATCATTATTTTTCCCGTTATCCCCGGGTGCTGGCGTTTATGGAGACCAAAAAAGCCGAAGCCCGCGATAAACTGTATGTCACAACCCTGCTCGGCCGACGTTGCGCCGTGCCGGAGATTGCCAGCAAGAATGGTGCGATCCGTGGGTATGCGGAACGCAACGCCATTAATTACCCGATCCAGGGCTCGGCGGCCG
>DKEW01000027.1:0-12567 GCA_002452265.1 Pelobacter sp. UBA6812 | reverse complement strand
ATGGTGCTGCAGGTGCATGACGAACTGGTGTTCGATGTGCCCGTCGCCGAACAGGCCACTGTGGAAACACTGGTGCGGCAAGAGATGGAGCATGCCGTGGAGCTGGACGTGCCGCTGCTGGTTGATATGGGGGTCGGGCGCAATTGGCGCGAAGCGCATTGATTGTTTGTGGGCGGCTCTGACTGCCCGTTGATTTCCGTTAAGGAAAAGATCCGGTTTCGGATAAATTGACTGTCGTCATCGGGGGCGCAGCATGAAGTTGGCACGCCGCAAAGGCTTGCTATCGCTGATTTTTTTTCTGCTCATCCTTTCGGGATTGGTACTGGGGACAGTATGGCTGTTTTCCGACCGGTTCCTCGATGGCATGGTGCGTCCCCGTCTGGAGCGTCTGGCTGCCGAGCGGCTGGAGGCCGAGGTGGCGGCCAGCCGGTTGGTCTGGGAGGACGGCGGGTTGACCCTCACCGGTCTGTCGGTGCGGCGTCCCGACCGCTATCGTGCCACCTTGGCGCGAATGCGGGTTATGCCGACGCTGCGTGATCTGTTGCGGCGGCGCCTGACCACCGTTGAGTTTTTCTCGCCCGACATCGAACTGATCCCCGGGCCGCCATCCGGTACCCCTTTCGTTATTCCTGCCGAGTTGCCTTTCTCCATTGGCAGTTTGGAGGTGCGTGATGGCCGCTTCGCGTATGTCCATCCCGTTCATCCTTTGACTTTGAATGATCTGAACTTTTCACTGCGCGGTGGCGACGAGTTTAATTTTGCTCTCAGAGGTCGCTTGATGGCAGATACCCCCATCACTATCCAAACCGGCGGAGCGGGGCGGTGGCACAATGGTTTGCAGTTGACCGTGTCTTCACTCACATGGCAGCAGCGGATGCTGCTGAGGGAGCCGATCACTCTGGATCTGCCGGCCGGGCAGGGTGGCGGCCGTCTGCAGGTGGCGCTTGGTTTTGGCTCTGTGACGCGCAGCGACCTGGAAACCTGGATGGCGGTATTTGCCTATCCTTCGCCTTTGCCCCCGGGGTTGGACTTTTCCCTGAACGATCTGCGTGTTTCGGCGGATTGGCGACCTGGAAGTCTGGACGCCAGGTTATCCATGGCGGACGGGCAGTTGCGGTCTCCCGATTTCAAACTGCCGCTTGCGTCCCTGGAGCTTGCAGCCCAATTGCGGGATGGTCATTGGTTGGGAACGGGGTCGTTTGCTCTGCAGGAGGGCGCAGCCGGAACTCTGCGGTTTAAGGCCGGAACGTCGGCGCCGCAGGCGACCTTGGCCCTGTCGTTGGATGATCCCGTACGGTTGCAACAGCTGGTGCTGGGGCGTGTCCCCCTGCCGGTGGCGGGCGCCGCCGACCTGAAAGCCGAGGGGATGTGGCAAGACGGGGTCCTTTCGCTGGCCTTTGCGTTGCAGGGTAAACCCGGCCGCAGCAAACCGGTCGGAGCGGTGGTTGATATTTCCGCGCTGACACTGAAGGGAACCCTGGGAAATCCCAAGGGTAGCTGGCATGCGAATGCAAGGGCGTTGCTGGCCGGTAAGCCACTGGCAAATCTGACCGGCGACATGCAGCAGCTGCGGCTGGAACTGCTGCCCAACTCCTGGTCGCATCTACGCAGATTGATGGTGGGGCAACGTCAGCTGCCAGGGTTGCTGGATGCGCAAAAAATAGCTGCAAAGGCGTTGTTGACACGTAGTAAACAAGGTTGGCGGGCGGATGCGAGTTTGCGCGCTGGTCTGATTGCGACGACACAGGGACAACTGCATGACGTGAATCTGGCCGGGCGTATTGCCCTGAAAGGTTCGCAAGTGAATGTCTCCTCCACAAATTTGCGTGCGCGCCTTGCCCACGACCGCTACGGTGAGGGTGCGTTGCAGGCCCGCTTCGATGCACAATTCGAACGGGATTTATGGCAGGTGCGTTTTGCGAATCTCGATGTCGGTCCGATGGATCTGATGAGTTCCGACGGGCTGGCCGGCTTGGCGGGTGGGCGAATCCACCTCCAGGGTCTGGTTTGCCATGCCGGGACCAAGCAACCGCTTGAGATGCGCGTGAGTGGAAGGGTTTCAGCCACCGAGGCCCTGTGGGGGGCCTGGTATGGGGAGCTGGGAGCGCTGCCGGTTGATGTGGCGGTGTTCGGCAGTTGGCATCCTGAAAAATCGTGGTTGGAGTTGATCGACCTTAAACTGGATGTTGCGGGGCTGGCTATGTTGCGCGCCCAGGGGGAACGCAAAGCCGACAGCTTGACTCTCAATGGCACCCTGAAAGTCGCCGACCTGACCAAGGCCTGGGACGACCGGGGTCGTGATCTGCTGCGTGATTTGCGTCCGGCACTGGCCGATCTTGATCTGTCGGGTACTTTGGAGACGGATATTGCTCTAACGGGAAAAACCGGCAACTGGCACCTGCAAGGTGAAACGCGACTGCAAAATCTGGCGGTTAGCTGGCCGCGAGCCAGGCTGACAGTGAAGGGCGGACAGGGGCATATCCCCCTGGATCTGGCGCTACCGGCCAACGATCGGTTCGGACAAGCGGTACGTAGCGGCCAGTTGTCCTTTGCCCAGTTGAGTTGCGGTCCGGCGCGTTTGGCGATTGGGCCGCTGAAATTGTCCGTCGGCACCAACCGGTTGGGATTGGATAATGAGCTGCGACTGTCGGTGGGCGGTGGGCAGGTGGCTATAGAACAGTTGCAGTCGGGGTACACCGCCGGTGGTTTGCAGTTGGAGACCCGCATCAGTCTGGCAGGGATCGACCTGCAACTGCTGACTTCAGAGCTTGGTATAGCCCCCATGCAAGGGGCCATTAATGCCGACCTGGGGCATATCCGGTATGCTGACGGGGTTTTGCGTTCGGACGGTGAATTGCGCATCGAAGCCTTCGGTGGTGACCTGCGGCTGAATAATCTGCAGCTGGACCCTTTTTCCCTGGGACTCCCGCAATTAAAAGGGGATGTAACGTTTTCCGGCATTGATTTGTTCCTGCTGACCCAGACCTTCGCCTTCGGTGCTATTAACGGGGTAGTCGATGGACAGGTGCATGGACTGCGGTTGTACGGCGTTACGCCGTCGCATTTTTCCGGGCGACTGGAAACCCGCCTGGAAGGGAAACGCAATATCAGCGTCAAGGCATTGAACAACTTAGCCATCCTTAGTCAGGGCGGTTTGTCGGCGGCTCTTTCGCGGGGCATTTACCGGTTTATCGATTTTTACCGGTATCGGCGCATCGGCATTCAGTGTGAATTGGCGGAAGATGTCTTTACCCTGCGCGGCACCGCCCGTCCAAACAGTCGACGCTATCTGGTGGACGGCGGGGTGTTGCCGCCCAAGATCGATATCCTCGCATCGGAACAGCCTATTTCCTTTCGTGAGATGCTGCGACGCCTGAAACGCCTCGATCGCGCAGGTCGGCGCTCTGATTGATTTTGTCCTAGTGCGGCGATATAGTGAATCATGTGAAAGAATTTAAAACCTTAACCTGGATTGCGATTACGGAGAGGATCTATGAAAAAGCGTTCCCTGGTTTGTTCGATGCTGGCTCTTTGCCTGGTGGCCGCTTGCGTGACCATCAATATCTATTTCCCTGCCGAAGAGGTGCGCAATGCGGCTGACCGGATTGTCAACGAGGTCTGGGGTGAGCGCGATGGCCAACCGGCGCCGACAACCCCGGAACCGGCTGCTGACGCTGGGCCGACCAGTCTGTTGAAGATGCTGGTCGGTCCGTCCACGGCCTGGGCAGCGGGTGGCGTCAACGGTGATGATATCAATATTACCACCCCGCAGATTCGCGCCATCAAGGATTCCATGAAGCAGCGTACCGGCGATTTGCGTCCTTACCTCGATGGCGGGCAGATCGGTATCGGTGAGGATGGGTTGCTTAAGGTCAGAACCCTGGAGGGCCTCGATCTGCGTGGACGAGGGCAGATACAACGCCTGGTGAATGCCGAAAATCAGGATCGTCTGCGGCTGTATAACGAGATTTCCAATGAGATCGCTAAAAATCCCAACCGTACCGCCACTCCTGCGCAGGTGCAGGATGTTTTTGCCGAATCCTGGCAGAGCCAGGCGTCTGCCGGTTGGTATATTGAGACAGCCGGCGGTAGTTGGAAACGCAAGTAGTTTCTACCCGCCCAAAATGGCGGATGCCGCACAGGATACCAGTTCCTGTGCGGCATCCAGTTGCCTTTGGGATGATCGCTATGATGCGACAGGCAAAGCGTGACGAGCGGGGCAGTACGCTGCTGATGGTGCTGGTGGCCATTGTGATCCTGGGCCTGTCCGTGGGGATAGCGGGCAGTTCCTGGAAAACCATCGTACAGCGGGAGCGCGAGCAAGAGCTGTATTTTCGCGGCGACCAATATCGGCGAGCCATTGCCGATTATCATAACGCCTGGGGTGTTTATCCCAAGCGGTTGGAGGATTTGCTCGAGGATCGTCGGGCCCTTTATGTGCAGCGTCACCTTCGGCGTTTATATTCCGACCCCATGACGGGGAGACCTTTTGAGCTGGTTCGCGATGATGCCGGGACCATCATGGGGGTTTATAGCGCCGACGAGGGCCAACCTTTCCGCCGGGACGGGTTCCCTCCTGAATATGACACCTTTCGTAAAGCGACCAGCTACCGGGACTGGATATTTGCGTTCGAGCCGGGACCGGGGCAGGAGCAGGAGGGGACTCAAGACCAGGTGGGCTCGCCTCGCTAAGAGCTTCAAAGGTTCTTGTGGGGCGTTGACACGGAACGAAGCGTGGTGTTATTTTCTTATGTTTTGAATATGTTTTTATGAGAGGAGGGCACCATGGATCAGAAACTGCAAATGCTTCTGGACACTGTTAAAAAGCTTATCCGGCGCGGAGCTTATGCAAACCTGTCCAAAGTCCTCAGCAAAACACATCCTGCCGATGTGGCCCACCTTTTCCCCTATCTGACACCCAAGGAACAGCAGACGCTGTTCAATCTGATCGAGGATACCGAAACCGCTGCAAGTGTGCTGTCGGAACTCGATTACGTAAGCGGTGCCCAATTACTTGAAAAGATCGGTCAGGAGGCCATCACCGAAGTCCTGCAGGAGATGCCGTACGACGATGCCGTCGAAATCATCCGCAACATGCCCGAGGAGATCGCCGAAGAAATCCTCAGTACCATGAAGGATGAGCATTCGGAAGAGATCGAGCAGTTGCTGAAGTACGAAGAGGACACGGCCGGCGGTATTATGTCCACGGAGTTCTTCTGTCTGACCGAAGATACAACCGTGCAGGAGGCTATCGATGCGTTGCAGCAGGCCAAAGACGTGGAGATGGTCTTTTACCTGTATGTCGTCGATCGTCACAATCATCTGGTCGGGGTACTGTCGCTGCGTCAGTTGCTGATGGTGTCACCTTCCAAAATTCTCAAGGATATCATGGTCACGGATGTGATCAGTGTGCGAACCAACAAAGACCAGGAAGAAGTCGCACAGTTGGTCGCACGATACAATATTCTGGCTTTGCCGGTCGTGGACGAGTGGAACAAACTGGTGGGGCTGATTACCGTCGATGACGTCATCGATGTCTTGCGCGAGGAAGCCACCGAAGATATCTACAAGATGGCCGGTGCCAGCGAGGAGGAGTTGCTTTACGGGGATAAATCCTTCCAGGTTGCCCGTCTGCGTTTGCCCTGGCTGATCACCAATCTGTTCGGCGGTATCATCACCGGTTATCTTATGTGGCGTTTCAAGGTAACGCTTGAAGCGGTCATTGCCCTGATTACCTTTATCCCGGTTATCACCGGTATGGGAGGCAATGTCGGCGGACAGTCGGCTACCATCGTGGTGCGCGGTTTCGCGACCGGCGCCATCGATTTTTCCTGCCTGCGCAAAGTCTTTTTCAAGGAATTGCGGGTAGGTGTGATTATGGGAACCGTGTGCGGCCTGACCGTCGGGCTCGTGGCTTACATGTGGCACCATAATCTGTACCTGGGACTGGTGGTTGGATTGGCCATGGTTTCGGCCATGACCGTGGCGGCAACCATGGGGGTGATGGCGCCGAGCTTTTTTAAACGGGTCGGTATTGATCCCGCCATTGCGTCCAGCCCGTTTGTGCAGACGGCCAACGATATCACCGGAATTCTGATCTATTTCGGCACCGCCACACTGTTTTTGTCTCATCTTCATTGAAAACGTGTGTGGGCGAGCGTCGGAGTGTGTTTTTTCTAAGTTCGGTTCTGTTTGCATGCGACTCTGCCATGAGGGCGCCGTGTTCCAAGGGCGATAAAGGGCTGTTTGTGAAGCCCGGATTGGCTTCAAAATGTTGATTTTAGCGAATGTCTGGTCTTTGCCGGTGAGCATTTAGGAGGTACGCTGGCGTCATGGAATCCTATTCTTCGGATGCGGTGATCCTGCATCATCTGGATTACGGCGAGGCTGATCGCATCGTCGCTTTTTTCAGTCTTGAGCGCGGTCTGGTCAAGGGTTTTGCGCGCCAGGCGCGCAAAAGTCGAAAACGATTCGGTGCGGCTCTGGAGCCGTTTTCCACCGTCCATGTTCGTTGGCAGACTCAGCGGGTCGGAGACCTGGTGACGATTCAGGAGGCTGACCTTATCGACCTGCGCAGCGGGTTAAGGCACAATCTGCTGGCCTTGGCGCTGGCTGCTTATGGTTGTGAATTGATCGAAAACCTGTTGGGCGAAATCGGACCTCAGCCGGAAGCCTACCAGCTTTTGAACGCATTCCTCAATCATGTTCATCGGCAAGGCGGATCACCGGATGCCCGTCTTATCTTTGAGTTGCGCATGCTTTACCTTGCAGGTTATGAACCGCATCTGCTGCATTGTTCGAGATGCGGGGGGGCGGTAAGTACTGAACAGGTGGCTTTTTCCGCTTCTCTCGGAGGCGGTCTTTGTCTGGATTGTGTCAGTGGAGCAGATGTGCAGCATCTTTCACCTCTGTCACTGGGCACTCTGTCGCGTATTCTTCAAGCACCGCCCACGCTTTTCGATGGTTTTCGTTTCGGTCAGCAGACCCTGCTGGAAGGCGGTAACGCGGTGACTTCAATGCTAAAGCAGCACCTGTGCCGTCCGATGAAATCGCTATCCTTTCTCGATCAGTTGTCTGAAGGAAGCAAGCGCGTCTCCGCCATACGCTAGTGGCCCGGATAAGACAGAATAGGTAGCCTCCTGTTTTATGACAGCCCATGGAAAGCCGATCCCGATCCGGAGAATATGGCGACCTTGTGCGCTCGATCGCAGTGAAGTGCTTGTTTTGTAAATTGTTTGCGTGGTTCAGGTAAGATCCCGGTAAGAAAACATGCAGTGCATCTTATGTCGATTACGGCCCCAATAGTTACTGGACCGCGGTGTCAAACGGGTTGACAGATTTGGCGCAATCAGGCTAAGCTTGCCTGCTCAAATGATCGCGTATCCCGAATCCGGTGGAAGTAGCCCATGAGCAGGGTTGCCGCTGGTCGGGCCTGGAGGTTTTGTGACTTTTCAAGAACTGATCCTTGCTTTGCAGAATTATTGGGCCAAGCAAGGTTGTATCATCCAGCAGCCCTACGATATGGAAAAAGGTGCGGGGACGTTCAATCCCGCGACATTCTTGCGTGTGCTCGGTCCCGAGCCATGGAATGTGGCCTACGTTGAGCCTTCCCGGCGCCCGACTGATGGTCGCTATGGGGAAAATCCCAATCGCCTTCAACATTATTACCAGTTCCAGGTTATCATGAAGCCTTCGCCCATGAATATACAGGAACTGTATCTCGACTCCCTCAAAAGTTTCGGTATCAGCCCTTCCCGGCACGATATCCGTTTCGTCGAAGATGACTGGGAATCACCAACTCTGGGTGCCTGGGGACTTGGTTGGGAAGTGTGGCTGGATGGCATGGAGATCACCCAGTTCACGTATTTTCAGCAGGTCGGCGGCATCGATTTGAAGCCGGTCTCGGCTGAGATTACTTATGGGTGTGAACGCATTGCCATGTATCTGCAAGGTGTCGACAATGTTTATGACCTTGAGTGGATAGATGGTATCAAATACGGCGATGTCCACCACCAGTCCGAGGTGGAGTTTTCGACCTATAATTTTGAAGAGGCCGATGCCGGCATGCTGTTTCAGCTCTTCGATATGTATGAAAAGGAATGTACCCGCATCGCAAAGAGGCAGCTTGTGTTGCCTGCTTATGATTTTGTGTTGAAGGCTTCGCATGCGTTTAATCTTCTGGATGCGCGAGGCGCCATTTCCGTAACTGAGCGCGCGCATTATATCGGCCGGGTACGTAACCTGGCGCGAATGTGTGCCGAAGGCTATGTGGCCCAGCGGGAGAAACTCGGTTTCCCCTTGATCAAGGGCCGGTAACTTCCTTGTACAAAGGTAACCGCGCCACGGAAAATACGTTTTCCGTGGCTTGCTTTTTTTGAGATGATGGAGCGCTCATGTCTGCTGAACTGTTCCTGGAAATTGGCACAGAAGAAATTCCCGCCGGGTTTTTGCCGCCGGCCATGGCTGATCTTGAACGGCTGATGCGCAAAGAACTCGAAGCCGGCCGTATCGGTTTTGAGACAGTCCGAACTTTTGCTACGCCGCGTCGCCTGGTTCTGACGGTAAGTGGTGTGGCGCTTGAGCAGGCCCGCCAGGAAATAACGGCTGCCGGTCCTTCCGTGGCTGTTGCGTTTGATGCCGATGGTAATCCGACCAAGGCAGCCCTGGGCTTTGCCCGAGGCAATGGCGTGGAGGTGTCGGACCTGGAGCGCCGACAAACCGACAAAGGCGAATATTTATACGTCTGCAAAGTTGTCGAAGGCCGCCCGACCAGTGAATTGCTGCCTGAACTGTTACCGCGCATCATTGATGCCATTCCGTTCAGGAAATCGATGCGCTGGAAGGATCTTGATATCCGTTTTGCCCGACCTATGCACTGGATTGTGGCGTTGTTCGGCGGTGAGGTGGTTCCCTTCAGCTACGGTAATCTGAACAGTGGCAATGTTTCTTATGGTCATCGTTTCATGGCGCCCGGAGCGTTTGAAGTCACCAGCCTGGACCAATATCTTATCGACGCTGAAAAACACTTTGTAATCGTCGATCCGGCCCGCCGCCGCCAGCTCATCGCGCAGCAGCTTGAAGAAGTTGTCAGCCGTGCCGGAGGTAAGCTCAATCCGGATGACGACCTGCTCGACGAAGTCGCTTTCCTGGTGGAATATCCTACAGCGGTCATGGGCGGGTTTGAAAAAAACTACCTGCAACTGCCGCCGGAATTGCTCATCACCGTGATGCGTGAGCATCAGCGTTATTTCACCGTGGTCGATGACCATGGCAAGTTGCTGCCGCGCTTTATCACGATTTCCAATACCCGTGTTGAAGATCTGGCCGTGGTGCAACAGGGCAACGAAAGAGTTCTGCGTGCCCGTTTGTCCGACGCCATGTTCTTTTGGAATGAAGACCGCAAACAACGGTTGGAAAGCCGACTCGAGGCTTTGAAAAACGTCGTTTATCAAGCCAAGCTAGGCACCAGTTATGAAAAAGTCATGAGGTTCAAAACGCTGGCTGTCGAGCTGGCCCGTCAGCAGGTGCCTGAAGTTGCCGAGTTGACCGAACGGGCGGCGCTGTTGGCCAAGTGTGACCTTGAAACCGGCATGGTTTTTGAATTCACAGAGTTGCAGGGTGTTATGGGAAGGGAGTACGCGTTGCTCGATGGTGAGGATCCGCGCGTGGCCCGTGCGATCTTTGAGCATTACCTGCCTGTACAGGCGGGGGGCGAACTGCCAAGTGACGATGTCGGTGCGTTTGTCTCCATTGCGGATAAGATCGATTCGATCTGCGGCTGCTTTGGCGTGGGCCTGATCCCTACCGGTACCGCTGACCCGTTCGCCTTGCGCCGCAGTGCCATCGGTATTCTCAATATCATTCTTGAGCGCGGTTACCGCTTGTCGCTCGTCGCCTTGGTTGAGCGCAGCCTTGCCTTGCTGGACGACAAGCTTACCCGGCCTGCTGCCGAGGTGGCTGCCGAGGTTCTGGAGTTCATCCGCATGCGGTTTTTCAACATGCTGACCTCCCAGGGTCAGCCCCACGATATGGTCGATGCGGTGCTGAGCGCTGCATTCGACGATCCGCTCGACGCCTTGCAGCGGGTAAAAGGCCTGGCCGGTTTCCGCGAAGAGGGTGAATTTGAAGCCTTGGCTGTGACTTTCAAGAGGGTGGTCAATATCGTCAAATCGGGTATCGAAACGCCCGTTGATACCGCTCTGTTCGAGGCGGATTGCGAAGGCTTGTTGCTGGACACATTGCAACGTGTATCCGGGCAACTTGAACAATATGTTGCAGAGGGTGCCTATCTGGACGCTTTGCGCACGGCAGGTGAATTGCGTTCGCCTGTCGATGCCTTGTTTGAAGGAGTCATGGTTATGTCTCCCGACGAGGCGGTGAAAAACAATCGACTTGCTTTGTTGACGGTCGTAGCGCGACTTTTTCAGGGAATTGCCGATTTTTCAAAAATCGCGGCCTGAGCGATTTTGAAAACAATCGCCGATCCGGTGTTCAACTTTCCGGTTGAATAACCGAATACCAAATCCTTCAGGAGGAACTCTCTCATGGCTGTAAAGTACGTATACTTCTTCGGCGCGAATCAGACCGAAGGCGGTGGCCAAATGCGCAATCTGCTCGGCGGCAAGGGCGCCAATCTCGCAGAGATGACAGCTATCGGCCTGCCCGTGCCCGCTGGTTTCACCCTCACTACCGAGCTTTGCACCGAATTCTATCGCAACGACCGTCGCTATCCCGATGGCGTGAGCGAAGAAGTGTCAGAGAACCTGGCCAAGCTTGAATCGGCCATGGACAAGCGGTTTGGAGATCCCGTCAATCCGTTGCTACTGTCGGTTCGTTCCGGTAGCCGGGCCTCCATGCCGGGGATGATGGATACGGTTCTTAACCTGGGCCTTAACGACACCACCGTTCAGGGTCTGATCGACCAGAGTGGCGATGCTCGTTTTGCTTATGACTCCTACAGGCGCTTTATCCAGATGTACTCCAACGTTGTTTTGGGTATGGATGGCGAAGTGCTTGAGCACATTTTTGAAAACATGAAAGAAGCGCGCGGTGTTGTTCTCGATACGGAACTCAGTGCCGATGACCTGAAACAGCTGGTATCGCTGTTCAAGGCCAAAGTCAAGGAGACTCTCAATCGCGAGTTTCCTGAAGATCCCAAGGAGCAGTTGTGGGGAGCTATTAACGCGGTATTCGGTTCTTGGATGAATCCGCGTGCCATGACGTATCGCAAACTCAACAATATCCCTGCTGACTGGGGCACTGCGGTTAACGTACAGGCCATGGTATTCGGCAACATGGGTAACGATTGCGCTACCGGCGTAGCCTTCACCCGTAATCCGTCTACCGGCGAGAATTACTTTTTCGGTGAATTCCTGCTTAATGCCCAGGGCGAGGACGTGGTCGCCGGCATTCGTACTCCGCAGCCCATCGACAAAGACAGCAGCGACGGCCAACTCCCCTCCCTTGAGGAGGTCATGCCCGCGTGCTATCAGCAGCTGCTCGATATTCGCCAACTCCTTGAAAAACACTACCGTGATATGCAGGATATAGAGTTTACCATCGAAAAGGACAAACTCTATATGCTGCAAACCCGTAACGGTAAACGCACCGCTACCGCGGCAGTCAAGATCGCCGTGGACATGGTGGCAGAAGGTCTGATCGACAAGAAGGAGGCTGTGCTGCGCGTAGCCCCTGAACAACTCGATCAACTGCTGCACCCCTCCCTCGACCCCAAGGCCTGCAAAGACATCATCGCAACCGGGCTGCCGGCTTCTCCCGGTGCCGCCAGCGGTGAAATCGTGTTTTCAGCCGAGGATGCGGAGAATGCCGCCAAGCTTGGTCTCAAGGTCATTTTGGTGCGTATCGAAACCAGCCCCGAAGATATTCATGGCATGAACGCTGCTCAGGGGATTTTGACCGCCCGCGGCGGTATGACATCCCACGCTGCCGTTGTGGCACGCGGCATGGGCAAATGTTGTGTGGCCGGTTGCGGTTCCATTAAGGTCGACTACAAAGCACAGTTGTTCACCGCTGAAAACGGTGAAGTTTTCAAAAAGGGTGATGTCATAACCCTCGACGGTTCCACCGGTGAGGTTATGAAGGGCTTCGTCGATACGGTACAGCCGGCACTGACCGGTGATTTCGGCAAGCTGATGGAGTGGGTTGATCAGTACCGCCGCTTGCGGGTCCGCACCAATGCCGATACGCCGAATGACGCTGCCGTGGCCCGTGGATTCGGTGCTGAAGGTATTGGCCTGTGCCGTACCGAGCATATGTTTTTCGAGGGCGATCGCATCATGGCGGTGCGCGAGATGATTCTCTCCGAGGATGTCGAGGGGCGCAAGCACGCCCTGGGAAAAATCCTGCCTATGCAAAAGGGGGATTTCCTTGGCCTGTTCCGGGAAATGAAGGGCCTTCCGGTGACCATCCGCCTGCTGGATCCGCCGTTACACGAGTTCCTGCCCCATACCGATAAAGACCAGGAAGAGCTGGCTGTTATCATGGATGTGCCCGCCAAGGTTCTCAAGCAGAAGGTCGATTATCTGCATGAATTCAATCCGATGCTGG
>DKEW01000062.1 GCA_002452265.1 Pelobacter sp. UBA6812 | reverse complement strand
TCCCTGCCTCCTTTGCCGGCAGCAGCAACCCCAAGGGCTTCTGGCGAGTCGACAAGGACAAAGACCCTGAGCTTCGCCACACCGTCCTGACCCTTATTGCCTTTCACGATCTCGAAGAGAAGATCCGCGACTGCGGCGGCGACCGGGAGAAGGGCATTGAGGCCTTCCTGAACCAGAACGATGGCGAGGGCTGGATGATCCCCGAAACTCTGTGCCTTGCCGATTACAACCTTGGCCATGACGAGCGCGCGAAACATCCCCAACCGGTTGCCGGCCGCCTCGGTCCCCGTTTCTATGACTGGCAGCTTACCCAATTCCCCGAGGAATCCTGGCGCGAGTGCCATCTCCACGCCCGCAATCTCCTAGGCGAGATTGGCTATCGCCAGCTTCTTAAAGACGTTGAGTCCCCAGAGGGTGGGGATAAAGCACCCCTGGTATCTGAGCCGTCTGCTACGTATAACAACAGCAAAATCAAACAGGGTGAACTATTTTAAGCATTGACAATGCATAATGATTATGAAAAATTACCCACCAGTACTGGCTATAGAGACTGCACGACAGCGTCAACGCGAAGATACGGAGGTGGAAGATGTCCGGCGATCTGCTGCTCAATAAATTGGTGATCCATTCCTTCAAGTCCATCGTGGGCCAGGAGATCCCGCTTGGTCTTGTGAACGTGTTTGTCGGCGCCAATGGAAGCGGAAAGAGCAATGCCCTGGAAGCCCTTGGCGTTCTTTCCGCAGCGGCATCGGGTCGCGTAGACGATGAATCCCTTAAATACAGGGGAGTAAGGCCTGGCGTCCCCAGACTCTACAAAAGCGCTTTCAGTAAGAAACTGAGTCCGCATATTTTCTTTGAGGCAGATGCGGAACAGACAAGCTATGCGGTTAGTTTGAACAATCCCCTGGAGAAACCGCGCCCGGCATGGCGGTATAAAACCGAAGATTTGAGATCTGGGGAGGTCAGTGTCGCCAGTCGCGGTATCAAAACGGTGAAGAATCCTGAACAGAGCATCGCGGCACTGAAGGTCGTAGAGTTGAGCGAATCAGACCCGGCAACAAAACTGATGGGGCTCCTGCGGGATTATGCCATTTACACGCCGAACACTTTGGTGCTTCGGGGTCTTCTGACGGATTCCCAAACCCGAGATCCCATAGGGCTGTCTGGAGGACGTTTGGCAGAGGCGGTGCGTGAGCTAAAGGCGGCTGCAAGCGAAGACGACTTCATTGAAGAGGCGCTTGATGAGATCAGGGAAATGATCGATTGGATCGAGGATTTTGACACGACCAGCCTGGCGGATGCCATTCTCTCCCCTTCTGTGTCCAGACCCAGGCAA
This sequence comes from Pelobacter sp. UBA6812, assembly GCA_002452265.1. Taxonomy (GTDB): domain Bacteria; phylum Desulfobacterota; class Desulfuromonadia; order Desulfuromonadales; family Syntrophotaleaceae; genus Syntrophotalea. The sequence goes on along the minus strand of DKEW01000062.1, from coordinate 2,111 downwards.
GTCTTGCGGTTCCGCGACCGGTATATGAGGCCGGGAAAGAATGTTCTCACAGCGCATGACGCGAGCGAAGGCGCTCTGTACGTTCTTTTTTGTGCGGCCCTTGTTCTGTTGCCCAACGCGCCGAAATTGGCTGCGGTGGACAATCTCGACCATGCCCTGAATCCTCGTTTGACGCAGAGGCTTATCCGATCATTGTGCAAATGGATCATCGACAATCCGATACCCAGGCAATTGTTGTTCACCGCCCACAATCCGGTCGTTTTGGATGGACTTCCCCTGGAGGATGACAGGGTCAGGCTTTTTGTCGTGGATCGAAACAGCGACGGACACACCGTTATCCAAAGGATCGAGATCACCGAGGAACTTCGCGGGCTTCACGCAGACAAAGGGTGGCCCTTGTCGCGCCTGTGGGTCATGGGGCATTTGGGAGGGGTTCCCAATGTCTGACCTGCGCATCGGCCTCGTTGCGGAAGGCAAGACTGATCAGGTCGTGATCGAAGCTGCCTTGAAGGCAATTCTCGAACGACCCTTCATCCTGACGCTACTTCAACCGGAAACGAGCGATCCGTTCGGCGCAGCTGGTCCACGGGGTGGAGGATGGGGTGGCGTCTATCGCTGGTGCAGGCAGGTTGTAGCGATGCCCTGCCCGGTTGCCGAGAATCCGGATCTGGCGAAATTCGATCTGATCCTGATCCATGTCGATGCCGATGTCGCCGGAATGCATTATGCGGATGCCAATATCAGGGACGGCCGAACCGATTTGCCCTGCGAACTTCCCTGTCCACCGGTGGTCGATACGGTAAACGCCCTTCGGGCAGTCCTGTCTCGCTGGCTTGATCTGCCTTCGGCCGGTGACTTGCCGGGAAAATGGCTGTTCTGCAATCCATCGAAGTGCGTGGAGGCGTGGGTGATTGCCAGCTACGAGAACGATCTGCCTCTGCTTGTGCAGGATCTCATGCCAAGCATAGAGTGCAATTTGTCCCTCGAAAACAGACTATCGAACATGCCCATTAGAAACAGGTGTTTGATACGTGGCGGGAAGAAACGTATCCAGGGTTACAGGAAAGCTGCCAGCCAAATTCAGGCTGAGTGGCAACAGATTGTTCGAACCTGCTCTCAATCTGGTCGCTTCGACGGGGAAGTAAAGGCAGTCTTGGGTTGATGCGTTGAAAATTGGCAGGTATAGGTTTGCGAAAACAGTTCAAACAGAGGTGATTTCAGCTTCGTACAACCAGACTATGGTACTGTTTAATGAGAGATGGTTTCGCGACGCGAGAGATATCTTTTCTGAGGCAATCAGCCGTTTTCTTGACAGCCGTCCATCGGATTTGATGCAAAAGTATGGCCACGAGGATGTCGAATGGGGTCTGCACGGTGATGAGTGAGAGTGAAAAGACCCATGCCGCCGGTATCCCGCAAGAGGTTGTCGAAGCACATGTCCTGCGGGCTGTGCCTGTTATTCGAGCATGGCGCGAGCATATGGGAATTACGCAGGGAGCGCTTGCCGACCGGATGGGCGTGAGTCAAGCCGCTGTTGCCAAACTGGAAAAGCCCGGCGCAAAACCGCGAAGAACAACTCTTGAGAGAGTGGCAACTGCATTAGGTATATCTGTTGCGCAGCTTGATGTTTAGATGTTTTCGTTTTGGATTAAATTAACCAAGGCAGATTATGGCACTCAATCCCATCGTCTTCACTGAAAAAGTTGTCCGGAGTTTTCTCCGCTACCAGTTAACCGCCTATCCCTTTGCCGATGCAAGGCTGCATGCGCAGATGCGCCGTTTGCTGTCCCTGGATGAAACGCGCCATTCGCCTCTCCTGAAAGGACCGTATATCAGTCTCTCACGGCCCTTCCGGCAGGGTGCGGCCGTTGACGTCCTGATCAAAGAAGGAATTTTTCATCCCCACATGCGCCATCGCATCCCATCAGAGATCACGCGAATATACGGACATCAGGAAGAGGCTGTTCGGGCCATTCATGACGCCCGGACAACTCTCGTTGCGACAGGAACGGGATCAGGCAAAACGGAATGTTTCCTCTATCCGGTGATCAGCAAATGTCTCGAATTACGCGATGAGGGCGCCGGACCGGGAATCAGCGCCGTCATTGTTT
>DKEW01000090.1 GCA_002452265.1 Pelobacter sp. UBA6812 | reverse complement strand
CATGGGGCAGCGCAAAACGCTTGCCTTCAGCTCCGGCAGCGAGTAAAACAGCACCCATACTGGCTGCCTGGCCAACACAAAGAGTGGACACCGGGCAGCGAACATATTGCATGGTGTCATAGATCGCCATGCCGGCGGTAACCACCCCACCGGGTGAATTTACGTACAAAAAGATATCTTTTTCAGGGTCCTCGGATTCAAGGAACAATAATTGGGCAATAATCAGGTTTGCAACCTGATCATCAATGCTGCCACCCAGAAAAATAATGCGATCCTTGAGCAAACGAGAAAAAATATCATAAGCTCGCTCGCCTCTTCCTGTCTGCTCAACGACCATGGGAATAAGACTCATAGGTTACTCCTCTGCCATTTGGGCCTGATCCAAGGACTGTTTGTCAACCATCTCGATCTTAGCCTTGCCACTTAAAAAGGCAACCACCTTTTCTTCGGCCAACTGAGACACCAGCCCACGGCGTTTTTCGTCGCTGCTATAGAAATTCAAGACCATCTCTTTGGGAGCACCGCTGGTCTCGATGATCTCATCAAGTTTATCCTTGATGTCGTCTTCTTCTACCTTCAGATTTTCCTGGAGTGCAATCGCCTCCATAATCAGGCTCGACTTAACCTGTTTGACAGCAATCTCACGATAGATCTGTTTGAAAGACGCGGCATTGATACCCATGTCTTCCAGGCGCATCCCCTGCGACTGCATACGATTCTGCAGATTCTGAAGCATATATTCAAGCTGCGATTCAACCATCGTTTCAGGCAAATCGATGGGATTAGCCTCAATCAGGGCATCGCTCAAACGCTCACGAAAATCTTTCTCAATACGATCGGATTCCTGACTGGTAATGCTCTCAAGAATTTTCGTTCTAAGATCCTCAATACTCTCCAACCCGGCGTCCTTGGCAAACTCTTCATCAAGCTCCGGCAGCACCTGTTCTTTAATTTCCCTAAGGGTAACCTTAAAGACAGCGGGCTTACCAGCTAATTCCTTATTACCGTAACTCTCAGGAAAAGTTACTTCGATATCTTTAGTCTGGCCACACTCAAGACCAACCACCTGCTCTTCAAATCCAGGGATGAAAGTATTGGAACCAAGCTCAAGATGGTGACCTTCAGCTTTTCCATGAGCGAAGGCCTCGCCATCAACAAAGCCTTCAAAGTCGATTATTGCGATATCTCCCATCTGGGCAACAGTGCGTTCGCTGGTTGCGACAATGGCTTTACTTTTACGCATCTCATCAAGACGTGCATCAACCTCAGCATCATTAACAACAAGAGATTCTTTTTTCAACTCAAGGCCGACATAGTCCTTGGCCTGAATCTCGGGGCGTACCTCAACCTCTGCTTCATAAACAAAAGGCTGTCCAGCTTTAACTATTCCATTGTCAACTACCTCGGGAGGCGACACCGCATCAATCTTATTATCAATAATGGCTTTAAAAAAGGTTTCACTTACCAGGCCTTCGAAAACCTGAGCTTCGATTTGCCCACTATACTGACGTTCAAGCACACTACGAGGAACTTTGCCAGGACGAAAGCCGGGAACTTTTACGGTCTTTGCCAACTTCTGAAAAGCTTTGGCAAATTCAGCATCGACAGTTTCAACAGGAACTTCGAACGACAATTTTTTCTTGATGCTACTGATATCTTCAATCTTGACATTCATGTTGTTACCTCACAGAAGATTTAGACTAATTCAATTGTAGGGTTCCGCCATCCAGTTATTCCATCCAAACAAGATTTAATTCCGGAGCCGGCATTTAAGTGGATTTACGAATGAAATGGTGCGAGAGGGGGGAGTCGAACNNGTCTGCCAATTCCGCCACTCTCGCTAATTTGGAAGCCAGCACCCCGATAGTTCTAGCTATCGGAATGCGGTTTAATATGTCAATTCGGTTTACCAAAAACAACTTAGGTCTGCCGAGCTTTAATTTGCAGACATTAAAACAAAAAGCCCGTCGTTCGTCAACCGGGCCGACAACCTGATCAGGTTCGGCGCCATGGTCTACGGTAGACGGGCATAGTTGCTAAATGGGGTGAGTGAAGGGGCTCGAACCCTCGACAACTGGAGCCACAATCCAGTGCTCTACCAACTGAGCTACACCCACCATGGAAGCGGCGGCATCTTACTTAACCGTCATACTGTTTGTCAAACCTTTTTTTCCGTGACTGGCTGTTATTCAAAGGCCCCGCCGCAGCCTCAACTCCAGTCCGGTTTCGCCCGCCATGCCCCATGCCTGAGTTACCTATCTGGAGCCATGTTCGGAGAAGCAGGAATATATGCCAAGGGAACATGCAAGTCAACAAAAAACAACCTACCAAAGGATGGTATACAACTCAACCCGGAACCGACAGGTCAATCCAGTGACAAATCACCAAATCTAGTTTTCCAGCGCGTCACCTTCTGACAAGTATAAATACTATACGCGTCCCACTACTGAAAATTCACATTCGAACATGAATAAAAGTACCCTCTTCTTTTCATACCTACCTTTCTCCCTATCGATAAATCATCTTTTTAGCAGCAAGAGCTACCCACTCCCCCCTCGCCCCAATTCCAGGGAAAGCTCATGGGCTACCGCCATACAAAATAGAATTTCCTTGATAATATTACTACCGGTTTCTATAATTAGCCATTTAAAGGGAACAATGAAGGATCGGAAACGGGATGCCCCTATTCATAAGTTTTGAAGGAATTGAAGGTAGCGGAAAAACCACCCAGATCCAGCTTCTCGCCAATCAGCTTGAAAGCTTGGGCTATGATGTACTGATAACACGCGAACCTGGCGGTTGCCCCATAGCCGATCAGATACGTCACATTCTGCTTCACCCCGACAATGACCGTTTGGTTCCCGATGCCGAATTGTTGCTCTATGCCGCTGCCCGCGCCCAGCATGTTGCCGAGGTCATTTCTCCTGCGCTTGAACAAGGGAAAATCGTCCTTTGCGACCGTTATTGCGATGCGACACTGGCTTATCAGGGTTATGCCCGCGGTCTGGACCTGCAGCTAGTCCATCAACTCAACGATTTGGCTGCAGGGACTTGCCGCCCCCACTTGACGCTGCTACTCGATATGCATCCTGACCAGGGACTTCATCGCGCGCAGAGTCGTAATGCTGCGACTTCAGGCCCTGCAGAAGGCCGATTCGAACAGGAATCCCTCAAATTCCATTCCAAGGTACGCGAAGGTTATTTGGTTCTGGCACAACAGGAACCACTACGGATCAAGGTCATCGACGCAACAGGTACCCATGAGCAGGTTGCCACGCGTATCTGGCAAACGACCTCGAGTTTTCTCAGTCGCTCAAGGAACGCATAAATGTTTGCCAGAGTCCTTGGCCATGAGCGCCAAAAAAATCTGCTACAGCGAGCCGTAGCCTCTTCAAGGTTGCCACATGCCTATCTCTTCGAGGGTCCAGAAGGCATCGGCAAACGTCTTATCGCTCTTGCACTTACCAAGATGCTCTTTTGCGCCAATGGCAATAGTTGTAGCGAATGTCCGGCCTGCAGGAAAATAGACCATCATAATCACCCGGATTTGCACCAGATCAATGCGGATGGAAGTTCCATTAAGATCGAGCAAATCCGTGCTTTGCAAAAAGAATTGTCATATCGACCACTGGAGGCACCTTACAAAGTGTGCCTTATCGATGGTGCCGAAAAAATGAACCTGGCAGCAGCCAACGCCTTACTGAAAACATTGGAGGAACCGCGAGCCCAGACCCTCCTCATTCTGTTGACACCAACCCCTGATGCGGTGTTGCCAACCATCCGTTCACGGTGTCAAAGACTTCCTTTCTCTCGAATACCTAAGGAGAAATTACAGGAAGTATTGGTCGAGCAATTAAAGATAGATGATACTCAATCGCATGTTCTTGCCACTTTGTCCGAGGGCAGTTTCAAAAAAGCTCTTGGCAAAGACCGGGAACTTTACCTGCAGCGCCGTAGAGATCTTCTTAAAAATCTTGCAGCGTTGAGTCCCGGGAGCGTCATCCCTCTTCTCGATTTGGCACAAAAGTTAGCTGAAGAAAAAGACCTGTTGTTTGAAATTCTAGAAATTATCCAGGCTTTTTACAGGGATTTATTATTACTTAAACATGGCAGCCCTCTGGAAGAACTGGTTAATGTCGACATGCTTGAAACACTGGAGCACGTATCCCGAAAAGAAGATGTTTCATCCCTACTTGGTAAGCTTAGTGCTCTTATGACATCAAGGCGACATCTTGAACGCAACGTCAACCGCCAACTGGCCATGGAAGTACTGCTCATGCGGCTTGTCGCCTGAATCATCGTCCTTACGGACAGACGCAGCCTATCCCATTGGGCTGCCGCAACTTACAAGACAGGATTTATGATTAGAATTGTCTCGATAAAATTCCGCAAAGCCGGAAAACAATACCATTTCAATGCCGGGCAACTTGAACTGTCCGCGGGACAGTCGGTTATCGTCGAAACAGACCGGGGCCGAGCTCTTGGCTGCGTTGTCGCCCCGCCACAAGAGAAACCGGAAGACCAGGCACCTGAAAACCTCAAAAATGTCGTTCGGATTGCTTCAGACGAAGACATTGCTCTGGCGGAAAATAGTGTGACCAAAGAGAAGGAGGCTTTCAGCTTCTGTCTTGAACGCATTAAATCTCGCCAGATGGACATGAAACTGGTGCGCGCCGAATACCTGTTTGACGGTTCCAAAATTATTTTCTATTTTACCGCAGACGGACGGGTCGATTTCCGCGAATTAGTAAAAGACCTGGCCCATTACTTTCACACGCGTATTGAAATGCGTCAAATAGGCGTTCGTGATGAAGCGAAACTTATCGGCGGTATCGGTATATGCGGAAGAGCATTATGTTGCTGTACTTTCCTGACGGATTTCGCCCCGGTTTCTGTAAAAATGGCCAAAGAACAGGGCTTGGCACTTAATCCCAATAAAATCTCAGGTCAATGCGGCCGATTGCTGTGTTGCCTCAACTATGAATATAAGACCTATCTGTCTCTGAAACAGCGCATGCCCAAATGTGGACGTCGTGTTCGGGTTGAGAATCAGGAAGGCGAAGTAATAAGTCAAAACGTTCTTGATCAGTCGGTTACCGTCAAACTTGACGAAAACCAACGCATCAATGTTCCCCTGGACAAGTTGCAGGTCGCTGAGAATCAGTCCAAACCTGCTGCGAATGAAGAACCTTCGTCTACAAGGCCCCGGACAAGAGTACCCTCACGCTCACGAAAAAATGTGACTGCCAAGGAACCTCTTGCAGAGGCCAAACCAGAAGGAGAAAAAGAGGGGCAGACAAAATCAGCAAAACCGACCCCTAAACGTCGCGGCTCAAGACCTGTAAAACGTGAAGCCACTTCTACAACCGAAGGGGACCAGAGCGGTCGCAAGCGCCCCAGGAGAAAAAGTCGCCCAAAGCAACGGCCACCCCAAAATACGCCCTCAGGAGATAAACAATGAGCAAGCGCTTTTATGTAACCACACCTATCTATTACGTGAACGACGTGCCGCACATCGGTCATGCCTATACGACCGTTGCCTGCGATATGCTGGCACGTTACAAAAGAGCGCAGGGGTACGAAGTTTCGTTCCTGACTGGTACCGACGAGCACGGGCAAAAGGTCGAGAAAGCCGCACAGGCCAAGGGAGAAACTCCGCTTGAACTGGCCGACCGCGTGGTCAAGCGCTACCAGGCCCTATGGGAAAAGTTAAACATATCCCAGACCGACTTTATTCGCACGTCTCAGGAACGTCACAAAAAAGGCGTCTGCAACCTGTTTGAACAGCTTCTGCAAACGGGAGATATCTACCTGGGCGAATATGAAGACTGGTACTGCACTCCCTGTGAAACCTTCTGGACCGAAACGCAGCTTTTGGATGGGTGCTGTCCGGATTGCGGGCGCCCCACGGATAAACTCAAGGAAGAATCGTATTTTTTCCGTATGAGCAAATACCAGGACCAACTCCTGAAGCACATCGAGGAAGACCCTGAATTTATCCAACCCAGAACAAGGCGCAATGAAATCCTCAATTTTGTACGCGAGGGGTTGCGCGATCTTTCCATTTCACGCACATCTTTTTCATGGGGGATACCGGTCCCCGGCAATGAACGCCATGTTATTTACGTTTGGTTCGATGCGCTGAGTAACTACATCACCGCCCTGGGCTATCCCGACGACTCCGAAGGTCGGTATAAAGATTTCTGGCCTGCAGATGTCCATATCATCGGCAAGGACATCCTTCGATTCCACACGGTTTACTGGCCGACCATCCTGATGGCAGCCGGCATCCCCCTTCCCAAGAAGGTTTTCGCACACGGCTGGTGGACCGTCGAAGGGCAAAAGATGAGCAAGAGCCTGGCGAACGTGGTGGAACCAAATATGCTGATCGACAAATACGGCGTCGACGCCATTCGTTACTTCCTGCTGCGTGAAGTACCCTTCGGCCTGGATGGCGACTTTTCCCATGCAGCTCTGGTCCACCGGATCAACTCGGACCTCGCCAACGACCTGGGTAATCTTGTAAGCCGCTCTACCGCCATGCTCAATAAATATTTTGGAGGGATCCTACCGGAACCGAGCGATAGGCGCCCTGAAGATGAACCTTACATTGCAGCTTTTGGCAGCACGGTTAAAAATGTTGATGGGTTCATGCAGGACCTTGCTTTCAACAAGGCCTTGCAGTCCATCTGGGACCTGATTGGGTTGGGCAACAAATATATTGATGACATGGCCCCCTGGGCGCTGGCCAAGGACGAGTCGCAACATCAGCGGCTTGGAACCATCATGTACAATCTACTCGATTCTTTGCGTCTGGTTGCCCTTTTGATCGCACCTGTCATGCCTGAAACCTCCGACAAGATTCTGGGCATCCTCGGTTGTGAACCGGAGCAAAGGATCTTGGCCGGCAATGACTGTTGGGGGCTGCTCAAACCCGGCACGGAGATCGCCAAGGCGAAACCCCTTTTTCCACGCATCGAAACCGAATAACGTATTTTCCACAATTAATTACCTTTCAAGGGGCGCAACAGCGCCCCTTGCCTTTGGAGCGATAGCCCATGCCCCAGACACTTCCGACATTAATCGATACCCATGCGCATCTCGACAACGGTCAGTACGACCAGGACCGGCAGGAAACCATTCAACGCGCACTGGATGCTGGCATATCCCACATGATTACCATCGGTTGCGATCTTGCAAGCTCACGGAGCAGTGTTGAGCTGTCCCAACAGCACCCAAGCATCTATGCCGCAGTTGGTATTCATCCCCACGATGCAGCCGATCTTGATGATGCGACGCTTGCGGCACTGGAGGACTTGGCACGCCACAACACCAAAGTCGTCGCTATCGGAGAAATCGGCCTGGATTACTATCGCGATCGCTGCCCCAGAAATATTCAGGTCAAGGCATTTCGCCAACAAATTCGCCTGGCACAAAAAGTTGGTCTCCCCATTATTATCCATGACCGGGATGCCCATCAGGATGTGCTAAATATTCTCCGCGAGGAAAACGCTTCGACGACAGGGGGCGTTCTACACTGTTTCAGCGGCGACCAGGCCATGGCTCAAGCTTGCATCGAATTGGGATTCTACCTGTCGTTTCCAGCCACCATTACCTATCCCAAAAACGAGAGTCTGCGTGATGTAGTCAAAGCCCTGCCGACCGATCGCTTACTGATAGAAACCGACTGTCCCTATCTGTCGCCCCAGTTATTTAGGGGAAAACGCAACGAACCTGCATTATTGCGCCATACCGCGGAGGAGATAGCCCACATTAAAGGCTTGAGCGTAGAAGATATCTCGCGCATCACCAACCTGAATGCGTATCGCCTGTTCGGGATTGGCAACGCTGACCAATCCGCTAAAATTGCCTACAGGATTCGTAATTCACTCTATCTTAATATCACTAATCGATGCAGCAACGCCTGTGTGTTCTGCGCGAAATTTCGTGATTTTGCCGTTAAGGGCCATGAACTCAAACTGGATCGCGAACCAACCACCGAAGAGATCAAACAAGCTATCGGCGATCCCCGCGAATATGAGGAAGTGGTTTTTTGCGGTTATGGCGAATCGCTATTGCGGCTTGATATTATCCGAGAGATCGGGACATGGGTTCATCAGAAAAATGTACCGGTGCGCATTAATACTGATGGACAAGCCAACCTGGTTTACGGCAGGAACATCCTTCCTGAACTGGCCGGCTACATCGACGCTATTTCTGTATCACTCAATGCTGCCGACGCCGCTACGTATCAGAAAATCTGTCAATCCTGCTTTGGAAAAGCCGGCTATGAAGCCGTCAAAGAATTCATTCGGGAGGCAAAGAAATTTATTCCCTCGGTTACCGCAAGCGTGGTAGCCATGCCCGGCATCGATATCGACGCCTGTCGTCATATAGTCGAACAGGAATTAAAGGTTAATTTCAGAGTGCGGCCCTATAACGAAGTCGGGTAAATTATTTTCCGAACATTTTGCTCAGGCAAAAGCACGCCATTTTCAAAAAAAGATACCCCTGTTTAGTTCTAAACGGGGGTATCTTTGCATTTAAAATATTTATATGTACTCTCAGATCAAAATTTAACACGACCAGCTTTTCACCATAAAATAATCATAAGCTATCAGGATTCCAGAGAAGTGCAATAACGATCAAATGCTTCCAACCCCGAATCAATGGTTAAAATGCGAATACCCATTCCCCCTTTATTCGCAACGCGCATAAGGGGTGCAGGTACTTTTCTGGCCCACTGCACTTTACCTTGCAAAATTACAGCGCCATATTCCGGAAGTACAAGTTCCAGGTATAAACTGGTTCCTGGACGCAGCGGCTGTGCCGTCTTCAAGAACAAACCTTCTCGGTGCACATCTTCGGTGAATGCTATGCGACAAGGGTCTTTCTCACCATAACGTACCTGAATGCGTCTACGAGGCCGCCTCTTCACACGACGATCAACTTTCATTCCTCCTCCTTACTCAAGACATAATCTTCCAAAGGTCACGAAAAGCGTGAATATTCAAATACAGCAAATCAACCCGAATGATTAAATTATACTTAAACAGTCATGCAGCATATATCGCGACAGGTTATGGTGCAAACAAAAAATCCAAAGCGCTCCCTGTATTGCAAAACGCCAGGAAGAGTGCAAAGGTACATAGCATACTGTTTTTTAAATTTTTTCAGGATTTACAGACTTGAAAAGAGGCAAAAAACGGTTAGCAAGTATACTTGGATAAAAAGCATAGATTTGCAATGCCGGAAATTCGGCTAGAATTATAAAAAAAGTCATTCGCGATAATTTTTTTCAACCGGAGGATTAACATGAAAGGTCTGCTTATCAAGGATAAGACCCATTGGTGTGACTCCTGGTCTTCAAAAATGGCCACCCAGTTTGAAATTCTTGATTCAACCTATAACCTGCTTATATTTCACAATCGCCACACCACGGATGACATTCTTTCCCAGTTACCCGATGCCCCAGTGGAGATTTTTGAGATTATTGACCTGGAACAAACGCACGAGGATCACAGCGATTTTGTGAGCGATTCAGGGACATTTTACCGTATCACCTGACTATGCAGGCATTTAGCTTTATAAACTTTCATTTCACTGAGAGGATTTATTTTGGCGGATAGAAAACACCTGCCCGCCTGAACACATATAAAATGTTTACTACAAAATTTAAAGCAGCCGGAACCCCTTTCGTGATTACAAAGGGTTTCCGGCCGCTTATCGTTACCGCAACCATTAAATCCCCCCCCTGGTAAGAGGCTAAGACATCTAATGTTTTATGATCGTTTTTTTCAAAGGCAGAACTTTGGCTGATTCACAATGCTCAGCATCACGGTCTGAAATAAACTTTTGTGGATCGTTTAACACCCTGTTGAATTCATCGAACTGTTCCCAGAACATAGCAATCATCATGTTCATGCGAACAATGGGGTCTTTGTATCGGCGCAGACGCATTTCAATCTGAAACTGCATACCGTATGCACGCTTACGATATTCTTCCGGAAAATCCTCAAGCATCTGATGAATAATGTCTGCGCGCATCTTCTCGAAGGCTTCCGGATCTTTTTGATATAAACCCACCATTTCCAGGACCTGGCTTTTATCTTCAGTAGTACTCATAAAACCACCTCCTGATTTGATATTAACACTCTTACAAGAAGAGGCAAGAACACGGAGATCCTTGTCGTACTACCTTCTTATCAATGATACGGCGTATCCAGGTCCATCAAAGGTATTCCGGACTCAAGTCTTTGCCACAAAGTCATTCCATGCCCCAAGCGCAAAGACACCTCTGACACAACTTTTTCATAAGTGTCTTGTGACCATGGTAGCAACTTGTCCACATGCGCCCTTGCCTGTCTGGCTGAGTCACCCAACGCATTATTCACCAAATAAATCCTGCCAATCTTCAAATTGCTGCCATAAAACCGCACCATCAATAATTCCTGATTCTCCAGCGCCAGTAAAACCTGGCGATCATAATCGCTATGGTAATTAAGCCAGCATGTGTACACATACTTTACAACCTGCCCAATAGCCAGCAGCACACCAAACACAGCGGTGTTACCCTGGTAGAATAGTCCACCGCGAACCTGAGGTCTTGCATTACCAAAATACTCGATGGTGGAGGATCTCTCCAGCACCTGTACGGCAACCTGTGAAGATGTATGATCGAGCACAACCAAGCCCATTTCCTCAAACAAGTATTGCGATAATGGTTTTGCTGTTCCATGGTGCGTCATGATAGCCTCCAACCACTTTCAAATCATCTCTTGCACTGACGTATAAAGCTGCAAGCCTTGCTGTGCCTTTACCCTTCACGTATACTTACCTTCGTACAGTAGAACAACCTTCCCGAAAGTGACAAATGCAAGCAGGCTCAGCACTAGAACATTCCCTCATCTGCGAAGGCGATTACCTTAAAATTCACGATACTGCGTTACACAATAAATTCCATTTAACGTCTGCCTTGTCCTAATCTACTGTATCCTGCACCCGACAACCTGGAAAGCATAGCAATGAATAATTTTACGTTTCATAATCCTGTACGCGTTGTTTTTGGCCGTGGTTCCATTGCACAATTATCCCAACTGGTCCCCGCAGGAAGCAGGATAATGCTTATTTACGGCGGCGGCTCCATTAAAAGCAATGGTGTCTATAACCAAGTCATCAATGCCCTTACGGGGCATGATGTGATTGAATTCTCCGGTATAGAACCCAACCCCCTCTACGAAACCTGCATGAAAGCAACGCGACAGGCCCAAAAGGCCAATGTGGATTTTGTTCTTGCCGTTGGCGGAGGTTCGGTCATGGATGCAACCAAGTTTATCGCGGCGGCTGCCACCTATACGGGGCAAGATCCCTGGGATATGGTGCTTAAACGGGCACCGGTAGAAGCCGCCCTGCCCCTTGGCTGCGTTGTCACCCTGCCGGCGACTGGATCGGAAACCAACATCAATGCTGTTATTTCCAGGGAGTCAACCGCGCAAAAGATCCCCTTTAAAAGTCCTTTTCTCTATCCGCAGTTTTCCATACTCGATCCCGACACCACCTTTTCTCTACCACAACGCCAGTTGGCCAACGGCGTTGTCGATACCTTCGTCCATGTCTGCGAACAGTATCTGACCTACGATGTTAACGCGCCATTACAGGATCGTCAGGCCGAAGGCATTCTTCTCACCCTTATCGAAGAGGCTCCGAAACTGTGCGGCCCGGAAGATAACTACGATGTCCGGGCCAACCTGATGTGGTGCGCGACCCAGGCCCTGAATCACAATCTGGCCTGCGGTGTCCCCACAGATTGGTCTTCTCATGCTATTGCGCATGAATTAACCGCACTGTGCGGCCTTGAGCATGCCCGAGCGCTGGCCATTGTGTTGCCGGCTTTGCTGCATAATCAAAGACAATCAAAATCTATCAAGCTGCAACAATTTGCCCACCGCGTATGGGGTATCAGCGACGAAAATTCCGAGAAGGCGATTGATATGGCACTTGCCAGCATTGTGCGCTTTTTTCAATCCATGGGATTTGTCACCCGCCTGCGCGACTGCGATATCTCCCGAGATGTCATTACTCAGATCGCCCAACGACTGGGCAAACGTCAACCGCTGATAGGTGAACACCAGAATATTGGGTCCGCCGAAGTTGGAGCGATTCTAGAATACGCCTCATAAACGTTACGCTAATAAGATAACAATCCAACAAATTGCCTTGTATATCTAAATGATTTTGAATAATCTTGGCGAATCGTTATGGATCATGGAGGGGCTGTATGGCCAGAAAAGGCATACTGTACGAGCAGGTAATTGATGCGATTGGCGCGCTGCAGACAAACAAACAAAAAGTGACCGTCCGTGCCATTCATGCTTTGACCGGTGGTTCCATGTCCACCGTGTTAAAGCATTACCGTCGATGGCAAAGTGAACAGTTGGGGCACCCTTCCGATGTGGCGGAAATATCTCCCCAGTTGACAGAAGCTTTGCACAACGAGATGCGCAATTATGCCCGACGGGCTCTGCTGGCGATGGAGGACCGCCTTTCAACCAATAGCGGAAAACTCAAGGAAATCGAATCGGCATACAAAGAGGCTCAGCGTTACATAACCGATCTTGAAAAAACGCTGCAACAAATGGAACAAAGTTCGTCTCCCAAAGTAGCTGAGTTGGAAGTACAATTGCAGCTGGCCCTGCAAAGTAAAAAACAGACAGAAGAGCAATTACATCAGCTACGACAGCATGCAGCTTTTGTAGAAAACCATCTTGCCGAAGTCGACACCCGCCTGCAAATGGCGTTACAGGAACTGGCTGTAGCCAAGGAACAAATATGTAAATCGGAAAAACGAATCGGCGATCTTGAACAGCAAATAATTGAAGCCGATATGCGAACCAGAAATGCAGAAGTACAGCTGCAGGAGCTTCTCCCACAGGAAAAAACCAGGTCACCACGCAACAACACGTCTCCGCCAAAGACGCCTGCCACCAAGTCAGCTGCCGAGGAACAGCAGGAAGCTTTCGAGTTTTGACTCAAAAAAAGCCGGGATCCCATCGTGTGAATCCCGGCTTTTGAATGGAACACTTTTGCAAGCCGTCACGCGTTCGGTGGCAGCTGAATGGATTTAACCTCCAGGTATTCCTCCAATCCGTACCGTCCCATTTCACGCCCATAACCCGATTGTCGATACCCTCCGAAAGGGGCCTCGGTATTGTAGGGCGCCCCGTTGATATCGACCTGCCCGGCGCGCAACCGGCGCGCTACCGCCATGGCCCTTGTTTCATCGGCCGACCAGACCCCTGCAGCCAAGCCATAGGGTGTGGCGTTTGCCAGCGCAATCGCCTCATCTTCGCTCCGATAGGTCATAATGGACAATACCGGCCCGAAAATCTCTTCCCGGGCAATACTCATTTCGGGTGTCACCCGACCGAACACCGTAGGTTGGACGTAATAACCATGCTCAAGACCGACCGGGGCATCCATCCCACCAAGAAGCAACGTGGCCCCTTCCTCGCAACCCTGACGAATATAATCCATCACTTTTTCGTATTGACGTCTGGACACCAAAGGACCGAGACGCGCGTTCTCATCCATGGGATCCCCCGGTTGAAACTTTTTGGCCGCACTAACGGCCAGCTCAGCTGCCTCGTCATAACGATCCTCGGGAACCAACAATCGCGTCCAGGCACTGCAGGTCTGTCCGGAATTGAGAAAACAGGATTTGACCGTACCTTTGACCACCTCCGCAAGGTCGGCATCATCCAAAACAACGGACGGGGACTTTCCTCCCAGTTCCAGAGCAACACGCTTGACACCGCCGGCTGCCAGTTCGGCGACCCTTTTACCGGCACGGGTGGAACCGGTAAAGGAAATCAGATCAACATCACCATGGATTACAAGACGCTCGCCGACTATCGGCCCGGTACCGCTGACCAAGTTGAAAACTCCTGCCGGCAACCCGACCTGATCGATGATATCTGCCAGCAAAAATGCATTAAGGGGCGTTACTTCACTTGGCTTTAGAACGACCGTGCATCCGGCAGCAAGAGCCGGCGCAACCTTGGCAACGATCTGGTGCAGAGGGTAATTCCAGGGAGTGATGGCGGCTACCACCCCCGCGGCCTCTTTCACAATAAGTGAATGGCCAACTTTTTCCTTAAAGGGGAAGGTTCTTGCATGATTGGCATACGATGCGAGGGTGACCATCGGCAATCCAACCTGAATCATGCGTGTCAACTTCAAGGGCATACCGAGTTCGGCCGTAATCAGGTCGGCCATTTCCCCCGACCTGGTTTTCAGTGCGGCATGAATTTTATCCAGCCAATCAGCACGCTCCTCCACAGGAGTGGTTGCCCAACCTTCAAAAGCATTACGTGCCGCAACGACAGCCGCATCGGCATCATGCTCCTTGGCAGCAGGTATGGTGCCGATGGTTTCCTCGGTAGCCGGGTTGACGACTTCAAAGACCTCACCGCAGGAAGGCGCAGTCCATTGACCGTTAATGTATAATTTTTCCCGGTTGATCATTCTATCCTCCTGTCAAAATTCCCAATATATCGAGTCTGGGGAGTATAACAAATTGATCCGTCACGTTGAAGTTTTCGCTAAAAACACCATGTCATCCTAAAAGTGGATTTTCTTGACAGTTATCAAGGGGGCTATGAAACGAATGTGAGAGGATCAAGCCATCGAACGAACACCACTCCATATCACCTACAACGGGAGATTATTTATGAAACGGAATATCATTCACATCGACGAAGAGAAATGCAACGGTTGTGGCCTGTGTGTACCTGCCTGCGCCGAGGGTGCCATCCAGATCATTGATGGCAAAGCCCGTCTGGCTGCAGACAACCTCTGTGACGGCCTCGGTGCCTGCCTCGGTCACTGCCCGCAAGATGCTATCCGCATCGAGGTCCGCGAAGCCGATGAGTTTGATGAAGCTGCCGTGGCAAAAAAAATCTCCAAAACCAAGGATGCGAAGCCTGCCCACAGCCATGGTCAGGGGGGCTGCCCGTCTGCCCGCCTCATGTCCTTCGAAAAACCGCAGCTTGCCCCGCTGTCGGACAATGCTCCCCAGGCTTCAGCCATAGGCAACTGGCCCGTGCAATTGAAACTGATCCCGGTATCCGCACCTTTTCTCAAAGGGGCCGATCTGCTACTGGCCGCCGATTGCGCACCGTTTGCCTATGCGGATTTCCACCGAGAACTTCTGACCGGCAAAGTACTGCTCATCGGATGTCCAAAACTTGATGATGCCGAGGAATACAAGCGTAAACTGACCGCCATTCTGGCCGAGAACGACGTCAAGTCTCTCACCGTCGCCTATATGGAAGTGCCTTGTTGCTCCGGTCTTGTGGCCCTGGCCAAGCAGGCTCTGGAGGCAAGCGGTGCGGATATCGGTTTGCAAACGGCCTGCATCGGCATTCGTGGCGAACGTCGTTAAGCTCTTATGACCACAAACAGGCCCGAACTGCCGGGCCTGTTTTGTTTTTTTAGTCAAAGGGGAAAATAAAAGTCCTGACCCATTGACCAGGTCAGGACTCGGTTGAAACATGATTTAAAGAAGAGGTCAGTCTTCGGCAGTAATCGGGCTGATGATCGTCTTGACTTCGGCAATGCTGTTGGCTGGGAAACCACCTTTGGTGGCATGCTCAAGGATTTCTTTTTCACTGGGTGAAATATATACACAGTAAATCTTGTCCGCGGTTACGAAACTTTCTACCCACTGAATATCGGGTCCCATCTCCTTAAGAACCGCACAGGAGGCCTGGGAGATACTCTGAAGATCCTGAGCGGAAAGATTACCAGCACCGGGAAGTTCCCTCTCGATAATAAACTTGGGCATAATCCTGTTCCTTTCATTGGTGGCAAGAGACACATGACGGACAATACATCCGGTCGACCATCAAACACCGTTTCATATTGCCTCGGATTAAAAAGATAGGCAACCAAAAAGTTTTCGGCCAAAAATACCTATCTACCCGCTCTGCTTTATTCCCGGATACGCGAAATCTGTATATCGGTACCGCCTTGCTGCGTGTTTTCGGATAAGACCACGGTTTTTACCGTTCCGCCTTTTTCAATTGTAATGGTCACCATTTTGCCGGTGGGCATCGCCATTTCAAAAATTCGCGGTTGTTCGTTTTTGGTTTCATTTTTATAATATTGGGCCACTTTTTCGATATCGTCGCCACTGTGCACGGAAACCGACACCACGGAATCGGCGCCCTCCTCACTATCGCTCTCCACCTGCAACGTCCCACCCTCTCCCACAGTGGCGCCAGGATACAGGGTTAGACCCAGATCGGCAGGCAGCGCTGCTTTACCGTATTCCATGGTCGCCGTGCCTTCTTCCCCGGTGACAGTAACAGAGTTTTCGTCACTGGAAACGACTGTGGTGTCTTCCTTTTTGCTGCAACCTGCCATCATTGCAACGATGCCGATGACCACCAGAGCTATTCTGAATTTCATTCAAACCTCTCCTTTCCAGACTTAAGGGGAATTTCAAGCGTCAACCGGCCAAATCCGGTATCAAGGCATAAGGGTATCGCTCAAGCATATCGCTGTTACAGAGTAATCCAACCATCGATTAACGGAAAATAAATGGCTGTGCGCACCGCGCGGGAGGGTTCCATGGTCTGCATCAGACGGGCATAAAGTTCCAGTTGTCCCTGATAAACCTGTGCCTGTTGCAGGATAAAAGCACTTTCGTCAGAGTCTTTACAGTCACCCGTTTTATAATCCACGATCCACAGAGCACCCTCTTTATCCAGGAACGTGCGGTCAATCTCCGCGTGGACCATGCGACCATCGACGACACCGGAAAGCGAAAGTTCGCAGGCAGCCTGTTCATGTGCGGCAAGGATCCACCTACCCCGCTGGCTTTGCACAGTTTTGGAAAGCGCCAAAATTACCTTTTCGGCAGAGGGGACAAGCCGGTCCTCGGCAATCCCCATGCGTCCAAGGCGATGGATCAAAATCTGTCGTTCATTGTCCACACGCTCAACCGGCCAATGTTCAAGACCTTCGGTGGCGATGCGTTCCAGATAAGCATGTACCAAGCTGCCAATATGACGCCCCTCCTCCGTTTCGGGCATAAGTGTCGAAGCTACCGCATGCTGGGCCGACGATGACGGACGCAACACATCCATCGATACTGTTTCGTAACCTGCAGGCATAGAGGGTAGTTGCCATTCAACAGGCAATCGCCGCAACCCTGGCGAAAAATTTACTTCATCTCCCGGGCTCGTCATCAGGGGATCAAGCCCTGTAAAGAAGCTTTCGACAGCTGGCCACAATTTTTCAAGGAAGGAACTCCTTGCCGGCCGGAACTCCCCGTCCGCGGCCGGTCTGGCATAACCGAGCAAGTGGAGGCGTTTTTTTGCCCGGGTAGCAGCAACATACAGTACCCTGGCGATTTCAAGGTCGTTTTTCTGTTTTTCGATACGCCCGATGGCGTCGTAAATGGCATCACGATCCGGACCGCCCAGAGGCGCCAGTGGAGCGAGCAACAAACCGGTTTCAGGCAGTTCAAGCCATCGCATCAGTGGTGCATCTTCTGCCCGTGGCCGCCGCCCGAGTCCGGGCAGAATGACGGTATCGAACTCGAGCCCCTTGGCCTTGTGAATGGTCATCACCTGCAATAAGTCGTCGGCACCGGGATCGGGAGCCGCATACAGCTTGCCGAGCTTGGCTTCAAGTTCCTCCAGAGGCAGCAGGTCACCGCCATGATCAAGTTGTTGCAGCAGACCAAACACAGCTTCAGCATCGACCAGACCGGCATCATCCAGGCATCCCGGCCCACCCAGCGCCAGCCATGCCCCCTCGACCAGGGATCTCAGGGACGTTCTGCCCCGCTGAGTTGCTACCTGGTTCAAAACCGCGGTAACCCTCGTCAGGCGTTTGAGGCCATCCCCAGAAAGACGGTGCAGGCGCTTGGGTTGGCGCAGCAGTTCAGTCAAGGTGGCATCGGGCATATCTCCGCACAAGACATGCAGATCTTCCAGACTCAGTCCGCACCAGGGAGCGCGCAGTACCGCCAGATGCGCTATACGGTCGGAGGGATGGAGCAACGCGCGGGTCAGCGCCAGCAGGTCTCGGGCAACGGGCCGACCGGCCAAAGGGTCGATTTCCTGGGCGCGAAAACGCAACCCCGCCTCGTGAAAGGCACGCAGGATTTCCTTGAGATGACTGCGCGCGCGCACCAGCACGGCAACGCTGCCCTGAGGATCATCCCGCCGGGCTTGCCGCACCAACTCCACCACCTGCCATGCCTCGGCGCGATCATCACGATTCGCCATGGCATGGCAGACCACAGCCCGCATATCCAGACACTCACGGGCAGCGACCGAAGGGGCATAGGTCACGCCTCCCAGGGCTTGGTCCTCGCGATCGGGAAACAATCCCGGGAATACACCATTGACCCAGTCGACGATACCGGCCTGGGAGCGGAAATTGGTGGTCAGATACAGCGGTTCGAGATGCAATTGATCGATGCCGTGATGGCGCGCTTGAAGATACAGGCCGACCTCGGCCTCACGAAACCGGTAAATGGACTGCATCGGGTCACCGACCAGAAACAGACTGCGACCGTCACCCTGCTGCCAACCGGAGGTCAGTTTCTTCAGCAACAGGAACTGCCCCCAGGAAGTATCCTGGAACTCGTCCACCAGAATATGCCGGATCCGACTGTCAAGATGCAGCAACAGGTCGGTGGGCGCATCCACATCGCCAAGCGCCCGGCCGGCGGCGAGGGCAACCTCAACGAAATCGCTTTGCCCGCCTTCCTTGAACACCAGCCACAATTCCGCCACAGCCCGTGGCAACAGGGTGGTCAGTGCCTGTAAAACCTGCCATTGCTCCGGCTTGTAAACCACCGGCGGCAAGGCTCGAACCTCGGCAAACAGTGCAGCAACCGCATCGTTTTGTCCGAGTTCCTCCAGCAATTGTCCCATGTCCTGCTTCATGGTTGCGAAAGGTTCCTGCTTACCGGGGGGGAATCCGCAATTTTTATCCAGACGTTTGCGCAACGTACCGCCGCCTGTCAGCAACAGATCGGCCAGACCGCGCCAGATTGCCACCTCATCCGCCGATATCAAGGGAAAACGGTCTACCCCGGCAAGAGCCGTAATGCCGCTTTCGATACCCTGTGACTGCAGATTGGCCGCGGCCAGGGCGCCCAGACGGATCATGCGGTCTTTTTGCTCCGGACTCAATATCCGATCCACTTGAACCAGCACACCTTCAACCAGACAGCGCAGCCCCCCTTCAAGAATCAGGCGCTGCTGTTCGGCCTGCTGCCCAAAAAGGTGACGCAACCAGTGATCGCGCCGGCCGAGCATGCCGACCAGCAGATCGCGCAGCCGCTCCATGCGATTGTCGAGATGCGCAAGCAGCAGACAGGCCGATTCGCCAACAGTACTTTTGCCATCGGCCAGCGCCAGCACTCTTTCAGCGGCTTGACGATAAAGATCGCCGGCGTCTTCCACAATGGAAGCCTGGGCGCCGAATCGCGACTGCCAGGGCATGCGCCGAACCAGAGAAGCGCAAAAGCTGTCGATGGTCTGCACAGCCAATCGCACGGGATTTTCCAGCAAACGCCAATCGTAACGCGTATCGTTGTCCAGCACCTGCCTGGCGAGTCGCCAGGTGGTGCGGGCATGTTCCGCATCCGGTTCAGGCCCGCGAGCTGCCTCCAGCGCACGCACCAGGCGATCGCGCATTTCACCGGCGGCTTTACGCGTAAAGGTAATGGCCAGCACCTCCTCGGGGCGCTCGACCACTCCCAGCAAAGCCAGCATCCTCTGGATGAGAAGTTCCGTCTTGCCGCTGCCCGCGGGAGCCTGCACGATAAAAGAGCCGGATGGATCAAGCGCCCGCCGTCTGGCATCGTAATCGGGTGGCTGAGTCAGACGCAGTTTCATGGCAAATCCTCATCATCGAGTAAAACATCCTGGTCGGCAATACGGCACAGGGAATGCAAATCACAGCGATCGCATGCCTTACTTGCATTGAGCGGGTCGACGCCAGCTTTGCCGTTGGAAAAATCGCTGCCGAGTTGTTGCAAGGTACTGCGCCAGGAATGCAGCAGTTCGTCCCAATCGGCGATGGCGGTGCCTTCCAGTTGTCGATGGCCGGCTGCCCCGGCAACTCCCGGCAGCAGCTCGCTTTCTCGGCCGAGTCCGACGAAGCTGCAATCTCCCCGCCTGACCTTGGCAAAAGCCACCGCAGCCAGATCGGAGCCATGGCGGCCAAGGGTGTACAGGGGCAGCTGCGGTTCCACCGGGCGATCGCCCAGCCAGTCGGCCACCGTCGCGAGACCGGTTTTGTAATCGATAATGACCTGCGAACCGTCTTCCAGACGATCGATACGGTCGATGCGGGTCTGCAACGTCAAGGGTCCGAAATTTTCGCGATGCCATGCCTCCAGAGTCTCGATAGTGAAAGGTGGGCGCCCAGCCTCGACTGCGAACCACTCACGCAGCAATTCCGTTAAGCGTTGCCGTTCTAACATTCTCTGACTGGTCGTCAGGGGCACCCGTCGCTGTGCCGCGAGTTCATCCAGCGCCTGATCGCTATACTTCAGAATGAGCGCGCACAGGCCGTCTGAATCCAGCTCGGATAATCGGCGCCAACCGCCTATTTCCAACCAGAACAGTTCCAGGATGCGATGCACCAGCGATCCACGATCAAGTCCGTCGAGCCCGAGGCTGGCTGTGGTAAGCCCCCAGGCCCCGAGACGATGGCGGGCAAAAGCACGAAACGGACAGAGCGCCTGATCTTTAAGCAGTGCGGTGCCGCCCGACACCCTGGTCCCATCCGGAATGGGCGGACCCTGGAGATCGGTCAAGTTTTCAAGACCTTCAACCGAATCCCGAATAAGCAAAGTGGGCTTGCGGCTGTCAGCCAAAACCGGCGCAATCGGCGGCAGATGTTGAACCAGAGGGCTCGGCTGACGTTCCCGGCCATCCATGTGTTCCGGCCAGCTGACGACCAGCGTCTGGGCACAACTCAATAAGCGCTGCGACAGTTTGTGCGCGAAATCGAGTTCCCGGGCGGCATCGGCATGGGGCATTTTAAGCCTGCGCTGCAACTCTGGCGGGATAAATGGATTAGGACGGGCAGGCGCCGGTAGCGCTTCTTCATGGACGCCCAGCAGCCACAGGGCATCGAACTGCATCCCGGCCGCTTCCAGAGCCCCCAATACCTGGACGCGCCCTTCGGAACCTTCCGGTTGGAAAATCTCCTCGGCGGCCAATCGCCGCAGTAACGCAAGAGCCTCACCGCGCGGGATCGGCTCGGATACCGTGTCCAGGCAAGCCATGGACGCAAGCAACTCTTTCCAGGCGGTGAACACCTGATATTCGCGACTGGTAAGACTGCGATCTCCCGGCCATTGACAAGCATCCAGCACCTGGGCGAAATGACGCGACCAGGCACCGGGTAGACGCGGCTTGGTTTCTTTAAGCAAATTCCCAATGATTTCGAGTTGCCGCGCAAAAATGTCGGAGCGTCCGAGTTTTTTCTTGAACCCCTGCTCGGCAAAATGCAGCACCTGCTTGAGAGGCAGTTCCGTCATGCGCAGGTTGCGCAGTTCCCGATCTAAAATCGACCGCGAGTATTGTTCGGACAGATGGCCCCAGATAAACGGCGAACGCAGTAAATAGCTCAAACTGTTGAGAGATACGGTTCGGCCAACGGACAATAGTTCGAATGCGACGGTTACCATGCCCTCTTCAATCAAGCGGGTACCAAGGGACAAGTTAAAAGCCTTTTCGGATGCGGATCCCGGCAACAAGGCGGACGGCGACAACTCTTCCCGGAAGATACGTTGCAAACGCTCCTGGTAGGCCGCCATATCCACCGCGACGATGCCGATGCGACCGAGGTTGCCTTCGAGTAGATACCTGGTCCAACGTGCACAGCAGCGCACCTCCTCGTCGGGATCGGCATACCCGACGCGCCCCATCGATGGAGACATACACGCCGGCGGCATCCAACGGTGGATGGCCACACCGCGCAGACTCAAGGTACGGCATAAAGCTTCAACCGTGGGGGATAGATCGTCGAACCCGGCCAGCCACAGATTGCCGGGCAGGGAAACATTCGCTTGCTCTAACGCTTGCACAAGCCTCTCGGATAAAAGCGCAGGATCGTCCCATCCGCCCGCCAGGCATAAGCCCTGCCAGCGATGGCGCCAGCGCAAAAAAGTCCGGTGGTCTTCGCCCCCCTCTTCAGAAGTAAAAGTCGCGCCGTATTCGCACAACAACTGATGTGCCCTGGCGGCCTCTTTGGCTGCATCGGGGATCCGCATGAGCCCCTCTCCCGAAGCATCAAGGTCGGCTTCTACAGCTCGTTCCCAAAGCCGCAAAACCTGAGCCTGATCAAGGGTCTTATCTTCAAGTCGTAATCGTTCGGCCAGCTGTCGTTGCCAGGCCGAGAATGAATATACTGCCGGAGACGCCCATACCTCACGACCCTGCTTCTGTTGCTTACCGTCGTAAACTTGCCGCAGATAGCGGGCCAGGCGCTTGTTGACTGTCAGTACCAGGTCTCCCTGCTCGAGGCGCCCCAATAAGTCCTCCAGGGGAATGGCCTCTATTTGCATGATTTGACCCCCGTCGGGCGAAAAAATATCCGCCAGAGCAGGTATACGAGACCTGCACCAAAAGTGTTGGCGACCGCATCTCCTAACTGAGCGACACGCTGACCGGTTAAAGCCTGCGCCCCCTCGAGAAGCACGCCATAAACAATCGCCAGTCCCAGCGCCCGACTCCAGGAGCGCGCCGCGCCCCAGAACGGCGTCAAAGCCCAGCCGCCAAGTGCGGTCAGGAAGGCATAAGCGAGAGCATGTTGCGCCTTATCCCAGGAAAGAACGTCCTGGATGATATGCGGAGGGCGGGGAATCACAGACAGCACAAAGATAAGCATGGCAAAAGCGACAAACAACACCAGCCGCACCGATGCAGGAAACTTGATCATAAAAGCCCTTAAGGAGGAATGATCCAGGGCAGTACCTGGATAAGACAAATCAATGATTGCCAAAAAACATATTTTGAACTCGGGAATATTGGATACTCCGCATTTCGACCTAAGGTACCCCACTTTCCAGTTAAAAAAAAGCTAAGAAGTCCGAAAATACGTTGAAATTTACGCTTGCAGGAGGTCGAATATGTGTTTCCATTGAGAAGAAGTTCATACTTTTCACGGGAGGATCAAACCATGACCAGTAAAAAGTACATCGCAATAACCACCCTATTGCTAGCCATTGGACTTTTCGTCATCCCCGGGACCAGTCAGGCAAACAGAATGCACATGGGTAGCGGGTATCACATGATGAGTTCAGGCATGATGTCGCAACTCACCGACGAAGAACAAAAAACCGTCATGGAACTGATGCAAAAGTACCATGGCCCCATGATGGAGCTCAAGAAACAACTCTATGCTAAACGTGCTGACCTCAACGCAGTAATGGCCCAGGAAAAATTGGATAGCAAAAAGGCCCGCGCACTAGCCAAAGAAATTTCTGCACTCCAAAGCAAGTTTATGGATCAACACATGGAAATGTTTATCGAAATGCGTGAAAAAGGCGTCTCCTACTACGGCACCTGCATGTCGGGCGGTAGAATGGGCCGCGGCATGATGGGGCCGGGAATGATGATGGATGGTAGCATGATGGGAACCGGAACAATGATGGACGGCAGTAATACAGACATGATGGATCAGAACATGAAACAATCCGAGCAAGATTAGGTGCCATAAATTCCAGTCACCATCGCAAGAAGTGAATAATCTAAGAGCGGTGTGCCGGGATCTTTCGGCATGCCGCGTCTTGCTCAGAGCCTGGCAGATCATTCGGTATGGCCCCGGAAAAAGAAAGGACTGTGAGATGCATGGCACCGGATTTTTGGACGGTTGGAGCATGATGAATCCAGGCATGTGGCTCTTCATGTTGTTGTTCTGGGGATTGATTATCATCGGCATCGTTAACCTGATCCGCTGGCTGGCCGGACGCGACAGCCATAAAAGTCAGATTGCNNCCGGAGACACCACTCGAAATCCTCAAGAAACGATATGCGCGCGGGGAAATTGAACGCGAAGAATACGAAAGAATGAAAAAAGATCTGGAATAACGTCCTTCCCCGCCACCATATTAAAAAACCGAATACTATAAGAATCGCTTAAAAACGCAGTAAATAAACGGCTGCGACCTGCCATCCGGGGTGATATGCATCTCCGAACGATTATCAATCAGCTTAAATTCCGATCCGAATGCGGCGCTAAGGGTTTGAACAGAATAACGCTGCACTTCCAGACCACTGCAACGCGGCGGACCATTTTCAGCGAAGGTGGCTATCACGATATATCCGCCTGGAACCAATGCCTTTCGCACTTGGGCAACATACCGCTGCCGGTCTTCGGTGGAGGTCAAAAAATGGAATACCGCCCGATCGTGCCAGACATCAAATGCCTTTTCAGGTAATACAGCTTCCAGTATATCCGCCGCCCGCCAATCCACTGCCTTGGCTCTATCCCCCAGCCTCTGCTTCGCAGAATTGAGGGCATTTTCGGAAAGATCAAGAACCGTAAGGGTCCGGTAAGCGGCAGCCAACAAATCATCAACAAAAACCGATGCACCGCCACCGATATCGATAATCGAGGCGTCTTTGTTCGGCGCAATTTTCTCAATCAATGCCAGCGACAGGTTCATATGGCGCTGGTACCAACTCAGTTGCTCCGCATTTTTTCCATCATAGATCCCTTCCCAATGAGATTTTTTATCCACCCTGATCCCTCCATATAACCCTGCCGGGGGTTTGGAAAATATGCGAAAACTTAAAATTTATGCTACAAAGCAATAATCACCATTCATGGGGTTCGATTTCTGCTTTGGTACGGATACGGTAGAGTTTTTCCACCGGCAGTACTGCAACGAACCCGTCCCCCTCAATTCCGAGGTGAGCAGTTTCCATGATGGCTGTCACGATAGCATCGACAGCCGACAGTTCCGTGAAGATTTCGATTTTGACATTGGTAACCATCCTGTCAGCCTTATACAGATTGGCATATTCCCCGTATCCTTTAATAGATGATACGCTGATCCCCTTAACGCCTGATTCCCTGAGTCGTTTTTCCACGGACTCCAATACCGAACTCCGGACTATGGCCACTATTTTTTTCAATTGCATGCTGCTTCCTCCTAAACCACCTTGAATCCGCTTGCACCAACGTGGCTACCATCTCTTACAGTTTCACCCTACGCAACCGCAGAGCATTGCTGACCACGGATACCGAACTGAAACTCATGGCTGCGGCGGCGATCATGGGGCTGAGCAACAGGTCGAAGACCGGATATAAAACTCCGGCGGCGATCGGTACGCCCAAGGCGTTGTAACAGAATGCGAAAAACAGGTTCTGGCGGATATTGCGCATGGTCGCCCGACTCAGTTGCCGGGCCCGCACGATGCCACGCAAGTCGCCCTTGACCAGGGTCACCCCGGCGCTCTCCATGGCCACGTCCGTGCCGGTACCCATGGCGATGCCGACGTGGGCCTGGGCCAAGGCCGGCGCGTCGTTGATGCCATCACCGGCCATCGCCACGAAACGCCCTTCCTCCTGCAGTTCCTTGATTTTGGCAGCCTTGTCCTGCGGCAGGACCTCGGCCCGCACCTCGTCGATATCCAACTTGTCGGCCACGGCTTTAGCGGTGGTGAGATTGTCACCCGTGAGCATGACGATCCGGATGCCGCTCTGATGCAGCTGGCGTATGGCTTCCGGTGTGGTTTCCTTGATGGGATCAGCGACTGCCAACAAGCCTGCAGCTTTGCCGTTTATCCCTACAAACATGGCCGTCTGGCCTTCCTTGCGAAGGGCCTCGGCCCGCTCCAGCATCTTTTCCGGGTCGATATTTTTTTCCTGAAAAAGCTTCTGGGTACCCAACACCACCTCGACTCCGTCCACTTTGCCGATCACACCTTTTCCTGTAACGGATTCAAAATGATCGCTCGAGGCCAAGGATATGCCCCGTTCTTCAGCTCCCTGTACGATGGCAGCAGCCAAAGGATGTTCGCTGCCTCGCTCCAGGCTGGCCGCCAGTCGCAAGAGTTCATCCCCCTCAACGCCGATTGCCTCAACTGCAACCAGTTTGGGTTTGCCTTCGGTAAGAGTGCCGGTCTTGTCGACCACCAGAGTATTCACCTTGCGCAAATGCTCGATAGCCTCGGCATTCTTGAACAGCACCCCGAGGGTCGCGCCCTTCCCGGTCGCAACCATGATGGACATTGGAGTGGCCAGCCCCAGGGCGCAGGGACAGGCGATGATGAGCACCGCCACAGCGTTGATAAGGGCGTGGGCCATGCGCGGTTCGGGGCCAAAACCGGCCCACACCACGAAAGTGATCAGGGCAACAGTCACAACCGTCGGCACGAAATATCCCGCCACCTGGTCGGCCAGTTTCTGGATCGGGGCACGACTGCGCTGGGCCTCCGCCACCATTTGCACGATTTGGCTGAGCAAGGTATCCGCACCAACCCGTTCGGCTTTCATGATAAAGGTCCCGGTCTGGTTCACCGTGGCACCGGTTACCGGATCACCCCTGTCCTTGGAAACCGGCAAAGGTTCGCCGGTGATCATCGACTCGTCGATACTGCTGGTTCCTTCCTGTACCACGCCGTCCACCGGCACCTTTTCACCAGGACGCACCCGTAACCGGTCACCGACCTCGACTTCCTCCAGCGGTATATCCAGCTCGCTGCCGTCCGCTTCGATACGACGGGCGGTTTTTGCCGCCAACCCCAGCAAGGCCCGGATCGCTTTGCCGGTCTGGCTTCGGGCACGCGATTCCATGACCTGCCCAAGAATCACCAAAGTGGTGATAACGGCGGCAGCCTCGAAATAGACCGCAACCTCTCCTTCCGCTCCCCGAAACGAGACAGGGAAAAGTTCAGGCCAGAGGGTAGCCACGACGCTGTATAGATAGGCCACTCCGACTCCGAGGCCGATGAGGGTAAACATGTTCATGCTGCGATTGACCAGGGATTGCCAGTAGCGGGTCATTATCGGCCATCCGCACCATATAACCACCGGCGTGGCCAGTGCCAACTCAATCAGGTTCAGTGTACGTGGCGGTGCCAGATCCGCGATCCGGCCGCCTATCCCCGGAATGAGTTCCCCCATGGCCAGCACCAGCACCGGCAGGGACAGGCCGGCGCTCACCCACAGTCGCCATATCCAATCCTTCAGTTCTGCACTTTCCTCACCTTCCTCAAGACTCACCACCTTTGGTTCGAGGTCCATCCCGCATTTGGGACAACTGCCTGGACCGATCTGGAGAATCTCCGGGTGCATCGGACAAGTGTACTCCCTGGTGTCATCCTTTGCTGCTTGTTTTTTCTTTTCTTTCCGTGTCTTACCAAGGAACTCTTCAGGATCTCGTTTAAATTTTTCCAGGCACTTCGCGGAACAAAAGCAATACATTTTGCCACGGTGCTCCGTTTTTCCGGCACATTTTTCCGGAGTAACGTCCATGCCGCAGACAGGATCTTTCATAGCAGTCTCCTCGGGAAGTATGTTCAGACAACGAGTGACGCATTTTCAACCAGCCTGTATGCCCAGATTGGGAAAGAAGGCCGGAACCCGCTCCCGGTAAAGGCGAAATCGGTCCCGTGCATTAGGGTCTTTCCTCCCTTACTTTTCATCTCTCCAGGAAAAATTGGCCGCCGTCGCCGACGGCCCATGGAAGGAGATATTCGGAACCGCCGCAAGGCGGCCCCTGTGCTTACTTGACAATCGTGTGACTGTGGAACTGACGCACTTTTCCATCGGCCAGTTTGGTGGCGATGCGAAAATGCCAGACACCCGGACGATCCAGATTCACATCAGCCCCGAAATGTCCCTGCATACCCATCATTTTAACGGGTTTAGCCACTTTCTGATCGGGATCGGTAATTTTCACCGCCACGGTCCCGCTGTCGACCGGTTTGCCGGTTTCGGCATCGTTAAACATCACCATCAGATGATTGGTGGCCTTATGGCCTGCCGGCAGAATTTTCGGATCGATGGGCATCAGGTGAAACATGGCCTTTATGCCGTCAACTTCCTGGTCGGAGGGCAGGGTTTTCATCCCCTGCATGCCATCCATCCCCGGCATCTGCTGCATGTTGCCATGATCCATGCCGGCCATGTCGTGCCCTGCGTTGTGGTTCATGGCCAACGAAACTGTGGCCAGAAAAAGGCTACCTGAGATCAGGGCCACGGCCCAGCTGATTTTTGCGTGTTTCATTACTACCTCCGTTGTGTTCTGATGTTGGTACGGGTTGGTCCAATAGGGGCGTCCGCGAGGATGCCCCTACATATAATTTCCGATTAATGCGCCTATTCCTCCAATTCTCCCTGTGCCGTCGGCTCCAGGGTTGCTTCCAATTTCCGGCCGCGCCACAGGTAGTAAATGACTGGGTATACCATCAGTTCCATGATACCCGAGGTCACCACTCCCCCGACCATCGGCGCGGCGATGCGCTTCATGACATCGGCGCCGGCACCATGACTCCACATGATCGGCAGCAGACCGGCGATGATGACACTGATGGTCATGACCTTGGGCCGGATGCGCTTGACCGCGCCGTGGTGGATCGCCTGCACCAGGTCGCCACGAGTAAGCATGCGGCCGTTGTCGCCCCAGAGTTTGTGGGCCAGATCGAGATACAGCAGCATGACGACCCCGGTTTCGGCATCAAGACCTGCCAGGGCGATAACGCCCACCCACACCGCCACCGAGGTGTCGTAACCAAGCATATAGAGAAACCAGAAAGCCCCCACCAGCGAAAAAGGCACGGCCAGAAAAACGATCCCGGTCTTGATCAGGCTTTTTGTATTCAGATAGAGGATCAAAAAAATAATCAGCACCGTCAGCGGGATGACGATCATGAAGCGTTCTTTGGCCTTTTGCATATACTCGTACTGGCCGCTCCAGACCAGACTGTATCCAGGCGGCAGCTTGATCTCCTGCAGCACCGCCGCCTTGGCATGTTTGACGTACGTGCCGATATCGATACCTTTGAGATCAACATAAATCCAGGCAGTACGTCGGGCGTTC
Source organism: Pelobacter sp. UBA6812 (assembly GCA_002452265.1). Classification (GTDB taxonomy): domain Bacteria; phylum Desulfobacterota; class Desulfuromonadia; order Desulfuromonadales; family Syntrophotaleaceae; genus Syntrophotalea. The sequence goes on along the minus strand of DKEW01000090.1, from coordinate 33,408 downwards.
TCGCTCTTAATGGCGGGAGCCCCCTTCTTGATGCGAATATCGGCGATCTGGCCTATGGGGATGTGCCTGCCTTCGGCGATAGGAATCAGCACCCGTTTAAGAGCCGGCAGATCATTGCGATAATCCTGCAGATAGCGAATGTTTACCGGATAACGCTCCAGACCCTCTACGGTCTGGGTGACGTTCATGCCACCGATGGCGCTCTGAATGATGTCCTGCACCTCGCCGACATTCAATCCATAACGTGCGGCCTGTTCGCGGTCGATGACGAAATCCAGGTAGTTCCCTCCAACCACCCGCTCGGAATAGGCGCTCAAGGTGCCCGGCAAAGTACGTACCAGAGCTTCAACCTGCTGTCCGAGATCGCTCAGGGTCTGCAGATCCGGCCCCATGATCTTGATCCCTACCGGCGTTTTGATGCCGGTGGAGAGCATGTCGATACGGGTCTTGATCGGCATGGTCCAGGCATTGGTCAGCCCCGGAAACTGGATAGCCGCATTAAGTTCATCGGTCAACTGTGGAACAGTAATCGCCTTTTCATCCGGCCAGACCCAACGCAAGGGCTTTTTCAACAACTCGGTCCAACCTGGCCAATCGCTATAGAAACGCGCCACCGGCAGCTTGCGCCACTCGTCCTCAGGTTTAAGCATGATGGTGGTTTCGATCATCGACAGCGGCGCCGGGTCGGTAGCGGTTTCGGCGCGACCGACCTTGCCGAACACCTGTTCCACTTCGGGAAACTGCCGAATGATACGGTCGGTCTGCTGCAATAATTCTCTTGCTTTGGTGATGGAGATCCCCGGCAGGGTGGTCGGCATGTAGAGCAGATCCCCTTCGTAGAGTGGAGGCATGAACTCACTGCCCATCTGCGAAAGCGGCCAGGCGATAGATAGCATGGCGGCCAGCGCCACAATCAAGGTGACCTTGCGCCACTTGAGAACCAGGTTGACCACCGGATGATAACAGCGGATGAGAAACCGGTTAACCGGATTGGCATGCTCCGGTTTGACCTTTCCACGAATGAACCAGACCATCAGCACCGGTACGATGGTTACCGACAGCAAAGCCGCAGCGGCCATGGCATAGGTCTTGGTATAGGCAAGCGGTTTGAACAGACGCCCCGACTGCTCCTGCAACGTAAAAACCGGCACAAACGAGACGGTGATAACCAGCAGGGAATAAAACAGGGTCGGCCCGACCTCCTTGGCGGATTCAAGAATGATTTCGGTCCGGGACTTCCCGGCAGGAGCGCGCTCGATATGCTTGTGGGCGTTCTCGATCATGATGATGGCCGCATCGATCATAGCGCCGATAGCGATGGCGATGCCGCCCAGACTCATGATGTTGGCGTTGATCCCCTGGGCTCCCATAACGACGAACGCCATGAGAATCGCCACCGGCAAGGTGAAAATAGCCACCAGGGCGCTCGGCATGTGAAACAAGAACAAGGCGGTAATGATGGCCACCACGATACTTTCCTCAATAAGCTTTTCTTTGAGGGTATCCACAGCCCTTTCAATAAGCCCCGAACGATCATATACGGGCCTGATATGAACGCCTTCAGGAAGACCTGCCTGCAAGTCTTCAAGCTTTTTCTTCACATTTTCAATTGTTTGCAGGGCATTTTCGCCGAAGCGCATGACAACGATACCGCCGACCGTCTCCCCTTGCCCGTCGAGTTCGGCCAGACCACGCCGCAACTCAGGCCCGATACGCACCTGCGCCAGATCCCGGAGAAGTATCGGTGTACCCTGTCGGTCGGTACCGACCACGACCTTTTCCAGATCAGCGGTTGACTGGATGTATCCTGGACCGCGCACCATGAACTCGGTTTCAGCCATCTCCACCAACCGCCCGCCAACATCGTTGTTACTGCGCTGGATGGCCATCTTTATCTGCGGGATGGTAATGTGATAAGCGAGCAGCCTGTCGGGATCTACCGCTACCTGATACTGCTTGATGTGTCCGCCGATGCTGGCTACCTCGGAAACGCCCTCAACGGCGGTCAACTCATAGCGTAAAAACCAGTCCTGAATGGAACGCAACTGTTGCAGATCGTGTTTATCGCTCTCCAGGACGTACTCGTAAACCCAACCAACCCCGGTGGCGTCCGGTCCAAGACTTGGCGTAACGCCTCTGGGCAATTTGCCGGATGCGTAGTTGAGATATTCGAGAACGCGTGAACGGGCCCAGTAGAGATCGGTTCCATCCTCAAAAATGACATAGACAAAGCTATAGCCAAAAAACGAGTAACCGCGTACCACCTTGGCTTTGGGTACCGCCAGCATCTGGGTGGTCAGCGGGTACGTCACCTGATCCTCCACCACCTGCGGCGCCTGTCCCGCATATTCGGTAAAGACGATAACCTGCACGTCCGACAAGTCGGGTATCGCATCAAGAGGGGTCTTGTTCAGGGCATAGAGGCCGGCGACGATAATAAATACCGTAAGCAGCGCCACCATGAACTTATTGCGAATCGACCATTCGATAATTTTTTCGAGCATTTATATAACCCCGTCACTATTCACTGGTCACTTGTCATTGGTTAAAGGCAACCCCGTTCACCGTCTTAGGTTTAAACAAATGACCAACGACAAAAGACAAAGGACGCTTTTTTGTCTAAACAAAGGACAAATGACACTTTCATCCTATTCAAACAGTGCCTCGAGATCCTCGCTTGCCCCGTTAGGTTCTGCGGGAGCGGATTGAGGCTGTATCGGTTCGCGCATTTTCTGGATCGCCTCACGCAGCTTGCTTTCGGAATCGAACAGGAACTGGGCGCTGGTCACTACCGTTTCGCCATCCAGAAGCCCCTGGGTAATTTCGATGAAACCGTCCTGGTCCTGCACCCCGGTTTTCACTTGACGCGGTTCGAATTTGCCCTGCCCCAGGGCCACGAACACGGTCTGTTTCTCACCGGAATCGAGTACCGCTTCGCCAGGGACCACCAGGGCATTCCTGACTTCCTGGGCCTCGATTTTCACATTGACGTACATGTCTGGCTTGAGCTCCAACCCGGGATTGGCGAACTCCAGCCGCGCCTTTACGGTGCGGGTTTTAGGGTCAACATAGGGATAGATGGTGCTGATTTTGGCGGTCAAAAACGTGCCGACAGCATATGGCAGCTGAACTTCAGCCGTCTGCCCCACACGGATCCAGGGCAATTCGTATTCGTAGATGTCGGCATAAACCCACACCCTAGAAATATCGCCAACCTTGAACAGCTCCTGACCAGCCTTGATAAACTGCCCGGGCATGGCCTGTTTCAGGATCACCACCCCTTTGTAGGGCGCATACAGTGTAAGGGTTTTGCGTACCTGGCCGGTCTTTTCCAGTTGGCGGATCTGCCGTTCGCTGATATCCCAGTAACGAAGGCGCTGCCGCGCCGCTTCCAGCAAGCGTTGACCACCGTCTGAGATTTCCGCAAAGGCGCTATCTTTGAGTGCCTCTTTGTTACGCAGGGCCAGCAGATACTCCTGCTGTGCCGAGACCAGTTTGGGACTGTAAAGTTCCAGTAACGGCTGCCCCTTCTGTACCAGTTGCCCGGTCTGATCCACATACAACTTTTCGACCCAGCCATCCACCTTGGCATTAATGGAAGTCATTTTGGGCTCATCGTAATCGATATTGCCAACGGTGCGAATCGTACGGTGCAGATCGCGACACGTTACCTGCGCGGTACGCACCCCCATATTCTGGACAGTCACCGGATCAATGGTGATGGTTGAACCACTTTGAGCCTCATCCTCATACACTGGCACCAGGTCCATGCCCATGGGTGATTTACCTGGCTCGTCGCGAATGTAGGTAGGGTCCATGGGAGCCACCCAGTACTTGATCTTACGCTCACCTTTGGACATCTCCCCCTGCGAGGTCTCCGTGGCAACCTGACCGACAGTTTCGGCCTTCACCGGCGTGAGGGCCATGCCGCAGATTGGGCAGTTGCCTGGCTCATCGGTAATCACCCAGGGATGCATGCCACAGGTGTATTGCTGATGTGCTTCATGGTGGTGGTTGGTCTGTTTGGTGGACGAATTCGCCAGATACAAGGCATACCAGATTCCACCACCGACCAGGGGCAGCAGAATAAAAAAGCCTATCAGCAAACGTTTCGCTACTGGTTTCATTTGGGTGCCCCTATTGCGAAAATTCACTTAAGTAATTGAAATCAATCAAGACCATACTCACGCCCGTTCGCTCCTCTCACTCAAGCCGCAAAGCCGCAAAGAAAGCCAAAACACAGACAAAACAGGTTTTCTTGGCGTCTTCGCGTCTTGAGTGACTGCAAGGATCGGGCGTGAGATGGTTTTCGGTCTTTCAAGATTGTTTACATCATTCATTACAACTCTTCCTCTGAACTCAAACTGATCCCCACCGCCGCCTCAAGTTGGGTAACGCTGCGCTCATGGTCGGACAGCGCGCGATGGTAATCGATCTGGTAACGATACAAGTTCATCAGACCGTCAAGCAGATTGAGAAAATCAGTGTCACCAACCTGGTAGGCAGCCAGACTCGCCTCATAGCTCTGCTGGGCCTGAGGGATGATCCCGGTCTGATATAACTGGACCAGGTTACGGTTCTTTTCCAGCTGGGCGTACTGGTCGGAAATGGTGAAATCGACCCGGTTGCGTAATTCCTCAAGCTGGCTGCGGGCCATGCGTAACGCCGAATCCGCTTCGGCCACCGCCGCCCCCCGTTTTCCCTGCCACAACGGTAGATTGATACTGATGCCGGCGCTGACGAAATCGCTTCCCGCAGCGGGATCCCCCGCTATCTCCTCACGCTGGCGATAGCCCGCAAAAACGTTGAAATCAGGATAGTAGTCAAGTTTGGCCAAACTCCGTTGTGCCTGGTAACCATCGATCATCGACTGGTAGGCGGCAAAAAAAGGTCGTTCGGTTCGTGCCACCTCGATCAAAGCCGGTAAATCCTTTCCGACCGCTGTCAGGATAAGTCTATCCGGCAGATCAACAGGGGTTGAGCCAGGACGGCTTAAAAGCCGGTTAAGATCCGCGATGGCGGTTATCCTCTGTTGCTCCAGATTAAACAGCTTATCCTGCAGCTTCGAACGCTCGACCTGGGCTTTGAGCACATCCTGCTGCAGACCGGTGCCCACCGCATATCGCGTTTCAGTCAGGCGCGTAAAATCCTTCAGTATCGCTATATTCCTCCGGGTGACATCGATAGCCTGTTCCTGAAAATAGAGGCGATACCAAGCATCTTTAACCTTTTGAACCAATTGTAGCCTGGCCTCCTCATAGATGCCCCGATACCATAACGCCTGCTGCTCTGCCATCTTCTCTTTGGCAGCTAATTTGCCGGGAAAAGGCAACATCTGAGACAACTGGATTTCCTTGCCTGTCATAGGGGTTACGCTGTCGGAAAAACTGTCGACTGGATAGTTCGACAGCACCAAACTCAGTTTTGGATCGTCGAGGCTGCCAACCTGGAGGATCTTGTGTGTGGCCATGTCCCAACGCGCCTTGGCAGCCAGCAGATCCGGGTTATCGGCCAGTGCTTTTATGACCAGTTCGTCGAGTGTCATGGGAGCGTAATGCCTGGCCGGCCCGTCTGTCAGAACCACATCCTGAGCCATCACCGCCCCACCGGACCCGAATAAAAGACAGAAGACCCATAACCCCATAAAAACCGTTATGTTATTCGTCATGTTAGAACCTCTCCTGATGGACTGGATAATATGCGTAAGCAATTAAACTATAGCTGTAATCAAGGAAACCGCGAGAGTCCTGCGGCAAGAGTCCCGCGATCTGGGCGATACGGATGAAACACCCGACCCAACGCTTATGCAACCCCATTGCCCTGACCGCCGAGTTAATGTCTAACCCGAGCAACATGCAAAACAAGGATGGCGGGTTTGCAGTACCCACACAGCAACCCAAAAGGTTGATTTTTTACGCCAGCAAGGCGTTTATGGATAAAGTTCCAGCTTTGGCTGATGAAAGATACAAGAGTGCGATAGTTCGGCTCCGCGCGAAATTTGCGGAGCAAACCAATCCTGGGAGAGGCTTAAATCAGAAAGGAACAAACACGGAGGAAGACCGGGGCACTCCCGCCAGGTGGGTGAGAGGCTACCTGGTAGCGGAACGTCTTGAAGATACCCTCGGTAAGACGAAGGAAAAACGAAGGGGTTGTGCGGATATCCGCCAGGTGGGCGGCATCGAATTGAACTTTTTGGCTTACGGTAGCCAGTTGCGAGGGAGACTGGCTCACCGCCAACTGACAGTGATGCGTCAATTGGTCAAAACCGTCAACCTCAGGCCGGATGTTCTCCGTCCCTTGGCAGCAGGACATAGGGGAAGCGCTTTTCTCCATGCCACATCGGTGCAAAACCGCACCGAAAACCCCTGCCGGAAACAGCATGGCCAGAATCAGAAGCGATGTAAGAAAGCGCAACCGCATAGCAAAAACCCTGAGTACAATGGCCTTAAAAGAGACGCAAACAATGCCCTACCAATTCTATCGAGTTCCAATACTTAAAAACACTAGCAGTGTACTAGCTTACTGTCAAACAATTTTCGGATATGAGCTTAACCAGAACACAAGGTCCGATTTCGCGCGTTCAATCGTTGAAAAGTTCGGTCGACAAATAACGCTCGCCCGTATCCGGCAGAATCACCACAACCTGCTTATCGCGATTTTCGACGCGACTGGCCACTTCCAGCGCAGCACAGACTGCCGCACCCGAAGAAATCCCGGCCAGCAAACCTTCTTCGCGGGCCAGACGCCGAGCCATTTCCAGAGCCTGTTCGTTGCTTATCCTGATAATCTCATCGATAACGCTCTTATTTAAAATCTCAGGCACAAAGCCGGCGCCAATCCCCTGGATCTTGTGCGCTCCCGGAGGACCACCGCTGAGAACCGCCGAATCGGAAGGTTCGACGGCCACCACCTTAAAATCAGGTTTACGCTCCTTGATCACTTCGGCAATACCGGTCAAGGTGCCACCGGTACCAATCCCGGCGACCAGAATATCGACTTTTCCATCGGTATCCCGCCAGATTTCTTCAGCGGTGGTACGCCGATGAATGGCGGGGTTGGCCGGATTGCGAAACTGCTGGGGCACAAAGGCATGTTCGATGTTCAAAGCAAGCTCTTCCGCCTTGTCGATCGCGCCTTGCATGCCCAGGGTTTTAGGTGTCAACACCACCTCAGCACCAAATGCGGCCACCAGATTGCGGCGCTCCACACTCATGCTTTCCGGCATGGTCAGAATCAGGCGATAGCCTCGCACCGCAGCCAGCATGGCCAGGGCTATCCCGGTATTTCCGCTGGTCGGTTCGATAATCACTGAATCCTGTTGCAGCAACCCCTTTTCTTCGGCATCGAGAATCATGCTTAAAGCGGTTCGGTCCTTGACGCTACCGCCGGGGTTGAAAGACTCCAGCTTGGCGAGTACCTGCGCAGCGTCGGGTGCGCTGATACACCGCAGACGTAAGAGCGGCGTCCCGCCGATCAACTCGATAAGGCTGTCATGGATATTTGCCACGCTATTTCCCTTTCCCTGCATAGAAAGTGCTGAGTCTCGTGTAACTTTTGAAGTGCTGAGTGCCGAGTAACGAGTGCTTAGATAAAGACTCAGCACTCGGCACTCTGATTTTAGCAGCACTCAAATCTTGCCCAACGCCTGATCCAGGTCGGCGATGATGTCGTTGACATGCTCCAGTCCCACGGACAAACGGATAAAGTCCGGCGTAACACCGGAGGCCAACTGCTCTGCCGGTGAAAGCTGCTGATGAGTGGTCGAGGCCGGGTGAATGACCAGCGACTTGGCGTCACCGATGTTCGCCAGCAAGGAATGCAATTGCAGACTGTCGATAAAGCGCTTGCCTTCGGCCACGCCGCCATCCTTGATACCGAACCCGATCAACGCACCGAACAGGCCCCGGTGGAAATATTTTTTGGCCTGATCATACGAAGGATGCGTAAACAGGCCAGGATAATTAACCCAACCGACCTTCGGGTGATTCTGCAAAAACTCCGCAACCCGGGCCGCATTGGTGCTGTGACGCTCCATGCGTAAATGCAGGGTTTCCGCCCCTTGCAGCAGCAAAAATGCGTTAAACGGGCTGAGTGCCGGACCGACGTCCCGCAGCAACTGCACCCGCACCTTGATGATGTACGCCAGATTGCCGAGGGCTTCGGTGAAAGTTATCCCGTGATAGCTGGGATCGGGCTCGGTCAATTGCGGGAATTTGCCGTTGGTCCAGTCAAATTTCCCACCGTCGACGATAACACCGCCCAGCGAGGTGCCATGCCCACCGATAAACTTGGTCGCAGAATGAACCACGATGTCGGCACCATGGGCGATGGGATTCACCAGGTAGGGCGAAGGCACGGTGTTGTCGATAACCAGCGGCACCCCGCCTTCATGCGCTATAGCCGCTACCGCTGCAATGTCGAGAGTATCGAGCTTGGGATTTCCCAGGGTCTCGGCAAATACCGCCCGGGTCTGGTCGGTAATCGCCGCACGGAAATTTTCCGGATCGGAAGGATCGACAAATTTCACCGTAATGCCGAACTGTGGCAGCGTGTAGCGAAACAGGTTGTAGGTACCGCCGTACAAACTTGTGGATGCGACGATCTCGTGGCCGGCGTGCGCCAGAGTCAGCAGGGCAAGGGTAATGGCGGACTGCCCCGAAGCAACCGCAAGAGCAGCTACCCCACCCTCAAGAGCCGCAATACGCTGCTCCAGCACATCAGTGGTCGGATTCATCAGGCGGGTATAAATATTGCCGAATTCCTCGAGCCCGAACAGGCGCGCAGCATGATCGGCATCATCGAATACGTAGGAAGTGGTCTGATAGATAGGTACGGCACGCGCTTTGGTGGTCGGATCGGGTTTCTGCCCGGCATGCAAAGCCAAGGTATCCGCATGTTGCTGTATGGTGTCGCTCATGGCAAAGGTCCTCTCATCTTTTCGTCATTGTTTATAGTGAACTATCAGGGCCTATTGCCCACACCCGTTATGTCGGATATCACAGTCCTTTTGCTGATTTTTTTGGTCAAGTTTAAGTTTAAAAAATCACGCACGGCCCACAATCGGCATGGAGCGCTGTGGATCAGGTGCCATGATCAAAAAGGTACATCAACCACTTCCATATCGAGAAGATTCAGGTGCAACTTGCGGTGACGAAGCGCATCGCCCTCTTCGATAAGCACCTTGCAAGCCTCGGCAACCTGGAAACTTGCAGCGACCCCAGGAGTAAAGGAAGGATTCCCGAGTTCGGATTCAACCCCTTTGCCGTTTTTAAAACGACTGTAAATTTTCTGTAAAGTCGTGTCTCCGGGATACTGTGTCGCTACATGACCGTACCATCCCGCTATAGCTCCGTGCACCAGGGGAATGCCAGCCGCACCGCAAATATTGGCAAGAGCAAATCGAGCAGGAACATTATCCACCGCATCGACCACCACATCGGCTCCGGCCACAATCTCGACACCATTATCCTCACCAAAGGCTGCCAGAACCGGCACCACAGTCACAGCCGGATTGATATCGGTTATCCGGCTTGCAGCCACCTCGACCTTGGCGTGTCCAAGCAACCGAGGCGAGGATAACAGCTGCCTGTTGAGATTATGCTCTTCAAACGTATCGGGATCGACAGCTGTAATCCGCCCGACTCCCAACCGGGCGAGCTGTTCAAGGACATAACCACCCAGACCTCCGCATCCAATCACCACGGCATGGCTGTTAAACAAACGCCGCTGTTGCTTGATACTGATCATGTTGCGATTACGCTGATAACGGGCCGGCAGCAAATCAAGATAAAGGATCGTACCCTCAACCGTAGCGAGGGATAGATCAAAACGCTGTGCTGCCAAAACTTGACTAGACCACGGTACCAAATCGCCTTGTGCCGCATCCTTCAGAAAAGATTCAAGGGTCGCCATCATCAACCTCCTCCCACAAGGGGAAAAATGGACAGGCTGTCCCCTTCCTTCAATTCCTGATCGGCCTCTACATGCCTGGCATTGATCAACACAGCACCAAGCTGGTCTTCAGGCAAGTCCAGTTCCTTGATGACATCAGAAACCATGGTCCCTTCCTGGTACTCGCAAACCTTCTCCTTGAATCTGTCATTGCGAAATGTAGCAAAAAGCTTAACGCACACCTTCATGATGATCTCCTCTCCCCACAGCCCGATTGAATCCTGTCTCGCCTAATCCTCAGTGACTAACTCATGTTTTAAATATATGTATCCTAGCCTATTTGTCAACAAAAAATTAATTCCATAAAACCTCCCTGCAAACGGATTACGTTTGTGCGATTTCAATATGTTACATGCATAAGCAAGGAAAAGCCCAAGATATCCCTCACATTTGAATAGGATTTAAAACTTATTTTGTCATATTTTTAGTTGATTTTTCCTATCGGGTTTGATATTTGTTTGCACACGGTTTTTGTATGGTTCGTTTTCCATTAACTCGGGATCTTTCGGGTGCGGCTTTATTATACCAGATGCTCCCCCCTGAGTCCCGGCGCCTCACAGCTAATTTGACGCACTATTTAACATGCCGGATCTATAAACAACTGGTCAGCGTGGTTTCGAAACCATATCGGTTGATATTCACGGTTTAGTTATCGGGGAATCCCGGAAAGGAACGATCATGACTCGAGAGGAAATTCTGTACTGGCTCAAAAATGAAGACGAGCAATCCCTGGCAGAACTTTGGGACAACGCCAATGCTGTACGGCATTCTCATGTCGGTGACGAGGTTCATCTACGAGGGCTGCTGGAATTCTCCAACCATTGCTCCCGTGATTGCCACTACTGCGGGTTACGCTCCGCCAATACTAAAGTAAGTCGATACCGGATGCCGGAAGAGGAAATCATGGCGTGCGTCGAGGAAGGGCTTGCGTACGGTTATGGAACGGTTGTTCTTCAATCGGGCGAGGACTGTGGACTGGACGTCGACTGGATGACGTACCTCATTAAACGCATCAAAAACGAAACCCCTCTAGCCGTAACACTGAGTCTTGGAGAACGCAGCAAAAAGGAACTTGCCACCTGGCGCGAAGCTGGAGCCGATCGTTATCTGCTACGTTTTGAAACCTCCAATCCTGATTTATTTCGCCGTATCCACCCGCCCCGCCACGGACATGAAGCAGACCGTCTGAAAATGCTTAAAATGATCAAGCAGTTGGGCTATGAAACCGGAAGCGGCGTCATGATCGGCATACCGGGACAAACTTACGAAGATCTCGCGCAGGACATTGAGACCTTCCGCGACCTCGATCTCGACATGATCGGTGTTGGTCCCTTCATCCCCCACCAGGAAACCCTCTTAGGCCAACTGGCCAAGACTCCGGGTATCCTTTCGGAAGCGCAGGTACCCAACACGGAACTGATGACCTACAAAGTCATGGCCCTGACCCGTCTGGTCCGCCCCTTGGCCAACATACCGGCCACCTCCGCGCTGGCAACCCTCAACACCCCGACCGGTCGCGAACTTGCCCTGTCGCGGGGCGCCAACATCGTGATGCCGAACCTGACACCAAAAAAATACCGTGCCTTGTATGAGATTTACCCCGCCAAGGCATGTATCGATGAGACCGCTGCCGACTGCCGTGCCTGCATGCACGGACGGATCAGATCCATAGGCCGCCAGGTAGGCAAAGGCCGCGGAGACTCCCGCAGTTTTGGCCAGGCATAATAAGCCATGAGCTGAGAAAATCACCAATGCACGTCATTGGTATGCGTGCTACTCCGACAGGTCCATAAACGGCAAGAGCCTCCCTGAACAACCGGGGAGGCTCTTTTCTATACAAGCGTACCTGCTCTCAAATTTTGCGTTTGGTATTGTCCCTGGGTCACATGCTTTCCGAAGTTACCTGGCGGCGGCGCAGGACAAGTTTCTCCAGTTCCACCGCGATGAAAACCATCGAGGACATGGCGAATGTGAAGCCTAACTCAGCGATTGTCAGCGGTTCAGTCTTGAAAATCGGATTGAGAAGAGGCACATAGATCGTCGACATCTGGAGTACAAGAGTCAGCAAAAACGCTCCAACCAATGGCATGTTCGTAAAAAACCCCTGCGAGAAGAGCGACTCACGCTCGGAGCGGATAGCAAGCACATGCCCCATCTGGCTCAAACAAAGTACCGTGAAAACCATGGTCTGCCAATGGGCGAAGCCGGTGTGGATTGAAAAGGCCTGAGTGATGATGCATGCCGCCCCCATAAGCAACCCGACCCAGACAATGTGCGTGCCGAGTCCATGCGCAAATATGCTCTCTTTTGGGTGGCGCGGTGGCCGATCCATGATCCCCTTCTCTCCCGGCTCTGCGGTGAGCGCAAGACCGGGCAGCCCATCGGTCACCAGGTTGATCCAGAGAATGTGTATAGGGAGCAGCGGGATCGGCAGGCCGAAAAACGGCGCGAGAAAGATCGTCCAGATTTCGCCAGAGTTGCTGGTCAACGTGTACTTGATAAACTTGCGTATGTTGTCAAAGATCCGCCGGCCCTCCTTGACCGCTTTGACGATAGTCGCAAAATTGTCGTCGAGCAGAATCATATGGGACGCCTCCTTTGAGACGTCCGTGCCGGTGATGCCCATAGCGACGCCGATGTCGGCACGCTTAAGAGCCGGCGCATCGTTAACACCGTCTCCGGTCATCGCCACAAACTGGCCACGGTCCTGCAACGCTTTGATAATTTTCAGTTTCTGCTCTGGGGCAACCCGCGCATAGACACGAATCTTCTCAACCCTCTGCTCGAACTGCTTGAGGGGTATGTGTTCGAGCTCCCGGCCATTGATCACCAGTTCATCGCTGTGACCTTCGCCGAGAATTCCGATTCGCCGTGCGATCGACCGCGCGGTCAGAGGATGGTCGCCTGTGATCATCACCGGAATGATTCCGGCCTGTCGGCACAGTTCAACTGCTCCCCTGGCCTCCGGTCTCGGCGGATCCATCAGGCCTACGATCCCCAGCAGCGTCAGATCCGTTTCGACATCGTCAGCCGCAGGATCGTCCGGGAGGCGGTCCCATACCCGCATGCCGAATCCAAGCGCGCGCAAACCGTCACCGGCGATCCGGTCAGCGACTACCGAAATCTCAGCGGGCACAAGACCCACTTCCCCCTGCGACGCGAGGACCCGGGTGGCCCGCTCAAGCACCACCTCCACGGCGCCTTTGGTAAAAGAAACTACTTTTCCGCCCTCCCAGGCATGGAAAGTTGTCATCAGTTTGCGTTCCGCATCGAAGGGCAGCTCCGCAAGCCGCGGATGTTTCTCCTGCAGAGCCATCTTGGCGAAACCACTCTCCGCGCCGAGGGTAAAAAGCGCCGTCTCCGTCGGATCGCCGATGACCGCACCGGCAGCCTCCTGCTTTGCGTCGTTGGAGAGGGACGCTGCGACAAGAAGCGTAGACAGCGGTCGACTGACAGCGGTGCCCGACAGTTCCTCCGCCACGGCTCTGCACAACTCCTTTTGGGGAATAAGGCGCCCGTCAGCGTACACTGCCTCTGCGACCATCCGGTTCATCGTCAGAGTACCCGTCTTGTCCGAACAGATGTAGGTCACCGAACCAAGTGTCTCGACAGCGGGGAGATTGCGCATGAGGGCTTTCTGCCGGACCATCTTCTTCGCGCCGATGGCCAGGGCTATGGTAATGACCGCCGGCAGCGCCTCCGGTATCGCTGCGACAGCCAAAGAGATGGCCGTCAGCATCATCAGCACAGGCGACTCACCGCGCAGAATCCCGACGATAAAAACAATGGCACAAATGGCCAGCACGGCCAGGGCAAGCTTCTTTCCAAAAGCGACCATCCGCTTCTGCAACGGGGTCTTGCCCTCCGTCTCATCCTGCAGCATCGCCGCGATGACACCGAGTTCGGTCTGCATCCCTGTGGCGATGACAACCCCCTCCCCGCGCCCGTAGGATATAACTGTCCCCTTATAGGCCAAATTCGACCGATCGCCGATCGATAGCCCCCGATCGGCAAGGGCTTCCGTCTGCTTTTCTGACGGGATAGACTCACCGGTCAGCGCGGCCTCCTCAACCTTGAGCTTCGCGACTTCGAGCAGCCGCAAGTCCGCCGGCACGATATTCCCCGCTTCAAGTTGTACAATGTCCCCCGGCACGAGGTCGGCCGCAGGGATCTCCGTCGGCATTCCGTCCCTGATCACCGTAGCAAGGGATGCGGCCATCTTCTTGAGAGCCGCCATCGCCTTCTCAGCTCGGTACTCCTGACTGAACCCAAGGACCGCGTTAAGCACCACGATCACGATGATAGCAATAGTATCCGCAGCCTCACCGAGAATACCGGCGAGTACAGCGGCAGCGATCAGAACAATGATCATGAAATCTTTGAACTGAGCGAAGAACATACCCGAAAGAGTGCGCCTGCGCCTCTCGACCAGCTCGTTGGCTCCGTTTTCAGCGAGCCGACGGGTTGCCTCCGCAGAGTCTAGTCCGGCACGGCTGCTTCCGAGCGCATCAAGCGCTTCGGAAGGACTCACTGAGTGCCACGGATCACCTGCCTTCATATCAACTCCCTCCTTCTTTGTGTAAGGGACCAGGGAACAAAGATATTGTTATTTACCAACTCACCCTTAATTGTGCCTTGCCTTTCAATACAGGCCACACCGTTTCTTCTGCAAGCAACATTTTTGGCCGGACTGCCCATGACCCGGCCGAGAACGGCTGCGGTAGTGGTTATTTTTTTCGAAAGCAGAGTTGTTCAGTATCTTCGCGCCAACCAGCATGAACACCAGTGACAAGCCATAGATAGCAGCCCACTGCAACATGTTTCCGAGCATAGAAAAGGCACCGGCAAAGGTTGCGGCGATGGTGGAAATCAAGGTGTCGCGATTATGCACGTGCGCCAGTTCATGGCCATGACTCCTTCGAGTTCATCGACGGGAAGGATGCGCATGATCCCCTCAGTTGCGGCCACAGCGGCGTTCTGGGATTGCGCCCCGTGGCGAAGGCGTTGGGGCTAACCGAGGGGATGATGTAAACCTTGGGCATCGGCATATTCCCCTGTTGGGACAGACGCCGAACCATTTTGTAGAAGGTAGGATTATCAAGCTCCGAGATTTCCCGGGCCTTGTACATTTTGAGGATGATTTTGTCCGAAAACCAGTAGGAGACGAAGTTCATTGCGCAGGCCAACGCAAAGGCAATAAACATGCCTGCCTGGCCGCTAATGGCGCTTCCCAGGGTAACGAGAGGAAGTGTAAGGCAGGTGAGCTTAAGCCGTTTCATACTTTTAACCTCCGCGCGTTTGGTTGCACAGCGGGTAAAAGAAAAAGACCTTTACCCGCTGCATGATTGAATGCAGTGGATAAAGGTCTTGCAAAGCTCGACATCGCGTCACAGCTCCCGCGTCCGGGTGGCGTTGCCACCGTATTGACGAAACACGGGCCGGAAGGGTCCGGATGCTACTCCCCTTTAATTCCTGGCAGATTACCTATTTCACCCAGGGAAGTCAACGATGAAGTCAAAACGACGCGAGGGACAAATTCTATGTATGTAGAGGCTCGTTTGCTTAAGGGATTTTTAGATTTCCGGACAAAAGAGCTCCCGTCAACCCGTTGAGTCTCTGCGGGATTTTAGCCGAATAAAATAAAATTCCAGCACGTTAAGGGGATCCCTTCCCAACGCAAGATCCGGAGCCTGTTTATTTGGTCCCCGTTGACAGGAGGGTTTATACTTGACTTCTTTAGTAGTATTATGGATCATTGATTGCGTAGCAAACCTATCAGGCTAAATCTTCGCGGAGGACTAAAGTATTGATGTCACAAGAAATTTTAAAAAAGGAAATCCGTCGTCTGGCCCAGGAACGTAATGCCCTGATACTGGCGCATAACTATCAACGCGACGAAATCCAGGAGATCGCCGATATTGCAGGCGACTCGCTGGCGCTTTCCATGGAAGCGGCACGCACCGACAAGGATATCATCGTATTTTGCGGCGTGCATTTCATGGCAGAAAGCGCGGCGATCCTGGCTCCGGATAAAATAGTGCTGCTGCCACGCCTCGATGCAGGATGCCCCATGGCCGACATGGTAACCGCGGAAGGTTTGCGCGCTTTCAAACAGCAGCACCCCAAAGCCACGGTTGTGACCTACGTCAACAGTACGGCCGCGACCAAGGCCGAGACCGATATCTGTTGTACCAGCGCCAACGCCTTGCGCGTCGTGCGTTCCTTGCCGGCCGATGAAATCATCTTTGCCCCGGATCGCAACCTGGGACGCTATGTAGCATCCCACTGTCCGGAAAAGACCTTTCATTTCTGGCCCGGCTTCTGCCCGACCCATGACAACCTGCGGGCCGATGCCGTCCTGAAGGCCAAAGCCGAGCATCCCGATGCGCCTTTTGTCGCCCATCCGGAATGTCTGCCCGAGATTCTCGAACTGGCAGACCATATCTGTTCGACCAGCGGCATGTACGACTATGTACGCACCCATCCGAGCAAAAAGTTCATCATCGGAACGGAAATGGGCATTCTGTACCGCATGCGCAAGGAAAATCCGGACAAGGAATTCATCCTGGCCAACCCGGATGTGCTGATCTGCCCCAACATGAAACTGATTACCCTTGAGGATGTGCTTGAAGCGCTGCAAACGCTCGATCCTGTTGTCACCGTACCGGAAGATATTCGTGTACCGGCGAAACTTTCTCTGGATCGTATGCTTGCGGTGCCAAGGGACTAAATCATCAGAGATCGGGCACCTGCAAATATAGGCAGGTGCCCGGTTCTGGAGTACACCATGATACCTGTCGTGTCCGAAACAGATCTTTTGGCCCTGTTTGAAACAGGCCACGAAGTTTTAAAAGCGGAGAAAGTGCTAAAGCAGGCGAACATTTCCATGCGCTTGCTACCGGCACCGGCTGGCTTGGCAACCGGCTGCGCCCTGGCTATTCTTTTTGCGGCCGAGCAACGCCCGTCTTTTGAAGCAGAACTCTCCGCAGCGGGAGTTCCGCAAAAGGCTCTCTTTCGCAAGGTACAGGATATCTGGTCAGCAGCTTGAGCATGCCTCATGACAATATATCTCGATAACGCCGCGACCTCTTTCCCCAAGCCCGAATCGGTCTACCAGGCCTGCGATAAAGCCTTGCGCAACCTCGGAGGCAGTCCCGGTCGTGGCAGCCACCGCATGGCACTGGATGCCGGCCGTCAACTTCTGGACACCCGCGAAACCATCGCAGATTTTTTCGGTATCCGCAATTCCTCTCGTGTAACTTTCACGGCCAATGCCACAGAAGCCATAAATATTGCCCTTTTCGGCCTTCTCAAGCCCGGTGACCGGGTCGTCACTTCGAGCATGGAACACAATGCTGTAGTACGACCTCTACACGCCCTGCAGGCCCGAGGCATACAGGTCGACAAAGTCACACCCGGTCCGGACGGCCGTCTGCATCCTGCCTCCGTGCGCGATGCTGTGATGGCTGATTTGCATGCCACCCGCATGGTTGTCCTTTCACATGCATCCAATGTCACCGGAAGTATCCAGCCCATTGAAGATCTGGGTCCCTGGTGCCGAAAACAGGGGATCCTGCTGCTGGTCGATGCCGCTCAAACTGCCGGGTTCCTGCCGATCGATGTGGAGACCATGGGTATCGATCTGCTTGCCGCACCGGGACACAAACATCTCATGGGGCCTCCCGGCTGCGGGTTGCTTTACGTACGGGAGGGATTGCAACCGACACCGCTGATTTATGGCGGCAACGGAGCGGATTCTGCATCTGCGCGGCCACCGGAACAACTACCCGAACGCCTGGAAAGCGGAACGACCAACCTTCCAGCCCTGGCTGGCCTGCAAGCCGGGATCGCTTTTATCAAGGAAACGGGGCAACGCAACATGCGTCGGCAAAAAACCGAGCTTCTATCCCACTTGCTTGAAGAGCTGCGTTCCCTACCCGACATTCACCTTTACGGTCCTTCCGATCCTACACTGCTCGCCGGCGTCCTGTCATGCAACCTTGGCGCGCACGATCCGGCAGAAATCGCTTATTGGCTCGATACGGAACATGCTATTTGCGTAAGGGCAGGACTGCATTGCGCTCCCGATGCTCATCACACACTCGGCACATTCCCACGTGGAGCGCTAAGGGTAAGTCCCGGATATTTTTCCAGCCACGAAGACATACAAAAACTGATAAAAGCCTTCAGGACATTGCTTAAATCCCCATAAATACTGATAGTTTCACCATTGAAACCATATTAATACCGCTATTGTTGACAAAACTTGCGGGAAATAATTGTTTATGATAATTATGGAAGGTAAGCCAGAAATAAGCACAAAGCTATCGCTACCCAACAATCCCCATCATTTAAGTTTTGGATTTTTATTGATGCGAAAACGGGTTATTTATTTGATGTTTATATAAATAAATCAACGCCATATTGTGAGGAAATCCGTGAGACTATCTACCAAAAGCCGCTATGGACTTCGTGCATTATTTGACATTGCCTACAACGCTGGAAATCAACCTGCACAGATCAAAGATATTTCCAGGCGACAGGAAATATCACCGAGGTATCTGGAACAGATCTTCCAAAGTTTTAAAAAAGCTGGAATCCTCAGAAGTAAAAAAGGTCCCCAGGGAGGCTATTTCCTGACGCGCAAGCCTGAGCAAATCACCGTTCGGCAAATCATAGAAGCCGCCGAGGGCGACACCCTGCTGGTAGCCTGTGCCTGCGAAGCACCCAAAGGCAAAGGTCGCTGTGCCTTGAACGGGCAATGCGTTACCCAAACCGTATGGTCCGAGGCGACCGCACATCTCAATACATTTCTTGAGGGTCTGACCCTTCAGACATTGTGTGAACGCGGTCAGGACATGGGTGTAAAACGCGAAAGCGATCATCGATTCATGTATTACATCTAAGACCCTTTTGGACATCCCTGAACCGGCAGCACATATAAGTATCCGGCTCATATCAGCTTATTTTCAACCCACTGTCCAATTCGGAATCTACAAACGAGCTGAATCCTGTTCTCACGTATCCAGACTATCGTATCGACCGAATCGACCGAAAGACACCTGGAAGACCAAGAGATGCCGTACAAGCAATTCATCGATTGACCCGGAAGAGATTTCGTTTAATCTAGTACCAACCCATAATCAAATTCCGACCGGACATAATTCTCAAGGTTTGCTACATGAGTGACTGGAAAAAATTTCTCACGGAACAACGTATCGCCTACTTCTCCATGGAGATCGGCCTTTCCGCTGAAATCCCTACCTACAGTGGAGGCCTGGGCGTTCTCGCCGGCGATACCATCAAAACCGCTGCCGATTTAAGAATTCCCCTTGTTGCCGTCACCCTGATCAGTCGCAAGGGGTATTTTCGTCAAGCCATCGATGAACAAGGCCAGCAGCAGGAAAGCCCGGCACAGTGGGAGCCTGAAAAACTGCTGGAGTGCCTGCCCATCAAGACACTTCTTACCATCGAAGACCGGGACGTCAAGGTACAGGCCTGGCTCTACCGGGTAACCAGCCCTTCCCGGGGGCAGGTCCCGGTGCTGTTCCTCGATACCGACATCCCCGGCAATGCCGATGAAGACCGACGTATTACCGACCACCTCTACGGAGGCGATCAGGCTTATCGGCTCAAACAGGAGATCGTCCTTGGGATCGGGGGCGCCCGCATTCTTGACCAACTCGGCTTTACTATCCGCAAATACCACATGAACGAGGGACATGCCAGCCTACTGACTTTGGAACTACTGTCACGCACCCGGCGTCCACTGGAAGATACCTGGGATGAGCGCAATGCCTGGAATACACGCGAGGTCATAAGCAAATGTGTCTTCACCACCCACACCCCGGTTCAAGCCGGACATGATCAGTTTCCCTATGATCTGGTTGCACGTACCCTGGACCATGAAATCCCCCTTGATTTACTCAAAGAGCTCGGCGGTCCGGACCATCTCAACATGACATTGCTGGCCATGAATCTCAGTCAGTATGTCAATGGTGTTGCCAAAAAGCACGGGGAGGTTTCCCAGGCGATGTTCCCTGGTTTCGAAATCCACGCCATCACCAACGGCATCCATCCCTTCACCTGGACTTCGCCCTATTTCGTCAATCTGTACAGTCGCTATCTGCCTAGCTGGGCCACCGAGCCGGAGTTGCTGGTTCGGGTTGACAGCATTCCGGATGATGAAATATGGGAGACTCATTGCGGAGCCAAGGCGTACCTGTTTCAGTACATTGACGAAACCTGCGGTGTGCAGCTGGATCCTGATATTCTGACCATCGGATTTGCCCGACGTGTTGCCACCTACAAGCGGGCAGATCTTATTTTTACCGATATCGAACGTCTTTTGCGATTTGGTGAAGGCAAACTGCAACTGGTGTTCGGCGGCAAAGCTCACCCACATGACCAGCCGGGCAAAGAACTGATTCACAACATCACCCAAACCATCAAGCGTTATCAGGACCGCATTCGCATGGTCTACCTGCCCAACTACAACATGGAGGTTGCCGCGCGACTGATCCCCGGCGTCGATCTCTGGCTCAACAACCCCATGCGACCGTTGGAAGCCTCGGGTACCAGCGGCATGAAAGCCGCTATCAACGGTGTACCCAACTTCAGCGTACTTGACGGATGGTGGATCGAGGGGCATATCGAAGGCGTAACCGGCTGGGCAATCGGGCCGCCATCCAGTGGCAATTCCATCAGCCAGAATCACACCGCCGAAGATGTTGACGATCTTTACAACAAGCTCGAGCATACCATCATTCCCTTGTATTATCAGGATCGTCCGGGCTGGATTCGCGTTATGAAAAACGCCATTGGTAAAAACGCCTACTACTTCAATACCCACGTCATGATGCGCCGTTACGTTACCGAGGCCTACTGTCATTAGTCGCCCGCCAGATGTAAAAAACCCCGAGCTGACTTAATCAGTTCGGGGTATTTTTAATCTATGATCGAAATTCGGCGACTTCCGGCAATCAAAAATTCTAAGAATCCAGCAACCCAAGCGCCTGCTGCAACACCGCTCCAATGGGGGCAGAGGCATCCAGTACATGATGCGCCGTTTCCCGGTAGAGAGGCTCACGGGATGCCAACACTTCGCTCACCTCTTCAATAATCGATCGCCCTGTAAGCGTTGGCCTTTGCGCAGCATTCGGATCAGCCTCCAGACGCGCAGCCATGACCTCCGCAGGAACGTTCAGATAAAGCACCGTGCCGTTGGCGCGCATGAACGCACGATTAGCCGCTGACAACACCATGCCGCCCCCTGTGGCAATAACCCTTCCAGGGGCGGTGACAGCCTTTAAAGCCTCACTTTCCCTGAGACGAAACCCACCCCAGCCTTCCCTGGCAACCACATCGGCAACGGTCATTTGGGTGCTTTCCTGAAGGTACAGATCCGTATCGACAAAATCATATTTGAGAGCTTCAGCCAACGTGCGACCGATGGTGGTTTTTCCCGAGGCACGGGCTCCGATCAGATAGATGGTACTAAGCATGTCAAATCAATCCCATATTCTGGTAAAGAACATTAACCACAAAATACCGGACGGCATAAACTGTTAACGTTAATGCTTGGCGTCTTCACCCAATAATAAAAAGTTTTCCGGGAGGTGATTATAGGAGGTTTCCCCCTGCCCTTCAACCTCCTTTTCATTGCAAGCCGCGGCACACAAGGACCCGTTGCACAGGGTGAGTCACCACTATATGGAAGCAATTTTTTCATGTTTTGTTTCAATACCTTATGTGTTCATACTTAATGTTTAACCTTGGATTTAAAATGCAATTAAACAGGCTCTTCCAGGGCTGTAATATGACTGAAATGTCCCTCGGTCATCAGCGAATCGCTAGGCTCTCCACAACCCTTAACCACCCGCCACAGAGCCAAATACAGGGTGGAAATCCCCCAAAAGAAATGGACCGAAAAAGGCTCATTATATTCCGCTACCGAGAATGTGCCGGGTAAACGATGGTAAAAACGCACTTCTTTAGGCCAACAATGCCATCCAGGTCATGAGATATCCTCTTAAAACAAATGCTCGGCATTCCATACTTTTCCAAGTTCCGGATAATTCTTGGAATGCCGTTGTTATACGCTAAAAGACTCTCACTATGGGAGTTTTTCGTGAACTTTAAAAATATATCCCAATTCCTTTCCGGCCCCTCCCGAACATGAACAGAAGGCTCCATCACACTAAGGCCATAGCCAAAGCAGCAGCCCACCCCCCACCAGGGAACCGCCGAACAGCGGCGCGATTCGTTTCAGCAATCGCAGGTTACCAAGGCAAGCGACCACTCCTGCCTTGAACACTATATTGGACAAAGCCCCGATCATCATCATGCGCCAGCCGGTCTCGACGCTCAGGCGATCGGCAGTAATCAATTGAGCGGTGGATAGCGTAATGGCGTCCATGTCGGTCAATCCCGAAAGGGCCGCCACCAGGTACAGTCCGCTGTTACCGAAATGCTGTTTGGCGGCCGCCACTGCCAGCAATACCAGGGCATACAATCCGCCAAAGATTACGGCAGCGGCAAGGTTGGAGGGATCTTTCGGCTCTGGACCGGCTTCCTGTTTCTGACTCGTGAGCTTAAAAGCCATGGCAACGATAAAAGCCATCCATAGCCCCATGACACCGAACTGGGGAAACACTAGCCAAAAGATACCCGGCGCAACCACGGCCACCTCAAACGCAACCCGCGCAAACACAACCGTCGACGCAATCATGATGATAAGAGCTGCCAATGCTGAAGATTCCGGGGAGGCCTTCGAGCTGCGAGCATAACTCACAGTCGTCGCGGTGCTCGATATGAGACCGCCAAGTATGCCGTTTACCACCGAACTGGCTCTGGTGCCTATATACCGGGAGGTCAGGTAGCTGGCAATGCTGATCCCGACGATCAGAACCACCATCAGCCAGATCCGAAAAGGGTTCAAAACCTCATAAGGTCCGAAGGACCGATCCGGCAACAACGGCAAAACGACCAGGGCGATCAAAACCATTCGAAACACGGCTTGGATATCGCTGCTCCCGATGCGTTTGACAAAATGATGCAACGGCTTTTTCCAGTGCAGCAGCAGAGCCACCCCGCCGCCCACGGCAGCAGCCTCCGCAACCATGCCATCCTGCAATAGGGCTCCCACCGCAAACATGAGCAGGGCGGCCATCTCCGTCGTCGGCCCAGGATGGGCATCCTTGGATCGATCCCTCCGTAGGTTGGACACCACCATCAGCCCGCCAAGGGCCAAAATACCAGCAGCCAGCACCCAGCCACCAAAGCGGACGGCAAGATGTGCACACGCTGTACCCAGTACGGTGATCAAGGCAAAGGTTCGGATGCCCGCTGCTTCCGGTTCGGCCCATTCCCGTTGTAGCCCCACCAAAAGCCCCAATCCGAGAGCTATGCCGAATTGCTGCCAGACCTGCAAATCCATTGGGACTCCTTCAATATGCGCAAGAATTAAAACATCCCTTATGCTTCAATTCTAACGGCGGATGGCGCATTTCATAGCTTTAGTTATCATGTTTAGAACCGGAAGCGCGTGATTCGTGACTGGTGATGTGCAATTGCCTTAAAATAGCCACTTAAATCGGATCTGTACTAGCATATACTAGTAATTAGTACGCCAACTCAATCATCACGAGATTGTCCTTTAAATAAATAGCAACCTTATAATATCCTTATAAATAAATTATCAACTCATAGCTAACGGATTAATCTCCGAATGCCAAAGTTTTAATGGAAGGGATTCTATGGCCAGAAAAGTCGACGTGATCGTTATCGGCGCAGGAAGCGCAGGGCTCGCCGCCGTGCGCCAGGTAGAAAAGACTACGGACAACTACCTGCTCATCGACCACGGCCCCCTCGGTACCACCTGCGCCAGGGTGGGATGCATGCCGTCAAAGGCGTTCATCAAGGTGGCCAAAGACTTTCATGGCGCCACCAAACTGGCCAAAGCCGGACTGGCGGGCAACGCCATACCTGCCTGCNNCCCGCCGTGCTCGACCATGTGCGCCGCTTACGCGACCGTTTCTCCTCAGGCATGATCGAGGCTACCCGCAAACTTGCTGGAGACCATTTAATAGAGGGATCTGCACGCCTTCTCAGTCCGAATCTTGTACTGGTCAACGACGAGGAAATCGCTTGTTCAAGCATTATTCTGGCGACGGGATCAAGACCCACCATACCTGAGGCCTGGCGAGGTTTTACCGATCGGATTCTGACAACCGACACCTTTTTCGAACAACAGGATCTGCCCCGCCGTATCGCCATAGTCGGTCTCGGTATAATCGGGTTGGAGCTTGGTCAGGCCTTGTCCAGACTGGGTGTCGAAGTAACGGGATTCGGCCGCAATCCGCATATCTGCGGTATCCGCGATCCTGAAATCAACCAAGTTGCTCTGGAAACATTGGGTCGGGAGTTTCCCCTCTACGTGGGAGATGAGGCGAAAATGACTCCTCGAGAAAATTCCCTCCGCATTCGCAACGGGTTCCATGAAATCGAGGTCGATGCCGTCATCGCCGCCCTCGGCGTAACCCCCAACATGGACAATCTGGGACTTGAAAACCTCGGCATCGATCTGGACGCACGCGGCCTGCCGCCCTACAATCCTTACACCACACAGATCGGAAACTTACCGGTTTTCATAGCGGGCGATGCCAACGGCTGCCTGCCGATTCTGCATGAAGCGCAGGATGAAGGATTTATAGCCGGAAGAAATACTACGGGAACCAAAGTACAGAAATACCGGCGCCGCACCGGTCTTAAAATCGTCTTTACCGATCCGCAGGTTGCCGCCATAGGCCGAACCCTGGATAAACTCGAAGCCGCCGACATTATCGTTGCACGCTCCGATTATTCAGAGCAATCTCGCGCAATCGCCGAAGGACGCAATTCAGGTCTTTTACACCTCTACGTGGACAAGACCGATGCCCGCATCCTCGGCGGCGAGATGATCGCACCCGAAGCCGAACACCTTGCTCAGCTGGTAGCCCTGGCTATCCACCGGGAGATGACGGTGCACGACATGCTGACCATGCCCTTTTATCACCCTACCGTTGAAGAAGGATTACGCACCGCATTGCGGGATGCCGCGCAGCAACTGGCCCATATCCATACGATGGAAGAACTGACCCTGTGCGAAAGTTGCCCCGAACTGCCGCTGTGCTGACTTTTCAGGGAATATACAAATTGAGCTTACCGGGATGATCAGGACATTATAAAAGTCGGACTTGTGGGCGTGACTGTTTGGAGGTATAATGCTTACCAGCTTGGTAATGTTTTTATTAAACCATCAAATACAGGAGAGCCCCTATGTTCTCTAACTATAAATGCGGTAAATGCGGAGTCGTCACGGACAACAAAAACCACTTATGCAAACCCGAACCGGTGGAAAATAAATCTGAATTTTGCGGATCCGGACCGGACCGCGACAGCCAGATCTGCGAATCGATGGCCCAGCATCTGAGTTTCCAATGCTCTACCTGCGGGCGCCCGGCGGACAAACCGGAACTGGTCTGCAAGCCGGTTTCCATTCGATAAGAAACACAAAAAAGCGGCCGTCCGGTTGGATGTCCCGGACGGCCCTTTGCATATCGAAACTAACAGGCAAAATCATAAGGATGATGAGGAGTACAGGACGGCCAGCACCACACCGAGCGCCCCTGTGACCATTTCCATGCCGCCAAAGAACAGGCACAAGCGGCAACATAATGATCGGAAGGATCCTGTCGCGCTATCCCTTTTAAGCCCTCCTCAACCAACCACTCAAGCAACACCTGTCGTGAGTCTTTCTCGGTTTTAAAAGCCTTAACAG
The DNA here is from genome assembly GCA_002452265.1 of Pelobacter sp. UBA6812. Taxonomy (GTDB): domain Bacteria; phylum Desulfobacterota; class Desulfuromonadia; order Desulfuromonadales; family Syntrophotaleaceae; genus Syntrophotalea. The sequence goes on along the minus strand of DKEW01000090.1, from coordinate 7,637 downwards.
CCTCCAAAGAGGCGCCACCAAGCGCCATGGCACCGCCGGGATGCACCTCCACCACCCTGACCAGCACACTACACATTTCGGCGATTATCCGGGCAACCCCCATGCCCCTCAGGGTCAGGAACGCCATTTTGGTCATGGTCGGCGTCATGACGCTGCCAGGATGCAAGCCCGCTTTTACAACCGTCTGGCGCAGATCCCTATCCGAGGGGCGGTCGCCACCTCCCGGATTGTAGGATAGCGGCGCATCCAAGCCAATGGAAACGGCTTCGGATGAAGCCAGCGTTGTAAGAATTGCAACGATATCCTCATCTGTGGCGCCGGACACGCAACCAACCAGATGCAGAGCCCCACCCTGTTCCTCAAATACCACGCAGTCCGTGTCGGCCGTGTTACTCGGACCCGACAGATCCATACCGATAATTTTCATAGTAACTCGACAGGAAGAGAGAGGGCATTTAGCCTATATGCGCAGCCAGCCAATGACGCATGGTGGTAAAGAATGCTTCCCTGGCATGCTTCTCGATGGCGGGCTTATGCCCGCAGTTTTCGAATTCTCGATATTCCAACTGAGGAAGAAACGGTTTCAAGCTGTCTCGAATCATTTTTCCCGGATGAGGGTCGTAATCTCCGTGGAGCATTAAAACGGGGGCATGAATGTTTGAGAAAGTTTCAGGATATAATCTCGCCTCCTGACAGCGAAGCATATCCTGCCAGGTTTCGGCAAAAGCCTGCCTGTCAAAGGGAGGGTTTTCGGGATTCGGAGGAACCGGCAACAGGTCGTAATTATCTGTCATCTCATGCCATTTCATGATCCGCTCACCCAAACTGAGGTTCAGATCGCCCACGAGTTCGGGATTCTTGGCTATATATGCGGCAATCCGCTGTTCACGGAGACGAACACTACAGGCCCGTGATGTCCTGTCAAAGGTTCCGCAGCCGACCAGAACGATCGGACCCGTCTTATCAGGGTGCTTAGCCGCGTACGCCAGAGCCAGCATGGCGCCCCAAGATTCACCGACCAGCGCAGGCGGGGGGGCGTCGCCAATCAGACACACAAGTTCGTGCAGATCAGCCACATGCTGCGCCACGCTCAGCCGTTCATCTCCACCCGAACCGCGTTGCCATGGCTCAATAACCCGGAAACCGTTCGCCAGCCCCCGGGCCAGTTGCTCCGCACTGCCGGCGGCGGCAGGCCCACCATGCAGCACGATCACCATCGGGCCTGCGCTGCCATATCGGCGGATTTTGAGATTACCCAGGATTTCCATAATTCACCGAGGCGGTTCGTTCATCCCTTGTCCTGCCATACTCCCGCGATACAATTACAGAACCAAACACTTACAACGAGGCGAGATACAAATCGCCCCGCCAGTTGGTTATAAAGGAGACACAACAAAAATATGCAACAAAACAGACCGAATTTTTCAGCAGCATATTCACCATTTCGCCAACGGTCGCTGAGCCGTTTGGTCTTGCCTCTGCTTCTGGCGGTCCTGCTGCTGATACCGTTCTCAGGCAACGGAGAAATGATCCGCTACCTCGATGAACACGGCACCCCCGTATTCGTCGACGACAGAGATCTATCGCAGGCCGAGCGCCAGGAACTGCGACAAAAAGCGCACGCCGCCGAGCAGACCCGGCGGCGTCCCAAAACCACCCCGGTGGAGGTGCATGGCAACATGGTGCTGGTGCCGGTGGAAATCAGTGACGGTTACAATGAGATCAACGCCCAATTACTGCTGGACACCGGTGCTTCACAGACGGTCTTCCATCGCCGTACCATGGAATCCCTGCGCACCAAAAGGTTGGCAAAGGGCTGGTCCCGCCTGGCGAGCGGCGAGTTGATCGCCACCGACCAGGTTCGCATCAAATCCCTTACGGTTGGACCTCACACCGTACAAAACGCCACGGTGTATGTCATCGAAGTGCAAGACGCAGAAGCCCCCTTCGATGGCCTGCTCGGCATGGATTTCCTTCGGGATCATCATTACCGCATCGACTTTGGCCGGCAGGTCATTCAATGGCAGGATGGAGATTGAACCATGATTTAAACCTTATAAAACCTTTATCATCCACAGATTTCACGGATTTTCACAGATTAGCCCCAAAACCATGTTTTTAAAATTCTGCGTTCATCTGCGCAATCTGCGGATAGTACGCTTTTAAGATCTTGATTATCCTCCGGCCCGCTTAACCACCCAACCCAGCTTTTTGAGCTCATCCAGCAGCAGAGCGCAGTGATCCCCCTGAGTCTCGATCACCCCGTCCTTGACGGTGCCGCCGGAACCGCAGCGCTGCTTAAGGCGTGTAGCCAACGCTTTGATACCCGCATCATCAAGAGGCACTCCGGTGATCAGGGTCACTCCCTTCCCCTTGCGCCCCTTGGTCTGGCGTGAAACCCGCACTATCCCATCCGAGGGTGGCGCCGTTTGCTTCGCGGCGCAGGTGCATTCCTTGATCGGCCGCCCACAGCCGGGACACATGCGTCCGTGCTCGCTGGAATAAACCACTCCGCCGCTGTTCTTTTTTAATGCCATTCGTTTCTCCCCTCGGCTCCTTGCAAATCGTCTTTCTGCCCGGATGGTGCCGACACCTGTTGCCACAACGCGGTGAAAGGGATGGAGCTGAAAGCGAACAGCAACCGCTCCTTTTTCTTCCCGGGAACAAAACCCCGATCCAGTAGCGCCGCCTCGATGGCCGGCATGTGCATACCACCCCAGGGGACAATGATGGTGTCGTAACGATCCAGGCTTCGCTGCAGGGCTTCGATGACCACATCGTTGCGTTTGTATAAAATATCGTCCATCACCCCTGAGAAAACCTCCGGTGTCCCATGGACCTGCGCCCAGTCGCGATATGCCGCGAAACCCTGCGCTAATGGCTTGTCACCAAGCAGGGTCCTGGCGAGAACGTTGATAAACTCGATCGTCTGAGGGGCGAAGCGGCTGATGTCCACGTCGGCTATCACAATATCCGGTTTGGTCTCGTCCCGCTCGCCTTCACTCACCGGTTCCAGATCGTCCAGTTCGACCAGATTGCCGTCGAGTTTCATCGTCTCCTGAGAACTGAGACCGACCAGGTTCGCCAGTCTGCCGTACTGAAACCGGCTCTTCAGCAACCGGTCATGATCGGTCACCCCCTCGGCGAGAATAATCGTCCCTTCCGCCGGCAGCGAAGCGACCAGTTCCTGGTAATACCCCTTGCGGGCAATATGCATCATTGCCACCAGGCGCACCACCTTGCCATCGTCATGATAGCTGCGCTCGGAGGTGTAGATGCCTACCGGACTCAGCCGCATGAAGCCTGCGGTTTTCTGGTCGAGATAGTAGTCGGCCATCGCCATAAGCGAATAGACCAGCACCAGGGGGAGCAGCAGCAGGTTGACTCCTGCAAAGGACAGGGTATTGCGCCAGCCGAACAAAGGCTGCTTAAAAAGCTCTGCGGGCAGAAGGTTGCGCCCGTAAGAAGTGCGTAGCGTAATCAGAGCGACCCCACCGATGACAACCTGGCCAATAGCCGCCGCCAACCCCAGGAATTCGTGGGGAATCATACCCAGCAGAGGCCACAGCATCAGGGAGCACCAGAAGGCGTACAAGGTCACCGGCAGAAAAACCCGCTTCGGCAGCCTCCGATCGATTCCCATAAGGGCATAAACCACCAGGGAAAGAAGGATCACCACTAAAGCAACGAAGTTGCGAACCATGGAGAGAGCCGGCAGGTGTGCAACGAACATTGTTAACAGTTCATCTGTCAACGAAAGACCGGCATCGATCAAATACAGGACGATATAAACATTGGCAAAACTTCGCATAGGAATTCCTTGCGAGGACGATATCCCCGTCTTCCGGTTAGGGTGGCTGCTTCCCGCTGGCAAGGTCGATAATCGAAAGCCTCGCGTGCCCCAGGGCAACCGGGCTTTTCGGGTCCGTGAACAGGCCCCTCTCATCAGGCTCCCGATGATATAGAGAAAACACCGCCCTGCGTAATGTCTCCTCGAAAATTGCATGGGCCGTTATGCGGACGAATCCGCACACAATGCTTCTCATTACCTAAAAAGGCCGATTTTAGCCAAAAATAACGGCCTGCAAGAGGGTTTTGAGGCGTTATTTACAGCAAAAATATCACTATTCCAATGGATTGGATTGGTCCGACCGTGATACACGAAAATAGATCTGTCCCGATTTTTCTTGCGCCGAGGGTGAATATCCATTTCAAAGATCATCGAATACATCGATATCATTTATGTACCTGGAGATTAAATCGAATTTATAGAAGGAGTTTCCTGTTTCGATCTCATGCACATATACAGGGCATTTCGGTTTATCGAGATAAATAAAAAATATTTCCTCACCGCCATTATTGCCAATAACAAACTTCTTTGACTCTACCCACTCCTTAAAGTGCTTTTTACGTTGCGCCAATATTCTTTTTTGGGAACCGTGAAACAAAATCCTCTTAAGTCGACCGAAAAACCTACCATCATCGATATCGGTAAGATCATCCGGGTTCATTTTGTAGGCTTTGTTCATTTCGATAAGTCGCTGTGGATCGGTTATCAAATAATAAATAGAAGAATCCTCGTATTTTGAGAAAGGAGAATTATCCAAGATATTTTTATACAGATCAGGCAATATTATGCCCAACTCCTTTTCAACTTCCCTGGAGGCACTCACTGGTTAATGTATCTCCTGCTAGTAACATCTTGCGTAATAAAGTGATTATGGAGCGCCAATGGCAAAACAATCCGCGCTAACGTTTTAGAGCCAATTCCTGCAGGGGTCATATGTATGTCATCCGTGCTGTATAGAGTAAGTGATAATGCTATTAATTTCCAAAGGGTCAGGTAGTCTGTCCTATCCGTTCCAGCATCACCTCAGTGGAAAAGAAGTACTTCCCTTTCACGGAGGTCGGTCGATCGTTCAGCTTCAAGGACACCTCAAGAGGGTCACAATCAAGCACATGGTGATCATGAATCAGCCAGCTGAGATCAAGATCCGCTGTTCGGAGAGAACCTCGCACAGAGCGGTCGGTCTTCCGATCGTATTGTGCCGGCCCAAGAGCCATGGCCACTCGTTTCAGTTTCGCTTCCGAAAGATTCAATACCGCCAGTGTCGCCAAAAATAGTTCTCTGTGCAATCTACCCAATTCAGCAAAATCTGCCTTGACCAACCCCGGCATAAAAAGGCAGTAACGGCTTTCATCATGACAAAAGAGGACACACTGCCGACGATCATAGCGGTAAAGATGCGCATGCCAGCTCCCCAGCGGACTGCTCTCAGTGAGCGGCACATTAGACACTATAGGGAGTTTAGTGGCAAGTTTTTGCGTACAGTGGATAATCATTGTCCCTCGACATTCACGTATTGGATCATGGATCAGTCGTTGCTCCGGTTGATCAGGTTGACGATGACTTTCACGATGGTGTCTTTCTCTTCCGGTCGGCTTTCAGCGATCAGCAAGGTCAGCGCCACCAAGGCATTGTCGGCCAGACGCTTGGAACCGTCGGCACGATAGAGGATACCGTTGCCGGCAAGAAAGTAAATGAACAGAGCGGCAGCGATACGCTTGTTGCCGTCAGTAAACGCGTGGTTTTTAACGATGAAATAGAGCAGGTTGGCGGATTTCTCTTCCACGCTAGGATAGACGTCTTTGCCGTCGAAGGTCTGGTAAATGGCGCCGATGGCGCTCTTGAAGCCCTGGTCCTTCTCCAGTCCAAAAAGGCCGTCGAACTCCCCCTTCATCGACTGCACCAGAGATATGCCCTCGGCATAGTCGAGGGCAAAAACGGCCGGGCCACTCGTACTATCTATGGCCAGGGTGCCGTGGTCGTAGCGGTCAAGGATGGCCAAAGCGTACGCGAAATCGTTGATCACCCGCAGCACATCCTTGCCGGTGTCCGTCACCAACTCTTGAGTCGTCAGGGTGCGAGTCAGCAGACTAACGGTTTGTTGCAGGTCGTGGAGCTTGGCCGATTCATCGCGCAGGCGCTGTTCATTAACCGTGTACCCTCTAACCAAATGATCATGCAGCACGCGCGTAGCCCACTGACGAAACCGTGTACCTTGTGACGATTTGACCCGGTAGCCGACGGAGATAATAACGTCGAGATTGTAGTGTGACGTAACATAAGACTTACCATCGGCAGCAGTTATCCGGAATTTCCGGATAACTGAAGATTCTTCAAGTTCACCCTCCTTAAAAACATTCAGAATATGCTCGTTAACGGTCCTGACATTCTTTTCAAATAATGCCGCCATCTGTTTCTGGGTGAGCCAAACCGTCTCATGGTCAAGCTGTACCTCAAGACGGGTTTCGCCATCCTCGGCCAGATAAAGCAGAATGTCGGTCTGTTCATCCATCTGCATGATCAATCCTCAACTTTTGGTGCCGCGCTATTCCCCCACCTGCCAAGGTATGCCAAATGCTTCAACTCTTGAACCACCGAGGCATATAAGGGGAAGGATTTTTATTCTTTACAATCAGCTGGCCAGCCTCATCATTTTTGTCAAAAGTTGAGATCTGACCCTTCTTTGCAGGGATCCCCTGCCATCAGGGGTCAGGGAACCAGCTTTCGTAGATATGCCAGTTGTTCATTGACGTAATCGACCGTCACCTCTCGGTCGAACGTTTCCAGCATCGACAGTATCACCGTTTCTTTGGGATTCAGCCCATCAAGGAGCTTGCTGTACCAGCGTATCGCCGGTACGGCGGAGTCCGAACGAGCCGGGCCGTCGCCTGCGCTCATTGCGTCGCCCAAACTCCTTGCATAGTAGATTTCCGCCAACTGATACTGAGCCACCTTATCACCGCTCTCGGCCATTTCCTGTGCAAGCTTGTACCATTTGCGACTTTCCTCTTCACCTAAGCTCAGATCATAAACCCTCTGCAGAAGAGCACGCTTGGCCTCAAAATGCCCCTGGTCAGCAGCCGCCTCGCACCAATGGCGCATCTTTTCCCATAGTTCGGGTTCCGGCTCGAACGGATCTTCGCTCTGCTCGTACGCCTCTTCATCGTAGATCATCGCCAACTCATATTGAGCGTTCGCGTCGCCGGCGACGGCGGATTCCAGCAATGCCAGCTTCCGCCCGGTGTCGACAGCCATGGCAGTGGTTGCCAAGCCCAGGGACAAAATGCAGAGAATCAACACAAAACGATACATAACAAATCCTTTCGATGCGTGGAAAGTCAACGCCTTTTCTTCTGATTACCCCTTGAATAATTCCGGGATCTTTACGACCCCGGAAAATAATGATGCAACAGCCACCCTGCCGTTAGCGAACGTACCAGCACGACCGTAAAGAAACCCGGGTCCCCCGAGGAACGCTTCTCATCCAATCGTAATCGTCCATGTTCTTCGACGTTTTTATCAGGCTGCCGGCCTGCACGAATTGAGGAATTCCGGGGACAGTGTATTAATTACTAAAAATTGAGTATACTGTGCCCCGAAACCGTCATTGATTAGCAGATTCCATTTGCAAGTGTACCACCCGGGGCTTCATCGAAGGCCTCCCGGGGGTTCCGGTAGCCGAGACATTTTTCGCGCAAAACCCCATACAAAGGAAAGATAATGCAGCCTCAGGAATTAGCAAAACGCATAAAGACCAAAAATTCACCGGCAATCATAGACGTTCGGAGCG
>DKEW01000043.1:5366-41672 GCA_002452265.1 Pelobacter sp. UBA6812 | reverse complement strand
ACCCAGCACTCAGCACCCAGCACCCAGCACCCAGCACCCAGCACTCAGCACTCAGCACTCAGCACTCAGCACTCAGCACTCAGCACTCAGCACTCAGCACTCAGCACTCAGCACTCAGCTTTGCCCCTTGCCATTGTAGATTTCGCCGCCCTGCTTGCGATATTGCTCCAGAACGGCAACGGCCTGTGGTCGGCAGATGTCACGCAATACGCGGATGCCACGTTTTTCCAGCAGATACGGCCAGTGTGGGGGCTTGTCCCCTTCGTCAAACCCGACAGCGCGCGCATCGCTGTCGCGGGCTCCGCATGATAACTGTCTGATTCCCGCCCAGGGCAGGGCCCCAAGGCACATGGCGCAAGGCTCGGTGGAACTGGTCAGTTCCACGTTACAGCCAGCGGCAGCCAGAGAGAAATTCCCCACCAGACGTTGCGCCGTCATCAGCGCCACTAATTCGGCGTGGGCTACTGAACAACAGGTGGCAGTCACCAGGTTGACCCCAGGGGCGATCAAACGGCCGTTATCCAGGTCGAACACAGCAGCACCAAAAGGACCGCCGGTGCCTTGCCGGATATTGGCGGCCGCCAGTTCAATGACCAGTGCCATGCGGCTTTCAGCCGTGACAAATACCTTCTCCGGCGCAGGCAGGACTTCGCACAGCCAAGCAGGTAATGACAGTTTGATGGCTGGGAAACTCATACGCCGCGACGGGGAATCTGAGCTTCGACGCCTTGGATCAGTTCGCATTCCTCAATGCATCGCGGGCTGTAATGGCGCTTGAGCCACAAACTTAGACCGTCGAGCCCCGGGAAGAGAACCCGCTCGGTTATGTTGGCCTGGTCGAGCTTGTCGCGGATTTCCCATTTAAGTTCGGCGGGGATGATGATTTTGCGCCAGATGGTCGGATGTTCATGGAGAAAATCGCACAGGGTCCGCTGCGGGTCCGACATGACCGAAAAGAACGCGTACTGGTTGACAATGCGATCCTCCATGGAGGGTGGTTCCAGAAACAGCGCGGCATTGTCGCGGGACAGGGCCTGCAGATCCTGCAGGTTGGGTATGGCGTCGTTCAGCATTTCGACGGTAAAGACGTTGGCGCCTTCCTCTTCAAGCTTGTTGCAAAGAGGTCGGGGCAACAGTTGGTGGGTTTTGACATAATTTACTGCCCAGATGGCGCCATCAAGGTTGAATTTGCAGATGTTGGCCGTGGCAAAGTGCATGGCCACCAGCGGGGAATAGGTCCAATCGAGCATGCGGGTCGGCAGACCGTAGTGCTGTGCCACAGACATCCAGTTCCAGAACGCATCGGATTCTACAGCCGAGCGATGGGCATATTTTTTAAAATTGCGCATCAGATGTCGTTCCAGGTCGACATATTTGCCACCCAGGCGCATCAGGGTTGTTTTTAAGCTATAGCTGGTGTCCGACAAGCCGCGAAAAGCGAAGCGAGAGCGGAATCGTCCGATTTCTTCGTTCCAGGAATCGGCAAACAACTCCTTTTGCAGTTCGTCGTAACTATGGACCCGGATTTCATTCATGTAAACGGACCTTTTGACTGCACTCGAATGACAAAGGGTTAGACCACGCCCAAGATCACGCTCGACTCCTGCACTACCGCCCAGGCTTCGTCGCCTTCGCGCAGTTCAAGGGCTTGATCGCTGGCCTTGGTGAGAGTGGCACTGACTGTATTGCCCCCGGGCAGTTCCAGGGTGATTTCGCAGTCTACGTTTCCCTCGACAACCCGTTGGATGGTGCCGTGCAGGATGTTGCAGGCGCTGAGCCGGGCCGAACCGAGATCTTTAATAATCATCACCGCCGGTGCCTTGGCCATGGCCATGACTTCGGAGCCGATTTCCAACTCCAGAGACTCGACGCTCTCGTTGGTGATGAGCGACGACAGGCGGTCTCCCCCTTTAAGCTGCAAAGTGACCAGGGTATTGATGGCTCCTTTTTGCATCTGGGCGATCTCGCCGGACCAGATGTTTCTGGCGCTGACTTTCATGTTGACCTTCCTCAAAAATTGGTAAAATCCTTCGCCGTCTTCCAGGTGTTTGCCAATGGAATTCAAAAACCGTTCATGCTCTTCTTGGATAAGACGATAGCGGTGGATGACTTCCTTGCCGGCTTCGGTCAACTGGGTGCCGCCACCCCCGCGTCCACCCGTGGTTTTGACGACCAGCGGTTGGTCGGAAAGATTGTTGAGCATTTCGATCTGCTCCCAGGCGGTCTTATAGCTGATTCCGACCGCTTTGCCCGCCTTGGTTATGGAACCCAATTCACCGACCTGTTCCAACAGCCGAATACGGCTGCTGCCGAGAAAATCCTGCCCCGATTTTTTAAACCAGAGGGCGCCTGTCAGACTGAGGTCTTCCGCCATTTTCTTTTTCACGCAAAACTCCTTGTCGCTGAGGCGATATGATGACTACCTTATTAATTTAGTGGGTTTGCAGTGATAAGGCAAATGCTAATCGTCTTTTTTCGATGCTTTGACATCCGACAAATATTTGTTTTGGGAACAGGCGGTAATGGCTGACAGTCATTCAGGGGTGGGAGCCGGGTTTTATAAGGGCCGGGGAAGAGGGGGGATTGAAATGACGCAGGAGCGTTTCGCTCAATGCGTTGGCCAGGCATGGTTTGTGGAATAAAAACCCCTGTCCGTGCAGGCAGCCCATGGCCAGTAACAGGTGATGTTGTTCAAAGGTTTCGATTCCCTGGGCAATGGCGATCAGGTTGAGATTACGGGACATCGCCAAAATAGCCCCTACCATGGCTGCATCGCTTTGACTGTGAGGCAGGTTTTGGACAAATAGCCGGTCAATTTTAAGATAATCGAAGGGCAGGGTTTTGAGTTGCTGAAGAGAGGTGTATCCCATGCCGAAATTATCCAGCGACCAGCGAACCCCGAGGTCTTTGACGCTATGAAGGATACTCTCTGCACGATCCGCTGCTTTTTGCAAGGTCGGTTCGGTGATCTCCAGTTCCAGACAGTTGGGGGGCAAGCCAGTCTCGTGGAGAATCTCAGCAACGGTTCTTGCAAGATCCGTCTGCCTGAATTGACTGCAGGACAGATTGACCGCTAACGGCAGTTGGGGGGTGCCGAGGTGTTGCCAACTCGCTGCTATGTCGCAGGCTTTTTTCAGGATGCTGTTGCCAAGGGCGCTCATCAGCCCGATTTCTTCAAGTCGTGGCAAAAAAGCTTGTGGAGGCAGTATCGAGCCATTGGGATGACGCCAACGCAAAAATGCTTCGACCGCGACGGGTTGCTGTGTGGCAAGGTCGTAGCGGGGTTGAAGCAGCAGGAAAAACTCCCGGTGATCCACCGCCTGACGCAGTTGATTTTCCAGTTCCAGTTGGGCCACCAGGGTCTGATTCATCTCTTGGGAAAATAACTGAAAACTGTTTCCCAGTTCTTCTTTTGCGACATACATCGCGGTATCAGCATTGCGCAGCAACACATCGGCGGAAATGCCATCCTCGGGGAATATCGCCACCCCGATACTGGCAGTGATAGCGATATGGTGATTATGTATTCGGTATTCCTTCGACAGGGTCGTCAATATTTTATGAAGAATTTTTGGAAGGTTGCTCTGGTCGCGAAAGCCGCATAGTAGAATAATGAATTCGTCGCCTCCAAAGCGTGCCACGGTATCGTTACTGCGAAGGCATTGTTGCAGTCTCTGTCCGGCGATTTTAAGCAGCTCGTCGCCAATGGTGTGTCCCAGCGTGTCGTTAACCTGCTTGAATCGATCAAGATCGACAAACAGAAGAGCCATTAAATGGTTGAATCGGCTGGCTTCCGCCAGGGCTTGGGTAAGCCGGTCGTTCAGTAGTGTGCGGTTAGGTAGACCGGTCAGTTGATCGTAATAAGCCAATTGTTCGATGCGGGATTTCCCGGGCTGGGGGTTGTCCTGTCTCGTAAACAAGCAAATCGTATACTGGCGGTTGTGTGTGGTGAGTAACGATAGACTCAGCTCGGCAGGCAAAGTAGAGCCGTCTTTGGAACGGCAGATGACGTTACGTGGACTGCGGGGTTGGTCGGGATTGTTGGTAAGAAAAAAATGTGGCCATTCCTGTTCCAGAGAAGCCTGGTCGTGACATGGTGCGAGAATGGCGTGAATGTTTTGGCGGTGTATTTCTTTGCGATCGTAGCCGAATAAGGCTGCGGCCTGAGGGCTCCAGCCGCAAACGTTGCCTCGATAGTCGAGGATCACAAGGGCAGATTGGCTTGCCGTGGCCATTTCCCGCAACATTTTCAAACATTGCCGGGTTTGCAGTTTTGCATGGTATCGGCTGGTGATATCCTGAAAAGTTGCTCTGATAGCGCCTTCCAGAACAGGAGTAGCGTGGGTGAAATATCCGTGCAGGTAACGGGTTTTGCCCTTTAGAGTTTGGCAGACCAGCAGTGCCGAAGTCGCAGGGTGTTCTTGAAGTTTGGCTTGGATGTGTTTCCAGCGGTTTTTCTGGGGGGGCAATAGGAGGTCCTGCAGGAAGGTACGTGGCCGTTGGTCCGGCGGATAGTCCAGCATCGTTTCCCAGCCACTGCTTGCCGCGATGATGAGTCCGTCCGATTGCAAGATGCAGGAAAGGTTATTTTGGTTTTTCAGGGTAGCCCTCCATGCATAAATACTCGATGAATACATTAATAGTCCAGAGAGGCCATGCGCCAAGGAACCATTGCGCTGTCGCATGAAAGTGAATCTGTTGCCTGGATATCTGTCGCGAAGCTTCAAAGACCCAAAGGCAAAGCCCTGTGAACTCTTTGCCAAAACCAAAAATTTTTATTGTTTGATGAGGAAGAAATATGTAACAAAAAATCATTATTTATATTTATCGTTAGGTGGTCAAGAAAAAATTTATTATCTAATTAGGATTGACTTTTTATTTGGGTGTTTCCGGTGAAGGATGCTTCGCTTTACATTTTGCTGAAGATGTTCGAGTATGCGGGCATCCGGCCAAGGTTTCGAGGCGGTCTGGTGAATCTTGGCAGAAAAAGAGAGGGGAGCGGCAATGCAGCAGTTCAAGGAAGGCGCTATACAGGTTTCGGAAGCTTTGACCCGGATCAGGGAACAACTGGATCAGCTCGCCCGGATAGTAGGTGCGGATCATGCTGCCTTAGAACATAGTCCATTGTCTCTTGAACGTTTGAGAAATGTCCTAAGCCTTGTTGAGCAGCTTGTTCCGGAAAACACCGGTGGCAAAGATGTTGAAATCCCGCGGGTTCATGGGCTGGAGAGTAATTTAAAGGCGCCCCCGGCAGTGGCTTCCACTCAGCAATCGGGGTCACCGGTTGGGCAGCTTTCGGCGGCGCACCAGTTTTTGGATCTGGAGCGCAATCAGTTACAGAGCATTTTTTCCGCTACCACCAACCTGGTAATGGTTACGGACCACGAGGGGATGGTTACGCTACTTAATCCGGCTGCTGAACACTTTTTTGCAGGGAGGGCCTGGCGCAGCGTACCTTTCTGGCAGTTGTTGGAATTGCCCGGAAACGAACTGCAGCAGGTGTTGGCCGCTTATACGCCGGAAGACCACCATGAAATCTATCTCGCCGAGGCGGGCCAGTGGTTTAATCTGCGGTTGGTACCCTTTGACCCGCCCGCCCAGGTGCCGGTCGGTTTCATTCTGATCCTTAATGACATAACCTGGTTGGTTGACAGTCGTCAACATCTTGAAAAGCTGGTTGCCGAACGAACCCATGCGCTGGCCAATTCGGAAAAGATGTTGCGCCTCATTTTTGATTCTGTCGGTAACGGTATTCTGCTGCTGAGTGACGATTATCATATCGTCAAGGCCAATCAGCGGGCAGGGCAGATCCATGCGTGCTCTCCCGACCTTTTGATCGGTAAGGATCTGCGCGATCTGACCGACAATCAGGGCCGCTGGACCTTGATCTCCTGCGTTGGCGCTTTGAACGAAGAATCGAGTATGAGTGCCGAAATTCAAGTGCGGCGCTCCGATGGCACCATGCTGCCGACCAGTTTCATGGTAACTCGCGTTGAAATCGACGGACGTATTTTCTGGCCGGTCATCGTTCGGGATATTTCCCGTCAAAAAGCCCTGGAAGAACGCTTGCTCATGGAAAAGCAGCAGGTTGAAGAAATGAACGTAACTCTGCGTAACGTCATGAAGAGCGTTGATGGTGATCGCAAGGAGTTTGAAAATAACCTGGCCAGAAGGATTCGTACCCAGTTGCTGCCGGCACTGGACCGTGTTGGCGCTGAACCTTCCGCGAATATTCGTGGAAGCTATCTGGATCTGGTGCGGGAGCAGCTTGTCGGACTAACCGGCGGTACTGCCTCGGAAATTGATGCCAGTTTGTTGAAACTGAGCAAAACGGAGATACGTATATGCCAGTTTGTCCAGGCGGGGAGTTCCACCAAGGATATCTGCGAAGCTATGAATCTGGCGTTCGAAACAGTTCAGACACATCGCAAAAACATTCGCCGTAAACTGGGTTTGCGCGGTAAAACCGTCAACCTTCACTCCTACCTTATAGGGCGTCGCTCTCAGCTTGCATCTGTGGACGATATCTAAAGTCTGTACCCGCCATAACCCCGTTTATTCTTTTTAAACACAAAATCTTTCCGGTGTATACATCATTGAACACGACTATATGCGGTTTTGTGTTCGTTCGGGTATGTCAATATACCCTTTAATACCCCGATAGCTAACCTGTTTGATGCTTTCCCCGTGTGCTATAAATGCAAACAAACGGTTCTTTCGCGTATCTGGCGACTTGCGGCTGGATTTAGCAGTCTCCTGGTGCGCAGTAGTCTCCGAGCCAGTCCCGCCTAAGGGGAAGGTCCTCAGGGTGGCTGGCCAAAGGGTTTCGCTGGAAACGGCGGTGCCTCCCGCGTTTGGAAAGGAGATAAACCGCAGTCCCGTTCCTGTTATTTCGCATTGGGAGGAAATCAACACTATGCACATCGTTCGCGTAAATATGTCTGATCTTACGGTCAAGACCGAGGAAGTACCCGCCGCATGGAAGACCCTCGGTGGCCGTGCCCTTACCACCACGATCGTGGCAGCAGAGGTGAAGCCGACCTGTCACCCGCTCGGTCCCAACAATAAACTTGTCTTTGCTCCCGGCATGCTGTCGGGCACCCCGGCTGCCAACTCCGGGCGCATGTCTCTCGGCGGTAAGAGCCCGCTGACTTACGGTATCAAGGAGTCCAACGCCGGCGGCACTACAGCTCAGCAGTTTGCCAAATTGGGTATACACGCCATGATCATCGAGGGGCGTCCCGCTGAAGACAAATGGTATCGCTTGCATGTCGATAAAGATGGCGTGACGATCCACGAGGAGACCGAGGTGGTCGGCATGCAGAATTTTGCCGTTATCGGGGAGATGGAAAAACGCTTTGGGGACAAGATCGGTGTCATGACCATCGGCATCCCCGGGGAAAGGCGCATGGCCGCGGCCAATATCTCCGTAAAAGATCCGGATCACAAGATTCGTTCCCACGGGCGTGGCGGCATGGGCGCGGTTATGGGTTCCAAGAAGATTAAATGCATCACGGTAGACGGTACCGGCGCTGGCAAGGTAGAGATTGCCGATCCCGATAAGTTCAAAAAAGCTGCCCGCGTTTTTGCCAAAGCCATACTGGATCACCCGGTTACCGGTCAGGGACTGCCGACTTACGGCACCAACATACTGGTTAATATTCTTAACGAAGCCGGCGGCTTGCCGACCAAAAACTTTCGCTACGGGCAGTGGGAACATCACGACAAGGTGTCCGGCGAAACGATGTACGACACGATCGTGGCGCGCAATGGCCATCCCAAGCATGGTTGTCATGCCGGCTGCATTATTCAGTGTTCCCAGGTGTACAACGATAAAGACGGAAATTATCTGACCTCCGGTTTTGAGTATGAAACGATCTGGGGTCTGGGTGCCGACTGCCTGATCGAAGACCTGGACGATATCGCCACCTGCGACAATATCATGGACGATATCGGCATCGACTCTATCGAGGGTGTTGTTACCATGGGCGTGGTCATGGAAGCCGGCATCATTCCCTGGGGGGATGGCAAGGGTGCTATCCGCTTGCTGCGCGAAGAAGTTGGCAAGGGCACAGCGCTTGGGCACATTATCGGTAACGGTACCGCTTCGGTTGGCCATGCTTATGGTCTGACTCGCGTACCGGTGGTCAAGAATCAGGGTATTCCGGCCTACGATCCCCGTTCGGTTAAAGGTATTGGCATCACCTATGCCACTTCCACCATGGGGGCGGACCATACTGCCGGTTACTGTATCGCCACCAATATTCTCAAGTGCGGCGGTTTCGTCGATCCCTTGAGCAAGGAAGGGCAGGTTGAACTGTCCCGCAACCTGCAGATCGGTACGGCGGTTATCGACAGTACCGGCATGTGCGTGTTCGTGGCTTTCCCGATGCTCGATATCCCCGAATGCGCCGATGCCCTTAACGATATGGTAGCGGCCCGTTTCGGCATCGAACTGGATCATGCTGGCGTTGCCGAACTGGGCAAAAAGATTCTCAAGCTGGAGCACGAATTTAACCTGGCAGCCGGCATGAGCAATGTCGATGACCGGTTGCCCGAATTCTTCTCCCTTGAAACTTGTCCGCCGCATGACGCCATCTGGGATTTCAGCCCGGCTGAAATCGACGAATTCTGGAATTTCTGATAACGCGAAAGATCTTGTCTTTCGCCATGTCGGGATAGGGGCGCCCTTCCGGGTGGGTGCCTCTATCCCGACTGCTTTGCAACTCCTGCGTCCTAACCGATGCTGCCTTGCCGTTCGAACCGTTTGGTTCGGGCGGCTTTTTTTATGCCCTCGGTAGTTGTGCTATACCTGAAAATTTGCTTCCGACGGGCCCGCTTTGGGGCCGCTGTAATCCGCAGTGTGTTCTGCACGGCCTGATGCATGAAGAATTGTTCTTGACGGATAAATCAAACGTTTGTTTTAATGCGGAGAGATTCACGGTGTATATTCCTGTCTAATGGAGAGGTTATGAGTCAACCGGATACCAAACAACGCCTGCTCGACGCGGCCGAAAGCCTGTTTGCCGCCGAGGGGTTCCACAGTACGTCACTGCGCGCCGTTACCGGCAAAGCCGAAGCTAATCTTGCCGCGGTGAAATATCATTTCGGCTCCAAGGAGGCTCTGCTTGAAGCGGTTCTGAACCGGCGTCTGGTGCCTCTCAACCAAGTTCGTCAGGAGCGGTTGGAGGCTCTGCGCATGGCAGCGCGGCAGTCTGGCGTGCGGCCGGCAACGGAGGCGGTGCTGCGGGCTTTTATCGAGCCGACTCTCGCTTTTCGCGACAGCGGGCCGGGGGCCGAAGCTTTCATTCAACTGGTCGGCAGAGCTATCGCCGAACCGGATGATACTATTCGCAATCTCTTCATGCAGTTGATGAAGCCTCTTTTTCTTCTTATCTACGATATGCTGGGGGAAGCCCTTCCTGAATTGTCGGACACGGAGCGTTTCTGGCGTTTGCATTTTTCTCTCGGGGCGCTAAGCCACGCCACGTGCCTGGCCGGCCGTTTCCAGATCCTTCCGGCGGGAGTTACGCCGCGCCCCGATGCGGATGCACTTACCGCCATGCTGGTGAATTTTCTGAAGATGGGGATGGAGGCGCCATGCGACTGAGACCTTTTTTCCTCAATGGTTGCGGTCTGCTTTTACTCTTCGGCGGCGGTTGCACTCTGCATCAGTCGCAGCAGGCAACCTTGCCATTTCCCGTTCCGCAGGGGTATGTGGAGTCTTCCGCTGCGGGTGAGCCCTTTTCGGCCCTGGAACATTGGTGGGAAAGCTTTGGCGATGCGGATCTTAATGCTCTGATGAGCGAGGCCTTCACCGCCAATCCCGATTTGCAGCAGGCGTTTGCCCGGCTTGAACAGGCCGAGGCGCTGGTACGCACATCAGGCGCAGCGCAACTCCCTGTCCTCGACCTTGCCGGGACCGGAGGCCGCCGTCGGCAAGCGGTCGGTCTGACCGGTGCGGTTACCGCAGATACCTATTCCCTGTCGCTTCCCGCCAGTTTTGAACTCGATGTCTGGCGCAAGCTCGCCTCTCGTACCGAGGCAGCCCGTCTTGAACAGGCTGCTTCGCGCGAGGAACTCAAGTCTCTGTATCTGAGTCTTTCCGCCCAGATTGCCGATCTCTATTTCCTGACTCTGGAACAACGGGCACAGCTTGAACTTGCCGATCGCAATATCGCTGCATTTGCCGACACCCTGGAGCGGGTGGAGCGCCGTTATCGCGAAGGGCTGGTGCCTCCTCTGGATGTCTACCAGTCTCGCCAGAATCTTGCGGCTGTCCGTTCCCGCCGGCCCCAGTTCGAAAACGCTCTGGCAACTGCCGAGCACGCCCTGGCGGTATTGCTCGGCCGTTATCCCGGGCGCGACGTGGTCAACCAGCATCGGCAGTTGCCGCAGGTGATTCCCGATTTTTCGGCGGGACTGCCGTCCCAATTGCTGGTACGCCGGCCTGACGTAGAGGCTGGCCTGTTGCGCCTGCAGGCCAGTGATGCCCGCATCGCCGCCGCGATTGCCGAGCGTTTTCCCGCGTTGCGCCTGACCGGCAGCTACGGAGGACAAAGTGTCGAATTGGGTGACCTGCTCGCCTCGGGCAACATCTTCTGGAATCTGCTGCTCAACCTTGCCCAGCCTCTCTACGATGGTGGCAGGAGGGCCGCTGAGGTGGATCGCAGCAGGGCCGTTTTTCGTGAAAACCTTGCCGGATACCATAAATCCGTATTGACCGCCTTTCGTGAGGTCGAAGATGCCCTGGCCGCTGCTCGTACCGGCGAAGAGCGCATCGCTCGCTTGCGCCAGAGCGAGGAGGCCAGCGCCGCTGCCTTGCGGTTGGCGCTCGACCGCTATTTGCAGGGACTCTCCGAATATCTGCCGGTCCTTACCGCCCAGGGGCTGCATTTCGATGCCCAGAGTCAGCTTCTGGCAGCGCGCCGGCAATTTATCGCCGATCGCATTACCCTTGCCCGGGCCCTTGGCGGGGGCTGGATGGATGAGGAGTTGACAAGGGGAGTACAGGGGGTTGCCCATTGAGCCGCGGTTAAGAGATCATGGTTTCTATTGGCTCTCATATGACTTACATGGCCATGGATGCAGGGTTTTAAAGCAAACAATACTCAAAACGGGAAATATCCAATGAGCGTCAAATCCAAACTGATCAAGATCGGACTTCCTCTTCTGATTCTGGTGATGGGCTTTGCAATCATGCGCATCATGATCATCAGCCGTCCGGAACCACGCAAGGAACAGCGGGAAAATCCCGGTGCTCTGGTCGAGGTTCTGAGTGCCACCCGCGGTGCGCGGCAGGTAGTGGTTCATGGTACCGGTACCGTGCAACCGCGCCAGGAGGTCAGTCTCACCCCCCAGGTCAACGGGCGCGTCACAAAGATTGCCGAAAAATTTGTCGCCGGCGGTTTTTTCCGCCAGGGGGATGTCCTGTTCGAGATCGAGGATACCGATTATCGGTTGGCCGTGGACCGGGCGCGAGCTGCCTTGGCCAAGGCCGAGTACGAATTGACGGCCATGCAGGGGCAGGCCCGTATTGCGCGCCAGGAATGGGAGCGTCTGCAACTCGGCGATGGCGAACAGCCTAACCCCCTGGTGGTCTACGAGCCGCAGCTCAAGAATGCCCACGCCGCGTTGCTTTCGGCGCAGGCCAGCTTAAGTCAGGCGCAGCTAGATTTGCAGCGTACCGTGCTGCGGGCGCCATTCAATGCTGTGATTCGTTCCGAATCTGTCGACCTGGGCCAGTATGTCCGATCGGGTACGGCCGTGGCGACGCTGGCCGGTACCGACCAGGCAGAGATTGTTGTGCCTCTGCCGCTGGAGGAACTGGGCTGGCTGCAGATACCCCGTGCTGGACAAGGGAGCAAGGCAACTGCCGCAACCGTACAACTTAGCGCCGGTGGGGAGACTTTCGCCTGGTCGGGAAAAATTATTCGCCAGTTAGGCGATGTTGACCCTCGGGGTCGCATGGCCCGAGTGGTGGTGGCGGTGGCAGATCCTTATGGCTTGCGGCAGGGAGCCGGTGAGCGCCCCGTGCTGTCCATGGGCATTTTCGTCCAGGTGCTTTTGCACGGTAAAGAGCTGAAGGATGTGGCGGTGATCCCCGCCAACGCCCTGCGCGACGGTGCCACCGTCTGGATCATGAACGATGGTCACCTGACGTTCCGGCCGGTGGAGGTGGTACGTCGTACCCGCGACGAGGTGGTGGTCGGGCAAGGCCTGGGCAGCGGCGACCGGGTGGTTCTGACCAATCTGGCCGGTGCCACCGAAGGCATGAAACTGCGACCGGTGGGAGCGGACCCCGCGCCTGATGGGGATGGTCGCGTGGAGGAGGCAGTTCGATGAACGGTGCGATTCGCTGGATGGCCAATCATCACGTGGCCGCCAACCTCCTGATGCTGGTTTTTGTGGTCGGTGGTGTGATCCTCGCTCCGAAAGTCAAGCAAGAGGTCTTTCCGGAAGTTTCCCTGGACTGGATTTCCGTCAACGTTCCCTATCCCGGTGCCGGTCCCGAGGAAGTGGAAGAAGGTATTCTGCTCAAGATCGAGGAAAACCTCACCGGTGTGGACGGCATCACCCAGATCAAGGCCACGGCCTCCGAGGGAGGCGGTACGGTTTTGGCCGAGGTACAGGAAGGCATGGACCCCGACAAGGTGCTGCAGGATGTGCGCAGTGAAGTGGATCGTATCACCACCTTTCCGTTGGATGCCGAAAAGCCTGTGATCAGCAAATTGCTCAACCGGCTCGAGGTCATTTCGGTGGTGGTCTACGGCGACCTTTCCGAGCGCAGTCTGCGAGAACGTGCCGAAGCGATACGTGACGAGTTGCTGACCTATCCCCAGATCACCCAGGTCGATCTGGGCGGGGTACGACCCTATGAAATCTCCATAGAAATTCCCGAGCAACAGTTGCGTCGTTACAACCTCACCCTGGACCAGGTGGCCCAACGGGTTGGCAAGGCATCCCTGGATCTTCCCGGCGGGACCATCCGCACCGAAGGCGGCGAGATTTTGCTGCGTACCAAGGAGCGTCGCTACTTCGGACCCGGCTACGCTGATATCGTCGCAGTCACCAATCCGGACGGCACCGAGGTGCGCTTGGGTGATATAGCCCGGGTGCGGGATACCTTCGCCGAAACCGATACCTCGGCCACCTTCGACGGCAAGCCGGCAGCCATGATCAAAATCTTTCGGGTCGGCGAACAGAAGCCCACCGAGATTTCCGAGCTGGTCAAGCGCTATGTCGAGGAAAAATCCGTCACTCTGCCGCCAAGCGTAAAACTTGCCACCTGGAACGATACCAGCGAGTTGTTTGAAAGCCGCATGAACCTGCTGCTCAAAAACGCTGCTTTCGGTCTGGTGCTGGTGTTCCTGGTCTTGGGCCTGTTTTTGGAGATCCGCCTCGCCATGTGGGTGATGCTCGGTATCCCCATCGCGTTTTTCGGCACCCTGTTTTTTATGCCCGCCCTGGGCGTTTCCATCAACATGATCTCCCTGTTTGCCTTTATCCTCGCTCTGGGGATCGTGGTCGACGATGCCATCGTCGTCGGCGAAAACGTTTACGAACATCGACAGCGCGGTACTCCCTATTTGCCGGCGGCGGTAGCCGGTTCCCAGGAAGTGGGCGTGCCGGTGGTTTTTTCGATTCTCACCACGGTGGCCGCTTTTGCCCCGCTGCTGTTCATCAGCGGCACCATGGGCAAGTTCATCGGTGTCATTCCGGTGGTGGTGATTACCATTTTGCTTATGTCGCTGGTGGAGTCCCTGTTCGTCCTCCCCGCGCATCTCGCCATGGGACGGCGACGGGAAGCGGCCGGCGGAATTCTTGGCGGTATCGATCGGCTGCGACGTCGTTTCGGCATGCTGCTCGACCGTTTTATCGCCGGTCCCTATCGGCGTAGCCTCGCAATGTGCCTGCGTTACCGCTACGTGACCCTGGCCGTAGCCGTTGCCTGCCTGCTGCTGGCGGTGGGGGTCGTCAAGGGCGGCATCATCAAATTCACCTTCATGCCGGAGGTCGACGGCGATGTGATCACTGCTTCGTTGCAGATGCCGCCGGGGACCCCGGTGGCGGAAACCGCCAGGGTGGAACGCTTGATCGAACAGAAGGCTATGGAGACTGTGGCCCAATTCGATGGCCGCGTATCTCCGCAGCAGACGGTATTGCGTCACTTCTACGCCGTCGTTGGGGGGACGCTTGCTGAAGGGGGCCCTGGGGGCGCCGTGGGCGAAAAATCGGGCGCCCATCTTGCCGGCATGGCGCTGTTTTTGACCAAGAGCGAAGAACGCGGCATTCCCGCCTCCGACATCACCGCCGCCTGGCGCAAGAAGGTCGGAGAGGTTCCGGGGGTGGAATCCCTCGTGTTTAAATCCAACCTGGTTCGCATGGGGGCCAATATCGATATTCAGATGGCCCATGAAAGTTTCGCGGTACTCACCGAGGCCGCAGAGCGCCTGAAGGCTGAGTTGAACAGTTATCCGGGGGTGGGCGATGTCGAGGATTCCTACAGTCGCGGCAAACGGGAGTTGAAAATCCGGCTTAAGCCGGAAGCCCGCACTCTCGGTATCACCGAGGAGGGGCTCGGTCGCCAGATCCGCGGCGCATTTTATGGTGCCGAGGCTCTGCGTCTGCAGCGTGGTCGCAACGAGGTCAAGGTGATGGTGCGCTATCCCGAGCAGGATCGTCGCAGTTTGTGGGACCTGGAGACGATGCGTATCCGTACGCCGCAGGGCGGTGAGATGCCGCTGAATCGGGCAGCGGTGGTGGAGGAGGGGCGGGGGTACGCCGAAATTAAGCGCACTGACCGCAAGCGTGTGATCAACGTCAGTGCCAGCGTCGACAGCAAGACTGCCAACGCCCAGGAAATCCTGTCCGAATTGCGTCCAGGCCTGCTGACCGAACTGCAGCATGATTATCCCGGTCTTACCTTTAATATGGAAGGGGAGGAAAAAGAGCGGCGCGACTCCATGGCGAGTATGGTCAGCGGTTTCCAGCTGGCGCTGTTCGCCATCTTTGCACTGCTGGCCATCCCCTTTCGCAGCTACAGTCAACCGTTGATCATCATGGCCGCCATCCCCTTTGGTATCGTCGGTGCCGTTGGCGGTCACCTGATCATGGGGTATGATCTCTCCATTCTCAGTATTTTCGGTATCGTGGCACTGGCCGGGGTGGTGGTCAACGATTCGCTGCTGCTCATTGATCGGATCAACCAGAACCGCCGGGATGGGGGCGAAAATCTGCTGGAGGCGCTTCTGGATGCAGGGCAGCGACGTTTCCGGCCGATCCTTCTGACTTCACTTACCACTTTTTTCGGCCTGGCGCCGATGATCATGGAGCGCAGCGTGCAAGCGCAGTTTCTTATTCCTATGGCGATCAGTCTCGGTTTCGGCATCATGTTTGCCACCGGCATCACCCTGCTGCTGATCCCGACCCTCTATATGGCGCTGGAGGATATTCGCCGGTTGTTGGGACTGCCGGCAAGCCATGCCAACCACGGCACTGAGGACACAATGTCCAACGGCTTGCAATAACCGCCGAAATACCGTAAAAAGGCTTACCATTCAAGCGTCAAGGAGAGTGTCTTGCCCATTATTGAAGATCGCCTGTTCCGCAAAATTAAAAAGCTGACAGGGAAAGCCATTGGCGATTTTAATCTCATTGAAGAAGGGGATCGCATTGCCGTTGCTGTATCCGGGGGGAAGGATTCATGGACCCTGCTGCATATTCTTGACAGCCTGCGGCGTCGCGCGCCGATCCGTTACGAACTGATCGCGGTCAATGTCGACCCAGGGTTCCCCGGCTATCGTACCGATAGCATGGAAGCCCATCTCAACGAGTACGGTTTTACCTACCACATGGAACGCACCGATTGCGCGACCATTATTCGGGAAAAATTGCGTCCAGGGTCGTCTTTTTGTGCTTTTTGCGCCCGGCTGCGGCGCGGTGTTCTCTATTCGGTGGCCACGCAACTGGGGTGTAACAAACTGGCGCTGGGGCATCACCTGGACGATTTTATCGAAACCCTGCTGCTTAACCAGTTCTACGTCGGTACGCTGGGTGCCATGAGCCCCAAGCTGCTCGCCGATAACGGTCAGCATACGGTGATCCGGCCGATGGTTTATGTGGAGGAGAGCGATATCGTAGCCTTTTCCGATGCCAATGAGCTGCCACGTATCCCTTGCGGCTGCCCAGAGGAAACCCGCACCGATCAGAACCGGCAGCGCATGAAGCGTCTGGTCAGTGATCTGGCCGAAGATATCCCTCATCTGCGCAAAAGCCTTATAGGTGCTCTGGGAAATGTCCAGCCGCGCCATCTGCTCGATGCCAACCTCAAAAATTTCGAGGTTACCGCGCCGAACTGATGGTTGGAGCACATTGAGGTAAAATGGTATGGTCTGTCATGCAAAGCTGAGGCTTGGCAATGGATGAATACTGTTGCGGATACCAATTTGGTATTCTTCTTTTATGGTTTGCTGACGTACTCTGATCTGTAAGGCGAGGGCGATGACGTTTACCACACATACCAAAGCCGACCTCGATCTGGCCAGTGAGGTTCAGCAATTACTGTTTCCCAAGGGCTCGCCTCAGTGCAAATGGTGCTGTATCGGCATCAAAAACCGTATGGCACGGGGGTTGGGAGGGGATTATTTCGATTTTATTCCCCTCGCCGATGGATGCCAGGTGGTGTTTTTGGGCGATGTTACTGGTCATGGTTTGCAGGCATCGGTGGTCATGGCCTTGCTCTATGGCTTTATCCATCGCGGTACCGCAGATAATTGCAATCCTTTGGATATGGCCGCGCAGGTCAACAATTTCCTTTTTTCCTTCGCCCGGCGCTCCCGTCGGCTGGATCACTTTTTTTCGACCACTTTGTTTTACGGAGTGATCGATCCCGCTACCCTGGAGATGCGCTATGTCAATAACGGACACGTAACTCCGTTGGTGCGGCGCGGACATAAGGTGCTTCATCTTGCCGCCACCGGTCAACCTTTGGGTTATTTTGAACACCCTGAAATCGTTATGCAGCATTTCCATTTTAGACCCGACGATCGATTCCTGTTGTATACAGATGGTCTGGTGGAAGCCTTTAATCCGAAAGGGCAAGCTTTTGGCATGTTGGGGTTGGAGCGGCTGCTGCGCCATTACCGAGGTAGTCACTCCGATTTTCTGGAGGAACTGTTCCAGGCCTTGGCGTCTTTTGGCGCCCCGGACCCACCCGAGGATGACTGCACCGCGATTGCCATCGATTTTTCCCGGTCCTCGGGGTAGAGGCCTGGGCACTATGCCCAGAAAAGCCTTGTCTGGCCTGCTCTGCTGTGTTAAACGAAAGGCCGCTGCAGTTCTGTCTGTCGATTCGGTTTGACAGGGACTGCCGGTCGTTTTCGACCAAGCCGCCGATCCCAATATCCTTCCGGTTTGTCGTTCAGGAGAATCTTTTTATGGCACAATGTGAATATCGCGTAGGTGACCGACAGCACGGATTTGTGGTGACTTCAGTGTCGCCCTTGCCTGAACTGCACGCAACGTTGGTGCAGTTGCATCATGAGCGCACCGGCGCCCGTCTGGTACACCTTGACCGGGACGACGACAATAACCTGTTTGGTGTTGGCTTTCGCACCACCCCCCAGGATTCCACCGGTGTGGCGCATATCCTCGAGCATACCGTGCTATGCGGGTCCAAGCGGTATCCGGTGCGCGATCCCTTCTTTACCATGCTCAAGCGCAGTCTCAGCAGCTTCATGAATGCGCTGACAGCCAGCGACTGGACCTGCTACCCTTTTTCATCGCAGAATCAGGCCGATTTTTATAACCTGATGGGGATTTACCTCGATGCGGCATTTTTCCCGCTGTTGCGGGAACGGGATTTCCGTCAGGAGGGGCACCGTCTCGAGTTTACCGATCCGGCAGACAGCGAATCGCCCCTGCAGTTCAAAGGGGTGGTTTACAATGAAATGAAGGGTGCCATGGCTGACCCTTCTTCGCTGTTGCATCGGCGTCTGACCCGGGCACTTTATCCGACTGTAACCTATGGATTTAATTCCGGTGGCGAGCCGGGCGATATCTTGGACTTAAGCCACCAGCAGCTCAAGGATTTTCACTCCACCTATTATCATCCGGCCAACGCCTGGTTCTTCACTTACGGCAACCTGCCGCTGGAAGGTCATCTTAAAGCCATCGAGGAACAGGCGCTGTGCCACTTCGGTCCGTTACAGGTTAACAGTGCGATTCCCGATGAAGTACGTTTTCAAAAGCCGCGCAAGGTTGTTGAGACCTTTCCGGTTGATGCCGGCGAGTCGTTAGCCGGTCGTTCACTGGTACAGCTGGCTTGGTTGACCTGTCCGGTTTCCGATCAATTTGAACGGCTCGGCATGATGCTGTTGTCCGAATTGCTGCTCGGCAATCCGGCCGCGCCGCTGTACAAGGCACTGCTTGATTCCGGCCTTGGGCAGAATCTTGCGCCTGGCACCGGATACCACGACGACTATCGGGAAACCTATTTTGCCGTCGGTCTGCAAGGTGCCGATCCCGAGGCCGTCGACGGGATCGAAGCTCTGGTTCTGAATACCCTGCAGGAAACGGTGCGTAAGGGGTTTTCATCCGAGCAGATTGAAGCGGCCATTCATCAGCTGGAATTTTCCTACCGGGAGGTCAATGGTGATCAGTATCCTTACGGTCTGCTATTGCTGATGCGCATGTTCGGCTCCTGGTTACATGCCGACGATCCGGTATCTCCCCTGTGTCTGGAGAAGGATCTGGTGCGTTTGCGGAAGGAGCTTGCCAGCGGCCCGTTTTTTGAGAATCTGATTCGCCGCCAATTGCTCGATAACACCCATCGCGTCACCTTGTTGCTCAAGCCTGATGCCCAGCAAAAAGAACGCGAAGAACAACTGCTGCGTTCTCGTCTGGAAACCATAGAGAAAAAACTAACCGCTAAAGAGCGGGAGGAACTGGTCAAGCTGGGCGTAGAGCTGCAGCATGCCCAGGAGGCCCCCGAAGATCTTTCCTGTCTGCCGACACTGGAACTGCAAGATATCCCTGCCAGTCAGCCGCTGGTACCATGTACGAAATTTGAACGCCAGGGAGTGCAGGTCTGCTGGTTTGAACAACCTACCAACGGTATCGGTTACTTTGCCGCCAACCTGGATATCGGTGATTTGCCGAATGAGCTTCTCAAGGATCTGCCGTTGTTCTGCTCGTTGTTGACCAAAATTGGTGCGGCCGGGAACAACTATCTGGAAATGGCAGAGCGTGTTACCGCTGCAACCGGGGGCGTGCAAGCCAGTGCTGCCATTTTTGACAGCCCGGCAAACCTGGATGAGTTTCAACTCGCCGTCGAATTGCGTGGCAAAGCCTTGCAGCGTAATCAGCAGAAAATGTTCGAGATCCTCAGTGATTTTTGCACAGCGCCCGATTTTTCCGACTTGAAGCGTCTGCATACCGTGCTGCAGCAGATGAAGACCTCCCTGGAAAATTCCGTTCCAGGTTCCGGTCACAGTTATGCTTCGCGGGTTGCGGGAGGCTCTCTGACGGCTGCCGGGCGTCTGCGTGAAGAATGGAGCGGTTTGCACTTGATCCGCATCGTAAAAGAGCTGGCAGCCAGGCCACCTGAACAACTTGCCGAGTTTGCACAAGGCCTGCAGCATCTGGCTTCGCTGGTATTTCGCCGTGATCGTTTACGCTGCGCTCTTACCGCCGAAGAAGCTGTTTTTAAAGAGATGGGGCCTGCTCTTGATGCCTTTCTTGCGGACCTGTCCCCCGGTGAAGGAATTGCTGCTACAGCGGCAAGGCCTTCCCCGTTTGATGTAAAGGCCTCAGGTTGGTATACCGCGGTTCCGGTATCTTACGTGGCCCGGGTTTTTCGTGCAGTTCCCCTGGAGCATCCGGATGGTGCCGCTTTGATGGTTTTGGCTAAGCTTCTGCGTGGTGGGTATCTGCATCGCGAAATTCGTGAAAAGGGTGGAGCTTACGGTGGCATGGCCAACTATGATGCCCAGGGAGGATTGTTCGCGATGCTTTCCTACCGCGACCCTCATTTGTTGCGTACCCTTGATGTTTATAAGGATGCCGCCCAATGGGCGGCTGAAGGTCAGTTTGCCGCAGTTGATATTAAAGAGGCAATTCTCGGTGTGTTCAGCCAGCTTGATCGTCCTCTTTCTCCTGGAGGCAAAGGCATTCGGGAATTTCACTACCTATTGCAGGGGTTGACGCCGGAAGCGCGGCAGGCTTTCCGTCAGCGCATCCTGGCGGTAGATGCCGCCACAATCTCTGCGGTTGCCCGGCGTTACCTGGTGGATGGGTGGGAAGCCAGCGCCGTGTCTGTGGTTGCCGGGGAAGATATGCTGCAGGAGGCTAATCGTCAACTCGGTAATGCGTCACTGGTTCTGGAACGCATCTGAAAGACCCGTAAGCAGGCTTTTGTCTTGAGACAAAGTGTGGTACCGTTGGTTTGTTTATGACGCTCTTTCGGCGTGATAGTAATAAAAAGTGCTTGGGAGCACCCATTGATGGAAAAATTGCTGTCCACCAAAGAAGTTGCGCAACGCCTCAGTGTCAACGAAAAGATGGTTTACACGTTGATCACAGAAAAAGGTTTGCCTGCGACCAAGATTACCGGTAAATGGCTGTTCCCAGCTCATCTGGTGGAGCAGTGGGTCGAGAGCATGACCATCAATTATCCGACCGGGGCGGCCGAGTTGCCCCACAAGAACGGATTGTTGATGATCGCAGGTAGCGATGACATTCTTCTTGATCGGTCGCTGTCGCTGTTTATGCAGCTCAATGTCGGCTATGTCGTGTTGTTTGGCGCTGTCGGGAGTCTCGGAGGGCTCAAGGCTCTGCGGGGGGGCATGTGCCATATGGCAACCAGCCACCTGGCGGAAGACAACGAAAAAGATTACAATTTTTCCTTTGCCGCCAGTGAACTCGAGGCGCTTCCGGCGGTGGTCAATTTTTGCAGGCGCGAACAAGGTCTGATCGTAGCCAAAGGGAACCCCCACGGCATCCGCAGTTGCCGCGACATCGCCGATAAGGACCTGACCGTGGTCAATCGACCTCTCGGTGCCAGTACCCGCATTATTTTCGATCAACAGTTGCAGGAAGCCGGTATCAAGTCGGCTCGCATCAAAGGCTATGGCAATGAGGTGTCCCACCACCTCGATATCGGTCTCGAAATTCTGACCGGACGGGCGGATATCGGTCCGGGCATCCGGCCTGCGGCTGCCCTGTTGGGACTGGATTTTCTGCCATTGCGTTGGGAGCGTTTTGATCTTCTGATCCCCAAGGACTGTTTTTTCGATAAGTCCATTCAGCAGTTTCTGGGCATGTTGCACGAGCCCGCCTTTCAAAATCTGGCTGCCAGTCTGCCGGGGTACGAATTAAGTCTTTCCGGGCGCATGCTGTTTCCCGGTGAGTCCCGTTGATAGCGGTTATTGAATTTGCCTCTTTTCCCGCCTCGCAATCTTTACAAATACCGTATACTCTCAGATAGTTACGCCTGAAATGTTTTTAAGTAATTTACTCAAAAAAGGGCGTTGACTCTAAAACGTTGTCACTGATATGTTATAACGAAAAGTAGAATTCCCTTCATGGAAACTCTCTTTTAACCAAGGACCGATAGTTGTTGTTTCAGGGGAAAACCATCATCTAAATCGAGGAGGCACAACATGAAATCAGTTTTTCGTATTCTTAGTGGTAGTCTGCTGCTGCTGGCTGTTTTTTGCACCGGCGCTATGGCTGCCGAGCATCTGAAGCTTTCTACCACAACTTCGACCGACAACTCGGGTTTGCTCAAGGCTATATTACCCGCATTCGAACAAAAATACGATTGCAAGGTCGATGTCATCGCCGTCGGTACCGGTAAAGCTCTCAAAATTGCTGAAAATGGCGATGTCGATGTGACTCTGGTGCATGCCCGCAGCAAAGAGGATGCATTTGTTGCTGCAGGCTTCGGTGTTAACCGTCGTGATGTCATGTATAACGACTTCGTGATTATCGGTCCCGCCAAGGATCCTGCCGGTGTCAAAAAAGCCAAATCAGTCGCTGAAGCCATGAAGAAGATCGCCGATGCAAAAGCTTTCTTTGTTTCCCGTGGGGACGATTCCGGTACCCATACCATGGAAAAGAGTCTTTGGAAGTCAGCCGGTGTCGCACCCAAAGGAGCCTGGTATATGGAAGCTGGCCAAGGCATGGGCGAAGTTATCACCATGGCCAACGAGCGCCAGGGCTATACCCTTACCGATCGTGCCACCTACATCGCTTACCAGAGCAAAGTCAACTTGCCCATTGTTTATCAGGGCGACAAATCCTTGTTTAACCCCTACGGTGTTATTGCCGTTAACCCCAAATTGCATCCCCATGTCAAGTACGACCTGGCCATGGCTTTTATTGCCTACCTGACCTCCAACGAAGGTCAGAAAGCCATCACCGACTTCAAAGTAAACGGTCAGCAGCTGTTTTTTGTTTATGAATAAACAGTGCTGATTGTAATATTAACGCCCTGTCGGTTATTCTGGCAGGGCGTTTTTTTCATGGGTAATCTTTAAATCCATTTCCAAGCATCGGCGAGGGGCTTGTGAAAATCGGCAATTTTGAATTCAATATGCGTGAATTGGGGGGGGCTATGGGGGATTTTGGCACCCTGTTTCCCCTGGCTATCGGCTACATAGTGGTGTGCAAACTGAATCCCGCAGGCTTGTTGATAATGATGGGGCTCGCCAATGTGGCCACCGGCCTGGTTTACCGCTTACCGATGCCCATCGAACCGATGAAGGTTTTGGCGGTCGTGGCGATTGCTGAGCAATGGCCGCCTTCCATGGTGTATGCTTCGGCGTTTGCCATGGGGGTGACCTGGATGATCATGTCTATCACGGGACTGATGAGTCTGGTCGCCCGCATTACGCCTGAATCTGTGATACGCGGTATCCAGGTGGCTCTCGGTATCATGCTTGCCGTTCAAGCGTTGCAGATGATCTCCGCCACGGGTTGGCAGGGTTGGGTGTTGGGCATTGTATCGATCGGAGTGGTGTTGTTGTTACGGCAAAATCGCTTTGCCCCTGCGGCGGTGGTGCTGGTGCTTATGGGGGTGGTGGTCATCTATGTTAAAGGGCTGTTCCAAGGGATGCCAGCCCCCCATTTTGCCTGGCCGGGATGGTATTCCTTCGATATGGCCGAGGCGTGGCAGGCCATGCTGCGCGCCGGTTTTTCCCAGTTACCACTGACCGCGACCAATGCAGTGATCGCCACGGCGGTATTGATTCGCGGATATTGGCCGGACCGGCCTGTATCCGAGAAAAAACTTGCCCTGAACATGGGTGTCATTAATTTGATCGTACCGTTTTTCGGCGGCATGCCCATGTGCCACGGCGCAGGCGGGCTGGCCGGGCAATACTATTTTGGGGCGCGTACAGGTGGAACCAATATCATCGAGGGGGTAATTGAAATCGGTCTTGGATTGTTCTTGGCCGGCTCGATTGCCGGTTTGTTTGCCGCGTTTCCATTGGCTATCGTGGGAGCCATGATGTTGCTGGTTGGTCTTGAGTTAACAAAGTCGGTAAGGGAGGTGTCGTGGGACTGGCAATTGTTTCCAACCGCTCTCACCGTGATTGTCTCTCTGGGGATGAATATGGCGTATGGTTTTCTTGTTGGTATGGTGGTGCACCACGGATGGAATATACTGCGTGCAAAAGACTCGATGTCATGAATGGAGGGGGGATCCTTGCCATCATGGGTGCCGACGATATAATGGTAAGGTAGGGTTCGGTCATAGGTACTCAACGGAAAGGAGAAAGGACATGCGGGTACAAGATGGTGATGTATTAGTTGGTAAAGCAGGTGAATATGACGTAGAGTTGACCGTGACCAAGGTCTGCAAGGGGGATGTTTGTTGGACTGCGTGCGACGCGGATCTGGCCTGTAACGGAGTCCCTATGGTGCCCGTATCAGCCGGAGCCAGGTTATCCGAACGCCGCCCTGATTGAAAGGGACTGTGATCGATAACCGGTATGTAACGGTTTTGTAAAGATTGAATGCAATTACCCTGTTTAACTATGCTGCCGCGCCTTCGGGTTGCGGCTTTTTGTTTTATAAGTGTGGCGCACTATTCGTAGGGTAGGGTATCGTTTTGTTTGTAAAACTGTCTTATATACGTCAGGTTTGCGTGACAATCTTTAAAAATAAGCGTATAAAGTGGTGCAGACATTGCAAGTTCAAGGGTGCCCTGCATTCTAATTGGGGCGTTGTCCGTTTTTTTGACGTCGAATGTCTCTGTGAGATTTGAAGGCTGCCTTGTTTAGCTTTATTCAAGTGTAAATAATAGGTTCTGGGAGTGGTCGCATGATCTGCCGCAAGGCTTTTCTTTTTGTTTGTGTATTATCTCTGCTTTTGCCAGGGCTTAGCAGGGCTCAGGACCTCAAGGTTCTGATTCTTCATTCTTACCACGCCGGATTTGTCTGGACCGAGGATCAGCAGCAGGGGTTTCTCGACGCTCTTGGTGCCAGTGCCGTTGCAGAGAAAATATCTTATCGAGTTGAGTACCTTGAAGCCAGCACTCGGGAGTGCGATTCTCCCTACCTTCAGCACTTTTATACCTACCTCAAACAAAAATATACAAGCTTTACTCCCGATCTGATTTACGCTACGGACGATAACGCGGTTGAATTTCTTCAACGATATGCTCGTCTTCTGTTCCCTCAGACACCTGTAATATATAGCGGTCTCAGCGACCTTGAATTGGACAGTCGTCTGGATCACGAGTTTTTTTACGGCATCTTCGAATCGCAGGATATCTCAGGTACGGTGGCACTTGCCATGCGCCTGGTTCCGGAATTGGGAACCTTATATTTCGTTGGTGATGACTCTGTGACCGCCCATGGCATCAGGGAGAGAATAGAAAAAGAAGTGCAGAGGTTTTTTCCGCAAATGGACATTGGTTTTATTCAGAGCCCTTATGTGGAAGAACTTGAAGCGCAGCTAAACCGCTCTCAACCTAAATTGTGGGTTGTTAATTCTTTGGCCAGGGTTCGGAACACGCATGGTGATCCGTTGACTATACCCGAGACTCTCAATCGCTTAGGGCACGCTGGAGAGTTCATTATTTTGGCCATGAAAGACAATTATTTGACGTCTGGCGTCCTTGGGGGGGCGGTTAATCGTGGGCGGGAGCAGGGGCTGCGGGCGGGGTACCTTGCTCGAGAGCAGTTGCTCAACGAAACAGTCAGCGCGAATGACCACGTTTTGGAACATACGTCCAATCCCTACCTGTTCCAATATGAGCAGATGGACCGCTATGGACTGAAGCCGATAGATCTTCCTCAAGGTAGCCATTTCTTGCATCGACCTCAGTCGGTGTGGCTGCGTCACCGTTCTTTGATTATGGCCTTTTTCGGCTTCGCGTGCTTGCAATTGGTCGGAATGTGGTTGTTCCGGCGCACAATTGGCGGTCTGCGCTCGGGACAAAAAAAGTTACTTCTAAAAGAAGCTCAATTTAAAACTGTCATTGATGCAACGCACGATGCAGTGATCGCCATTAACCAGAGAGGCCTCGTTACCCTGTTCAATCCCGCTGCGGAGGCATTGTTTGGCTGGAACCGTGACGAGATGCTTGGTGGTACTCTGGATGTGCTGATGCCGGAAGGTTATCGCATGCAGCACCGGCAGGACATCGCCAGCTTTTTCGGTACCGGTGAGCCGTCTGAAGCGATCGGACGCTCCCTTGAATTATTGGCTGTGCATCGTTCTGGCAGGGAGTTTCCCATCGAATTGGGGTTGTCCGTGGGCCACTGCGGCCAGCAACGTTTTGTTCTTGCCATTTTGCGCGATATTTCCAGTCAGCGCCAGGTTGAACGGGAAATCAAACAGTTGGCTTATTATGACAGTTTGACCGGTCTGCCCAACCGGGCCCTGTTGGAAGATCGCTGCCGTCGTGTTTTGAGTACTGCCGAGCGTTCCGGGCGCATGGCAGCTTTGTTATTTATTGGGGTAGATAACCTTAAAGCCATCAACGACACTTGCGGACACGCTTGTGGAGATAGGGTACTCATACTCATCGGGCAGAGGTTGGTCGCTCTTGTCAAGGATGGGATGACTGTTGTCAGGTGGGATGGCGATAAATTTATCGTGCTGCTGCCGGGGTTGCACAGTGCCAATGAGGTCGACGTCGTTGCCAGGGACATTCTTCAGGCTTTTTCCGAGCCGTGCGAAGTGGATGCTCAGCACTTTTTTGTGACGGCCAGCATTGGCGGGGCCGTCTATCCTCAGCATGGGTCGGATGGCGATAAACTGCTCAAGCATGCAGATATGGCCATGTATGCCGCCAAGGAACAAGGGCGTAATACTTACTGTACCTTTACCGAGGAGATGAATCGGCGGGTTCAGGAACGTAGCGAACTCGAACACAGCTTAAGGCAGGCCTTGGCACGCGAAGAGTTTTTCTTGGCATTTCAACCCCAGGTTGATCAGACTAGTGGTCGCGTCCTGGGGTCCGAGGCTTTGCTGCGTTGGCGTCACGCTGACAAGGGTA
Organism: Pelobacter sp. UBA6812; assembly: GCA_002452265.1. Classification (GTDB taxonomy): domain Bacteria; phylum Desulfobacterota; class Desulfuromonadia; order Desulfuromonadales; family Syntrophotaleaceae; genus Syntrophotalea. The sequence continues at coordinate 15,157 of DKEW01000043.1, read as the reverse complement.
TGATTTCTCCCGGTCAATTCATCCCGGTGGCAGAGGACAGCGGTTTGATTCTTCCCATCGGGCATTGGGTATTGCGTACAGCATGCGCACAGAATAAGGCCTGGCAGCAGGCGGGTTATCCTCCGATGCGTGTTGCCGTCAATCTGTCTGCCCGGCAGTTTCAGCAACCTGACTTTTATGATCAGGTGGCTCAGGTGTTACGTGATACGGAGCTGGATCCAAGGTATCTTGAGCTGGAGTTGACCGAGAGTTTGCTTATGGCAGATGCGGATGCGGCAGTAGAAACTCTCCGTGCGCTGCGTGACCTTGGTGTGGGAATCGCTATTGATGACTTCGGTACCGGGTATTCTTCCTTGAGCTATCTAAAAACATTTCCCATTGACCGCATTAAGATTGCGCAGGAATTTGTATTGGATATTGGGCGAGATCCTGAGGATGCCGCCATCGTCGAGACTATTATCGCCATGGCGCATGGGCTGGGACTCGATATCGTGGCTGAAGGGGTTGAAACGGCCGCCCAACTTGAATTTTTACGAGCCCGAAAATGTCAGGTCATGCAGGGTTATTATTTCGGACACCCGATGCCGGCCGAAAACTTTATTGAATATCTTTCAGAGAACTTTGTCGCGATCAACTCGTAGCATAAATCGATTGTTACCCGATACATCCATAGCATGGTGTGTCGTTTAGCCGACTTTTTGGCCAGGCCAAGGAGTCAGTCGCCCTTCAGGGTTTTGAGCAGTCGGCACTCCTCCTCTTTGTAGGTTGTCAGTCGGTCGGCCAGCAGGTCAAAGTCGACCTGATGACCATCGAACTCAGGGCCATCCACGCAGGCGAATTTCATTTCTTTGTTTACCATGACGCGGCAACCGCCGCACATACCAGTACCATCGATCATGATCGGATTAAGGCTGACCGTGGTGCGCACGGCATAGGGGCGGGTCATTTCCGCGACGGCTCTCATCATGGGTACTGGTCCGGCGGCAAAAACCGCTTGTGGTCTGAGTGCCTCATCGTGCAGCAGAGTAGACAGGACATTAGTGACAAACCCTTTTTGTCCAAGACTGCCATCCTCGGTGGTTATGAGAACCTGGTGACAGAACGCGTTCAGTTCTTCTGCCAGAATGATCAGTTGCGCCGTGCGCCCGCCAATAATTGCAGTGACCTTGTTTCCTGCAGATGCCAGGGCCTTTGCCATGGGATAGAGGACCGCGGTGCCTACGCCACCGCCGATGCAAGTTACCCTGCCCCAGTTTTCGATGTTGGTCGGATGTCCCAGGGGGCCGGCTATATCCCTGATGTATGAGTCTGGGGACATGCTGACCAGTTGATGGGTGGAGTAACCTACCGCTTGAACGAAAAGGGTGATCGTGCCCAGGTGCGGATCAGCATCGGCAATAGTGAGGGGGATGCGTTCGGCATCCTCATTAGCATGCACGATAACGAATTGCCCAGGTCGGCGGTGGAGTGCAATGCGCGGCGCCGAAATCATCATGCGGTGCAGGTTGGGAGCTATGCGTTCGTTAAGCAGGATTTTGAACATGGTTACCTCGCCTAATAAATAATGTCGCTTTTTTCAGTATAGCATTGCCTGGGAAAATCCGGCGTTGGACTGTGTGCCTGAATGACGTATCTAATTGGGGGGAGACTGGACAAAATAAACAGGTGCGGTATGTTTTGCAAGTTATCCATAAACCTATTGAACAAGGAGGTTACGGTATGGGGACGCACTTTATCACAGAAGATTGTATTAACTGCGGAGCCTGTGTGGATGTTTGCCCGGTGGATGCTATCAGCGAAAAGGGCGAACTGCATGTTGTCGACCAGCCCACTTGTACCGATTGCGGCGCATGCGATGAAGTCTGTCCTGTCGATGCAATCAAGTGGGATTGATAGACGCAAACTTGGGATGGTGACTGAATAGTTGTCGCCAGGGCGGTTACGCCGTGCCCCTTGCCTTTTTGTCAAGGGGCACGTTTTTTATCAGATTGCAGGGCGGATTATTTATTGAGAAAACGGCGCAGGCGCATCAACGCTTCCCGGATGTTGTCCATGGAATTGGCATAGGAAAAGCGCAGATAGCCTTCGCTGCCTTCGCCGAAGTCGATACCAGGGGTCAGAGCTACACCGGTTTTCTCCAGAATGGTCAAAGCCAGGGCCCGCGAGTCGTTTCCGAGGTGTCTGGCGTCTGCCAGTACGTAAAAGGCGCCGGTGGGGCTACTGTGCAACGGCAGGCCGAGCTTGGGCAGTTCCCCAATCAGGTAGCGCCGCCGCTCATCATATATGCTGCGCATGTGCTTGACGTCTTCCTGACAGTTACGTAGTGCGGTGATGCCGGCGATCTGGACAAAATTAGCGGCACAGATCAAGAAGTTCTGATGCAGGCATTGCAGGGTGCGAATACAGCTTGGCGGGACGATCAGATAGCCGAGTCGCCAGCCGGTCATGGCGTAGGCTTTGGAAAATCCGCCCAGCACAAAAGCGTTGGGGGTGAACTCCAGAGCACTGCGTTCTTCACCTTCGTAAGTCAACCCGTGGTAAATTTCGTCGGAGATCAGAGGGGCGGACATTTTTGCCATTTCGGCCATCCACTCGACGGGCAAGACGGAACCGGTGGGGTTGGATGGTGAATTGATGAGAATGCCGCGTGTGCGGGCGGTGAGTTTCTCACGTATGTGCTCAGGGCGCGGCTGAAAGCCATCTTCGGCCCTGGTCCGTAAAAAAACCGGAGATCCTCCGGCAAACCGGATAAAATTGGGATAGCAGGCATACCCTGGGTCGGTCAGTATGATCTCGTCGCCCTCACTCAACAGCGCGGAAAATAAGAGTAGCATCAACGGGCTCGTGCCGGCCGAAACCAGGATGCGAGACGGTTCAACGGTGACGCCGTATCGTTGCAGGTAGTGGTCGGCAATGGCTTGGCGAATTTCCGGAAGCCCAAGCGAATGGGTGTAGGTGGTGCTTCCTGCTTCGATAGCACGGATTGCTGCGTCGCTGATCGGTTTGGGGGTGGGTAAGTCCGGTTCGCCAAGACACAGGTAGATAATATCCTGGCCAGCCGCTTCCAGTTCCTTGGCACGTTCCATGATTTCCATGGCCAGAAATGGTTTAACATCGCGTGCGCGGCGGGATAATTCAATCTTCATGTTCAGAAACTCTCTTGATTTTTCAGGGGGTTTTGTTGGCTGCGACCGCGCGCTTGAAAGCCCATGCCTCTATTTTTTTGATCTGCTCCGCCATGGTGATCGATAAGGGCACCGTGCGGCCAATTGCCTCCATGAGATCCTGTTGACGCATGGGCCGGTCCGTTGCCATGGCCTCAAACGAGGCGCTGGCCACAGTTTGCTCTATCTCGGCACCGGAAAATCCCTTTGCCGAATGTGCCAACATGCTCAAGGAAAAGCTATCCATGGGTTGATCGTATTTTGCGAGGTGGATGCGGAAAATTTCCTCGCGCTCTTCAATGGAAGGCAGGGCTACGTAGAAAACTTCATCGAAACGGCCTTTGCGCAAGACTTCTGCTGGCAACATTTCGATGGCGTTGGCGGTGGCAGCAACAAATACCGGGTATTGCTTTTCTTGCATCCAGGTTAAAAAATAAGAGAGCACGCGGGAGGCGGGACCTCCTTCAGATTTAAAACCTTGATTGGATATGCCGGCCTCAATTTCGTCGATCCAGAGTACGCAGGGAGATAAGGCTTCTGCGGTCCGACACGCCTGGTGTAAAGTGCTTTCCGGGGAGCCGAAGGTTCCGCCATAAATAGTGGCCATATCCAATCGTACCAGTGGCAGATGCCAGCGGGCGGCTATCGCTTTCACGAAAAGGCTTTTTCCGCATCCGCTGATGCCCATGATAAGGACGCCCTTAGGTAGATTTCTGCCCTCGGCGAGAGTGTCGCAACCGAAGACCTTTTCGCGCTTGGATAGCCATTGTTTAAGGTTTTCCATGCCGCCAACCAGGGTGGAAGCTTCAGGCGTGTCCACGATCTCCATGATTCCACTTTTGCGTAGGAGCTGTTTTTTGTCGAGAAACAGGGCGTCGATCAGGTCCGCCAGGGTAGCGTTCTTGGCCACCCGGTTAAGGCGCAACGCACCATCGATATTGCAATAATCAAGGCCTTGTGCTGCTGTAGTAAGGCGGTTGAGGTCATCATCACAAGTTACCATTTCCTGCAATAGCGGGTCACGCTGACAACGACTTTCAATATACGCGCGTATTTCGCCCCGGTCAGGAAGCGGGTGCTCAAAAACCTGTGCATGTCGCTGAAACCCCGGGGGCAGGGCTGTTGAAGGACCGAGGATGATTAATGTTTTTTGGTGCGTGTGACGCTGTCCGACAAAGTCAATCAGGGTTCTTTGCAGGTAGGGGTTGTCATGCCAAAACCAGTTCAGATCCTTGAAAATAAAGACCCCTCGGTATTCCTGGCCGAGGGCCCAGCGTAGTCCGGAAAGTGGTTCAACGCTGCCCTCAACATTGGCAAAGCCGGTTGTGCAAGACCATGTCTGTGGCACCGCAATGTTTTTAAGTCCGCGTTCCATGGTGCGTGTAATAAACGCTTCGGTGCGTGCTTCATTGTCGGTTGCAAGGTAGATGAGGGGGGTTCCGGCTGCAATCAGGCGAAGAAGATGGTTGGCGGTAATGCGTTCCTGCATAACACGCTCCTTATATGTGATCATGAAATTGATTGGAAAGACTCTGCACCTTAAACCAATCATGGGTAAATGTCTATCCTGCGCTGGACGTCTGCGGGCAACAGGACCGGTCGGAGTTTCCTTGCATTATGCACAGAAATAGGCTAGTTTTCCTGCGGATACGTCACCTTCCCGACAGTTGTCTGCGGGGTGCTTGCTGGCAGGTTAGGGAGGTTTTTCCCTGCTGGGCGGGCTAATTTTAAAATAGTGGTCTGATTTAACAATAGTCTGTGGGTGTTTGTGTCTTGCGATGGATTCCCTCGCGGTGGCGCAGCCCTCTGTTATCTTAATCTTCCGGCAGAGCGGTCGTTCTGGTTTTTGCTGGCCGAATTTAGCCAATGTCGAGGTTTGTCATATGCGTTACACGGAATATTTACTCCCTACCCTTAAAGAAACTCCCTCGGATGCTGAAGTTGTCAGTCATCAGCTGATGTTGCGGGCCGGAATGATTCGTAAACTCGCTGCCGGTATCTATAATTACTTGCCTTTGGGGTTGCGGTCCATCCGCAAGGTCGAGAAAATCATTCGTGAAGAGATGGACCGGGCCGGTGCCATAGAACTGCTTATGCCGATGGTCGTGCCTGCCGAATTGTGGGAAGAATCTGGTCGTTGGGATCATTATGGCAAAGAACTTCTGCGTTTTAGCGATCGTAAGGATTCCCCTTTTTGCCTTGGTCCCACCCATGAGGAAGTGATCACTGATCTGGTTCGCAATACCGTTCGTTCCTACCGGCAGTTGCCTCTGAACCTCTATCAGATTCAAGGTAAGTTCCGTGATGAAATCCGCCCGCGTTTTGGTTTGATGCGCGGGCGTGAATTTATTATGAAGGATGCCTACTCATTCGATCTCGATGAGGCCGGAGCTGACACGGCTTATGAGAAAATGTACCAGGCCTACCGGCGTATTTTTGAACGTTGTGGTCTGAAGTTTCGGGCAGTGGAGGCCGATACGGGGAATATCGGAGGCTCATCTTCGCACGAGTTTATGGTTCTGGCCGCTTCCGGTGAGGATGCGATTGTTTCTTGTGGACAATGTGACTATGCTGCCAATATCGAAAAGGCAGAGGTGGCTCTGACGAAAAGCAGTACCCCTGAGCCGGCTGCTGAGTTGGTCAAAGTTGCGACTCCCGGCTGCAAGAGTATCAGTGATGTGGCGGCATTTCTGGATATTGCACCAGATTGCGTGGTCAAGACACTGATTGTCCAGACCGACGTCGGAGAGACCTTGGCGGTGCTGCTTCAAGGTAGTCACGAGCTCAACGATATTAAGCTCTGTCGTTTCCTCGGCTGCAATGAGGTGACTTTGGCATCGGACGAAGTGGTAAACAAGGTAGCAGGAGTTCTGCCAGGGTATGTTGGTCCTGTAGGGTTGTCGTTGCGGATTATTGCGGATTATGCCGTTCAGGGCATGTCGGATTTTGCCGTTGGTGCCAACGAGCCTGATGCGCATTGTGTTGGCGTCAATCTCGGCCGGGATTTTGATGTCGAGTGTTTCGCAGATTTGCGCTCTGCTGAAGCAGGGGATACCTGTCCTCGTTGTGGCGGGGTGCTGGAAATCTGGAGGGGTATCGAAGTCGGACATGTATTCAAACTCGGAACCAAATATTCCTCGGCCCTGGGAGCCACCGTGCTGGATGCCAATGGGCAGGATCGTGAGTTGTTTATGGGGTGTTACGGTATCGGTGTTGGACGTACTGTCGCTGCGGCTATTGAACAGAACCACGACGAAAATGGCATTGTCTTTCCGCTGCCGATTGCGCCGTTCCATGTTCTGGTGACTGTGGTTAATCCGCGGGAGGAAGATGTGCTGGCTGCGGCAGAGAAAATCTACGCCGAGTTGCAGGCGCTGGGCGTAGAGGTCTTGTTGGATGATCGCGATGAACGTCCCGGCAGTAAATTTAAGGATGCCGATCTTATCGGCATTCCGCTGCGTCTTACCGTCGGCGCGCGCGGGCTTAAGGAAAATTCTGTAGAGTTGCAAGAGCGAGCCGGCGGGGAACGCCGCATGCTTGCTCTGGCGGATGCGTCGGTTCTGGTTCGGGATATGGTTGTGGCAGCCTGCGGTAGTTGTGGGTGCTGATCGCTGAAAACTCAAACCAGGTGTCGATAATGGTTGGATACTGTGAAACACAGGAAAAGGTATGAGTAAGATAAATATCGATGGCAGTGGGCGTTTGGAGTTGCCGGTATCCGTTGTGAAGCAGATTGGTGCCGCATCCCTTGAACTGGTTTGTCATTCTAATGCCCATTTGCTTTTTTCGAATATTGAGAGTGGTTTTCAATTAGCCGGTGTGCTTGGCGAAATCGCCATGGTTGACGTACTCTCGTTTTTAAATATGTTCCGCAAGACAGGAGTGATGGTTGTCAGTTTGGCTGGTGGCCAGAAAGAGATTTGTTTTTTGCGGGGTGAAATCGTTGCCGCATCAAGCACCTTTCCTGAAGAAGATCTCTGTGGGGTGCTTTTTGAAATGGGCAAGTTTGATCAGAATTTATTGCCCAAATACCGACAATTGCTCTCAAATCATGATGGGAATGGACGCATTCTTGTTGAAAAGGGTGCTATCGCACCCAAGGACTTGTGGTTGGCGATGCGGCAGCAGGTGGAAGCCATTGTATTTAATCTGTTTGGCTTGAGTCAGGGGAGTTTTTTCTTTCTCGAAAGGGAGCCGGAAAAAGAAAAAATGGTGCGCTTGGCTATGTCCACCCAGAATATGATTATGGAGGGACTGCGCCGTGTTGACGAACGAGCTCTTTTCATGCGTGTCATTCGTTCTATGGATGCCTTGCCGAAGTTGGTTAATTCATCGGTGGAAAACCTGACGGATGAAGACGCGCGTCTGCTGGCTCTGATCGAGGCCGGAGGGCAAGATGTCCGCGGAGTCTTGAGGCGCAGTGGTATGCCGGAGTTTGATGGTCTCCGGGCTCTTTACGAGTTGATTAACAAAGGGGCAGTCTCCATTGAGGACGCACCTGCGACAGCTGTGGCTGGCGACCTCGGTGAGATATTGCTGGTCTTTAACGGCGCCTTGACAGCGTTGTTTCGCAGGGTCTCAGCAAAAAACAGCGGTTTTCTAAACGAAATCAGTAATTTTCTTCGTCAAATGCCTTCTCCGTTTTCTTACGTATTTAAAGATGTGAGCCTTAAGGACGATGGTACCGTTGACGGCCGAAAGGTTTTGACCAACTTGTCGGGACTCGAAGAGCAGGACAAGAAACGGCTGTTGGCTGAAGCACTTAGCGAATTGATTTATATGGAGTGTATGGCGGCTCAGCGTGATCTTGGCCAGGCTGAATCTGCACGCTTGATTCAAAAAGTTCAGGAAGTGCCACGTCGTGTCAAGAAACTCTTGATTAAAAAACAGTTTTCCGAAGGGTGATATCATGCTGGTCGAAGCTCGTAAAAGATTGATTTTTGCCCTGGATGTTGAATCTGGAGCGTCTGCCGAGGAATGGGTGCGGCGCCTGCGTGGCAAGGTCGGTGTCTTTAAGATTGGCAAACAACTCTTTACCCGGTGCGGGCCTGATGTGGTTCGAATGGTCCTGGATCAAGGCGGGGAAGTGTTTCTGGACCTCAAGTTTCACGATATTCCCAATACCGTTGCCAAGGCTGCCATTGAGGCCTGTCGTCTGGGTGTCCGGATTTTCAATGTTCACGCCTTGGGTGGGCGCGCCATGATGGAGGGAGCTGCTCGGGCCGTCAATGAATACCTGGCTGCAGGTGAAGGTTTGCCGCCGGTGCTGCTCGGCGTTACGATCTTGACATCGTCCAGCGAGCAGACTTTGCGTGAAGTCGGTATTGATCGCCCGGTGGAAGAGATGGTGCTCCGGTTGGCGAGGCTGGCCAAAGAGTCGGGGCTGGATGGCGTTGTCGCATCGCCGCACGAAGTCGGTTTGATTCGACAGTCTTGCGGCCGTGATTTTACCATTGTAACCCCCGGAGTGCGTCCGTCTTTTGCTGAATCAAATGACCAGCAGCGTATCATGACCCCGGGAGAGGCTATCGCTGCAGGATCAGATTATCTGGTGGTTGGCCGGCCGATTGCCGCTGCCGCCGATCCGGTTGGTGCTGCGCAGCGTATTGTTGAAGAGATGGCTGTGGCCCTGGAGGGGGACTGAGATAGTGGGAACGCTTATTTATGGAATTAACTCCGTTCTTGAATCTCTGAGGGGGCGCCAGCGCAAAGCATTGGAGTTGTTGATCGATCGCAGTTCCGCATCGCCGCGCCTTGCTGCGGTGCGCGATGAAGCAAATAGGCGCCGTGTGACCATTAGTCCGGTCAGTCGCCAGGAGTTGGATCAGCTGACTGGAGGGGAACGTCATCAGGGGGTCGCTCTGCGGGTAGAAGAAATTACGTCCATTGAGCTTGAAGATCTCTTGGAAGCATGGCGCAGTAGCGAAAAACAAGGACTGTTTTTGGTGTTGGACGGAATTACCGATCCTCACAATCTTGGTGCTCTGGCGCGTTCCGCTGAGGCTGCGGGTTGTCAGGGAATGATTCTGCCTAAAGATCGTAGTTGTTCTATTACCGCTACAGCAGAAAAGGCCTCAGCCGGGGCCCTTTCACACCTTCCGGTTTGCCGAGTAACCAATATTGCGCGAACGCTGGATGCTCTTAAGCAGGAAGGTTTTTGGGTTTTCGGTTTGGCCGGTGAGGCCGGCGCCCTTAATATCTTTGATGCCGACCTGTCTGGCCATATTGTATTGGTCGTTGGTGATGAAGGTAAGGGGTTGCGGGATAATGTCCGAAAACACTGCGACAATCTTCTGTCTATCCCTATGCGGGGACAAATTACATCGCTCAATGCTTCGGTGGCTGGCGGTATAGCTCTGTTTCAAGTCCTTCAGCAACACCTTGGATGAATTTCTTCGTCGGCTTGGGAGTTGCCTCAAGTGGCTAAAGAATAACCAGAAATTTTGCTTATTGTTTGTTGAATGTTATTTATTTAGTATAAAAGGGTTGACAGCCTGTCGGCGAATGGACTATACAGTTCGCCTACCGTCGCTGAACGGTGTGGGTAAAAAAACAGCTTGCAATTTAAATCCAATAGGGTTATAAACCGCATCTGTGCCCAGGCTGGCGTAGCTCAATTGGTAGAGC
>DKEW01000043.1:0-5267 GCA_002452265.1 Pelobacter sp. UBA6812 | reverse complement strand
GGTTCGAATCCTCCCCCCTCCACCAATTAAATACATGCCGAATGAGACTGTAGTGAAGGATGCCAGGAGGCCGCAAGGGCCGATGGTACTGGTACTTTGACTTTAGTTAGTTCAACTTGATGCTTCAAATATGGAATGGCTCGATCGGGCGGGAGTAGCTCAGTTGGCTAGAGNNAATCCCGTTTCCCGCTCCAGATTAAGAGCGTTTCGCGCGGTTGCAAATAAGGTTGGCCCACATAGCTCAGTTGGTAGAGCGCATCCTTGGTAAGGATGAGGTCACCGGTTCAAATCCGGTTGTGGGCTCCATTTGCGGGGCTTTCGTGTTGAAGGTTTTTGAAGTATACTTTGTTTCGGTTCCCGCCAACTCCTGGCGGTCCAAAAGACACAGACTATATCGCTAAGAGATTTTAAGAGGGAGGTTGCTCCATGTCGAAAGCTAAATTTGAAAGAACAAAACCCCATGTAAATATCGGGACTATCGGTCACGTTGACCATGGCAAGACAACGCTGACGGCAGCTATTACCAAGAATATGGCTGCTCGTGGTTTGGCCGAGTTTAAGGCCTTTGATATGATCGACAACGCTCCTGAAGAGCGTGAGCGTGGTATTACTATTGCCACTGCGCATGTTGAGTATCAGACTGATAATCGTCACTACGCGCACGTTGACTGCCCTGGCCATGCTGACTATGTTAAAAACATGATCACTGGTGCTGCACAGATGGACGGCGCGATCCTAGTAGTAGCGTCTACAGACGGTCCAATGCCACAGACTCGTGAGCACATCCTGCTATCACGTCAGGTTGGCGTACCGTACATCATCGTGTTCATGAACAAGTGCAACATGGTGGACGACGNNCCATGGTCGTGTTCCTGAACAAGGCCGACATGGTTGACGACGAAGAGTTGATGGAGTTGGTTGAGCTTGAAGTTCGTGAACTTCTTAGCTCTTACGACTTCCCCGGTGATGACATCCCCATTATTCCTGGTAGCGCACTTAAGGCTCTGGAGTGTGGTTGTGGCAAGCCTGAGTGTGAAGCCTGTAAGCCTATTCTTGATCTTATGGATGCTGTTGACAGCTATATCCCTGAGCCTGAGCGCGATATCGATAAGCCTTTCCTTATGCCGGTCGAAGACGTTTTCTCTATCTCCGGTCGCGGTACTGTTGCAACCGGTCGTATTGAGCGTGGGGTTGTTAAGGTGCAGGAAGAGGTCGAGATCGTTGGCATGAAAGCTACTGTCAAGACGACTGTTACCGGTGTCGAGATGTTCCGTAAGTTGCTGGATCAGGGTCAGGCTGGCGACAATGTCGGTCTCCTGCTGCGCGGCGTGAAGCGTGAGGATATCGAGCGCGGTCAGGTTTTGGCTAAGCCGGGTAGCATTACGCCTCACACTAAATTCAAGGCTGAAGCGTATATCCTCACCAAAGAAGAGGGTGGTCGCCATACGCCTTTCTTTAATGGTTATCGTCCCCAGTTCTACTTCCGGACCACCGACGTGACCGGCATCTGTGAACTGGCCGAAGGTACTGAAATGGTTATGCCTGGCGACAACGCCAGCATGACTGTAAACCTGATTACTCCTATCGCTATGGACAAGGAATTGCGTTTTGCAATTCGCGAAGGCGGCCGTACTGTTGGCGCTGGTGTTGTCAGCGAAGTTATCGAGTAAGTCTATATAAGGCGAATTCTCCCGCCCGCCAAATGGTGGGCGGGGGTAGAGGAATCAGATATGAGTGATATCATTACCCTTGCCTGCACCGAGTGCAAGCAGCGGAACTATACGACGACTAAAAACAAAAAAACCAAGCCCGAGCGGCTTGAGTTCAGCAAGTATTGCCGTTTTTGTCGTAAGCATACTCCTCATCGTGAGACTAAGTAGTCTTACTTTGGTTGAGTGATACGGGCCGCAGGCTTCTGCGGCTTTTTACTTGCAGGCCAGTAGCTCTAATGGCTAGAGCACCGGTCTCCAAAACCGGGTGTTGGGGGTTCGAGTCCCTCCTGGCCTGCCATACTTAAAGCGAGCTCAGGGAGTTGTTGTGGTCAACAAGGCGGTAGAATTCCTTGGCAATGTCAAGGTCGAGCTGAAAAAGGTGACCTGGCCCGGAAAGAGGGATGCGTATGGATCCACTCTCGCGGTCATCGTGCTTGTTCTTGGGGTCACGGTCTTTCTGTGGGGCGTGGATTGGTTGCTCTCTTCCGCCATTGGATTACTTCTTCGGGGCTAGGCGAAAAGATAATTACGTATGTCAATGAAGTGGTACGGGGTACACACATATTCCGGGTTCGAAAACAAAGTCAAAATGACTTTGGAAGAGAGAATTCGCCAGCTTGGTGTCGAAGATCAATTCGGGGAGGTTCTTATTCCTTCCGAAACGGTTGTCGAGATGAAGAATGGCGAGCGCAAGACTTCTACTCGGAAGTTTTTCCCGGGGTATATCCTCGTGCAAATGGAGCTTAGTAACGAAACCTGGCACGTGGTTAAAAATACCCCGAAGGTGACAGGTTTTGTCGGTGGTGGGGCGGCTCCGCCGCCGATTCCGGATGAGGATGTAGCCAAGATTACAGCGCGAATGGTAGAGGATGTCGAGAGGCCCAAGCCCAAGGTGGCTTTTGAGGTCGGTGAGACGGTTCGTGTTGTAGACGGTCCCTTCCTGAATTTCACCGGCGTTGTAGAGGATGTCAAGCCCGATAAGGGAAAGCTGAAGGTTATGGTCAGCATTTTCGGCCGGGTTACTCCTGTCGAGCTCGAGTTCATCCAAGTTGAAAAAACCAGCTGATGCTGGCTATTTGAAGGTAAAAGTTCAAGGAGAAGCTCATGGCCAAAAAGGTTGTTGGAATGATAAAATTGCAGATTCCTGCCGGCAAAGCCAATCCTTCGCCGCCGGTAGGCCCCGCGCTGGGACAGCATGGGGTCAATATCATGGAATTTTGCAAGGCGTTTAACGCAAAAACACAAGGGCAGGACGGGATGATTATTCCCGTTGTTATTACTGTCTTTGCTGACCGTTCTTTTAGCTTTATCACCAAAACGCCTCCTGCGGCAGTTTTGTTGATGAAGGCTGCCAAGATCCCCAAGGGGTCTTCGGTGCCGAATAAGGACAAAGTTGGTAAGGTGACCAAGGCGCAGGTGCGCGAAATCGCTGAACTGAAAATGCCCGACCTTAATGCATTCGACATTGAGGCTGCTGTTCGCACCATTGAGGGTACGGCACGTAGCATGGGGCTCGAAATCGTATAAATTCTGGCAGGATCTGGAGTACGCCAATGTCCATAGGAAAGCTGCAGAAGCAAGCCAAGGAAAAAGTTGATCGTTCGCGGATGTATCCCATCAGCGAAGCGCTCACCTTGGTAAAGGAGGCTGCACACGCCAAGTTCGACGAAACCGTCGAAATCACTGTCCGTCTCGGGGTTGATCCTCGTAAAGCCGATCAGATGGTGCGTGGAGCCGTGGTGTTGCCTAACGGCCTGGGTAAGGATGTCAGGGTTCTCGTTTTCGCCAAAGGGGAAAAGGCTATTGAGGCACGTGATGCCGGAGCCGATTACGTTGGCGGGGATGACCTGGTAGCAAAAATCCAGGAAGGTTGGTTTGAATTCGATACCGCCATTGCGACCCCTGATATGATGGGGACCGTGGGTAAGATCGGCCGGCTGCTTGGGCCTCGTGGCCTTATGCCCAATCCCAAGGTCGGGACCGTTACTTTTGAAGTCGCCAAGGCAACCAGCGAGGCTAAGTCCGGTAAAGTTGAATACCGGGTTGAAAAAGCCGGGATTGTTCATGCTCCTGTCGGTAAAGTCTCTTTTGAGGCCGACAAGTTGCAAGAAAACCTGGTCGCTTTGGTCGATGCGCTGATCAAAGCAAAGCCTGCTACATCCAAGGGGACTTATCTTAAGAAAGTGAGTCTTTGCAGTACAATGGGACCGGGTGTCAATGTCGATATCCCGACCGTGCAGGCTCTCGTAAAATAATTATCCGGTTTTTATTTAACAATTTGCCGACCAGCGCGAGCGTGCGGGTCGGCCAGTTGTGTCTGAAGTCCAGGTCAAAGACAGCAGGTACCTGTGGTTTAATGGTTTATCCACCTGCCGAGGCCGGAGCAAAGGGATGCATTAGCCTCCTTCTGTGGCCGTTGACTGGCAAATGGTCCGATTCGGACCAAGAAAATACTACAGAAAGGAGGAGAGGCTATGAAAAGAGAAGGTAAATCACAAGTAGTATCAGAAATAGCACAAAAACTGAGTTCTTGTCAGGCTGCTTTTCTGGCTGACTACCGTGGGCTGACCGTTGAGCAGGTTAACACTCTTCGCGGTGAGTTGAAAAAGGTCGGTGTTGAGTACCGTGTTGTTAAAAACACTCTGCTGCGCTTGGCTGCCAAAGACACCGATGTCGAGTGTCTTTCGGAATATCTGCAGGGTCCCAATGCCATTGCTTTGGCTGAAGGCGATCCTGTCGGTCCCGCCAAGGTGTTGACGGAATTTGCCAAAAGCAACAAGGCTTTTGAACTCAGGGCCGCGCAGCTGAACGGTAAATTGTTGACCCTGGAAGATGTGCAGGCTCTCGCTGAATTGCCGAGCAAGGAGGTATTGCTTGCCAAAATGCTTGGGTCGATCAATGCACCGGTCAGTAATTTCGTTGGTGTTCTTGCAGCTGTTCCACGCACCTTTGTTCAGGTGCTCGCAGCAATTCAGCAGCAAAAAGAGGGTTGATTCTTTTTGGACGGCATCTCTTTAAAACTTAATAGACAGTTTTTAAAAATACGGAGGTTATACCACCATGTCTGATATCACTAAAGAGCAAGTTGTTTCTTTTATTGAAAACATGAGCGTTCTGGAACTGGCTGAGCTGGTTAAAGAACTGGAAGAAAAATTCGGCGTATCTGCTGCCGCTCCCGTAGCTGTAGCCGCTGCTCCCGCAGCTGCCGCTGCTGCTGCTGAAGAAAAAGACGAGTTTGACGTTGTTCTGGCAAGTGCCGGCGACAAGAAAATCAACGTCATTAAGGTCGTTCGTGCAGTTACCGGGCTTGGCCTGAAAGAAGCCAAGGACCTGGTTGACGGTGCCCCTCAGACCGTTAAGGAAGCTATGCCCAAGGCTGAAGCTGAAGAGCTGAAAAAGCAGCTCGTTGAAGCTGGTGCCACTGTTGAACTGAAGTAGTACACTTTGCATATTTAACACCTTAGCCAAGGCTGCGGTATGCGGCCTTGGCTATTCTGCTTTCGTTAGCTTCCCCTAGCTAAAGGAGAAACCATGGCTTATTCGGTTGCGAATAAC
>DKEW01000002.1:3128-11544 GCA_002452265.1 Pelobacter sp. UBA6812 | reverse complement strand
TGCCAACTGCCAACTGCCAACTGCCAACTGATAACTGATAACTTGTACTTTACTGCCTGCTCGATTCCAAAATTACTTAATTGCCTTCATCAGTCCGGAAAGCATTGCTGAAATTTCTCTGGTTTCGGACAACCAGGCTTGTGCAGTTTCTTTGGGGATATAGTCAATATCGCCTCCGATGATAATTTGAGTCCTGAGTTCTGCGCAAGACGCCCTGGCAATATTGAGAAACTGAAGTTTTTCTTTTCCGGAAATTCTTTCCATACCCTCGGCGATATTACTCGGTACCGAAAGACCGGAACGGGTGATTTGGTCCTTGAAACCGATATCTCTCAAGTCTGATAGCTGCCGATAAATATCCGCAGACAGCTGGCGTGCTCTCTTCCAAACGGACAGTTTTTCAAAGTCCATACTCCCCCCTTGGAAAACCAGTTATCAGTTATCAGTTTGCAGCTATCAGTTAAATTCTTTCTTTTACTCTGAAAGGCAAATAATCGCCCTTGATTCAAACTTGCAGCTTGAAGCTGACAGCTGACAGCAGGAGGGTTATTTCTGATCAAGATCAGAAATAACCCTCCTGCTTTTTCCTTTCCATGCTTCCGCTCTGATCGTGATCGATCAATCGCCCCTGGCGTTCGGAGGTGCGGGTCAGAAGCATTTCCTGGATAATCTCCGGCAGGGTGGCGGCGGTCGATTCGACGGCGGCGGTCAGGGGATAGCAGCCAAGGGTACGGAAGCGCACGGATTTGATCTCTACCTTTTCCCCCGGTTTGAGTTCCATGCGATCATCGTCGACCAGGATCAACATCCCGTCGCGCTCGACCACGGGGCGCTGCTTGGAGTAGTACAGGGGCACGATGGGGATTTGCTCAAGATAGATGTATTGCCAGATATCGAGTTCGGTCCAGTTGGATAGCGGGAAGGCCCGGATACTTTCCCCCTGACTGACTTTGGCGTTGTACAGGTTCCAGAGTTCCGGTCGCTGGTTTTTGGGGTCCCAGCGATGGGTGGCGGTACGGAAGGAAAAAATGCGCTCCTTGGCACGGGACTTTTCCTCGTCACGGCGGGCACCGCCGAAGGCGGCATCGAACTTGTATTTATCCAGGGCCTGTTTGAGCCCCTCGGTCTTCATGACGTCGGTATATAAGGCTGAACCGTGGGTGAAAGGTGACACCCCCTCGCTAACGCCGTCTTCGTTGGTATGGATAAGCAGGTCAAACCCGTATTCCGCTGCGAGGTTGTCGCGAAATTCGATCATTTCCCGAAATTTCCAGGTGGTATCGACGTGCATCAGCGGAAACGGCGGCCGGGCCGGATAAAAGGCCTTACGCGCCAGGTGCAGCATGACGGAGGAGTCCTTGCCGATGGAATAGAGCATCACCGGGTTATCGAATTCAGCGGCGACTTCACGAATAATATGGATACTTTCCGCCTCGAGTTGACGAAGGTGGGTCATGGTGGTTGTCATGCTACTTCCTTTTTTGAATAAGCCTGTTCTGCTAAAAACAAAGAATCCTTCTCTTTGCCGCAGATTCACGCAGATTTTCGCAGATTAAAGACGGATCTCCTTGTTTGATTTGGCCATTATCCGTAGTTATCTGCGTTCAATTCGAGCCTTTGACTTGGATCAAAACCTTTTTGGCGAACTCAGATAACTTCCCGGGTCAAAACCTTAATGGTACGCGGATAACATCTGATGCACACGGATTTTCGCGGATTAAACCAAAAATCGAAGCCTGGGGTTAAATCCGGTTTTATCTGCGTTAATCTGCGGATAAATGGTTTGGTATGCCCTTAGCAAAAAAAACTCCATGCAGCCATAGATTCACTCGGATTTTCACAGATAAAGATGATGCCCCTTGATCTTGATTTGATTTACATCAGATGTTTATCCGGCCGTTTCCGCGTCATCCGCGTTCTATTGCTCTTAGATCCTTATTTTGGTTTTTATCCGCCGTTATCCGTGGTTATCTGCGTTCGATGACCCCTTGCCTTAAAACCTTATGGCGAACGCAGATAACGGCGGATGCACGCAGATGACTTCCCAGGTCAAAACCTTTGAATAGGACGCGGATAAAATCTGATGCGCGCGGATTTACACGGATCAAACCCAGAAAACCATGATTTTGGTTTTAATCAGATTGTTATCCGGCCGTTTCCGCATCATCCGCGTTCCATGGCCTTGACTTGGGATCAACCTCTATCAGCCGCAGATTTTCGCAGATAAAACCGGATACAAACCGTTCGACCCGATGTGGCCTTTATCCGTAGTTATCTGCGTTCATCTGCGGCTAAACAAGCCTTCGAGGGTTTGCTTTTGGTGTCAAAATTTGGTAGTGCAGTTATCCTGACTATCCTGCTCATCCTTGTATAGACTCGTTTTATTTCAAGGTTCCATCCTGGGGCAAAATAGTTTGTCCGACTCATGCTTTGCGTCTCTAAAATCCCCACACCCTCGGGATAACGACCAAGGCCACTGCCATAAAGATAAGGTTCAACGGAATCCCCAGTTTGAGGAAATCCCTGAATTTGTATCCGCCCGGACCGTAAACCATCAGGTTGGTCTGATAGCCTATGGGGGTGGCGAAACTGGCGGAGGCGGCGACGGCAATGGCCACGGCAAAAGGCATGGGATTAAGGCCTTGTTGGCCGGCAACGGCCATGGCGATGGGGAAAATCAGCGCGGCTGCGGCATTGTTGGTAATCAGCTCGGTCAGCAGCGATGTCACGAGGTAAACAGCCGCGAGCAGCCCTAAAGGCCCCCAACCTTGCACCGTCTCTATGACGTAACCGGCCAAATAGCCTGCCGCACCGGTTTTTTCCAGAGCACGACTGATACCCAGGGCGGCGGCGATAACGATCAATACATTGAGCTCAATGGAGCGTCGGGCTTCGACGACGGTAACGCATTTCGTTGCTATGAGAATAATGGCGGATAAAATGGCGGCCTTTAGTATATCCAAAACGCCGGAGGCCGACAAGGCAACCATCCCGGCCAAAACCGCCAGGGTGATTATCGATTTCCTCCGGGAGACTTTCGGGATATCGACCACCTTGGATACCATGTAAAATTCGCGGGAATAGTTCCATCGCTTGACAAAGTCATCCCCTGCCAGAAGCAGCAGGGTATCCCCCGGTCGCAACACGATCCGGCCGAGGTTGGCAGTCAGGTATTCTCCATGGCGATGAACAGCCAGGATCGCGGCATCGTACCGGGCACGAAAATTCCCTTCCTTGATTGTCTTGCCAAGCATCGGGGAAGACCGCGATACAACGGCTTCCAGGATGCGCCCTTTGCCGCTGTTTCGCAGTGCGAGGCAGAACTCTTTATCGTGACCGGGCACCAGTCCGGGGATGCTATGCAGGCGGAGAATGGAATCGACATGTCCGGTAAAAAACAGCCGGTCCCCAGCCTGCAAGACATCGGTAGGTCGCACGGGAGCGACAAGATCCCCATTGCGTTGAATCTGGGCAAGATAAATTTGCCCAAGATTGCGCAAACCTGCCTCTTCGACCGTTTTACCAGGCAGGGAACTGCCGCCCTGAACTTTCATTTCGAGAAAATACTCGCGCCCTCCCCCATCTTGCAGATTTTCTGTTAGATCTTTTCGCTCAGGGAGCAAACGAAACCCGAATAATAGCATAAATGCCATTCCGGCAACGGCACAGGGCAATCCCACCCAGGCAAGTTCGAACATACCGAAACCCTGCAGGGTCGCCTGCTGCAACATGCCGTTGACGACAAGATTGGTGGACGTACCGATGAGGGTGCAAATCCCGCCGAAAATAGATGCATAAGAAAGGGGGATCAGGAATTTACTCGGAGAGAAGCGGTGTTTCAGTGCCCAGTCGCGGATGGTAGGAGCAAACATAGCCACGATAGGCGTGTTGTTGAGAAAAGCCGACATGCCGAAAACAGGCACCATCATCCTGGCCAGAGACCGGCGACCACCGCCGCTGCGCCCCATCACCCTGTCGGCAAAAAGCGACAAAATTCCAGAAGACTGGGCCGCATAAGCGATAATAAACAGAAACCCGACCGTCAGCATGCCAGGATTGGAAAAACCGACAAACGCCTCAGTGGGCGACAAAACATTGCCCAACAGCAGTAGACCTAATGCAGAAAAAACGATGATATCCGGTGCCAGTATTTCAAAGGCCAAGGCTATCAGCATCAGGCCGACGGTTATCAGTGTAAATATTGCGGCAAAGGTCATATAAAATTCGTCACTCGTTATCGGTCAATGGTCATCTGTTGACGACCCATGTATGCAGGGACCTTGCCATACAAACCCAAATCCGGATAGGCCACATAACTTCTGGGCGCATCGACTTTCGGTGATTAAACCCTAAATCCATATGTAACAGGGATTAAGGAGATGAACAGGATAAAACCGCTTCGGTCACATCCCTTTTATCCCCTTCATCTGAGTAAATACCGGTTTTGGGATTAAAATCAGATGTTATCCCTGCCGCTTCCGCGGTATCCGCCTTCTATTGATTTTGTTTATCAGTCTGGGTCCCCAAGCAAAAAGTTATTGTCTGTATTCTCTATAAAAAAATAGGGCCTGAAAAGGCCCTGTTTTCAAAAAGCAGATCAATTATACCCAATAATCGCATTTGGTATATGGAAGAAATGTAACACCAAAGTTATCGGCCTCTGGTCATTGGGCCGCTATCCCGGCGTCACCCGCGTTCTATTGCCCTTGCTTTCAAAAACCGACAACCCGAATGGTACGCGGATAACTTCTGATGCACGCGGATCTTCGCGGATCAACCAAACCTTTGCCCAGAAACTTGTATGTTAAAAATTAAAACCCCTTTCATCAGCCGCAGATTTACACAGATTTTCGCAGATTAAATACGAATCCTCTTGTTTGGTTTGGCCTTTATCCGCTGTTATCTGCGGCTAAACAGGGCTTCAGAGGTTTTGTCCCCTGACTATACATTTGAACACACAAAGCCCGAATGGTACGCGGATAAAATCTGATACACGCGGATTTACACGGATCAAAACCCAAATCGAAGTCTATGGTTTAAATCAGATGTTTATCCGGCCGTTTCCGCGTCATCCGCGTTCTATGGCTCTTGATCCGGCTTAGATCCGGACTTTGGTTTTTATCAGTAGTTATCTGCGTTCGATGGCCTTTGACCTTGGATCAAAACCTTATTTGAACGCAGATGACTTCCCAGGTCAAAACCTCTAATAGGACCCGGATTTAAATCCAAAGCCGGGTTCAGTCCCAGCGGTAAATCAGCATGTGATCAGCACGGATAGTACCCCTTGTACCACTCCACAAACCTGGCAACGCCATCTTCGATGCTGGTGGAAGGCTTGAATCCAACGTCCCTGGTCAAGTCATCCACGTCGGCATAGGTGGCCGGCACGTCCCCGGGCTGGATCGGCAGGAGATTTTTCTCGGCGGTTTTTCCGAGGGCTGTTTCCAGGGTTTGGATCAGATGCAATAATTCGACAGGGTTGTTGTTGCCGATGTTATACAACCGGTAAGGGGCGTTGCTGGTTCCGGGATCTGGGGCCGCACCGCTCCAGTCGGGGTTGGGTTGGGCGGTTTGGTCGAGGGTGCGCACAACGCCTTCGACGATGTCATCGATATAGGTGAAGTCCCGGCGCATCTTGCCGTAGTTGAACACGTCGATAGGTTTGCCTTCCAGAATGGCTTTGGTAAAGAGGAACAATGCCATGTCGGGCCGGCCCCAGGGACCGTAGACGGTGAAGAACCGGAGTCCGGTAACCGGTAACCGGTAAAGATGGGCATAGGTATGGGCCATCAACTCGTTGGCCTTTTTGGAGGCCGCGTAAAGGGATACCGGATGGTCGACGTTATGATGGACCGAGAAAGGCATGGTCGTGTTGGCGCCGTAGACCGACGATGACGAGGCATAGACCAGGTGCTGCACCCCGTTGTGGCGGCACCCCTCGAGGATATTGACGAACCCCACCAGGTTGCTGTCGACATAGGCATGGGGGTTTTTCAGGGAATAACGCACCCCCGCCTGTGCGGCCAGGTTGACCACCCGATCGAACTTTTCGTCACGGAAAAGGGCTTCCATACCCTCCCGGTCGGCCAGATCGATTTTTACAAAACGGAAATTATTACGACCTTCGATCTGCGCGAGGCGGGCTTGCTTGAGGCTGACATCGTAATAGTCGTTGAGGCTGTCGAGACCTACAACCTCATCGCCGCGATCGAGTAGCACCTTTGCCAGGTGAAAGCCGATGAAACCAGCCGCTCCGGTTACTAAAATTTTAGACATACAAAAAACCTCATTTTTCTCGCACGAAGCCACAAAGACACAAAGGTAAGCTTATGGAATTACACCATTCATCAATCTGGTAATTCCATTTTTCATCAAAGAATCACCAAAGTTCAATAGATATCCAAGTTTTAAATCCATCAATTTCAAATAGGTCAAAACTTGCTTCTTATGAGCCCTTGAGATTGACTCAACCGACTTCAATTCGAGAATTACTTTATCTTCAACCAGAATATCGGCACAAAAGCCTTCATCGAAGGATATTCCTTTAAATTTGATCGGAATGGAAACCTGTCGACGAACCGTAAGCCCTCTTGATTCGAGTTCATAGGCCAACAATACCTCATAAACTCTTTCCAGAAGACCTGGTCCAAGTTCTTTGTGTAAACAAACCGCCGAATCGACAATGATTTTTCCGATTTCATTTTCGTTCATAATATTGTGGCTTATCATCCTCGCACGAAGCCACAAAGACACAAAGGAAAAACAAAGACCAGGGCTTTGACTTTAAACCAGTATCAAGGGTTCGTATTTAATGGTTTTCTTCGTGTTCTTCGTGGCTTCGTGCGAGAATCGACGTTGATTCAGTTTATATGGTCAACTCCTCCGACCTATTCCCACGTACTCGAACCCCGCCTGTTTGACCGTTTCCGGTTCATACTGGTTACGGCCGTCAAAGATAACCGGTTGTTTCATCAACTTGTGCATGGCGTGGAAGTCCGGGGTACGGAAGGGTTTCCACTCGGTAACAAGGATCATGGCGTCGACATCCTGCAGAGCGTCGTACTGATGGTCGGCAAGGATCAGATCACCGTTATCGAACCAGGCCTGGGGCAACTGGTTGCGGGCGGCTTCCATGGCAACGGGATCGTAGGCGCGGACTTTGGCACCGGCGCCAATGAGTTCGTGCAACAACACCACTGCGGGGGCTTCGCGCAGGTCGTCGGTGCCAGGCTTGAAGGCCAAGCCCCACATGCCGAAAGTCAGCCCGCTGAGATCTTTGCCGAAGCGATTGCAGACTTTGTGATAAAGAACACGCCGTTGCTGTTGGTTACGCTCTTCCACGGAGCGCAGCACTTTGGGTTCGAATTCGCAACTTTCAGCCAGGTGGATAATGGCTTTGACATCTTTGGGGAAACAGGAACCGCCGTAACCGCAGCCGGGATAGATAAAGGAGTAGCCGATGCGCCCGTCGGAGCCAATGCCGAGGCGAACGTTTTCCACATCGACATCAAGCATATCGCACAACCCGGCGATTTCATTGATAAAGGAAATCTTGGTGGCCAGCATGGCGTTGGCGGCATACTTGGTCATCTCGGCATCCCGCACCCCCATGTAGATGGTCCGGTCCCGATTCATGTTGAAGGGAGCATAAAGCTGTCGCATGATGTCACGGGCGCGGTCGCTTTCGGTACCGACGATAATCCTGTCGGGACGCATAAAATCTTCAATAGCGGCGCCTTCCTTGAGAAACTCGGGATTGCTAACCACATCGAAAGCGATATTTTGACCACGCTTTTGCAGTTCACTTTCTATCACCGCCCGTACTTTCTCCGCAGTCCCGACCGGCACGGTCGATTTATCGACCACAACACCGTATTCGGTCAAGTGCTGACCGATTTCTCCGGCGACACCCAACACCTGGCTCAGGTCAGCACTTCCGTCACCGTTGGAGGGGGTACCGACCGCGATGAAGTAAACCCGGGAATCGATCATGGCCTCTGCGAGAGAAGTCGTGAACCGCAGACGCCCTTCTTTGACATTATTTTTAACCAGAACATCCAAACCAGGCTCAAAAATCGGGATCTGCCCCTGCTTGAGGTTGGCTACCTTGGCAGGATCGGTATCGACGCAGGTGACAGTATTTCCCATTTCAGCAAAACAGGTTCCGGTAACAAGTCCGACGTAGCCGGTTCCGATAACAGTCAGGTTCATGGATTTCTTCCCTTTTTGAAATTACTGATAATTGGTTTGTTGTCAAAAGTTAATTACATAAAAACAAATAGTGCGCGGATTATAGCGGACTAACCCTTTAAGTCCCAGAGAAAAACCATAATTGGCCGCAGATTTTCGCAGATGGAATACAAAGGCAAACCTCTTGCTTGATTTTGGTGGTCGCCTTCATCCGCTGTTATCCGTA
>DKEW01000002.1:0-3111 GCA_002452265.1 Pelobacter sp. UBA6812 | reverse complement strand
ACGCAGATAACGGCGGATGCACGCAGATAACTTCTCAAACCAAAAGCATAATGGGACGCGGATCACATCTGATGCACGCGGATCTTCACGGATTCAACTTAAAAAACTTGCCTTTGGTTTAAATCCGATGTTTATCCCGCCGTTTCCGCGTCATCCGCGTACCATTGCTTTTTCGGGTTAAAATCTAAAACCCCTTCCATCAGCCGCAGATTTACACAGATTCACGCAGATTAAATACGAAATCAAACCTCTTGCTTGTTTTGTCTAAAAAGCTTTTATCTGCGGCAAAAAGGTCTTTAAGAATAGGTAGTCGGCCCTAAGAAATTTTATCAATGATGCTGAGAATTTCTGCAGTTTTTGTTTCCATCAAAGCCTGATCGCCCCGGGATTCGACATTGAGGCGTAAAACCGGTTCGGTATTCGAGGAACGCAGATTGAGCCGCCAATCGGCGAATTCGAGGGACAGGCCGTCGGTATGGTCTTCGGCAAGACTTTGGGCCTGAAAACATTGGCGGACCGCCGCAATGGCGGCGGCTGGGTCGCTAAGTCGACGGTTGATTTCACCGCTGGCCGGATACCGCTGCATACAGTCGTCGACCAGCGCTGACAGGGGCTGATGGCTCTGACACATAAGCTGACTGACCAGCAGCCAGGGGATCATGCCGCTGTCGCAGTAAGAGAAATCCCGAAAATAGTGATGGGCACTCATTTCTCCCCCATAGACGGCATCCTCGGCACGCATGCGCTCCTTGATGAAGGCATGGCCTGTTTTGCTCTGGATAGGAATCCCTCCCCCGGTTTGCACCTTCTCGATCGTGTTCCATGTCAAGCGTGGATCATGGATGATGCGGCTGCCGGGGTGGCGAGTCAGCAATGCTTCGGCCAGCAAGCCGACAATGTAATAACCCTCGATAAAACGACCTTTTTCGTCAAACAGAAAACACCGGTCAAAATCGCCATCCCAGGCTATACCTAGATCTGCGCCATGGGCAAGCACCGCATCGCAAGTGGCGCCGCGATTTTCCGGCAACAAAGGGTTGGGAATGCCGTTAGGGAAGCTGCCGTCCGGTTCATGATGCACGCGAACGAATTCGAAGGGCAGTCGGTTCGCCAGTAGATCGACGACGGGACCGGCACAACCATTACCGGAATTGACCACGACCTTAAGAGGTTTCAATACCGACGTGTCGATATATCCCAGTAAATGATCGATATACTTATCGCGCACATCAAGAGCACGATACCCGCCCATCTCCGATGCAACCTGAAAATCGCCCTGCAAGGCCAAATCGCGCAGGGTATTCAACCCACTGTCGCCACTTATGGGACGCGCTTGCTGGCGGACCAGTTTCATGCCGTTGTAATCGCAGGGATTGTGGCTGGCCGTCACCATGATGCCACCGCACACCCCTTCGGAGAAGGTGGCAAAATAAACCTCTTCGGTACCGCAAAGCCCAAGATCCAGCACCTCGGCCCCGCCGGCCCGAAGACCATCGGAAAGCGCCTGACACAAGGCCTCACTGGATGAGCGAATATCCCGCCCCACAACCACCTGGCGGGGCTTAAGATGCGCGGCAAAAGCGCGCCCGATACGCATGGCCAGATCTTCGTTAAGTTGATCGGGAACACGTCCACGTATGTCGTAGGCTTTGAAGGGCATAAGACCTCTTGGTCAGTTGTCAGTTGTCAGCTGTGAGCTGTGAGTTTCAAGCTGCAAGCTGCAAGCTGCAAGAAGTGGTCAGCGTGCGGTTTGTAGCTTGCAGTCGGAAGACCCCGACTTCTACTCGGCGGGTTGCACCCGCCCAACCCCGCGAAACACTTTCAACCCCACCAGCCAGGGTCGACCAGCGTAGGGCGGTGCGACCTGACCAAACCAGCGCGGCGGGCTTGCACCCCCCGCGCCTAGCGTACATGCCTACCCTGCCGAAAACACCTTCAACCCCACCACCCCGGCGACGATCAACCCGAGACAGATGACCCGGGCGGCGTTGGCCGGTTCGTCGAAGAAGGCGATGCCCCAGAGCGCGGTGCCCACCGCGCCCATGCCGACCCATACCGCGTAGGCCGTGCCGATCGGCAGCGAGCGCGCGGCCATCGATAGCAGCCAGAGGCTCAGGCTGATGAAGAACACGCAGTACAGCGTCGGCCACAGCCGGGTGAAACCATCGGTCCTGGGAATCACCGCGGCGTAGCAGATCTCGCTCAGCCCGGCGAGGATCAACAGTCCCCAGCCACCACTCAAGGCACTCATCATCGGTCAGCTCCGGAAGTTTGCAGATCACATGGCAAAACGGGCGCGCATTGCTGCGCGCCCGTTTGCGTTGGTGGCCAAGGTTCAGCCTTTGGCGGTGCGCTTCTTCTTCTCCGGATCGTCGAACGGCAGGGTGTGGGCGATGGCGCGGGCCGTGAGGCTGCCACGCACCTCAAGCGGCGCGCCCTGTTCGGCGTAGGGCACGTCAAGGCGGGCGATGGCCATCGACCTGTTGCTCAGCTTCGAGTACATGGCGCAGGTGATCACGCCCACCTGCCGCCCCTCGGCCCAGAGCGTGTCGCCTTCCGCTGCCGGACGGTCGCTCTCCAGCAGCACGCCGAAGATTTTGAAGCGCTCGCGCCCCTTGAGCCGCGCATGCTCGGCGCCGCCGCGGAACTCGCCCTTGGTCGGTGACACGGTGAAGTCCAGGCCCAGCTCCCAGAGGGTGTCGCCGGCCGGTTGGTCGGCCAAGGGGTACTTCTCCGAATTGTCGTAGGGGAAGAACAGCAGGTAGCTCTCCACCCGCAACCAGTCGAGGGCGGTGAAGGCGCAGGGAATGATGCCCAGCGTCCTGCCCTTCTCCAGGATGCTGTCCCAGAGCAACGGCGCATCGGCGGCCTTGCAGAAGATCTCGTAGCCGCGCTCGCCGGTATAGCCGGTGCGCGAAATCATCACCGAGCAGCCGAACAGCCGCGTCTGCAGATGGTGGAAGTACGGCAGTTCGCGAATCCCCGGCACGTGCTCGGCGAGAAAATCCACCGCCAGCGGCCCCTGCAGCGACAGATCGTGCAGGTCGTCATCGAACAGTACCGCGACCTGGCGCCCCTGCGCGGAACGCACCAGCATCTCGTGGCCGCTGC
>DKEW01000026.1:57790-61085 GCA_002452265.1 Pelobacter sp. UBA6812 | reverse complement strand
GCTACCAGCTACCAGCTTACAGCTGCCAGCTGCCAACTGCCAACTGCCAACTGCCAACTGCCAACTGCCTCCTAGCCCCTGCTCGCTATTATCGAACGGTACGCGATGTCGAGCAGTTCTTCAAGGGTGGAATGCTCGATGGTCAGGGGGGGCATGAAATAAACGACGTTGCCTAAAGGTCGTAGTAACGCGCCCGCTTTTAAAGCATGCTGATAAACTCTATACCCGCGGCGCTGCTGCCATGGAAAAGGAGTTTTCTGCTGCTTTTCCATAACCATTTCGACGGCGGCTACCATGCCACAACGACGAAATTCGCCAACCTCTGGTAAGTCTTCGAATTTTTCAGCATACGCATCGAGCAGAGTCATCTTCGGCTGTAATTGACCAAGAATATCCTCCTCGTCAAAGATATTGAGCACCTCTACCGCGAGAGCACAGGCCAAAGCGTTACCAGTATAGGAATGGGAATGCAAAAAGGCTTTAAGAGTGGTGTAATCATCGTAGAACGCCTGATAAATATCATCGCTGGTCAGCACAACGGAAAGGGGCATATACCCACCGGTGATCCCTTTGGAAAGGCACATGAAATCCGGAGATACATCGGCGTGCTCATTGGCGAACATTCGCCCTGTTCGACCGAATCCGACGGCAATTTCGTCAGCGATGTAATGAACCTGGCAGGCGTCGCAGAGCTTGCGTAGCTTGCGCAGATATTCCGGAGGATAGATCCGCATGCCTGCCGCAGCCTGTATGAGAGGCTCGATAATGACGGCTGCAATCTCATCCTGATGTTCGGTAACCAGCCTCTCCAAATGCTCAAAACATTCCGCATGACACGTATCACGATGGTTGCCGTACGGGCACCGGTAGCAGTCCGGTCCTTGCGCCTGGAACGTATCGAGCAAAATCGGCCGATAGATGTCGCGATACAGGTCACATCCCCCGACCGATAAGGCACCAACGGTCTCACCGTGATAGGCTTCACGGATCGACACGAACCTGACTTTTTTGGAATGACCGCTTTGCTGCCAATACTGGAAGCTCATTTTCAGGGCCACCTCGACCGCTGCGGAACCATTATCTGCAAAAAAAACCCGACTCAGGTCTCCGGGCGCACGGGCACACAATCGGCTGGCTAACTCCACTGCAGGCTCGTGAGTAAACCCGGCAAAAATATGATGGGCGACCAAGCCGGCTTGCTGCTGCAGCGCGTGATTGAGTCTGGGATGGTTATGCCCAAAGAGGTTGACCCACCAGGAGGAAACCCCATCAATATACCTGCGACCATCCATATCGATCAGATGCATCCCCTCAGCCCGCTTAATGGGGATCGGCGACAACAGTTCATGGTCTTTTTCCTGCGTACAGGGATGCCACACATGACGGCGATCGAGACGCAGGAGTTCTTGTTTGGTCATGGGATAATTCCAGTTCTCAGCTTACAGCTACCTTCCACCAGCTACCAGCTACCAGCTACCAGCTACCAGCTTACAGCTGACGACTGACGACTTACAGCTTATCGCACATCGCCTTTATTACCGGCCAATCCTGCATCTCCCGGGCGAGTCTGACAACCTTTTCCTGCGGCGTCCCGATGACCTGTGGCAAGACGCCCCAACAGGGGATGTCCGTCAGGCGGGAAATTTCCTCGGCAGCGTGCTGTTCCGCGACATTCGCTGCAGCTGAAAGTCCATTGATGATCCAACCGGCAACCTTTAGTCCTCGCGTCCTGGCGGATTCAAGGGTAAGCAGGGTGTGATTAATGGTTCCAAGTCCTGCGCGAGCCACTATCAGCAGCGGCAAGTCGAGTTCTTTGGCCAGATCCGCAACCAGCCGATTTCCCGCCAAGGGTACCAGCAGACCGCCGGCACCTTCCACAAGCTGAAAGTCGCAGCGGCCTTGCCCATCCCGAATACTAGCGACCACATGCGGCCAATCGATATCGATACCTTCGCGGCGCGCAGCAAAAGCCGGAGCAAGCGGTTCACTGAGCCGATAGGGGGTGATGCAATGAACAGCATCCCGACAACTGGATGCCCATTGTAACAGTCGTCCATCTTCACCAAGGGTGGTCGGATCGGAAACGCCGCTCTCAAAAGGCTTTGCGACACCGACATTGTAACCTTTTTGAACCATCAGGTATGCAAGAACCGCGGCGACAAGGGTTTTACCTACTCCGGTATCGGTGCCAGTCAGGAAAAAGCCATGCGGGGACAGGACGTCAGCAGCATTCATAACTCAACCCCGCGTCGGTAACCATGCTTAGGTCATCGGATAACTGGCGACCAGCGGTGGTGAGGTAATCACCAACCATCATTCCGCTTGCACCGGCATGGAAGATCCATGATTGGAAATCGCCTAGCGTAGTGCCTCGCCCTCCGCAAACTGTTATGTGACGTTGCGGCATAAGATACCGATAGAGCGCTATGATTTTCAAGGCCTCCATCGGCTCAAGAGGACTGGTGTTGGCAAGGGGCGTCCCGGCAACGGGATTGAGAAAATTGATCGGCACCGAATCGATGTCAAGATCTCTCAAGGTCAAACCGAATTCGAGCCGCTGTTCCATGCTTTCACCCAACCCAAAAAGCCCACCACAACAGACTTTCATGCCTGCCGCCTTGGCCACCCGTACCGTCTCCAGGTCTTCTTCGTAGTCATGGGTGGTACAAATTTCCGGGAAATAGGATCGCGCCGTTTCCAGGTTGTGATGATAGGTAACACACCCGGCATCAGCAAGTGCATCAGCGGTCGCAGCATCGAGAAGTCCCAAAGACGCCGACGGTGCAATGCGGGTGGTGGCCCGTATCTCCCGCAATGTATCCAGCAGGCATTCCAACTCTGGACCGGGCTGGATACGCGCACCACTGGTTACGATGCCGAAACATCGAGCGCCCCTCCGATCAGCCTGCTGGGCCTCGGACACGAGTTGTTGTTTGGTTTTCAAAGGAAAAACGGGAGCTCCGGTCTGATAGTGCGCCGACTGGGCGCAAAACCTGCAATCTTCGGAACAATGCCCCGATTTGGCGTTGACGATCATGCACAATCCGACACGGTCGCCACAAAAAGACTCACGCAACTGCTGCGCGCCAGCCAGAATCCAGCCGATTTCCGCACCACGGGCTTGCAAAATCCGCCGGCCTTCAGCTTCTGTCAAATGTCCACCACCGATTATACGGTCGATAATGTCAAGTATTTGGTTACGCATATATCGTTACTCCTGAAAAGTCGTCACTTGTCATTGGGGCAGCTCTCAGCTCTCAACTCTCAGCTCTCAGCTCCCAGCTCCCAGCTCCCA
>DKEW01000026.1:3044-57777 GCA_002452265.1 Pelobacter sp. UBA6812 | reverse complement strand
TTACGGCTTACGGCTTACGGCTTACAGCTTACAGCTTACAGCTTACAGCTTACAGCTTACAGCTTGTCGCATTATAGAAATATGGCTTGCATTGTCAACATAATAGATACAACACGTTGACAATCATCGACCCCATCCAACGATGTGAAACACGTGCAATTTATTGACATAAGACCAGATCAGGTGTTAAAACTTGAGAACTCTCAAGGCGAGGCAGGTACCTGTGATTAAAGAGCTTATCGGAAAAAAGCTGAAAGCAACACGCATCGGCAAGGGCCTGACTATTCAGGAATTAACCAACCTTTCCGGTGTCTCAGCCAACATGATATCACGCATCGAACGCGGGCTTACCGTGCCTTCGGTTAAAATCCTCATGAAATTGGCATCCGCCCTTGGCATGAGCATCGGCTATTTCGTCGAAGAAGCTGAAAAAAGTTCAACCGTTGTGTTTACCAGAAAAGGCCAGGGGGAACCGATCTTTTTTTACAAAGACAAACAGCAGATCAGCAGCCTTACTCAGGGATTGCGAGATCCAAGCTTTACCGTTTTGCACGATACCCTGGAAAAAGGCTGCGAGAGTGGCGGCGGACACATGGTTCACAGTGGCGAGGAATTCGTCATGGTACTGAATGGCCGGCTTGAATTCATCATTCAGAGCGACAATTACATCCTCGAAAGTGGCGATTCTCTTTCTTTTAAAGCTTCCCTGCCCCACCTCTGGCGTAATCTCGAAAACGGCCCCACCGAGGTGCTGTGGGTCGTATCCCCTGCTCCCAACATCTCGCAGTAAATCAACACCGGTTGGCATTCAAATAGGGAGTTCTCCGTGCAATTAAAGAATCTTATCGGAAAAAAACTCAAAGCCATCCGGCTGAAAAACGACCTCACGATTCAAACCGTTTCCGAACGTGCAAAAGTCTCAGCCAACATGATATCCCGCATTGAACGCGGCCTAACGACTCCTTCTGTCGAGATCCTCCTTCGACTAGGGTCGGTTTTCGACAAAAGCATCAATTACTTTGTCGAAGATGTCAAATCCACGCACGAAATCGTTTACTCAAAACCTGGCCAAAGATCCCGATCGGTTTTTGATGATGACCGCAACCTCCAGACTGAATCCTTTACCGCCGGTTTGCGTGATCCCCAGTTCACCGGTTTATTTGCCGTTGTGAAGCCCAACGCTTCCAGCGGCGATGTCGATATGTTTCATCCCGGAGACGAACTTCTCTTCGTCCTGAAGGGTCGCCTCAAAATGACCGTTGCCGGGGAAACATTCGAGATCGGTGAAGGTGAAAGCCTTTCGTTTAAATCCCACCTTCCGCATCGATGGACTAACATCGCTGAGCATGAAACACACGTCATGTGGGTATTATCCCCCCTGACAACCATTTAATATCGCGGCTGCGACAAATCCCTCGCATATGTTTATTTCCATCTTCTACTTCTTCTTATATCCAATCCATATATCCAGTGTGCGCCACAATCAAACCACAAGCTTCACCTTAGAGCGCCTGGATACCCCCTGGGACCGCATTTTTCTTATCTGGTTATGAACTTGGCTTGTGATTTGTTTTGCCCTTTTTGCACTTTTGTGACCGTTGGGTCCCTGTAGCAAAAAACGCAGAATCTAAAAGCTTGAACCACGAAGGTCACGAAAGACACGAAGGGGAAAACTAAGCCAAAGGGCAACCATAAGTGTCTGCTTTGGGTAACCTCTTCGTGCTCTTCGTGTCCTTATTTATTGATGATCGTTGTCCTCTGCAATCTTTCTATTACAGGGATATTCAGGATAGACAGGATGAAAACCAACGGCGTTGGGTTTAGGGGTTTATCCTGTTCATCCTGCATATCCCTGTTCGTGGTGTCTTTGTCGTTATCGGACCTTCTTCGTGATCTTCGTGGTGAAAATTTTATTTGGTTGTTCACTTCACGCAGGCAGTGCAGAGATTTTGGAAAATTTGTGGCAACTTGAGAATAGTGCATACCCAAATTATCATATTCCATTCCATCGGAATCCAAATCGCTACCGTGATCAAATCTGCACTTATGCCAATCGCGGCAACTCCAAGCCGCATCTGGCTTTTTTCTATGGTGGCATGGTTCCGGATCATCTCGCAAATTGCTGAAGAAATAGGTAAAAATTTCCAACAGTTATTGACAGTCGTGCATTCGCCGGATATGGTTTCAGTGCAGCACTCGCTCATATACATCAGCCACCTGTTAATGCTCTTCGATACTTGGTGCTCCTCACACAAAGGATTTCAAGGCAAACTGTCGGCAGGTATTGCCGCCGTCAATGGAGGTGATGTGCAATGAACAAATCGGAATTGATCGATGCCTTGGCTGAAAAAAAGGGACTCACGTACAAAAAGGCCGAAGAAATTGTCAACATCGTCCTGGATACCATGTCGGACACCCTGATTAGCGGGGGACGCATTGAAATCCGCGGATTCGGCAGTCTTGTTGTTAAAGACTACAAACCTTATACCGGACGCAATCCGAAGACCGGTGAGGAAATAGAAGTTAAGCCCAAAAAGCTTCCCTTTTTCAAAGTCGGCAAGGAACTGCGGGAACGGATTAACAAAAGTTGATCTACGTAATGGTGCGCTGCCCAGCTAAGATTCCCTGCGAGGCGCGACCCGTACCGTGCGATAACTTGTGACCTGTACCAACCCAGGCAGCGCGCCTTTGGGTTTGTGAACTGCGCGCCCTTCGGCAATCATGACTTCCGCAGCCCCTTCCGATGCGGCACGGGAATATCCCGCCGCCAAACTCGCTGCGTAAAAGAGATCTTCTTCAGGGACACTGCGACCCTGTTGGGGGTTTTTCAGGATCAGATGACACCCCGGCTGCCCCAGGACATGAAACCAGAGATCAAGCGCACGACAGACATGTTTGACCAGGTAATCATTGGACCGATTGTTGGTGCCCCATTGAATAATAAACCCGCCGGGAGAAACTCCTTCGCGTATTTTGGGGCGTCCCTTGCCCTCTCGCCGTCTTGTCGGTGTGACACGGCGCGGCAATAAGCCAAAATCTCTCATTTCCTCTTCAATAGTTGCCAAGTCTTCCCGCGTTGTCGCTTCGCCAAGGCTCTGCAGCACCGCCTCCAGCCATTCTTTTTCGGCTATGCTCTCCGCAAGTCTGCGTTCAATATGTGCTTGTCCGCGTTTAATTTTCTTACATTGTGTAAACAGGCGATCGGCATTTTGAGAAGGCGAGATAGCCTCATCGAGCGGAATTGTCACCATGGTGCCTTGCTCGTAAAAGTTTTCTACCTCGATTTCACGCATCCCTTTTCGGATACGATACAGATTGGCCAGCAACAGCTGTCCCAGTTGTTGTATTTCCTCAACTTCATCTGTTCGAGCTTTATCCTGGTGCAAGCGTTCAAGTCGTTTTTCAACGCGCAACAGAGCGCGGCTGCCCACCTTCAACAACCGGGCCCTTTCTCCATAACGCCCGGGCGATGCATGGTCCCCAAAGAAGCTATCCGCTGCCTCTGACGCCGAATTGAATTTTTTTACTGAAGTGAGCCTGAGGCCGGTGGGCTCGAAGGCGAAGAGACGAGCAACACCATCCAGTTCTGCAATCTGAAATACGTAATGCCGCTGCCTCCGTTGCTGGGAAAAATTCGATAGTATTTTTGCAGGATCGCCACCCCGATCCATAAGACAGGCCAGCTCCCGTGCCACCAAGGGGGTCATCGGCCGCACATTGCGCTTTAGCCACTCAACAGGAGAGTCTCGCTTGATCTCTGAAGCCCAACATGCGATTGCCTCTTCCAGGGAATAGCCGCCACCTATTTCCGGCTGGGACCAAGTAGCTCCCTTAGAGTATGACTGATGGTCCGTTTCCCCTTCCCGGCGATGCAGGGCATCAATAATCTTTCCATGATCATCACATAGAACCATATTGGGGCGACGCCCGTAGAGCTCGCAAACAAGGCGGTAAGTAACTTCATCCTGGCCATCAAATGTCAGCAAGACAATGCGTTCACTGGGTAACTGCTGAATCGAACGCAAAGTGCGCAAACGCGACCTGAGCAGCTGGCAAAAACGCATGGGGCTCTGCGGATTGATCCATGGCCGCTCGGTAAAATATAATCCTGTGGCGCCAACCGCAGCGTTAATGCGCAGACACAACTCCCGCCGCCCGTTCCAAAGACGAAAGACTATCGTATCGACATCGGGTTGATGAACTTTTTTGACCGAAGAACCGGCAACCAAAGGCTGCACCTCTGCTATTATGGCTTCGAGATAAAA
This sequence comes from Pelobacter sp. UBA6812, assembly GCA_002452265.1. Taxonomy (GTDB): domain Bacteria; phylum Desulfobacterota; class Desulfuromonadia; order Desulfuromonadales; family Syntrophotaleaceae; genus Syntrophotalea. The sequence goes on along the minus strand of DKEW01000026.1, from coordinate 53,512 downwards.
CACATCCATACTTATTGACCGATACGACAATCCTATGCTTGCTGCCATCATACCTCTCTGTTATGCTGACTCCACGTTCAGGGTACGGAAAATAGTGAGTTTTTACCAGTCATCCGTCACTGATTTTGGCTAATCACCGGTTTCAATCACTCGTCACTGCTTTCAATCAAGGAGAGCCGTTATGTCCGAAAATTCCTCATACCGTATCGGCACTAAGGCGCTGCATGCCGGCCAGGTCCCTGATCCGACCACCGGATCGCGAGCTGTCCCTATTTACCAGACCTCTTCTTATGCCTTTAATTCATCGGAACATGCGGCCCGCCTGTTTGCCCTTGAAGAGCCCGGCAATATCTACACCCGGATCATGAACCCGACCACGGATGTGCTGGAAAACCGGCTGGCTGAGATGGATGGTGGCGTTGGAGCCCTGGCTGTTGCCTCCGGCACCTCTGCGATCTTCATGACCATACTCAACCTGGCTAAAACCGGGGACAATATTGTATCTGGCACCTATCTTTACGGCGGCACTTTCAACCTCTTCAAGCACACACTGCCACGTATGGGGATTACGGTCAAATTCGTTAACACCGATGACCCAGAAAAAGTCAGGGATGCCATAGACGAACGCACCAAGGCTGTATTTACAGAGACCATCGGCAACCCCAAAAACAACGTCGATGATTTCGAAGCCCTGGCCAAGGTGGCTCACGACCTCGGGGTCCCGTTTATCATAGACAACACGGTTGCGACACCGATGTTGTTTCGCCCTTTCGAGCATGGAGCCGACATCGCCTGCTATTCGCTGACCAAGTTCATCGGCGGCCATGGTACCAGCATTGGAGGGGCGGTTGTCGACAGCGGCAAGTTCAACTGGAGCAACGGCCGGTTTCCGGAATTCACCACACCAGATCCCAGCTATCACGGTCTGGTCTATCATGAAGCTCTGGGCGCTCGGGCTTTTATCGACAAAATGCGCGTGACCCTGCTGCGCGACCTGGGGGCGTGCATTTCACCTTTTAACAGCTTTCTGCTGATGCAGGGATTGGAAACCCTGCATGTCCGTATGCCGCGACATTGTCAGAACGCAATGGCTCTGGCTCACTATCTGGAAGAGCATCCCCAGGTAGCCTGGGTCAATTACCCCGGACTGAAAAGCCATCCTTGCCATGAACAGGCCCTGCGCTATCTCCCCGAAGGTCAGGGAGCTATCCTCGGTTTCGGCATCAAAGGCGGCGTGGAAGCCGGTGCCCGCTTTATCGATAGCGTAAAACTTGCCAGTCACCTGGCCAACATCGGAGATGCCAAGACCCTTGTCATCCACCCGGCCAGCACCACCCACCAGCAACTTTCGCCGCAGGATCAGTTGGCATCAGGTGTCAGCCCCGACTTTATCCGGGTATCGGTCGGCATCGAGGATATCGAGGATATCAAAAGCGATTTTGATCAGGCACTTAAAGCAGCTGTAAGCTGTAAGCTGTAAGCTGCAAGCTGCAAGCTGAGAGCTGCAAGCTGAGAGCTGGGAAACAATAACCGACAAATGACCAGGAACAAATGACAAACATTCCATTTCACATTGTCCTTATCGAGCCGGAAATCCCCCCCAACACGGGTAATATTGCACGTCTGTGCGGTGCCACAGGCACGGTCTTGCATCTGGTCGGGAAACTTGGTTTCTCCCTGGATGACAGATATCTCAAGCGTGCCGGCCTCGACTATTGGGAGGTGATCGATGTGCGACGCTGGGAAACTCTGGAAGACCTGGAAAATGCTTTTCCGGATGGCCGCTGGTGGTACACCTCAAAAAAAGCCCAACGGTCGCATATCAAAGCGGATTTCCAGCCCGGAGATCTGATTGTATTCGGGAAGGAGACAGCCGGTCTCCCTCAAGAATTATTGGATAAAAACCCGGAACATTGTATCCGCATTCCTATCTTCTCTGAAAAGGTACGCAGTCTCAATCTGTCCACTGCCGCCGGGATCGTACTCTACGAAGCGCTGCGTCAGACCGGACGGCTTGAGTAAAAGAGTGCATAGCATCTTCTCCGCGTTAAATGCGCTGTTCAAGGTTAAGCATTGTATTTACCGCAAAGTACGCAGAGATCGCTGAGATATTCTAAATCACCAAATTTCCCAGTCTTGGTTTAACGAAAAAAAGCGCCCTTAAAAGGGCGCTTTTTATATTGCGAGATCCGGTAACCTGTCAAAATATGACGGGTTATTCCATATCGTTTTCGATGCGAATGAAATGACTCGGTTCGCGAACGATATCGAGTTGATCGATTTCGGCCAAGGCATCATTGATAACCGCTTCGGTAGCTTCGTGGGTCATGATGACAATGGGAACCGCTGCGCTTTTTTTACGATCGGGTTGAATCATGGAGGCAATGCCAATGCCATAGCGACCGAGAATCCCGGAAATTTTGGCCACCACTCCGGGCTTATCCAGAGCCGTAAAGCGCAGATAGTACTGACTGACGATGTCCCGCATCGGTTTGATCGGCAATTGCGCAATAGACTCAGGCAGATATCCCATGGCTGGTGTACGGGGGTGGCCGCCGATCATTGCATTGCGGGCTATGGCCATAACATCACCCATGACCGCACTGGCGGTTGCATCCATACCGGCGCCCTGCCCATACAGCATGACAGGTCCAACGAAATCACCAACCAGGCGCACGGCGTTAAATACCCCTTCCACATCCGCCAACGGATAATTGACGGGAATCATGGTAGGATGAACGCGTGCTTCAACCACACCGTTTTCAAGTTTACCAATGGCAAGCAGTTTGATCTTGTAACCGAATTCTTTGGCGAACTGAATATCAAGCGGCGTAATTTTACTGATACCTTCGATGGAAATGTCATTCAAATCGACGCGAGTACCGAAGCACAGCGACACTAAAATGGCAAGTTTGTGGGCCGTATCAACCCCTTCGACATCAAAGGTCGGGTTGGCTTCAGCATACCCCTTGGCCTGGGCATCTTTAAGAACGCTGGCGAAATCGGCACCTTCGTTAGTCATGCGGGTAAGAATATAATTGCATGTACCATTAAGGATACCCAAAACACAGCGGAAGTTGTTAGCGCAAAGGTTTTCCTTGATCGCTGACAGAACCGGGATGCCCCCGCCCACAGAGGCTTCGAACATCACATCAACCCCTTTTTGGGCGGCCGCCGAAAAAATTTCTTCACCGTGCTTTGCAAGCAGTGCTTTATTCGCAGTGACAACATGCTTGCCCTGCTCAATGGCTTTAAGCACAAATGTCCGCGCAGGCTCATAACCGCCGATCAGCTCGATGACAACGTCGATTTCGGGATCAGTCAGAACCTGCATGGCATCGGTAGTCAAAATGCCAGCATCAACTTTGACACCACGATCGGTGGTAATGTCGAGATCCGCCACACGCTTAAGGTTCAGACGAGCGCCAAGTCTCTGTTCCATCACCTTGGCATTGTTCTGAAAGACCCTGATTATTCCGGCCCCGATGGTGCCGAATCCCAGAAGACCAACGTTCATTTCTTTCATAGCTACTCCAAGTGAAATTTTCTACAACACAAGGTACCGCCCAGTCGGGTCAATACCCTCTCAGCAAATGCTGACTATCCACGCGGACCACGACAGGCAAGCACAACCTCCATGTCGTGAAACCGATCTTTATCAAGAAAATCCCACACGGCATGTTCAGCATCCTGAATATCCATGCCATCAAAACAATCAAGAGCGATTGCCAGCCTATGAAACCCAGCCCGATGCACAACCTCAAGTACAGATCCAATAAGCCCGGACAACGTAAGGGGGGTCAGTCTGGCCCACGGCCCGCCACCATAAAAAAGAACCCATTTTGCGAACAGTTTCCTATTACCGGCAAACAGTAGCTGTTCACCGGGCACCCCTTGCGCCTTTCCACTACGTATCTGTTCTGTCAGGATACCATCAAGGCGCCAATCAAGCAGTGCGGCAGGTCCTGAAAGCGGATGTACATCCGAATAGAAAAAGGTCGCAATCACCTCTCCCGGTAGCAAGTCGGCAGGGCTGTCAAGCACCTGCAGTCGTGTCATGGGGTAACAACGGGGCGACAGCTTCGGGATATCCTATCGAGGATGCCATTGACAAAGGCCGGCGTATCTTTGGTTCCGTAACGTTTGCCGATCTCAACCGCTTCATTTATAACAACGCTGACAGGTACATCTAATTGACTTAAAAGTTCGTAGGTCGACATGCGCAAAATGGCAAGATCGACTCTTGCCATACGATCGAGTGACCAGTTGGTTGAAAACTCACCGATCAAACCATCGATCTTCTCAAGGTTTAGGGCTACGCCTCGAACAAGATTTTCCGCGAAATCCTTCATGGCCGTTGGGACAACAGAACTGTCGTCCTCTAATGGTTCACCCAGGACATCGTCGCGAAACCTGAAGTTGCTCCAAAAAGACGCCAGAAGCGCATCGACATTGGAAGCACCATCAAAGCTATAAATAATTTTTATTGCCAGTTCGCGTCCTGAACGACGCATGCCGCTTGCCATAATGCCTCAGATCGCTTTATACAGATTAACCATTTCGATAGCCGTCATGGCGGCATCGACACCCTTATTACCGGCCTTGGTACCAGCCCGCTCGATAGCTTGTTCGATACTATCGGTGGTAATAACCCCAAAAGCAACCGGCAATCCCGAATCGAGCGAAACGGAAGCCACGCCTTTAGACACCTCGGCACATACATAATCAAAATGCGGCGTCGAACCACGAATGACAGCACCAAGGCAAATAAGCGCATCATAACGGCCCGTCGCTACCGCTTTCTTGGCTGCCATAGGAATTTCAAAGGCGCCGGGAACGCGCACGATATCTATATCGTCATCAGCGGCGCCGTGACGTATCAGGGCATCCAGGGCGCCTTCCACCAAACGGTCGCAGATGAAGCTGTTGAAACGGCTGACGATCACACCGAATTTGAACCCCTCGGCATTGAGTTTTCCCTCAATAATATTTGCCATATAAACCTCCCGATACGACCGTTTCAGATGTGATACTTATCAAAACCGTCGCGTACAGTAGAGTTGATTTTCGTCAAAGAAAAGAAAGCTCCAGGTACCCTATGGTGGTACTGGGCTACAGATTTTCCAAAAGGTGCCCCATCTTCTCCCGCTTGGTCGTGAGATAGCGCAGGTTATCGCATGTTGCGGGCATCTCGATGGCGACGCGCTCCACCACTTCAAGGCCGTAACCTTCAAGACCGACAATTTTTTTAGGATTATTGGTCATCAAACGGATTTTGCGCACCCCAAGGTCGAGTAGAATCTGCGCACCAATACCGTAATCACGCAGATCGTCCTTGAACCCAAGGACCTCATTGGCCTCCACGGTATCGCAACCCTGATCCTGCAATGCATAGGCTTTCAATTTATTATTCAGGCCAATACCACGGCCTTCCTGACGCATATAAACGATGACGCCGGAACCTTCCTTCGAAATCTGACACATGGCCGCATGCAGCTGATCACCACAGTCGCAACGCAAAGATCCGAACACATCGCCGGTAAGACACTCGGAATGCACTCTGACCAAAACTGGCTTCTCCGGATCGATAGTGCCTTTGACCAAAGCCAGATGCTGGGCCTTATCGACATCATTTTCATACCCTATGGCCATGAATTCACCACCATAAGGGGTCGGTAGCGATGTTTCCGCTTCGCGACGAACCAGTGTTTCCTTGTTCATGCGGTAACGCACAAGATCGGCTACGGTGATGATACGCAGCCCGTGCTGTTCTGCGAATTTTTCAAGTTCAGGCATACGGGCCATGGTACCGTCGTCGTTCATGATCTCGCATATCACGCCGGCGGGCTTGAGACCGGCCAATCGGGCAAGATCAACGGACCCTTCGGTCTGACCGGCACGTACCAGCACTCCGCCTTTTTTGGCCCGCAGGGGAAATACGTGTCCGGGCCGGGCAAGATCATGCGCCTTGGTTTCATCGGCGATGGCAACCTGAATGGTGGTTGAACGATCCTTGGCGGAGATGCCGGTGGTCACGCCCTTGCGAGCCTCAATGGAGACGGTAAAAGCCGTTCCGAAACCGGATGAGTTTTCACTGACCATAAGGGGAAGCTGCAGATGGTTGGCACGCTCTTCAGTCAAGGACAGGCAGATCAGTCCCCGTCCTTCCTTAGCCATGAAGTTAATCGCTTCAGGGGTGACCATTTCGGCAGCCATGGTCAAATCCCCTTCGTTTTCACGATCCTCATCATCAACGAGGATCACCATACGGCCTTGACGAATATCTTCCAACGCGGCGTCAATATTTGCCATGCTCATATAAAATCTCCTTGTAGGCTCGGCATCTTTTTGCACAACGCAAAGTAAATCACCTTCGCGTTATCAGATCTTGCAACAAAACGATGACACAACTCACTGTTAATCCATGCATATACTGCCAAGCCGTTTACATCTGATAAACGCCGAGGATAGCACCAAAGTTGAGCTTTCTGCAAGAAAAGAAAGGCTCGTCACGGGTCAGTAGCCTTTTGTTGATAGTCTGCAAAAAAACCTTCTGACTCGGCCAGAGAAAGCCTCTGTTTGGTTAAATATTCATCAACACCAATAGATTAATCTATAACCTGAGACCCGTGAAAAATAACGCTTACATAAATCCATTTTTTGCCAAAAAGTCAAGACTGATAGCCCCTTCCTTCGCGCCCGATGAAGCGGGGCGGAGCAGACGCTCAACATATTTACCGAGAATGTCGGTCTCGATATTCACTTTTGCCCCAGGCTCGCACCATTGAAGTGTCGTTTTTGCCAGGGAATGAGGAATGATAGCCACACTAAAGCTCCGCTCAGACACGGAATTAACCGTCAAACTGATCCCATCGATAGCCACGGAGCCTTTTTCCACAAGGTATCGAATCTGGGCCTCCGGAACTTCGATCGAGAATCTCACGGCATTCTGGTCAGGACGTCGGTCGGTGACAACACCTTGCGCATCGACATGCCCGCTGACAATATGACCGCCCAGTCTATCTGAGAGTTTCAAAGCCCTCTCCAGGTTTACTCGGCTGCCTGTTTTGAGTTGGCCAAGATTCGTTCGAGAAAGACTTTCAGGGGAGACATCTGCTGTAAAGGTGCCGCCACCAAAATCAACCACGGTCAAACATACGCCATTTACTGCGATGCTCTCACCCATAACAATTTCCTGCATGGGAAAAGCAGTTGCAACCGTGATTCGCCCACTGTCTCCGTGTTGCTGAAATCGACGCAACGTACCAAGATCTTCAATCAGACCGGTGAACACGTTTTCACCTCTCCTTCAATCAGGGTATCATCTCCAAACTGCCGAACTCTGACATCCTGCAAAACCGTAGCCTCAGCCATAGTGGCAATACCAACCCCGGCAAACACGCCCTTTCCTTCGCCACCAACGATTTTGGGTGCGACGAACATCATGAGACGATCCACCAAACCTGCGCGCCAGAAGGCACCATTGAGCTCAGCGCCTCCCTCTAAAAGAATGCTTTGGAAACCACGTTTACCGAGCATGGCAAGCAATGCATGCAGATCGACACGTCCTGAAATAGTAGGTAAAACAAGCACTTCTACCCCAACAGCACGGAGTCGATCGATCTTGTCTGTGGGCGCCTGATCCGTTGTAGCAATAAACGTCTTGGCGGCAGAGTTCAGATGCAAAATGGCGGAATCTTCTGGTATGCGCAACCTTGAATCCACCACGATACGCTCGGGGTCCCGCCCATCTTCTGGAAGGCGAGTGGTAAGTTGCGGATTATCACGCAACACGGTACCAATGCCAACCATGATGCCATCGATCCGATCTCTGAGTCGATGCACTTCCAGGCGGCTAACAGAGTTGCTGACCCACTGGGAATCACCGCATGCGGTAGCGGTTTTACCATCAAGAGTCATGGCGCTTTTAAGCACGACATAAGGGAGACCGGTGCGAATATGTTTGGCAAAAGGAGCAATAATTCTCTGGCATAGGTTTTCAAGGATTCCACAAAAAACCTGTATACCTGCTTCGCGCAGTCGACGAATACCGGCGCCTGCTACCAGGGGATTTGGATCGGTAGTACCGATATAGACGCGGGACAAACCAGCCTCGATGATGGCATCGGCACAGGGACCGGTGCGCCCATGATGACTGCAGGGCTCAAGGGTGACATACATGTCGGCCTGCCGAGCACGATTTCCTGCTTCACGCAAGGCAAATATTTCAGCATGAGGCTGTCCCGCTTTGGGATGAAAACCACGCCCTACCACGACGCCGTCTTTAACGATCACAGCGCCTACCGCGGGATTGGGCCGAGTGCGCCCCTCTCCCTGCCCTGCCAGTTCGAGAGCCTGGTTCATGAAATGTTCGATAGTATTTTGCACGAAATAATGCCGTTTCCCAGGCAGTGCCTTGTATGTTTTTTACCACGAAGGAAACGAAGTGAAAGCAAAAGAGGCTTTTTTTATATAATCCAAAAGCATGGAATCTGATGACATTCCATGAACTTCATGCTCTTCATGGTGTAGTGATAACAATTTGGCAAAATGCAATGGCAAGATACGGACGCCCCGTCTAGCTCAATTTTCCCGGGAATTCCCGCCCTCAGCCAGAATATCCTTCAACTCTGACATAAATTCATTGATATCCTTGAACTGCCGGTACACGGAAGCAAAGCGCACATAAGCCACCTGATCAAGATCATGCAGGGCTTCCATAACAGCCTGCCCGATAATATTGGACTCGATTTCTCGTTCTCCGGATTCTTGCAATTGCCGTTCAAGCGAATCAACAATTTTTTCAATGGTAGCTATGGAGACAGGACGTTTTTCACAGGCACGCTGAATGCCGGCAATAATCTTTTTCCGGTCGAACGGCTGGCGACGTCCATCTTTTTTAACAATCAGCGGCAACATTTCCTCAACGCGCTCAAAGGTCGTGAACCGCCTTTCACATTGAGAACATTCGCGACGACGACGAATGTTATTGCCCTCCTTGCCAAGACGCGAATCGATAACGCGCGTATCCGCAAACCCGCAAAACGGACATTTCATAACGGGGACAGCTCCTTCCCGGCCAGTAAATCCGCAAGATTTGTAACTGCGATACCGGATTCAGCAAGCATCTCAAGGGACAATCGATCGGGGTAACCATCAAGATAGACGACTTGGCGAATGCCGGCATTGATGATCATTTTGGAGCAGATAACACAGGGAGTATTGGTACAAAAAAGCATGGCGCCGCTGATATTCGTGCCGTGTTTGGCAGCCTGAATGATGGCGTTCTGTTCGGCGTGCAGACCACGACAGAGCTCATGTCTCTCCCCGGAGGGAACATTCTGCAACTGTCTCAGACATCCCACCTCGCTGCAATGGCGCAGCCCAGAGGGGGTACCATTGTACCCTGTAGCAAGGATGTTCTTATCCTTGACAAGTACCGCCCCAACCTGGCGGCGCAGACACGTCGAGCGTCGCGCCACCAGGCGGGCGATTTCCATAAAGTATTCTTCCCAGGAAGGGCGATCCATCACTTCAGACGATGTGCGTACAGCGGAAACTGTTTGCACATTTCGCAGACTTCCGCCTTAATGGCAGCAAGTTCCACGTCGTTTTCCATATTATCCAGAGCACGCACCACCCACTCTGCTACACGTTCCATCTGAGCTTCTTTAAGGCCCCTGGTAGTCGTGGCGGGGGTTCCGAGACGGATACCACTGGTGACGAAGGGTGAGCGGGTTTCAAACGGCACGGAGTTTTTATTAACAGTGATCCCAGCTTTTTCCAGCGCCTTTTCCGCCATCTTACCAGTGATTTCGGTGCCGCTGAAATCGACTAATATAAGATGATTATCGGTACCGCCAGAAACCAGATTCAGTCCGCGCTTGACCAGAGCATCAGCCAATGCCTTGGCATTGCTCACCACCTGTTTGGAATATGCTGCAAACTCAGGTGCCAAAGCCTCTTTAAAGGCAACGGCCTTGGCGGCAATCACATGCATCAGAGGTCCACCCTGTATGCCAGGGAAAATATTGCTGTCGATAACCTTTGCGAATTCCTCGCGACAAAGGATCATTCCCCCACGAGGACCTCGCAGCGTCTTGTGGGTAGTGGTTGTAACAAATTCGGCATAAGGTACGGGACTGGGATGAACGCCGGAGGCAACCAAACCTGCAATGTGTGCCATATCGACCATAATCTTGGCGCCTACTTTATCGGCTATCTTACGAAATGCCGGGAAATCGATGGTTCTGGAGTAAGCGCTTGCGCCGACGACCAACAGGGTCGGTTTATGCTCCAGAGCCAACCGCTCGACTTCCTCATAGTCAATCAGGCCGGTCTCCTTGTCGACACCATAAGAAACGATATTGAAAAGTTTACCGGAAAAGTTAACCGGGGAACCATGGGTCAGATGCCCCCCATGGGCAAGGTTCATCCCAAGCACCGTATCACCAGGTTTACAAACTGCGAAGTAAACTGCCATGTTAGCCTGGGAACCGCTATGGGGTTGTACATTGGCATGATCGGCACCAAACAGTTCTTTGGCTCGATCGATAGCAAGACGCTCGGCGATATCGACCATTTCACAACCGCCATAATAACGCTTGGCAGGATATCCTTCGGCATACTTATTGGTCATGACCGAGCCCTGAGCTTCCATGACCGCCTCGGAAACAAAGTTTTCCGAAGCTATGAATTCGAGGTTATATTCCTGACGTTCGGTTTCGAGACGAATAGCCTCGGCAATTTCAGGATCGTGTTGTGCGAGGGACTGAGACATATTAATGGCCTCCTACAATGAATTGATGTCTTTATATTCTGCAATATTGATGAGGTGGCAAACCTGGATAAGGCACGCACCCGTTTTTGACGGCACGACCGAGAAATTCTCAATCCGAACCTGGATAATACAATCTTGGCACTACGAAGAGCACGAAGTTCACGAAGAAAAAACCAAGGCCTAAGTTACAGATATTGAAAAAACTGCGTCCTCGATTTAGAGATTTTTCTTCGTGAACTTCGTAGTAAAATCTTGGTTTTTCACAGTGCCACAGATCACTGATGCCTTTAGCCAACAAAAGGCAATGGGCAAGCCGCCGGCTTGCCCATCTGAATCGGAACCGCTCAAAGCCGGCCGGCCCTGATATCTTCTTCTATTTGTGCTATCTTGTCGAGTCGTTTCTGGTGTCGACCGCCTTCGAAATGAGCATCCAGCCACACCCCTACCATCTCGTTGGCATTTTCTGCCGTGAGCATGCGGCCACCCATGACGATGATATTGGCATTGTTGTGTTCCTTGGACATGCGGGCGGTAAAATCATCCCATATAAGCGCCGCTCTGACGCCTGGAAACTTGTTAGCCACGATCGACATGCCGATCCCCGTACCACAAATGAGTATGCCTTTTTCAGCCTCACCGGTTGAAATAGCCTTCCCTACTCTCTCACCAAAATCAGGGTAATCGACGGAATCTCCGTTATCGGTACCAAGATCGCGCACCTTGATGCCCCGCTTCTCCAGATAGGCCTTGACACTCTCTTTAAGGTCCAGGCCTCCATGGTCACTGGCGATAATGAACATCTCGACTACCTCAAACCTTCCTGAACAAAAGGCTGGCATTGGTGCCGCCAAAACCGAAAGAGTTGGACAGGGCGCCATGAACTGCTACACGACGAGCCTCATTGGGAACATAATCGAGATCACATTCAGGGTCGGCTTCTTGATAATTGATCGTAGGTGGAATTTCACCACGATCTATAGCCATGACGGAGTACACCGCCTCCAGACCGCCTGCGGCACCAAGTGCATGCCCGGTCATACTTTTGGTGGAACTGACCATAAGCTTGGAGGCGTGTTCTTTAAAAACCGTTTTGATAGCCATGGTTTCGTACAGGTCATTGAAGTGGGTAGAGGTACCGTGGGCATTGATATAGGTAACCTCTTCTGCCTGCATACCGGAATTTTTCAAAGCCATTGCCATGCACCGCGCTGCTCCTTCGCCGCCGGGAGCCGGAGCTGTAAGGTGATGCGCATCGGCAGAAAGGCCATATCCGACAAGTTCGGCATAAATATGAGCACCACGAGCCTTGGCCATTTCGTATTCCTCCAGGACAAGAATACCTGCACCCTCGGCCATGACAAAACCATCACGATTTTTTTCAAAGGGGCGGCTGGCACCCTGGGGATCGTCGTTACGCGTCGAAAGCGCACGCATGACATTAAACCCGCCGACTGCCAGGGGCGTGATCGTCGACTCTGCGCCTCCGGCAATCATAACATCCGCATCGCCACGCTTAATGATATGGTAGGCATCACCAATGGAATGGGTGCCACTTGCGCAAGCAGAAACGGCTGAAACGTTCGGTCCCTTTGCTCCAAACCTCATGGATATCTGACCAGGGGCCAAATTGGTAATCAACATGGGTATGAAGAAGGGGGAAATTTTTTTATACCCGCCTTCGAGATAAGCAGAATGATATTTCTCTATGGTAGGCAGACCTCCGAGGCCCGCGCCTACCAGAACACCAACACGCTCGGCGTTGTCATCATTGATGACAAGTTCAGAATCCTTGACAGCTTCATCCGCAGCCGCCAGAGCGTATTGAATGAAGAGATCCATCTTGCGAACCTCTTTTTTGTCCACATAGTCTTCGGCGTTGAAGTCCTTGACTTCACCGGCAATCTGGGTCGGAAAGCTCGAGGAATCGAATCGCGTAATCCGATCAATACCCGATTTGCCGGCCATAAGGCTCTGCCAGTTTTTCTCTACCCCATTACCCAGGGCCGATATAGTACCGATACCGGTTACGACAACTCTTCGCATGATGAATTATGCCTCCGTTTTAGGCTTTTTTGTGCCGCCTGCGGAAAACCCTGCCTACAGCCGATCACTTTCGATGCATCAAAAAGGGGGGAAGGAAGCGCTATTCTCATCGCATCCCCCTCCCCCTCAATACCTGCGTGTCAGATCAAGAATTTGCCGAAATATAATCAACGGCGTCCTGTACAGTCTGGATCTTTTCAGCGTCTTCGTCGGAGATTTCGATATCGAATTCTTCTTCGAGAGCCATAACCAGTTCTACAGTGTCAAGAGAATCGGCACCAAGGTCGTCCATGAAAGAAGCGTCACCGGTAACCTGTGCTTCATCTACACCCAACTGCTCAGCGATAATCTGTTGTACTCTTTCCTCGATAGAAGCCATCTGCTTCACCTCCTTGTTGTTGTTCGGACCGATACAGAATCGGACTGAAGACTATACTCGCGAAATTTTACTTTGTTACATGTACATACCGCCGTTAACACCCAATACCTGACCGGTGATATACGAGGCCTGATCAGATGCAAGGAATAATACGGCGGAAACAATATCTTCGGCTTCACCGAACCGTCCGAGTGGAATCTGCCCAAGCAGACTCTCTTTGACTTTTTCGTTCAAAACCTCAGTCATATCAGTGACGATAAACCCGGGCGTAACCGCATTTACGGTAACATTACGCTTGGAGAGCTCACGGGCGACCGATTTAGTCAAACCAATAAGCCCGGCCTTACTGGCACAATAGTTAGCTTGGCCGGCATTGCCCATTTCGCCGACAACGGAAGATATATTAATAATCCGGCCAATGCGCTGTTTACCCATGATTTTAGCAGCAGCACGAGAACACAAAAAAGCGCCTTTGAGATTGGTATCGATTACGGCATCCCAATCGGCGTCTTTCATACGCACCAAAAGATTATCGCGGGTAATGCCAGCATTGTTGACCAAAATGTCGACCCGACCAAAAGTCTCCATTGCAGCATCAAACAAGCGATCCACGTCAGAAGAGCTGGAGATATCAGTCGGTACGCTTAAAGCCTGCCCGCCAAGCTCAGTGATTTCTTTAACAAGACTCTCAAGTGCTTCGGTACTGCGTGCAGACACCACAACCTTGGCACCACACACTGCCATTTTGATTGCTATGGCGCGCCCGATACCACGCGAGGCCCCGGTTACAATGGCAACTTTATCCTTCAACATACTTCAATCCCCCCTTATGGCGCCGGCGAAAAAGCCTTTATATCGGCAACGGTCCCGATATTCTGAATGGCGACGCCCTTAGCGATACGCTTGATCAGCCCGGCAAGAACCTTACCTGGTCCAATTTCAACGAAGCGCTCTACGCCGGATTCGACCATGGTAACGACAGACTCTTCCCAACGTACGGGAGAATACACCTGGCGCACCAGCAAATCGCATACAGTCCCTGCATCACGATTGGCGAGAGCGTCAACGTTACTGATCACCGGACATTCAAGTTCAGCAACATCAACACCGGCAAGCACGGTCGCAAGTTGGCTGGCGGCGGGTTTCATGAGCAAGCAGTGAAAAGGAGCACTGACCGGTAGAGGTAAGGCACGCTTGGCGCCGCGCTCTTTTGCAAGTTCCATGGCCCGTTGCACGGCAGAAACATGCCCGGCAATAACAATCTGACCAGGACTGTTGTAATTGGCCGGTGCAACTATCTCATCCTTGGCCACCTCTTGACAGATCTGATCCACGACCTGAGTGTCTAGGCCAATAATGGCGGCCATGGTTCCAACGCCAACGGGAACGGCATCCTGCATGAACGTGCCGCGTTGACGCACTGTACGAATGGCATCTTCAAAGGAAAAGGCTCCGGCACATACCAGGGCGGCATATTCGCCAAGGGAGTGTCCGGCGACACATGCAGGTGTCAAACCTGTTTCTTCATGCAGTACGCGTAACGCAGCAATGCTTGCAGCAACAATGGCAGGCTGCGTGTTAGCCGTCAACTTCAGTTCTTCTTCGGGCCCTTCGAAACAAAGCTTCGCAAGGTCCATACCAAGCGCATCGTTCGCTTCTTCGAAAGTCAGTCGAGCCAAAGGAAAATTCTCTGCCAGATCTTTACCCATGCCGGCATATTGAGATCCCTGGCCAGGAAATACGAAAGCTGTCATGTGAAGTATAATCTCCTTTACGACAGCGACTTTACCACCGAAAAAGGGCAGAACCCCAGGTAAAGCCACCACCAAATGCATTCAACAGTACAACATCACCGGACTTGATCCGACCTCCCCTGTGCGCCTCATCAAGGGCTATGGGGATGGATGCAGCTGAAGTATTGCCAACTCGATCAACGTTGACCATGACCTTTTCAAGGGGAACACCCAATCGTTTAGCTGTGGCCTCAAGAATCCGCCGATTGGCTTGATGCGGGATAAGAAGATCGACGTCGCCCGCAGTGAGAGCGTTTGCAGCAAGGGCTTCTTCCCCGGCTTCGCACAGCGATCGCACAGCAACCTTAAACACTTCGTTGCCTTGCATCTGAACAAAGGGATTGCTGGCTTCAGCGGCAGCGCTATCGGCAGGGTTACGGGAACCTTGTCCCATCTGGTACAACAAAGGCCAGCAACTACCATCCGTGTGAAGATGGCAGCTCAACAATCCCCGCTCGTCTTCTCCGGCTTCAAGCACGACAGCACCCGCACCGTCACCAAACAGAATACAGGTACCCCTATCCTTCCAATCCACTATCCTGCTGAATACCTCGGCGCCAATCAGCAATATCTTTTTTGCGGTTCCCGCCTTGATATAACTGTCAGCAATGGACAGCCCATAAAGAAAACCACTGCATGCTGCTGATATATCAAATGCAAAAGCACGACTGGCCTGCAAATTACTCTGAACAAGGCACGCAGTAGCCGGCCAATTGAAATCGCCGGTTACCGTAGCAACTATAATAAGATCAATTTCATCTGCAGCAACACCGGCCATGGTCATAGCACGTTTGGCAGCTGTTGTAGCGAGATCGGAGGTATGCTCTCCGTCGCTTGCAATGTGACGTTCACGGATACCTGTACGGGTCCAGATCCATTCGTCCGTTGTATCGACTAACCGCTCCAGGTCGGCATTGGTCATGACTTTTTCAGGCAAATAAGATCCGGTACCAGTGATACACGTTCGCTTCATCATACTGCAAAACTCCAAGCGGGGAATGTCAAAGAACTAACGGGCGCCAGCTTCAATAGCATCATCACCAGCCCCATCTCTTTCAAGGCCGAGTTGAGTGATCAAACGCTCATTGATACGCTGCGATACGGATTCCCTCGCCATGTGAATGGCATTCTTGATAGCACGGGCATTGGACCCACCATGACAGATCATACCTGTGCCTTGAATGCCAAGAAGCGGTGCTCCGCCATACTCTGCGTAATCCACCTTTTTCTTAAAAGCTCGAAATGCGGGGCGCGCAAGCAGGTAACCAAGCTTGGCCAGTAACCGCTGCTTTATTTCACCCTTCAGCATATCGCCGATGGCTTCAGAAAGCCCTTCGGAAACCTTAAGCACTACATTGCCTACAAAACCGTCGCACACCACAACATCGACATCGCCACTGAAAATATCACGTCCTTCTACAAATCCGACGTAATTCAGAGTCGATTGTTTAAGAAGCTTATGCGCTTCGCGTGCCAGTTCATTGCCCTTACTCTCCTCTTCACCATTGGAGAGGACGCCAACCTTAGGACGATTCTTGCCAAGCATAAATTTGGCATAAACAGCGCCCATGGTTCCGAACTGCGCGAGGTGGATCGGTTTGCAATCAACATTAGCCCCACCATCCAACAAAACCGTCTGGCTCTTTTTGTTGGGCAAAATGGTGGCTATGGCAGGACGATCAATTCCAGGAATCCTCTTCAGAAGAAACATCCCAACGGCCATTGTCGCGCCTGAATTGCCGGCACTTACTACGGCTTGGACCTCGCCACGTCGTAGCAAATCAAAAGCAACTCTAACCGAAGAGTCTTTCTTTTTCCGGACTGCGTCAGACGGTGAATCATGCATGCCAACAATTTCGCTGGCATGCTGAATGGTAATATCCAACCCCGATATAGAATACCTGGATAGGGCTTCTTTAAGCCGAACCTGATCACCGACCAGAACAACTGGAATCTTCCACTGTCTTGCGGCAGCAACCGCACCTTCTACCTCGACTTCAGGGGCATTATCTCCCCCCATAGCGTCGACGGCAACTACTATTCGTTCGTTCAATCGGACGTCCTTTTTATAGGAGTTTATTCGGTTTCAACGACGTCCTTGCCCTTGTAACTTCCGCAACTTGCACAAACCCTATGAGGCTGCTTCGGTTCTTTGCACTGCGGGCAGGTAGAAATCCCGGGGACGGTCAAAAAGTCATGAGCCCGACGCATGTCACGTTTCGATTTGGAGGTTTTCTTCTTCGGTACTGCCATTTTAAAACTCCTTCCAAGCGGCCACTAAAGCCGATTAATTGTGTCTGCTAAAAACACCAACAGGTTGCAAAAAAGTATACATCAATCAGTTTTTTTAACCTTAAAATCCTTAAGGGCGGCGAATTTCCCATCCATCGCCTGATCACGACATCCGCAATCGCCATCATTAAGATCCGCGCCACATTGTGAACACAAACCCTGGCAGTCTTCACGACAGAGTGGCTTAAAAGGCATCGCCATCACAACCTGTTCCTGAACAGTTTCCGTGAGGTCGATTTCGTCCCCTTCAAAAGCAAGCATCCCAAGATCGTCAGCCTGAAGCTCAACTTCAGCACCGTCGCCACCTTCTTCCATAGCCGGCAGTTGCCGAGCATAGGTAATAGAAAAGGTTGCATCAAGAGGTTGCTCAAATTCCTGCAGACACCGACAACACTGAAGGCGAACCACCGTCGCTACCGAACCTTCAACTATGACCATCCCCTCGAACTTGCGAGCCATCAACCGAATATCGAGTGGCTGGAGAAAAACCACCTCGCCGTCCGCCTGCAGTTCGTTGAGCGCGGGGAAATGATCAAATGCTTCCATCAGCTCCAGGGATAAGCCCTGTTCCTTGATGTCGTCCAAGTCGATGATCAAAAGCAGTGTCTCCAAAAAAGTGATGGGCCGCAGGTAAGCGGGTAGTATAAGGCCTGACCTCGGTTTGTCAAGCGAAAAGGTCACCCACAATCAGTAGCATACCGGCCAAAGCCAGCAACTTACTAGCCTATTCCGCAATGCAATGCAAGCAATTATTTTTCATACAACAGTTGCACGAACCGGATGAATGGGATAGAAACAGACAACTCCCTATCTAGGATACAATTCATGCAGAAAAAAAATTCACAGCCAGGCATGGATCGCTTGGCAAAGATAGTCGCAACCTTACGCTCTCCTGGCGGCTGTCCCTGGGATGCCGAGCAAACTCCGGAAAGCCTCAAATCATACATTATCGAGGAAGCTTATGAAGTGCTTGAGGCAATAGATCTGGGCCATACAAATGCTATCTGCGAAGAACTGGGAGATCTTCTCTTGCAGGTTGTTCTACAAGCCAGGATATTTGAAGAAAGAGGACTGTTCAATCTGGATGACGTAGCCAACGGCATCGCAGATAAACTCGAGCGCCGTCATCCTCACGTCTTTAACAAATCACATATCACGACCAACGATGACCTCCAAAGACAATGGGATGACATCAAACGGGAAGAAAAATCACAACAAGGCCAACCAACCACAACACTAGGCAATCTCCCCCGACACCTTCCTGCCCTCTTAAAGGCAAAAAAAATCATGCAAAAAGCCAGTCGCGCCGGTTTCGACTGGCCTGATATCACTTTCGCCCTGGCCAAGGTCCATGAAGAACTCATGGAATGCGAAGAAGCATTCCTGGAATCGGATTACCAGAGAAAAGAAGATGAATTGGGTGACCTTCTATTTGCCGCCGTGAACGTTGGACGACTCCTTGACATAGATGCCGAAAATGCTTTAGAAAAAACCATCAAACGCTTCACCAGACGGTTCACTTTGGTGGAGGAGTCGCTTAAAAACCGGGGACGCAACATAGACAGCGCATCCTTTGATGAATTACTCAGCTTGTGGAACGAGGCCAAACAACAAGATGCCTGCACTTTTCAAGATAGCCAGAACACCTCCCCATAGCACTGATTGGATAGCTATCAAAAATATCCAAACATCAATAAACGGAAAAACTATCGCATCTTCAAGCCCCTTCAACCTTTTTCCACACCTTCCGTGGAAAACCAGTGGACAACCCTGTGGAAAGCCACTCCCACCCCCTATCTCCCATAGGCTCCAACAAACTGCCCATTTTATAATCACCTTTGCATAACATTGAATATTCAATAAGTTACAAACTAAAGTTAATGGAAATCGACGCTATATAAATTATCGCATAACGATGTAAATGGAGGTTCCCTGAAATTTCTAATAATACGTGGAAAGAGGCTGGATTTTGATGAAAAACAAGGTGTTTAAGAAGACAACCAGAAAGGATGGATGCAAAAACATCTTGGCCTATAGACATCCCTACGTCTTGAATAAGCCATTACCATGTTTCAATGCTGCATGAACATTGCGGCATTACTTAGGTCGAACCACAGGACAAAGCACCCCCCTTCAAAATAGAAGGGGGGTGCACGTAAAATTGGCGGCCCCGGCGCGATTCGAACGCACGGCCTATCGCTTAGGAGGCGATCGCTCTATCCGGCTGAGCTACGGGGCCCATGAGGGGGTAGTTTATACACCATCCTCAAATTGATTGGCAAGGTATTTATTGATAACGCTTAAAACTTAAGCAGGCTGAAGACCTTGTCCGTCGGCAAACGCTCCCGCCCATTTAAAAACTCCAGCTCTGCCAAAAACGCACATTCAACCACTTCCGCGCCAGATTCCCTGACCAATTCGACAACCGCCGCCACGGTTCCCCCGGTAGCCAACAGATCATCCGCCACGACAACCCTATCGCCAGGCTTGAAAGCATCGGCATGTATCTCAAGAGTATCCGTGCCATATTCAAGCTCATAAGTCTTCTTGATGGTTTTATAAGGCAATTTGCCCGGCTTGCGCACCAGGGTGATTCCGGTTCCAAGTTTATACGCTAAAGCAGCACCGAGGATAAATCCTCGCGCCTCCACACCGACAATCTGATCAATCTTTTGCCCTATATATCGGTGAGCAATTAAGTCAACCATGCGATGATAGCTCTTCGCGTCGGCCAGAAGCGTGGTAATATCCTTAAATACTATGCCCTTTTTAGGAAAATCAGGGATATCCCGGATCACATTACGCAAGTCATCCACGTTCAAAATCCTTTCTGTCATACAAAATCTTTCACAGTCTAATGGTTATCCAGGTATCAGGACCGTTTACTCAATTCGCTTTCCATAAAAGCAGAACTGGCCGCCTCCTGTTCTTCCATGAGGTTACGAAGCTTTTGCAGACTCTTTGCTTCGATCTGGCGAATGCGTTCCCGAGTGACGCCAAACTTTCTTCCTATGGTATCCAAAGTCTGCGGATCCTGATCGTTCAGACCAAACCGCAACACAAGAATTTCCTGTTCGTTTTCACTTAAAGTAGCAAACCAGTTACAGACATGAGCGTACTTATTGATATCATCCACAAAAACAGAAGGGTTGTCTGCATTCGTGTCTTCAATGGTATCAATTAGGCTGTAGTCGCGATTTTCTCCCATCGGGTGTTCTATGGAGTAGGTTTTTTTGACAAGTACCATAAGTCGACGAATATAGGAAGGTTCAACTCCCATATATTCAGCAATCTCCTCAACTTTAGGTTCCCGGTTAAACTGATGAATCAGTTCTCGACTGATCTTTATAAATTTATTGATGTCATCTGAAACATGAACCGGCAAGCGAATGGTGCGACTCTGATTCACCAATGCTCGCTCAATGGATTGACGGATCCACCATGTAGCATAGGTGGAAAATCGACATTCTTTGCTCAGCTTAAACCGTTCGACAGCCTTTATAAGCCCCATGTTGCCCTCCTCGATCAAATCGAGAAACGGCAAACCGCGATTCATATATCGTTTGGCTATCTTAACAACAAGACGCAAGTTCGATTCAATCATCCTGTCCCGGGCAGCCATGTCTCCCTCAGAGATACGCCGCGCAAGCATGCGCTCCTCTTCTGCGGTCAGCAACTTGGTTTTTTGAATTTCTTTAAGATAGAGTTTTATGGCGTCATCGGAAGGTCCGTCTTCTTTTTTCGGGGTTTCCTCTTCTGACTCCTCGGACTCTTCAGATTCGTCGTTTTCCTCTGCATCATCTATATCATCCATACTATCCAGAGGATCGAATTCGCTATCTTTCACATCCAGCGATTCTTCCTCAATAATGTCTTCCTGCGTATCAGATTTGTAGTGCTTACGAATCTTGCCCATAAAAAGTACATCCTCCTCGTTGTTGTCCGAATGAGACGACAATATTCAAACCCAACCGCCAATCTTCGTAAAGAACACGCTCCAATCATCCTTGATCCTAAGACCTGCTTAAAGCTCAGTTGCGAAGACAAGATCGCCCTCGTATCAGGGCAAACAAGTCACAGGATTTAGAGCATTTTTACCATGGCGAATTTCGAAATGAAGACGCGAGCCATTACAACCCGGAGGTGATCCCCCAAGGGCAATACGCTCTCCCTTGCTGACATATGCACCAGTACTGACAAGGTTTTTCTTATTAAATCCATACACGGTATAATAATCGTCTGCATGTTTTAAAATAATAAGATTACCGTACCCGCTAATACCGTTGTCACTGTAGGTCACGCGTCCTGCCGCTGCCGCGACAATATTTTGTCCGTGCTTGACTTCGATCTCAACGCCTTTTCGGCCGCCATAGCCCTGTTGTCCAAAGGGCTTCAACAGTTTACCATGAACTGGCCACATAAAATTGCCTGCGGGTGTTTTCTTGGCTTTTTTTTCAAGCGATGGAGGATTTTCAACAGAAGAGGCCGCAGGCGCATGACTGAGTACAGGCTTCACAGAAGCCTTTGAAGAGGTGGAAGGTTTTGAGACAGGCTTACTTGCCGGGGAGTTGTTTTGAGGATGATTGGTGATGGAAGCCGTTGCCGGCACATACCTACGCCTGCTGGCCCCAGGAATTAAAAGACGCTTCCCCACCTTCAGCTGGGAAGGATCGTAAATACCATTTACGCGGGCGAGATAATCGGCATCAACCTTATATGTCTGCCCGATCCTATAGAGT
Organism: Pelobacter sp. UBA6812; assembly: GCA_002452265.1. Lineage (GTDB taxonomy): Bacteria > Desulfobacterota > Desulfuromonadia > Desulfuromonadales > Syntrophotaleaceae > Syntrophotalea. Next base: position 31,486 of record DKEW01000026.1, on the reverse strand, counting down.
GTCTGTCCGGGTTGAACGGTGTGATACACGCCACGTGGCGGGCTGCAACCAAAAAACAAAACCAGCCATATCAATAGGACACAGGCCTTGACAATAGTGCCCATACCGACAGAAGACCGTATAGACCTGATCGATTCGTGGAAGCGATACCAAAGCATCTTAAAACATATCCAGACGGGCTAAAGTCAAAAAATTTAAGTGAAGTGGGACACCACGATAAAACCACCAATACCTAAAATCATCAGCGCAAAGGTAAGGTAATTAAAGTATTTCTCAATAAACAACCTAACCGACTGTCCACAGTAAAAAACTAGCATAGCCAGTAAGAAAAAACGTAAACTGCGACTCAACAGGGATGCCACCATGAACATACCGAAGTTGATATGAAAGACCCCTGCACCGATTGTGATAATTTTATAGGGAATGGGTGTGAAACCTGCAGTGAATACTACCCAAAAATCGTATTCGGAAAACAGTTGTTGAACATGAATGAAACCCTGCTCGCTGAACATGGGGACATACTTATAAAACAGTCCGCCAAGAGTATCCCAAAAACCTAAACCAATACCATACCCTAAAACACCGCCCAGAACTGATCCTACTGAGGCGACGGTTGCAAAACGAAAGGCCTTGGACGGAGCCCCAAGAGCCAGTGCCACCAACAGCACATCGGGAGGAATGGGGAAAAAAGAGGATTCGGCAAAGGCCAGAATAAATAAGGCGGGCAGCCCGTAAGGTGTATTGGCCCAGCGCAAAACCCAATCATAAAGACGCCGCAATAGCTTCATCCTTCGGACTCCTCTTCACTCCATCCGCATTTCCCGATTAATGGAACAAAGCGGCAATCAAGAAGATCTTCTTCCGAAAACTTATCAAGACCGGTACGTACAACGCGTTTAAGTATCTGACTGCCACGACTTCCTACGGGAATCACCAGGCGCCCACCGATGGAGAGTTGTTCCAAATAATGATGGGGAATATCGGGGCTGCCAGCCGTAACAATAATACAATCAAAAGGCGCCTCTTCCTCCCATCCAAAGGTTCCGTCCGTGAGTTTAATGTTCACATTTCTACACCCGATCTCATCAAGTACACGACGTGCACGACGCGCCAAGGTAGCCAAACGCTCAACTGTATACACCCTGGAAACGATCTGACTCAAAACCGCAGCCTGATAGCCAGATCCCGTACCAACTTCAAGCACTTTCTCACCACCGCGCAAGCACAATGCTTCGGTCATGAAGGCAACCATGTAGGGTTGGGAGATGGTTTGTTTTTCTCCTATAGGAAGGGGATAGTCACTATACGCCTGAGACCGTAGTGCTTCCTCAACGAATAAATGACGCGGCACACGCATCATGGCTGCGATAACAAGAGAATCTGTCACCCCCCGCCGAATAACCTGTTGTTCCACCATTAACCGACGGGCAATCGAATAATCCATATATGGTTTTCCTTACAGCATCGGGCCCTGCGAACCAATGCCCCCCTTGAGAAAACAATTTCTATATTCAGTTCCGCACATAACGGAGACAACCAAAAGCTTCTGCACCAACAAAGAAATCTCTGCATTCCCCAGGCCTTTTTTAAGACTTGGGGTAATCGGTATACCAGGCGGAAAGATTTCCAAAAGACTCAAAATTAGTCAAATCCAGATGTAACGGCGTCACAGAGATATATCCTTCGCTTAGTGCATGGCAATCTGTACCATCGGCAGATTCAAATTCGCATGCTGCCCCACCGAGCCAGTAATACTTACGCCCACGCGGATCGATCTTTTCTACCACCATATCACCATACCGTCTTCGTCCCTGTCGAGTCAGACGTAATCCACGGATAGGTCCAGCCGGAACATTCACATTAAGGAAAGTGTCTGCAGGCAGACCATTCTGCATAATTTTGCGCGAAAGATAAAAGGCAGCAGAAGCAGCATTGCTGTACTCATCAGGAGTGAAAGTATCCCCCTCAAGCGATACGGCAAGTGCCGGTACCCCCATCAGGGTCGCCTCCATGGCAGCACAAACAGTCCCGGAATAAGTGATATCATCGCCTAGATTTGCACCACGATTAATCCCGGCCACAACAAGATCAGGTACCGAAGAAAGCAGCCCATGTATCCCCAGATTGACACAATCGGTAGGTGTTCCGTCAACGGAAAAAACACCCTCGCGCAACTCATCGGCACGCAGTGGAGCATGAAGAGTGAGGGCGTGCCCGATGGCACTGCGATCTCTGTCGGGTGCAACAACCACGACCTTGCCAAGCTCACGCATCGAGTCAGCCAAAGCTGCAATGCCGGGAGAATGAATACCGTCGTCGTTGGTTACCAGGATCAGCAATAAACGCCTCGTAGGAAGGTTCTACCAGTATGGAAGGAATGAACTTGCAACACAGGATATCCTCTAATCAAGAGAGGCCCGCAATTGCAATAAATCTTGATGGATTTCCTGCAACATTCGAACAGCCTCATCGGGGTCGACAGATGAGGCTGCGGGTTCAGCGCCAGATTGTTTGGCTAAAATCTTTTTGGCTCCGGCGATAGTATACCCCTGCAGATACAGCATGTCTTTAAGGGTAAGAACCAGTTCGATATCTGCCTTGCGATAGAGCCGTTGCTTACCCTGGCTCTTAACAGGTCGAATATCGCGAAATTCGGATTCCCAATAACGCAGAACATGCGGCTTAACGCCGGTAAGCTGCGCTACCTCGCCAATTTTAAAATAAAGTTTATCAGGTATGGACACCTGCATAATGCGCCCAGAACCGGGCGAGGTCAATCTTGCCCGTTAATAGCTGCCTTAAGTACCTGACTAGGCTTAAAGGTCAGGATATTACGGGAGCTGATTTCAATTTCTTCTCCGGTCTGTGGATTGCGACCGCGCCGGGTGGCCTTTTGCTTAACAACAAAATTGCCAAATCCGGCAAGTTTGATCTTCTCCCCATTTTCAAGGGTGGATTTCATAAGATCAAATACCATCTCAACGATATCCGAAGATTCTTTTTTAGAAAATCCGGTCTTAAGATAAACTTTTTCTACCAGATCAGCCTTCGTCATGGCTTCGCCCCCCTTTTGAACCACAGATACTTGAATTCACGCGTTTTTTTATATCACAGGGACTTTTCCTAAGCAACCGATTTTTAACATATCAATTCCAGGAAACTGCTATTTAGCAAGAAAAGCAGCGACGACTTGGTATTGGCAGGGTTTCGGCCTTCAAAAAATCCAGGATCGCATAACCGAAATCACGAAAATTTACAAGCGCAACGATGCCAAATGCAAGCGTCCCCTGCGCCGTAGGAAAACAAGTTAAAGCATGGCCAGCACCGAATTAGCAAGGTGCTGGCCACACAGAAAGAAAAATCCATCCAAGCTACTCAAGGGATATCAGGTATATTGGCAGTCCATCTTACTGCGAAACATGGCCTGTCTTAAAAATGACTCTACCACCGAACGTCATCAACGGATCTCGATGCCAAGCTTATCAATGAGTGTTTTAACAATTTTATCATGAGCTTTTTGAATTTCTTCGTCTTTGAGCGTGCGATCCGCGCTACGATAAAGAACCCTGATAGCAAGGCTTTTTTTACCCTCCGGAACGCCCTTCCCGCGATAAAGATCAAACAAGGTAAAATCTTCAACCAGATTACCGCACGATTGATTCAGGACCTTGAGAACCTCACTAAAGGGCAGATCTTCATCGACCAGGAATGCACTGTCTCTGGCTACCTGAGGAAAACGTGACAGGGCCTGGAATTTACCGGGACCGCCGGAAGCGGCCAATAATTGTTCAAAATCCAGATCAAGCAATAGAACAGGCTCATCAATATCAAAAGCAGCCAGAACCTTGGGATGAACTTCACCAAGGGTACCAAGGACAGCGTCCTTGACCCTCAAGGTACAACTTTTCCCAGGGTGAAGAAAGCTTTCCCCAAAACTTCCATCCCAAACAACCTTTGAAATATTGAACATGTCCAGGATTTGTTCAACGACACCTTTCAGATCAAAAAAATCGACGTTATCGTTTACCTGTCCCCAACCTTCAGGTTGGCGGCGACCACACATAACAGCGCATAGGCGCCATTTTTCCAAAGGAAGAACTTCACCGGGGTTTGACAGAAAAACAGGCCGTAATTCAAACAGGCGCAGATCCTGGTTCTGGTAGGCCAGATTACGGGTGACCGTTTCCAGAATACTGGGCACCAGACTGGTGCGCATGACAGACTGTTCTTCCGTAAGAGGATTCAGTATCCTCACTGGATTTCTTCGCAAATCAGCATCATCCAGGCCGATACGATCCCAGGAACCGGGTGCAACAAATGAATAATTCACGATTTCACTGAAACCGGAAGCTACCATGGCATTACGCAAGCGCGCCGTTTCCTTAAGATGCCGAGGGGGAATATGACAAATCATGCGCCCGGCCGGCATGGTAACAGGAATATGGTCGTACCCGTTGAGTCTCGCTACTTCTTCGATGAGATCTATTTCCCTTTCAAGATCAGGTCGGAAAGACGGTACAACCACAATCAATCGCGCTTCATCATTTTCCTCGGCAGGATACACATCAAGGCCGATGGAACGCAAATGACCAAGCACATCTTCAAGTTTTAATTTGAGACCCAATATCTCATTTACGCGCTTGATGGAAAGAACTATTTTCCGTTCGTTCAAGGGCTTGGGATACTCGTCAATCCGCTCACGACAAACAACGCCGCCGGCTACCTGACTGATAAGAGCAGCGGCTTTATCAAGAGCCACAGGTACCATTGCGACATCGCCGCCACGCTCAAACCGATGTGAAGCCTCGGTGCGCAAAGCCAGGCGCTTGCTGGTACGTCTGATAGTCAATGGATTAAAATAAGCACTTTCAAGGAGAATATCGACGGTTTCAGGCACAATTTCGGAATTTTCACCGCCCATGATACCGGCCAGCGCAACCGGCCCCCGTCCATCGCAGATCACCAGGTCATTTTCGCCAAGTGAACGTGGAGCACCGTCAAGAGTTTGAAACTGTTCCGCCGAAGCAGCCCTTTTGACCACAATACGGCCCTCGGCGAGACGGCGATAATCGAAAGCATGCAGAGGCTGACCCAATTCCATTAGAATCAGATTGGTTACGTCGACGACATTATTAATGGAACGCTGCCCAACCGATTCCAGGCGACGAACCAGCCATTCAGGCGACGGACCGATTTTAACTCCAAGAATCAAGCGAGCTGCATAACGAGGACACAACTCCGGCTCTTCGATAATCACGGATGTAAGATCCGACGTCTTTTGTTCACCTTCGATCAAAGCGGGCATGGTGACCTCAAGAGCCCCCCCTGCCATGGCCGCTACTTCTCTCGCCACCCCCATGACACTCAGACAATCAGGACGGTTGGGAGTAAGTCCAATCTCATAGCGTACATCTTTAAGCCCTAAAGCTTCAAAAACCGGTTGCCCCAACTTAAAATCAGGGGACAGAATCATGATGCCATCGGAACTATCCGCAAGGCCCAGCTCTTTTTCCGAACAAAGCATGCCGAAGGATTCGATACCGCGAATTTTTGATTTTTTAATTTTGAAATCGCCAGGGAGTACGGTGCCAACGGTAGCAAGTGCGACAAGGTCTCCGCTTTTATGATTTTTTGCGCCACAGACAACCTGCACGGTTTCGGTACCGGAATCTACTTGACACACCGTCAATTTGTCGGCATCGGGATGCTTATCAACCGAAACCAGCTTGGCAACAACGACGGAGTCATAGCCTTCACCGACACGCTCCATGCTATCGACTTCAAGCCCCGCCATGGTAAGACGGTGCGCCAGGTCGTCAGGACTAAATTTGAAATCTACAAATTCTTTCAACCAATTGTATGTAACGATCATGACAGCGATCCTCTGAAAAGAATAAATACGAACAAGAAACGTCAAGAGAACCTGTCATCCAGGGGAGGCGACAGGTTCCTGTGAGCCTGTTAAAACTGACGTAAAAAGCGGATATCGTTTTCAAAAAACAACCGCAAATCATTCACGCCGTACTTTAGCATGGCAATACGTTCCACGCCCATACCGAAGGCAAAACCGCTGTAAACTTCCGAATCGTATTCGACAGACTTGAAAACTTCTGGATCGATCATGCCGCTGCCGAGAATTTCCAACCAACCCGAGTTTTTACAAACCCGGCACCCCTTCCCTTTGCACATTACGCACTGGATATCGACTTCGGCACTCGGTTCGGTAAAAGGGAAAAAGGAGGGTCTGAAGCGAACTTCAAGCCCCTTGCCAAAAATCTGGGACAAAAAGGCCGTGAGGATTCCTTTAAGATCGCCAAATGTAATATTACGCTCCACCAGAAAACCTTCCACCTGATGGAACATAGGTGTATGCGTAATATCGGAATCTCTGCGGTAAACAGTACCGGGTGCAATAATCCGAACAGGTGGCGCATGTTTAAGCATGGTGCGTATCTGAACGGGAGACGTATGTGTTCGCAGGACGATGTCATCATTAACATAAAAAGTATCCTGCATATCACGCGCAGGATGATCCTTGGGCATGTTAAGAGCTTCGAAATTATAAAAATCCTGTTCCACCTCGGGACCCTCTGCCACGGCAAACCCAAGAGCGGAGAATATGGATGTAATCTCTTCGATGACAAGAGTAACTGGATGCTTGGTTCCAGCGACCAAGCGACGTCCAGGTAAAGTAACATCAACCCGCTCTTCAGCGAGACGTTTTTCCATTTCAAACTCGCCAACAATACGGGAACGATCCTCGAACAGGCTTTCAAGATCGCTTTTCACCTGATTGGCCAAGGCACCCAGAACAGGTCTCTCTTCAGGACTGAGTTTACCCATCTCTTTCATAATGGCCGTAAGTTCGCCCTTTTTGCCAAGAAAGCGAACTCGAATTTCTTGCAAAACAGCAGGGGAAGAGGCAGCTTCAAAAGCTGCACGTCCTTGCTCCAGCATAGCAATAAGTTTTTCTCTCATATTCCGTTCCAATCGTCCCGTATGAAAACCAAAGATGCGGTCCGGTAAAACATCCCGCACCGCACAAAAAAAAAGAGATGAGGCCTGCCTCATCTCTTTTTTCTGATCTCAAACAACTTACTGAAGCTGGGCTTTGGCTTTTTCCGCGATGGCGCTAAAGCCTGCAGGATCCGTTACGGCCAACTCTGCAAGAACCTTACGGTCCAGAGCAATATCGGCCTTTTTCAGACCGAAGACAAACCGGCTATAGGACACACCGTTGTCTCGTGCCGAGGCGTTAATCCGTGCAATCCACAGTGCGCGAAAGTCCCGCTTCTTAACGCGACGATCACGAAACGCATAATTGAGTGCGCGATCAACCGCCTCCGTAGCACTGCGGAACAGTTTACTACGTGCGCCGCGATAACCTTTGGCCAGCTTTAAAACCTTATTACGACGACGTCTCGCTTTGAATCCTCTTTTTACTCTTGGCATGCAACTACTCCTCGTGGTGGTGAGCGGATAATCCCGCTGCCGGATCTGAAGGGGGAGACATTTCCCCACAGTTCACGGACTTAAAAATGACCCACCGTCTCGCTCTTAAATGTAAGGGATAAGACAGCTGATATTTTTATGGTCAGCCTTGGCAACAATCGTACCCTGTCGAAGGTCGCGCTTACGCTTGGTCGACTTTTTGGTCAGAATGTGACTGGTAAAGGCCTTATTACGACGAATTTTACCGGTGCCTGTTTTGCGGAAACGCTTTGCGGCTCCACGGTTAGTTTTAATCTTTGGCATGGAAACGTTCTCCTTGGTATCATGACGCGACAACCGACGCCCTGTAAGAGCATCATGGATGTTCGCGGTATTATCCGATCGATATTTTCGATCGGCATATTAGCCTATTTTTTCTTCGGTGCGATTACCATAGTCATGAAACGTCCCGCCATTCGCGGAGACATCTCCACCACTGCGATATCAGCTACCTCATCGGCGACCCGCTTCATAAGACCGTAACCGAATTCGGGATGGGTAACCTCGCGACCACGGAACATGACGGTCACTTTTACCTTGTTGCCATCTTCAAGAAACCGCAAGGCATTTCTAACCTTTACCTGAAAATCATGATCCTCCGTCTTGGGTCGCATCTTAACTTCTTTGATATCGACACGCGCAGACTTCTTTTTAGCCTCTGCGGCACGCTTACTCGCCTGATACTTGTACTTGCCGTAATCCATGATACGACACACAGGCGGGCTCGCATTGGGCGAAACCTCTACGAGATCGAGTCCTCGCTCTTCCGCTGCAAGCAGAGCTTGGTTAACGCTCATTACACCGAGCATTTCCCCTCCGTCGACGACGACACGGACTTCCTTGGCTCGAATGGCGCGATTGACGCGCGTTTCCTCCTTAGCTATGGTAGCACCTCCTAACGATACTGATCACACTCTTCCTGAACAAATCGTGCAAAGTCTTCAGGACTCATGGGTTCCAGGTTTTTGCCGGTTCTAAAACGTGGAGCGACAGTTCCATCCGCCAGCTCTTTATCGCCAATCACCAGCATGTACGGAATCTTTTCTACCTGGGCCTCCCGAATCTTGAAGCCAAGCTTCTCGTTTCGCAGATCACACTGTACACGGATCCCCGCGGCCCGCAAGGCATCGGTGACATTCTCGGCATACTCGGCTTGATTGTCCGTCACATTAATCACAACAGCCTGAACCGGTGCGAGCCAAAGCGGGAAATTACCTGCGTAATGTTCAATCAAAACGCCAATAAAGCGTTCTATGGCTCCGAGAATAACCCGGTGCAACATAACCGGCCGATGTTTTTCACCATCTTTACCGACATATGTAAGATCGAAACGCTCAGGTAAGGTAAAATCGCACTGGATTGTAGCACACTGCCATCTTCTGTCAAGNNCCTTGAGCTTGATATCGATCTTTGGCCCATAAAAGGCACCATCACCCTCGTTAATCTCATGAGGCAACTCAAGATCTTTCAAAGCTCCCATCAAAGCCTTAGTCGCGCGTCCCCAGTCTTCGTCGCTGCCAATTGATTTTTCAGGCCTGGTGGAAATCTCGATTTCATATTCAAAACCGAAAATAGCCATAACATCCCGCACAAACTCGAGAACGCGTTTAATCTCGCCATCAAGTTGGTCCGGGGTACAAAGGATATGCGCATCATCCTGAGTAAAGCCGCGAACACGCAGCAGGCCATGCAGTACGCCAGATTTTTCGTGCCTGTGGACCGTGCCGAGTTCGAAGTACCGCAGGGGCAAGTCCCGATAGGAGCGCTGACGGGATTTATAAATAAGCATATGGGCGAGACAGTTCATGGGTTTAAGCCCATACCCCTGACCGTCCACGTCCGTAAAATACATATTTTCGCGATAGTTGTCAAAATGGCCTGAAATCTTCCACAGATCCGTGCGAAGAATTTGAGGTCCCATAACAATATCATACCCGCGGCGAAGATGCTGACGACGTTCAAAGTCTTCAAGCAACGTACGCAGCATAGCACCCTTTGGATGCCATATCACCAGACCAGCTCCGGCCTCTTCACTGAATGAAAAAAGGTCAAGCTCACGCCCGATGCGACGATGATCACGCTTGCGAGCTTCTTCCAACTTGTTCAGGTAAGTACGGAGGTCCTTTTTATCAGGGAATGCTGTTGCATAAATGCGCTGCAGCATGGCATTTTTTTCACTACCACGCCAGTATGCTCCGGCCACACTGGTCAGCTTAAAAGCCTTAACCATACCGGTAGACGGCAAATGAGGACCGCGACACAGATCGACAAAATCGCCCTGACGATAAAGGGAGACCGTCGGCGCATCCAGATCCTCTATCAATTCGACCTTGTAATGTTCACCGAGTTCTCGAAATAACGCAATAGCACTGTCCCGGGTAACTTCCTCGCGGCAGATGGGCAGATTGGCCTTGGCCAATTCCTGCATGCGCTTTTCTATCTTTTCAAAATCGTCAGGCGTAAAGGTATGATCCTGGCAGAAAAAATCGTAGTAAAAGCCGTTTTCGATGGCAGGTCCGATAGTGACTTGTACGCTGTCACCATAGATATCCTTAACCGCATGGGCCATGAGATGGGCTGTAGTATGGCGATAGACTTCAAGCCCCGGGGGGGAATTCAAAGTGATGATTTCCAACCGGCCACCCTGGGTAATCGGAGCAGACAGGTCGATCATATGATCGTTGAACCGGGCCGCCACTGCCTGGCGAGCCAGACCAGCACCGATCCCGGCTGCCACTTCACCAGCGGTGGTCGTTTCAGAAAATTCCTTTATAGAACCGTCTGGCAATTCAATCTGAATCATGACCACTCACTTTCTCCGCGAATAAAAAGAGGCATCCGAAGATGCCTCGACTATACGCGCGGTGTTTGTAGTATATGGTAGGCACGGGCGGGATTGAACCGCCGACCCCTACCGTGTCAAGGTAGTGCTCTCCCACTGAGCTACGTGCCTACAAAACTGCGACGGGGCAAATTAATATCAAAACGCAGGTATGTGTGTCAACATGTTTTACATCATACCTGTAAAAAAAATCACGGCATAGGGAAAAATTCTCTTTTCAAGCTCTAACATCCTTGCAAATTCAAATCGACAGCAACTTTCTCATGCCTGCCTCTGCAATTTACGCTTGATAAACTCGGATGCTTGGCTTGCTTCAGGAACCCGCATTACAATACATCCGACCGCATATATACCGCCACCACCTATGACGGCAGAGCCAAGCAACACCAGTTTATACCAGAAACTTCCTGCTACACCCCATTGCCCGTTTTGTACCACCACATAGACAAAAGCTGCCATCAGAAACGTGACCGGGACAACACGAAACATGGAAAACGCAACATGCTTCAGGCCAAGAGGCCCAAGCTTTCTTCGTAGCAAGAACAACAGCACTCCGCAATTAAACACAGAGGCAAGGGTTAAGGCCATAGCCAACCCCACATGCTGAAACGGTTTCATAAGCAATATGCCGAGACCGGCATTTACCAATAGCGTCCAGAATGACACCCAGACCGGCGTACGGGTATCATTCATGGCGTAAAAACTTGGCACCACAACACGACTTACGCCAACGAATAGCAGACCCGGCGCATAAGCTGCCAACACGATGGATGACTGCAGGACATCCGCATATTCGAAGGCTCCATGCATAAAAAACAAGCTATACACAGGTACCGAGCAAAAAATCAAGCCAACCGTGGCCGGCAAGGTAAACAACCCAATCAACACAAGGGCAAACCTTAGCGAGTCCTTAAAACCCTGCTCATCACCGGTTGCAACCTGCCGGCTCATGGCAGGAAGTACGGCCTGTGCCAGGGAGACGACAAAAATGCCCTGCGGAAATTCAAATAAGCGTTGCCCAAAATAGAGGTAGGAAACACTGCCTTCAGGCAGAAAGGAAGCCAGCAGCCTTGTCACCACAATATTTATCTGGTAAATAGCCACGCCGACCAAACCAGGCATCATCAGCCTGACTACCCTCAAAACCACAGGATGGCGAAAATGGAAATCGAGTTTAAAGCTAACTCCATGTCGTTTCAACACGGGAAACTGAAAGGCCAACTGCAAAAAACCACCAATCAAAACACCAATGGCAAGGGCAGTAACCGGCGCGTCAAAGTAATCCGCCAAATAATATCCTGAAACAATCATGGCAAGATTAAGCAAGACAGGTGAAACCGATGGCCAGAAATAATGCCCAAGCACATTAAGGATGCCGGTTGCGAGAGCCAACAGACTGACAAAAAAGATATAGGGAAACATCAGTTGGTTCAGGAAATTAGTCAACTCCAGCTTACCGGGAACCGAACCGAAACCGTACCCGATTACACGCACAATCCAGGGAGAAGCGACTATGCCACACAAAGTCACTACAACCATGACCAACAATAACAGTGTCCAGCATATATTGGCTACCCGCCTTCCCTCTTCTTCCCCCTGGGTATGATGAACGCGAGAAAACGTTGGTACAAAAGCGGCGGTTAAGGACCCTTCAGCAAAAAAACGTCTCAACAGATTAGGTATGGTAAATGCCATAAAAAAGGCATCGGCGCCAAATCCGGCCCCAAAGAGACGGGCAACAACCACATCCCGCACCAGTCCAAAAATGCGACTCAAGCCGGTAGCCAACCCCATAACACCAGTCGCCCGAGTAATTTCACCTTTTTCCTTCATTCCCCATTCACTCCTGAAAATAATGCACCACTTTAACGGGATTATTTTATTTTAATTCAATATCTACTGCATATAACATGTTGTTATATGATGTTTTTTCTACATTACATAAGTGTTTGTTAACTTGACTATTACTGCCGCTGGTGTTATAAAACGCACCAAGTCATCAAATGGAATTTTCCTTTCGCGCAGATGACTTCCAACGTAGATAAAACCATATAACCTATTTTGTTAAAACGGAGGCAAACCTTGGCCAACCACAAATCCGCTCTGAAAAGAAATCGTCAGGCGGCGGTACGTTACGCCCGCAACACCCATATCCGTAGCACCATGCGCACGTTCGTCAAGCAGGTACGTACTGCTGTTACTGCTGGCAATCTTGAAGATGCCAAGACCGCATTAGAGCGCGCCGTGCCTTTCATCGATAAAGCTGCCACCAAGGGTGTTATCCATAAAGCAACTGCCAGCCGCAAGATTTCGCGTCTGGTCAAACTTGTCAACACCCTGGGCTGAACATAGCAGCAAGATATCAAGAGAAAAGGGGCCTTTAAGGCCCCTTTTTTTATCTAATATACTACCCTGCCGCCAATCGCAACACCAAAGATTCAAGCACCGCAGCTGGAGGCGAACCGCTGGATTTCAACGCAAGATCGCTTTCCAACAACGATTCAAAAATACCCCTAAAATTATCTGAGGAAATGCGTCGAGCCTGTACGAGTATCCCTGTGAGAAAATAAGGATTGATGCCAATACGGCGCGCCATTTCTTTTTCCGGAACACGCTGCCTCAGCAACTCGTGAGCTTTCCATAACTGGCGAAAATGCCTGGTGAGCATGGCCAGGATAAGCAAAGGGGCAACCCCCTCAACCAACAAACGATGCAGAAGCCTTAATGCCAGGCCGACATCCTTTCTTCCAACCGCATCGCTTAGCTCAAACACACTATCGACCCGACTGTCAGTTACCACAGCCAAAATATCACTCGGCTCAGCAACATTACGCTCACCGAGGTAATTGCGCAATTTGCTTAACTCACCGCAGATTTCCTGGAGATGAGAACCGACACGTTTGCAAAAAAGGGCCAGGGCATCCTCTGTAAAGGAAAACCCGGCGTCCCCAGCTTGATCCTTTACAAAGCCTGGTATCTGGTTATCGTACAGTTTTTTAAACTCAACCAACACACCGGTACTTTTAAAAACCTGATAAAATTTGCGACGGCCGTCAACCTTATCTCCAGTGAATACCAATATCGTTTCGGGAACGGGATTGTTCAGATAGGAAAGAAACTGATCAAGTTCCGCAGCTGGCAGGTTCTGGGCATCACGAACCACCACCAAACGCACCGGACTGAACGCTGGGAATGTGCGTGCCGAATCCAATACACTTGCAGCACGACAATCCTTACCATGGAAAACCTGCAAATTAAAATCGCGGGCTTCCAAAGGTACCGTTTTTTCAACGATCTCGCGCAGAATGCGTTCGATGAAAAAGGTCTCTTCGCCGTATAAAAATAGCAGCCCGGGGATTTGTTTCTCCCGCAATCGCTTTTTCAATTCACCAGGCGTCACATCCCCACCCTTTCGAGAGCGGTTCAAAAATCATCTACCATGCGGGAATAGATATCATCGGCCAACCGCTGTGCGATTTCTTCGATAGCCGCTTTTTCGCGATCATCTTCAAGAGCCTTATCCGTATCGGCAACATAATCCTCGGTCCAACTGGAACGACCCTTCCAAAGAACTTGTGCGTTGTCGGCTTGCCGCAACGCAACCTCCACGGTCATGCGCGCCCGGTACTCGGCAATACGGTCCCTGCCATCATACGACAGGGAATTGCTGGTATATTGCGTAACCGTCCCCGTCAATAGCGCATCGGCCATAGCCGGATCATCGACCAACTCAACCCCGGGACTTCTGATCAGGCGATCAAGCAACGCTCCGGTCACCGCGTTTTCCAAAAACGGCTCATAGGTAGCATTATGCAAAATGGCAACATGAACATAGCGTACCCCGGCAGGCAGCGTATCTCCCTTGCCTTGCAAATGATAACCGCAGCCAAACAGACTCAGTATCAGCAATAGACCGATCAGATTTCGCGTCATCATGATGCGACAATGCTCACCAGACGACCGGGAACAACGACTACTTTGCGCACAGATTTTCCCTCCAGAAAGCGAACCACATTGCCCTCCGCCAACGCTGCCTGCTGCACCGTCTCGTTATCTGCACCGGCAGCTACAGTCACCTTACCGCGGACTTTTCCGTTGACCTGAACCACAATGGTCATTTCATCTTCAATCAATGCGGCGGCATCCCAGGTTGGCCAACCGGCGGCTTCAATACCGCCCTCATGACCAAGACAGACCCACAACTCTTCGCACACGTGCGGGACAAACGGTGCCAAAAGCCGCACCAGAGACTCCAGAGCTTCGCGCATGATTCCGGGATATTCATCCCGTTTTTCAAAACCATAAATGGCGTTGACCAACTCCATGACCGAAGCTATGGCCGTGTTGAAATGAAAGCTACCATCGATATCCTCTGTAACCTTTTTGATGGTGCGATGGACTTGACGACGCAAATTCCTGGCAGGACCTTCTGCAGACGCAGGGATCTCAACCCCGGAAATACGCCCGAGGTTATCATATACCGCCCTCCAGACGCGGTTCAGAAAACGATAGCAACCTTCGACACCCTGCTCATTCCATTCGAGATCTTTTTCCGGCGGCGCTGCAAACAACGAAAAAAGCCGGGCCGTATCCGCCCCATAGGTTGAAATAAGCTGATCGGGGTCAACCACGTTCTTCTTGGACTTACTCATCTTCTCATTGCGACCGGTTATGGCAACGGCCCCACAAAGGGCGCACTTGCCATCAACCAGCTGCTCAGGATATAGCCAGCCATGCTCCGGGCAGGAGGTCGTTTCCATGCACACCATGCCCTGAGTCAGGAGGTTTTTAAACGGTTCATCCTGCGACACCAACCCAAGATCACGCATAACCTTGGTAAAGAATCGCGCATATAACAGATGCATAACTGCATGCTCGATCCCACCAATATACTGGTCGACAGGCAGCCAATGATCAACAGCGTCCCGGTCCAGCGGGCCGGCATCAAACCGCGGGCAGGCGTAGCGGGCAAAATACCAGGAGCTCTCCACAAAGGTGTCGAACGTATCCGTTTCCCGGCGAGCATCGCTGCCACAGGTCGGACAGGAGACATTCAGAAAAGACTGATGCCTTGCGAGTGGACTGCCACCTTCACCGCTAATTTCCACATCCATGGGAAGCAGAACCGGCAAATCCTTCTCGGGAACAGCCACCGGACCACACTGGGGACAATAAATAACGGGGATCGGCGTTCCCCAGTAACGCTGCCTGGAAACACCCCAGTCACGCAAACGATAATTAATAGTTTTACAACCGATGCCCTGTTCCTCGAGGTATGCAGCTATTTTCTCTTTGGCCGTGACATTATCCAGTCCGTCGAAAGGGCCGGAATTAACCAGGATGCCAGCATCAGTCCAGGCCTCGGTCATGTCCAGCGGATCGAGTGTTTGACCTTCGGGTTGAATAACGACAACCTTGGGAATGTCATATTTGGTTGCAAACTCAAAATCACGCTGATCGTGCGTAGGAACTGCCATAACAGCACCGGTCCCGTAATCCATCAGAACAAAATTGGCCAGATAGATGGGGATACGGCGACCGTTTACAGGGTTAATGCTGTAGGAACCGGTAAAAATGCCTTCTTTGACAACATCATCACTGGTTCGCTTAAGCTTGTCCTGGTCACGAACTTTGGCGATAAACGCCTCGACCTCGGTTCTGTATTCATTGGAGGCCAATGTCATGGCCAAAGGGTGTTCTGCGGCGAGACTCATGAATGTGGCACCGTAAAGGGTGTCCGGACGGGTAGTAAAAACCTTGATTTTCAGATCGGAGTCCACGACCGGAAAATCAATTTCACACCCGGTCGAACGACCTATCCAATTACGCTGCATGGTCAACACTGGCTCAGGCCAACCGGTCAGCTTATAGGTGTCATCCAACAGTTCTTGTGCATAATCGGTGATTTTAAAAAACCACTGTTCCAACTCTTTTTGCTCAACTTCGGTAGAGCAACGCCAGCATGCGTCGTTTTCAACCTGTTCATTGGCCAAAACCGTCTGACACTCGGGGCACCAGTTGACAAAGGAGCTTTTTTTATAAGCCAGTCCTTTTTCAAGCATTTTGAGAAAGATCAGTTGCTCCCAGCGGTAATATTCAGGATGGCAGGTCGCCAATTCGCGATCCCAATCGTACGAGAACCCCATTTTTTTGATCTGGGCTCGCATGTTGGCGATGTTTTCATACGTCCACTTACCAGGATGGATACCATGCTGAATGGCAGCATTTTCAGCGGGCATGCCAAAGGCATCCCACCCCATGGGATGCAACACATTATAACCCTGCAGACGTTTGAAACGCGCGACTACGTCGCCAATGGAGTAGTTGCGTACATGTCCCATGTGAATACGCCCGGAAGGATAAGGGAACATCTCCAGCAGATAATACTTTTCCCTGTCATCCTTCTGCGCCTTGAAGGTTTTATCCTCTTCCCAACGTTTCTGCCATTTACCTTCAATGCTGCCAGCGTCGTAACGCTCTTCCATAGAAACCCTCCGCATCCACACGGACACCAATATAAACAGGAAAACCGGCCAACGCCGGTATCGATGATTCACGGGAACTTACGAAGCCAGTCCGTTCCAATTTAAAAAAAATTAGTATCGGAATAAACTGGCCTCACGCAACACCTATATTGACTGCTCCAAAAACAAGAGCCTGAGAACTCCTACTTTTCGCGGTAGGTAATACGCCCACGAGTCAAATCGTAGGGAGACAGTTCAACGGTCACCCGATCTCCAGGCAGGATACGGATGTAAAACTTCCTCATTTTACCCGAGATGTGAGCCAGAATGGTGTGACCATTATCAAGCTTGACACGAAACATGGCATTGGGAAGAGGTTCTATAACCTTCCCTTCAACTTCAATGGCTTCTTCTTTTGCCAACGCAACCTCCTTGCAATATTTAACAATCGTTTTCTGTGAATAATTCCAAGTAAAAAAACAGCACTATTTAACATGACCGCCCCCGGCATTGTCAACCCTTAGGCCTAAATGGCAGTCACTCTGACCATGTATCATTAGAAAGCTTCTTTGCCGCAAGACTGCACGACACCCATCCCCTGTCAACCGACTCAAGCCCCACCATCTCTTTGCATATCAGGTTTATTCGTTTAACACTGGACGATTTACAACCCGAGAAGACGCGAAGCGGTATCGACAACCTTGGCAGCCTGCACTGGCTTGGTGATATATTCGGTAGCGCCTAGAGCCATGGCGCGGTCACGATCTTCCGTGGCGCCTTCGGTGGTTACCATGACAATGGGAATATCCCGTGTACGTTGATCCGCTCGCAACACACGAACCAACTTAAGACCATCCAACCCCGGCATATTTACATCGGAAAATACCAGCGACAGCTGTTCATTTGCAATTAATTTCAAGGCCTCAAGACCATCACTGGCTTCCAGAACTGTTACGCCCGGTATACGCCGCAGCGACATGACGAGCAATTGCCGCATAATAGCCGAATCCTCTACTACCAGGATTTTATGGCCAGACATTCCTACCTCCTCACCTCATTTAGTCAACAGATCAAGAAAACCTTGAATAGTGGTCAGCTTACGTTCTGATTCAGAATAAAGTTTGGAAGCAAAAATAGCCGTGGCGGCATGCCCTGCAAGAAGAGTAAACAATTCATAGTCGATATCTGCAAAACGTTCCTTTTGCAAAAACAATTTGTAAACCGCCAAAACACCAATGACACGGTCTTTTATCTTGAGAGGGATACAGGCCAATGGAGCATCATAAGCCGAGCTTACATCGTTCAGATTCGTAGCATAAAAGCTCTCTCCGGTACTGGCGACAGTTCCAAGAGTTCCTTCGCCCAGGGAGTAAGCCGGCAAATGATCGAGCTCCAAGCCTTCACCAACCATCGCCTGCAAAGAACCGGTATTTTCATCCAGCAGAAAAAGCGCGAATTCCTCACCGCCAATAAGATTGATAATTATTTCGGAGATAATCTGCAACACATCGCGAAAATCAAGTGTCGAATGCAATTGATACGTCGCAATATAGAGGTTGGCCAAACTGTTATTCTCGCCTTCGATCTCAACATAACGATTGGCAAAATCGATATTTTCAGCTTCTACACGCGCTATGCGCTGCATGATTTCCATCTTTTCCTGCTCAAGATCGGCAATCTGAGATTTCAGATTTTCAATTTCTTGCAGTGCCTGTGCAGCACAGGAAGCTAAACGATTCTGCTCTTCCATTTGCACTAGTTGGAAACGCAGTTTTTCATTTTCACGCAACAATTCCTGAGTAAATTCGGCTCCCTTTTTGAAAACCTGCAAAAACTCATCAGCTCGTTGGGTTAACTTCCCTTGATCCTCTTTTTGACTCATCGTCTCTCCCCGAAACTACCGAGAGCCTCCATACTTTCGTTCATGCGAATGTGATGTTACAGGGAACAGGCCTTACCTGGTTCATCCTCGCGCCAAAAGCCGACCGGAACCCACAGCTTCATTCAATTCGGATGAGGTTCTCCCCAAAAACCACATATCCAAACTCGTTGAAAATCGGTAAATTTTTCAGAGTAAAAATCGTTGGATGGTTTCAATCACCATAGAGGATTTGAAAGGCTTGGTAATATACCAATCCGCACCAACTTCCTGTCCACGAGAAAAATCGTCTTGACACTTTTTAGCCGTGAGCATGATTACAGGGATATGACTGGTATCTTTGGCAGTTTTAATGCGTCTGCAAACTTCAAAACCATCAATTTCGGGCAACATGATATCCAGTAGAATCAAGTCGGGCTTTTGTGAAGCGATGGCCTCTAAAGCGGCCTGCCCATTCGGTACCCCCTTGACATCATAGCCTTTGGAAGTCAGCAGGATACTTTCCAGACGAAGAAGGCTTTCCTCATCTTCGACAATAAGTATTTTTTTCCTGGACACAATCCCACTCCTTTACAAAGTAACGGACAAATTGAGAAGTGCTGCAATATTCAACACCCCTACATCATGTCCTTTCCTGCGGACAACACCAGCAACAAAAGGATTATCGTTATGCGACAAAATGGGCTCGGTAGCCTTTTCTTCACCGTGCGTGTCATGAAATAATTGCCCCAGGCGCTGTACTGCAACGGCTACCTTTTCTTCACCGGAATGAATCACCAGAACGATGCCGGAGGAAATATCTGATGATCCGGCAATCCCCATCCGCGCAGCCGCATCAAGCACTGGTACCATCTGGTCTCTCCACAAGGTCACCCCGTTGATAAAAGAGGGGGCACCCGGCACAGGAATCCAATCGGCACTCTCTATTATCTCTACAACCTCCATGATGTCCAGTGCATATTCACCCCCCCCAAGAAAAAAGGAGATAAAATTGCCCGGTCCCCCTGCACCGTCGGATACTGAACCAGCGGAAGAATCAGCGATATCTCGCTGGGAGGATGTATTGAATTCACGCGTTGTTTGAACAGGCGCCTCGGTCATAAAAGGCAAATCAGACTTTATCACCGGAGCCAAACCAGTTAAACTGCCACCTTGAACCTGAACTGAATAGGGTGCTTGGCGTATCAGATAAGCAAGATCCAACAACAACACCGGTCCGGTACAAACCAATTCAGCAACTGCGGAAAATCCGGGAACCTGTCGCAACAATGTGTCAAAAGGGCGAATAACAGCCTCCCGCCGCCCCAGCAAGCCATCAACGACGAGTCCGACCTGCCTGGCTCCGAATCCTGCAACCACAAGAAAAGGTGCGCCCTCCGCGCATGCCGTGGTTGTCTGAAAATAATGCCGTAAATCAATCAATGGCAGAGGTTCCCGGCCATCTGACAGATTCCCATCTTCGAATTCTTTTGAGCCATTGGGTGAAAAAGGCATCACACAACCTACACCTTCAAGCGCCATAGCGTATGGCCTGCCTGCAACGATGACCACCAGTACCGACATGATCGTTTTATGCACGGGCAGCGTTAACGTCATACAGGTTCCAGCACCGGTCCGAGTGTCGACCTCGACCATTCCACAAAGGGATTCAAGCTGGCATCGCACCACATCCATACCTACACCGCGACCGGAAATCTCCGTAATTTCGGTGCAGGTTGAAAAACCGGGCTGAACGAGCAGATCGTAAAGTTGCTGATTCGACAGAGTTTCTCCCTGCTCAATAATACCAAGCCCATACGCCCGGGCCTGAACCTGTTGCAGATCAATGCCACGGCCATCGTCACGAACTTCAATAACAACGTGCCCGCTACGCTGACTGGCTTCAAGAACCAGGGTGCCTTCGGCTGGCTTGCCAAGCGAGACACGCTCATCAGGAAGCTCAATGCCGTGGTCTATCGCATTACGCACCAGGTGCAACAGCGGCTCATGTAACTTTTCTAGAACCCCGCGATCAAGAGGAACTTCACTTCCACGCATGACCAAACGCACACGCTTGCCGGTTCCTCGCTCTGCGGCTCGCACAACCCGTGTCATACGCTGAAACAGATATCGCACAGGTATCATGCGCGCATCGTTGAGGGATCGTTGCAGTCTGAAAAGACCCCGTTCCATCTCCTGGAAGGAGCGTTCAACCACCTCCGTTGATTCAGTGAGTCTCTCATCTTTCAACTGCTGGAAAAAACGTTTCAGTTGACCTTGCCCAAGCACCAGATTTTTGGAAATTTCCAGCAACTCATCCAAGGCCTGGGATTCAACTCGGATTACCTGCGATGGGATGGATGATTCTGTCGGAGTTTTTGCTCCCGACAGCGGTCGCGAAACAGCAGTAGCCTTTTGCCTGGAGTCACCCGGCGTAACCATACGCAGACGCATTCGATATTCTAGCGGAAGTTTTTTACCCAGGTCCCGGTGGATAGATCCACAAAACAGCCAATGAAAATCGATGCGACCGCTATCTCGAGGCCCTCCGGGAATTGTTGCGAGAAGCTGGCCGTGGTTGCGTAATAGTTTCTCCAGATCCCGCAGCGCGGTATCAATAGCAGACAAAGGCAAACAACAACTGATTAAAAAGACCTCCTGCCCTTCGGCAAGGCAACGCTGTAATTGTTGGACTTCAAAACCGGTGAGAGATCGATAAAGGTCAGGATCAAGATTGACAGGTGGTTGCTGTATCAAATCGGAAGGGACAAATTCTCCTGTGCAAGCACCCTCCAACAGGGAAATCATATGCGCGCAACGGGTTTCAGAATCTTCTCCCCGATGCACCAACCCCTCCATCAAGGTGACCGATTCATCAAGAAGTTCAAGCAATTGCGTAGTTGCTTGTTGGCGTCCCATGCGGAGACTGTCAAGGCAAGTCTCCAGTTGATGTGCAAGACTGGTTGCTTGTTGCAACCCCACTGAGGAACTCAGTCCTTTCAAGGAATGAAGGCTGCGAAAAAGACTGTCAAGGAGGAAGGAATCTAAAGATTTTTCGACAAATTGCTTGTTTAATACTTCCAGATCACGACGTACAGCCTCGAGCAAATCCTCGGCTTCGCTCACAAATTCAAGATCCGGGTCCATCATCTTGAAACCTCTCTGGCTGCATCATGCAAGTGCCATTAATACCTGGCGCTCACCCCGAGCTTACGCGAAGCCAGTATAACAACAACCGTTAAAGCAACAAGATGCGTTGCCAAAAGCATAAATCCTAGCTGGAATGAGCATCGAGTAAACGCCCCTCAAGAAGCGCTTTTTCCATGGCTAAACCGGCCTGAGAGAGAAAGATCTCAAGGGCTTCGGTATTGCCGACAGGACGATGTTCCGGCAAGTTGTCACCATACAGGATCGCTACTANNTACTACACGCCCCTCACTGATAATAGGCCCAAGAAAAATTTCTTCGGGGAGATCTCCTCCCAGCGCCTGGCATAAAAACTTATCCCATTTCCCGCCATCAAATCGGGCACGCATGGGACTTGGATGACTTAGCATACGTCCGAAAATTGAATCGCCGTTGCGGGGGATGACAATATTCCGAATGACTTCATCCGTTGCCCCGGATGGCAAGGTCACGCCAAATTGTCCGATCCCGACAACGTTATGCTCTTTGACGGAAAAAATAACCGCGCGATTCATTACTTCGCTGGCGAAACGCAAGGCCAGCAATATGATACCTCCGCCCAAAGCGGGATTATGCAACTCTTCAAGCATCCCCTTGAGCAGATGCAATCCGGGCGAATTGCGGAACGGGGATGGATCGGTTAAGATTAGCCGACTTTGCGCTTGTTCATCATCAACATGCCGGATGCCATGCAGCAAGACTGTGGCGGAAGCATCTGCGGAGTTGATTGCGGAAAAAAGCGTTTGTCCAAGTGCTGCAATCGCCTTTTTGGCAGTTTCCTGGCGCATATCCAGATTTCGCGGTTTGGAAAAAATTTCAGGCATGCCCATGTCCCAGACCTTACTTTCGGCATCGGAACAACGATGATCCGAAAGGGGCAAAACACGCATATCCGGGTAGGTGCTGCAAACCTTTTCCAGCAATTCCAGACCGCCGAGCATCCCCTCGCCATTCAAACGTGGCATGATAAGATCAATCACTGCCACCGGCTGCACACCTACCAGACGAGCCTTTTTGAGGCTGATCCAGAAATCTGCGGCCGTCTCAAATAGTTCAATGCTCCCACCCCGCTGCCTGAAGTAATCTCCCAATTCCTGTCGCAAGCAAGGATCATCATCAACAAGCCAGACCGGAGGTTTGACCGAATTCCCCGGACCAGCACTGTCGTACTCGCCGGCTGTATTCTCGTCCGCCACGGTAGAAGTTTGCCGACCTGCCATACCCCCTACGTTGCTTGCCGCTGTTAAATCCGGATCTTGATGGCCAAGAGCTTCACCAAGCAACAGGTGGTTGTTTCCATCAGCCGGTGGCAAGGCCTTTTCGCCCTCCCATAGTTCAAAGGAAAAAGATCCCTCTCCCCACGAACCTAATTCCCCCAAAATTCTTTCTGCCAACAGCAGGGAAATACGTTTCACCACCCCCACGGGAACCCCGTAGTGTTTTACCAGGAGCTGTCCCAGATGAGGTGCGCCTGCTTCCGAAACCATCGCCACTGCAGCATCGAGGGAAATCGGGTCGAGTATCTCCTGCCGCTGCAACTCTGCAACTATCGCAGGCACAACAAGGTCGGACGACAATCGGACGACTTCCCCATGCCAAAACGCAATCGTCCATTCCTGCCCATGACCACTCACCGTCAAATGACCGGATTTGCGACTAAGATGGATGATTTTAAGGATGTCATCCAAGCTTAAATCTGCCAACTGGCCGACCAAACTCATGAATCCACCTCTCTTGAGATAAACCTACTGGCCCGTCGTTTCATACATACCAGTTTGATTCAGAAAACGTATATCAACATCCTGAAGAACGATCATTCACGCGACCCTCTGTCCTTGAAGGTCAAACGAATGGGGCATCCTTCGAATCCAAAGGCCTCACGCAGTTTATTGGTCAGATAACGCTCATAGGAAAAATGCACCCCTGCAGCACGGTTACCAAAGACAACAAATGAAGGGGGGCGCACACCCGTCTGCGTCATGTAGTAAAACTTCAGACGCTTACCTTGCACCATGGGTGGGGCATGAGAGATAACAGCTTCTTCAAGCACTCTATTAAGCGGACCGGTTGGTATCTGACGATTGAATTCTTCGGCAACCTTTTCCACATCAGCCATAATTTTGGAAACCCGTTGGCCGCTCAGAGCCGACACGAACAGGATGGGTGCATAAGGCAAAAACTTAAAAGCCATGCGCACCTTCTCGGTATATTGCTTCATGGTACCCTGGTCTTTTTGTACAAGATCCCACTTGTTTACCACCAGGATAACCGCCCTGCCACGCTCCAGCGCATAACCGGCAATGGTCATATCCTGCTCGGTCACACCTTCCTCGGCGTCGATAACCACCAGTACCACATGCGCCCGTTCCATCGATTTGAGCGAATGAATAACGCTGTACTTTTCCAACTTCTGCTGAACGCGTCCCTTGCGTCGAATGCCCGCCGTATCGATCAGCACGTAACGCTTTTTATTGTACACAAAAGGCGTATCGATGCTGTCGCGAGTGGTACCGGCCTTGGGATTGGCAACCAGTCTTTCCGTACCGATCATACGGTTGATAAGTGATGATTTACCGACATTGGGGCGACCGATAACAGCAAGCCGTGTTTCTTCAGTATCCTTGGAATTGAACTTGGCCGACGCCGGCAGCGCTTTGATCACAGCCTGAATCAAATCATCCATACCGCGTCCATGCTCAGCGGAAATAGTATAGAGCTGCTCAACACCCAAAGAGTAAAATTCAGTAGCGGCAGCTTCCTGAGAAGTACCGTCAACCTTATTCACCACATACAACACGGGCTTGCCACAGCGGCGCAACATATCGGCCACTTCATGATCCGACGGTGTCAACCCTTCTTTGGCATCAACCACAAATAAGATAACATCCGCCTCTTCAACCGCCAGTTGCGACTGCTCCCGCATTTGCGTCAATAAACGGTCTTCACTGGCAGGCTCAAAACCACCGGTATCAATCAAAACAAAGGGTGTATCGTAACGTGTTATCTGAGCATAGTTCCGGTCACGGGTGACACCAGGGAAATTCTCGACAATAGCCCTTCTCGTACCGAGAATGCGGTTAAAAAGAGTCGACTTGCCAACATTTGGACGTCCGACGATAGCAACAACTGACATTTCCCTTACCTATCTTGTTTATGTACGTTAAAGTCAGGTGGGGCGATCAGCCATACCCTGAACTCATTTGTCTTCATCGAAATCGCCACAAGGATCGATTCCCGGGTTTCCATAGGACGTGATGTTACGTAACTTCAACAGTCGGATTTGATAATCATCCGGGTTTCGTATCCGAATCTTATGGCGCTTAAATATCGATAACGTTCCCGATATCGAAACCAATTATTCGTAACCGAACCGCTTAAGCTGGCGGCGCTGTTCCGTCCAGTTCTTTTCCACTTTCACCATCAGATCGAGAAAAACCCGAGTGCCCAGCATGCGCTCAATATCATACCGTGCCGCCTTGCCGATGCTTTTAATCTTTTCCCCGCCACGGCCCAGCACAATCTTCCTGTGTCCTTCCCGTGACACGTAAATACATGCTTCGATCACCACCAGGTTTTTTTCGGGCTTTTCCTCGAACACTTCAACCTCAACTGCCACTCCATGGGGAATCTCCTGTTGAGTTTGTTTGAGGATCTGTTCACGAATCATTTCCGCAGCAATAAAACGCTCCGGCATATCGGTAACCATATCGTCCGCATAATAGTGTGGCCCTTCCGGAAGATATTTAACCAGGGTTGAAGCCAGTTTATCGGTCCCTTCACCCGTAAGCGCGGATACCGGTAAAATCTCGGCAAAAGGAAACTTGCGGGAATAAATCTCGATAAGTGGCAGCAAATCCTCTCGCTTCACCAAGTCAATCTTGTTGATGATCAGGATGACCGGTACCTTGCTGCGAGCCACATGCTCCAACACATAATTATCGCCACCACCAGGCGGATCGTTGGCTTCTACAAGAAAAAGCGCAATATCCACGTCACCACAGGTGCTCAACGCCTGCTCCACCATATAACGGTTAAGCAGACCTTTTGCCTTATGAACCCCGGGAGTATCGAGAAACAACAATTGCGCATCGGGAAGGTTACATATACCAAGAATGCGATTGCGCGTTGTTTGCGGTTTATTCGAGGTGATGGCGATCTTCTGTCCAAGAACAGAATTCAACAAAGTCGATTTACCCACATTGGGCCGCCCCATAATGGCTATAAAACCAGAGCGGAAGCCCTTTTCAGACCCGTTGTCATTTTTCAAGGTATTATAAACTCCCGATAAAAGCCGGCGATCCATCATGCATGGAACCGGCAGCGGTTGATAAGGGTTGCAAATAGCAGGCCTGCGACATGACGTCGCAGTGTCTCCCATCCATAACGAAGGTATCCCGCGCCAAACCGTCTTGGGCGGCAATATTAAAGGAGCCGAACCGTTGCAGCAAATAGTCGATGTTTGCCCTGCGGTGACCAAGAGCGTCACTCAAATCCGCAAAAGCGACTTGTACCTGGCGTGCTACTGAATCTACAGCGGCGGTTTCCAAGGCACGTCGCCAAAGTCGCGAACGAACCAACTGGCCAAAAGCTGGATGATACGGACCATCGAGAACAGCCGAACCGCTATCTAACTCATGAGAAGACTGAAGTCCCAGCCGGATAACCGGCATACCTGCCATACGGCAATGCCACAAAAGTTCAGCACACAATTCAACGGCCTCATCAAGGGTCAATGGTACGAAGTCCCCATGCCGCCAGGAATTTTCCAAAGCCGTTCCAGTCAGAACCACGGTTGGGTAGATACGCAAAAAATCCGGCCTCAAACGCAACGCATGGGCCAATGAATAACGCGCCTCGGCAAAACTCCCTCCGGGCAATCCAGGCATCAGCTGCAGCCCGACACGTAAGCCTTCATTACGTAACCGCGTTACTGCACGCTCAGCATCCCAGGGTCCATGACCGCGCTGCGAAAGCTCGAGTACATCGGAAGAAAAGGACTGGCAACCGAGCTCCACAGTTGTTACCCCGGCCGTCTTTAGACGAGCGGCAACTACCGAATCGCAGGCATCGGGGCGTGTCGAGATCCGGATACCGGCAACCTGCCCCCCACGAATAAATGGTGCAACGCATGCCAGATAGTCCCTCTGCAGGGCGATATCTAGCAGAGTAAAACTGCCTCCGTAAAATGCGACTTCACCACAACCATGAGGTGGCAATATGGCTGCGAGCTGTTGCGATACTTGCTCAGGGGTGGTAGCTGCGTCCACACCGCTGATCCGGTGCTGTTGACAAAAAACACAATGCTGACGGCAACCAATATGAGGGATAAAAAAAGGGAAGATAGTCATATCCAGCATCCCGGATCATGCTGATTGATTTGCTCATGCAACCGACTATGTGCTGCCATCTTGCACCGTGCTCACCCGCCAAAATGCTCCAGGGCCTGCTTGGCAGCAGCCTGTTCAGCAGATTTTTTACTATGCCCCTGTCCCTGCCCAATGGATGATTCCCTGAAATGCACCTCAACCATATAGGATCTCTGATGAGGAGGTCCCTCCGAGCGAACCAGAACATAATTGGGAACTTCACCGAATTGGGCTTGCAGTCGCTCCTGAAGGCGTGTTTTGTAATCGACACCGGCCTTGCGACGTGCCGCGTTCTTAATGCTCTCCGAGAACAGGGATTCGACAACCTGCCTGACGCATTCAAAACCGCCATCGCAAAACACAGCGCCAAGCAATGCTTCCATGGTATTGGCAATCAGACTACTTTTACGACGCCCGCCGCTTCGTTCCTCACCCTTGCCCAGATACATGTAATCGCCAAGACCAATAGCCTTGCCAATGGCAAATAAGCCTTTTTCACTAACGACCTCGGAGCGTATGCGGGTCAGTTCACCCTCGGGAAGTTGCGCAAAGGAACGAAATACATAATGACTGACAACCAGACCCAGCACCGCATCACCGAGAAACTCGAGTCTTTCGTTATCAGGAGCTGACCGATCATTCTGTTCATTGCTGAACGATTTATGCGAAAGAGCTTCCTCTAGAAGCGCCTTATCGGCAAACTCGTAATGGATGGTTTTTTCCAGCAACGCAGCATTTTTAGCTTCGACCAAAAGAATCCCTCCGGACCGTGTCAAAACGCGTACAAGTAAACGCAACCGCAGTATAAACGAACCCACCACATGACTGCAACGCTTGGAGCATACCACTACCCGGTCCAGCGACAATCAGCGTTGTTTGCCAGCTCCATGAACCTTGTCGCGAAACGAGGATAGGTACGAAGAATTACGCCAGCCTGATGAAGTGGCCCTGCAGGTGATGTGCGAAACATTGCATCGCCGATATGCTATGCACGCCCTATCGAACAACCGTGCAGATCAAAAACCACCGATACCGGCTCCTAGCCACAAACACTCGCATCAAAAAAGCAATATGAAATCTATATGGAATAGTCTACCCGGTAAGTATGCCAGAAAAAAACAAAAAGGGCTGGCCATATATGCCAACCCTCAAACTCTCTGGCGCGCCAGGAAGGACTCGAACCCTCGACCCTGTGATTAGAAGTCACATGCTCTATCCAGCTGAGCTACTGGCGC
>DKEW01000026.1:0-3035 GCA_002452265.1 Pelobacter sp. UBA6812 | reverse complement strand
TGCGCTACCAGACTGCGCTACGCCCCGACAAGAACGAATCTTCTATCATGCGATGGTTATATTTGCAACCTAAAAGACTCCATTCACCATTTTTTTATTAAGCTTGCGAGCAACTCCCCGACAAAAAACTTATTCTCACGCACCTTTCCATCTCAGGACAGGGCCTTAAACCAAACATTCATGCTTTCCTGTCGCCCACAAATCTGGGTGTTATTGCGCAGCGTACCGCCAAACTGATAACCCATGCGGGCAAAGGTAATGTTCATTCCATACGAATAAGCTCTGGCGATGGTAAATGCCGTGCGAATGCCATCCGACTGAATCGCTCGTTCCATGCTCGCCAGAAGAATCTGAGCCAGCCCTATCCCGCGAAAGGAGGACAGCGTTGCAAAATCCGTCATTTCGGCATGCCGTGAGCCCCTATCCATCTCCGCCGAGGCCAAAGCTACCAACCGGCCATCGTGCCAGACACCAAAGTAGCGCACATTATCGCGCATGGTATCCCGCAGATAATCTGGATCATGGATAGGAAAAGGATAACTGGCAAATACCTCTTTGTAAACCACCGCCGCTGCTTCGACATCAGCCTCAACCAAAGGCCTTAATTCAGCCCCTTGCGGCAACACAGGCAGCCCGCCATGCGACTTAGTCTCCGCCTTGGCCAGGACATCCGCGACCAACTTCGGTTCACGTTCAACCGAGCGCTCGGAATGCAGGAATTTACCGAGCAGCACCCCTTCCTCCCGGCCATGGAATAATTGCGGCACGCGCGCCTCGGCACGGTATCCATTATCCAAAAAATCCTGACTGAAGCTGACGGGAACCTTGGCAAAAATCTTGGAATACCCCTCCCGGAAAGCCAAAGCGTCCAGTTCATCGACGATTCCCGGACAATCCGTTGGGGATATTTTCATAAGGTAGATACGCTCGCTATGATCACCATGCTGGATCAAGGAACTCCCCAGGCGTTCCATCCGGTCAATCATCATTCCTCCTGTCCATCCGGTCGTTATCTTCCGGGGTCAGGGAAATGGTTTCATCGTAATCCGAGAGCAATTTGACAATGCCGGTTGCCTGGCATTCATCGGCCCCTTTGAGTTTCAGCTGAAGATGACAATCGTTACAGCGACGATCACAGAAAATCGGCTCGTAACTATGCGGCTCCTGATAGGTGGTGATCACCCCTTCGTAATTTCGCAGAACCACCTTATTCGTGGACAACGAAATCAAATAGTTCGGATTGAGGGGAATCTTCCCACCGCCACCGGGTGCATCGACCACGTAAGTAGGAATAGCAAAACCGCTGGTATGGCCGATGAGATTCTCCATGATCTCGATGCCTTTACCGATGGGCGTCCGAAAATGCGCCAAACCCTCGGAAAGATCACACTGGTAAAGATAGTAGGGCCGCACCCTATTATCAACCAACCGATGGACCAACTCCTTGATAATACGCGGGCAATCGTTTACCCCGGCCAGCAACACCGTCTGATTTCCCAAGGGGAACCCTGCATCGGCCAGTTTCCTCAAAGCCGTTCGTGCAGACGAGGTAAGCTCACGGGAATGATTGAAGTGGGTATTGATCCACAGGGGCTGGTGCTTGCGAAGCATGCTAACCAGTTCATCGGTAATCCGACAGGGAAGCACCACAGGCATACGAGTTCCGATCCGCACAACTTGCACGTGAGGGATACGCCTCAACTCCGTGAGAATCCAGTCAAGATGCTCGTCAGACAACATCAGAGGGTCGCCACCGGACAGCAGTACATCGCGAATCTGAGGGGTCTTGGCGATATAATCCAACCCCTGTTGGATTTCTTCCCTGCCCGGAATGGAATCCTGGTCCCCGACCTTACGTTTTCGAGTGCAATGCCGACAATACATGGCGCACACATTGCTGACGTGAAACAGCACACGATCAGGATAACGGTGGGTAATCCCGGGAGCGGGACTATCCTTGTCTTCGGCCAAAGGATCCGCCATCTCGCGAGAATCCGTTTCCAACTCCTGAGGGGCGGGAAACGACTGAATAAAAACGGGATCGTTCTGATAATCTGTGAAATCGATAAGTGATAGGTAATAAGGTGTTATGGCAAGAGGAAATCTATCAAGCGTCAAAGCTATATTCTTGCGAAACTCTGCATCAAACTCAATACCCGCTATACGTTCAAATGTCTCAATATCCTTGATTGCATGCTTAACATGCCATCGCCAGTCCTCCCAGTTTTTGGAAAATGTGTTTTCAAAACCAATTTTTTTAGCTATCTTTCTCTCGACATTCAAAAGAATTATCCTTCTCCCTTCATTATTAGAATGATCCCAAAGATATTACATTTCTCCTTTTATGTCAAATTTGGCAATTTAACCATATTGCTCATGTTAATTTATTTTTTTTCAAAATTGTTCCAATTATTTTAAATTACATGGTTTTTCTATGATGAACAAGGTTCTACAATGCTTATCATTTCAATCACATATCATTTAAATAAACAACGTCGAAGTTGGCGATTCTCAAAAAGCAATTTTGCCAGATTCTTACACCAAAAATGCTCATTCATATTATGAAAATTAGACTTCCGTCTACAATAACAACCGGGCTTAGAACCGATGCGGCCTGAATCGCGATGAGAGCCTCCCCCCCCTGACTACAAACCACACCAATCATCCTCCAGGGACCCCGGGGATCGCCCACAAGAAGGCCTGCCATCTGAAACAATGGCAATCACCCCATACACCACAATCGCCGCATAGATAACGTTATCGTAACCAAGCGAGACTTTTGCGCCGGCAAGTGGTATATGGAAGTTAAAATGCGTCTCAACTATTACATGCAAACTACTATTTTTTATTATTTTATTGCTTTAGAAATAGCTATAAAAAATTTCAAGCCTAACGAATTCTTGTTATCTGATAAAAGGGAGATATATAGGGATTGGCAGTCGACTTTCGCCAGCAATGACACCAAAGAAAACATGGCAAAGCCGTCTACAAAAGACAGGCTATAATCAGTTAGTGTCCTGTTTGGTTAGTCGTGT
>DKEW01000084.1:10076-36188 GCA_002452265.1 Pelobacter sp. UBA6812 | reverse complement strand
AAATAAAATGACAGCAGTTTCTCAAAATGTTGTGGGATATCGGGTTGGCATCCACCGTATCTTGGGGAAGATACCCAAATACTTGAAATTTAAGTTATATTGCCATGTTTCTCTTGTTGACAAATTTTTAATGTTTCATATAATTAAGCACAATTTTAGATAATATGATTAATGTATGACCAATTCAGACATTTAGGTGTTGATGTGCAGAATCACGTTAAAGAAATACGCGAGTCATTGCTGATGAGCAAGGCCGAGTTGGCCAGGAAGGCCGAGCTTTCGCCCTTGACGGTCAATCGTATAGAAAAGGGAGAAGCTTGTCGGGTTTCTACCATGAGAAAAATTATCCTTGCGCTGGGGCTTGATCTTTCCGAGCGAGACAAGGTATTTCCCTTTTAGTTAATGGCATGTTTGTTGCTCTGATATATGGTTCCGTGGTTGGTGAAGATTTTAACTCTTCGAGCTGAGGTCCTTTGATGTTCTTCTGGAAACAAAAAGAAATCGTTGGTGTGGATATTGGGTCACACTCCATAAAACTTGTCCAGTTGCGTAAGGAAAAGGCAGGATGGCATCTGGTTAACTTGGGGATGGCTCAATTGCCACCTGAATCCATTGTAGATAATTCAATTATGGATTCAAGTTCGGTCGTTGATTGTTTGAACAACTTGGTGGAATGCCAAGGTCTTAAAACAAAAAATGTCGCTACGGCGGTTGCTGGACACTCGGTTATTATCAGGAAAATAAAATTACCTGTCATGACAGAGGTTGAGGCCGAAGCATCTATTGAGTGGGAGGCCGAACAATATATTCCGTTTGAGATTTCGGAAGTGAATCTCGATTTTCAAATTCTTGGTCAAGATCCGCAGGACTCCACTAACATGGATGTCATCCTTGTGGCTGCAAAAAAGGATTTTGTTAACGAATATGTTGCGGTATTTCAGGAAGCAGGATTCACTCCTCTTGTGATGGATATCGATAGCTTTGCCTTGGAAAATGCATATCAGCTGAATTACGATCAAGACGAGGATGTTATTGCCTTGGTTAACGCAGGCGCCTCTTCTATGAATATTAATATAATTAAAAATGGAATCTCCGTTTTTACCCGCGATATTCAGGTCGGTGGTAATACTTTCAATCACGAGATTCAAAAACAGTTGGGTCTGACAGATCAAGAAGCCGAGACGGCTAAGTTGGGAGGCAACTTGCCGGATGTTGATGCAGCTGATGTTAACGCTGTTCTTCAGGAAACAATGGAGCACCTCTCACAGGAAATCCAAAGATCCCTCGATTTCTATTCTGCCACGTCTTCTGATGATAAAATTCAAAAAGTGTATCTTTCCGGAGGTGTTGCAAAGACTCCCGGCTGTATTGATAGTCTACAGCGTCGTCTAGGCGTCTCCGTAGAATTGCTGGACCCATTCAGGCGGATTATTGTCGATAAAAACAACTTTGACATGGAATATATTCAGGCCGTAAGCCCCTTCTTTGCTTTAGGGGTGGGGCTAGCCACAAGGAGGTTGGGCGATAAATGATTCGCATTAATTTATTGCCGGTTAGAGAAGCCCAGAAGCGGGCCAAGTTTTTTACCCAAATGGCGGTAGCTCTTGTAGCGCTGGGAGTTGTCCTTGTTGGGTGCTTTGGTCTCTATTTTTTCAAGGCAACCCAGATTGCCAGGAAAAAAACGGAAATACAGGCAGCTCAAACCGAGATAAACCATTTGAAAAAAGCTATTGGCGAAGTGGCAAACTTTAAAAACAAGCAGAAGGAACTTCAGGGGAAGTTAGATGTTCTTTCCCAATTGAAAGATAAAAAAAACGGTCCTATACACCTTCTTGATGATTTGGTAACTATTTTGCCAGCCAAACTCTGGATTGAGTCTTTCAAGGAATCTGGGGGTAGAATAAATATTGAAGGCGTTGGCTTAAATGAAGAAACCGTCGCAACATTTATGAAGGACCTGGAATCTTCGCCCTATTATAAGGATGTAGAGTTGAAGGTTACCAAGCAGATCAAACAGAAAGAATTGAAACTTCAAAAGTTTTCTGTCGCCTGTAAGTCTGAAATGCCATCTAAGCAAAATGCTAAATAAGGGAATATTGCAATGGCCCTGCGTTTAGAAAAAATATCCGACCTCAAACTTTACCAGCAGTTGCTTATTATGGGCATCGTTTTACTTCTGGTTATCTTGGGATTCTTATTCGCGGTCTACCGACCCATGTGTCAGGAGTTGACTGATTTGAATAAAGACTATGCCCGACTTGAATCAAAGCTTGTTGAGGATAGGAGAATTGCCAATGATCTCCCTAAATTTAAAGCAGAGTTCGAAAAACTTCAGTTGCAGCTTACTGAAGCTCTTAAGGAGCTCCCAAATCAAAAAGAAATTCCTTCTCTGCTAACCAGTATCGCAGGTCTTGCTCGAGAAGAGGGGCTTGAGGTTCTGAGCTTTAAACCCAAATCGGAACAGGTAAAGGGGTTCTACGCCGAAGTTCCGGTAGAGCTTGAGTTGCTGGGTACTTATCATGAAGTAGCCATGTTCTTTTATGATGTTGGCAAAATGGCTCGTATAGTAAATGTTAATAACCTTCAGATGGGTAATTCCAAAATGACGGCAGGACGAAATTTACTTTCCATTAAATGTCTTGCTACCACATTTAGATTTGTGGAAAACGCACCAGTTTCCAAGTCGAAAGTTAAGCGGAAAGGAAAGAAAAGATAATGAGTTTCCGCCGGTTATTTTATCTAGGGCCGTTTTGTTGTTTGCTCTGTATCTTCGCTTTCGGTTGCCAGTCAAAAGAAACAGTGCCGGAAAAGGCTGCGCCGAGTAAGCAAAAGGTTAAGAAGCTCTCACCCATTAAATCACCTGAAGCCGCTTTGAAAGAAGGTAAAGAGTTGCGAGCCGAATATGTTTATGATCCCGCCGGGCGACGTGACCCCTTTGTTCCTCTGCTTGAAGTTAAAAAGGCAATCTCTGTAGATGAGGGTCCTTTGACGCCTTTGCAAACTTTTGATGTAGGACAGCTTCGGTTGGCAGGGGTTGTGGTAGGTCATGCTGCGCCGATTGCCATGGTAATGGCTCCAGGGGGCAAGTCATATGTCCTCAAAAAAGGGGACCGGGTTGGAAAAAATCATGGCAGGGTTGTTGATATTACGGAATCAGGCGTTCTGGTAAAAGAGCGGTTTTATGATTTTGCCGGTGAAATCAGGGAAAACCTACAGGAAATTTCACTTCCTAAGCGGTCAGGAGTCGACTGAAATGTATTCACGTGCCAAAAATGTGCTTATAGCAGGAGTCTGGCTGGCTTTGTTCGGCTTATCCTTTTCTTGTCAGGCAGCCGATATTAATTCAGCTGCCGGTCCTTTGCCAAATAAACTTCTGAACGTCTCTTTTGATGATCAGGCAGTCGTATTTGAGACGGAGAAACCCTTAGATGGCGAGTTCGCCGTTTATGACTCCGTTGATCCGTTGCGTGTGGTGGTTGATTTTTCCGGGATGCAGATTGATGCCGCTACTTTCCCAGACCAGATAGTTCAACATCCTTATCTTAGTTCCATTCGATCTTCGTCCTTCGATCTCAGTTCCGGTCAGATGGGTCGGGTTGAGCTGTTGTTGAAGCAGGCCGCAGATTTTGAAGTGGAGCCCTTAGACAACGGTTTGCGTTTAGTCTTCAAAGCTATAGATGGGGCTGGTACGCTGCAAGATGGTGTAGCTGCTTCCCTGAACACTGATGCCACTGGAGATGCCTTAAAAAATGAGGCTCTTCCAGGAGGTGGCAATACTTCAGTTAAGGCTTCGGTAGTTGGGGCGGTCCAGGTTTCAGATGGGAAAGTCGTTCTGGTAGCTGATGGAGAAATAAATAAATATCGCCATTTCACCCTCGAAAATCCCTCTCGGATGGTTGTGGACCTTTACCAGGTAAAGCCATCGTTTGCACAACGTTCTTTTGATCTCCTCGATGGCTATTCCAAACTACGCATCGGTGTTTCAAACGATAAAACCCGTTTTGTGCTTGATACTACCAACGCTACTATTCCTGATACCAAGGTTGTAAAGCAAGGCAATGTTGTTCAAGTCCTTTGGGGGGGGCAACCAGCTGCGCCTGCAGCTCCCATCGTTAAGCCTGCTTCTGTTAAAGAGTCAGCAATTGGACCTGTAGCTATTAATTCTATTGATTTTACCGCTGAACAGGGGAAGTCAGTTCTTTCTGTTGAGCTTTCGGGGCCGGCAAAGATTTTTCAGCCTGAGAGGCATGGAGAGCTTGTCCGTTTCGGGATTGGCAATGCTACGATCAGCCGTTCTTTGCGACGCTCTATTGATGCTTCTGCTTTTCCTAGTGCTGTACGTTTGATCACTCCCTATATCACACGTAAAAACAGTACCCAGGATGTCTGGTTTGCAATCGAATTTAAGGGCAATGTTGGTTATTCTCTGCGCCAAGAGGGGAATCGATTGATGTTTATCGTCGACGATGGCCCTTATGCTGAGGCCGCTCCTCAGTCCCTGGAAAAAAAGATTTTGCCGATTGCTTCTCAGCGGGCGGGGGGGGACGTAGCTAAAGCGGAAGATGCACAATTTACTCCTGTTGCTTATATGGAAGGAGGCCTTGGCGATACCTCAGCGCCTTCGCCTTCCATCATTGATAAACCTGCTTATACCGGCCAGAAAGTCACCCTTGTTTTTGATGACGCAAATATACGAAATATCCTTCAGCTTATCGCTGAAGTCAGTAACCTTAATATTATTGCTGGTGATGATGTGAAGGGCACTATCACTTTGCGCCTAGTAGAGGTGCCTTGGGATCAGGCTCTGGAATTGATTATGGATATTAAGGACCTTGGGATGTTGCGTGAGGGCAACGTTGTTCGGGTCATGCCCAGAGACAAAATCCGGACGATGCAGGAGGAGCGCTTCAAGGCTGCTCGCACCAAGGAAGAGTTGGAAGATCTGGTCACGGAAACTATTACAGTCAACTACAGTGATATCGGTACCGTTTCGGAGCAGGTCTCAAAACGTAAAACTGATCGCGGCAAGGTGATAGAAGACTTGCGCAATAAAAGAATCATCGTAACCGACATCCCGTCCGTTGTTGCGGAGATCCGGAGCCTTGTTGCTCTTCTGGATCTGCCCGTAAAGCAGGTTCTTATCGAGGCCCGTATTGTTGAGGCAAGCGCTACTTTTGCCCGTGACCTTGGGGTAAAGTGGGGGATGTCTTATTCTGCCAATCCGAGTGTCGATGGTAATGATGGCAGCATTGGGCTTGGTGGTAGTTATTTGCTGACTGCTCCTACTGCTGGCCAGGTGGCCTCTGCTGCTGGTCTTGCCAGTGGACTCACCTTTGGAAGGGTCGGGGTGGACAAGGCCGTTCTTGATCTACGCATCTCAGCATTGGAAAATTCAGGTCAGGGGCGGATTATATCAACTCCGCGTGTTACGACGCTTAATGGCGAGGAAGCCGAAATTTCACAGGGTACGGAAATCCCTTATCAGTCCCTTGGTACTGATGGGCAAGCCAAAACTGAATTCAAAAAGGCCGAACTCAGCCTCAAAGTTACGCCCGAGATTAACCCGGATGGCAGCGTTATTCTTGAAATTGAAGCCAAGAACGATTCGCGTGGCGCCAATGTTTCTACCGGTTCCGGTCAAGCCCCTGCCATTGACACCAAAAAGGCCGAAACCACTGTGTTGGTCCAGGATGGTGAAACTACCGTTATCGGTGGCATTTTCATCATGGATAAACAGGAGAGTGTCGCCGGTGTTCCCTGGCTTATGAATATTCCTGGTTTGGGCTATCTGTTCAAATCCAAATCGGTCAGTGAGGAGCGG
Organism: Pelobacter sp. UBA6812; assembly: GCA_002452265.1. Taxonomy (GTDB): domain Bacteria; phylum Desulfobacterota; class Desulfuromonadia; order Desulfuromonadales; family Syntrophotaleaceae; genus Syntrophotalea. Next base: position 30,367 of record DKEW01000084.1, on the reverse strand, counting down.
CGTGAGTTGCTTGTGTTTATTACACCTCGCATTTTGGACTAGCCAAACGCCTAGTATTTCGCTATTCTTTAAAACTTGAAAAACTAAAGGACAGGTGCTTTGCCTGTCCTTTTTTATCATGTTGACGGGATGGATTGATGAACAAATTACGAATTTTAACCGCCGGTGAGTCCCATGGGCCTTCACTGACGGCTATCGTTGAGGGGATGCCCGCCAATCTTGAATTGGAAGAAGGGGATATTAACCGGGATCTTGCACGTCGCCAGCAGGGATACGGGCGAGGTGGCCGAATGTTGATCGAAAAAGATCAAGCGCGTTTTCTCTCTGGAGTACGTTGGGGGAAAACCCTTGGTTCGCCTATTACTCTTTCTATTCAGAATCGGGATTGGGAAAACTGGAATAAGAAAATGTCCCCTGAATCGGATGATTTTGTCGAGGGGATAGCTATCACGCATCCCCGGCCCGGTCATGCCGATCTCAGCGGGGTTATTAAATATCGCCAGGACGATGCCCGAAATGTGTTGGAACGTTCAAGTGCCCGTGAAACCGCAGCTCGCGTGGCTGTTGGTGCCCTTTGTAAAAAGTTTCTCGCTGATCTTGGTATTTCGGTTTTCGGCTATGTCACTGAAATCGGCGGCGTGGTTGCAGACTCATCCCTTGAGGATTACCGGGAACGCTTCACTTTGAGTGAGGAGTCCCCATGCCGAACCTTTGATGCCGAGGCAGAGCAGCGCATGATTGACGCTATCGATCAAGCCCGGGAGGCTGGAGATTCTCTAGGCGGGATAGTTGAAGTCGTGGTCCTCGGCGCCCCGGTTGGTCTCGGTAGTTACGTGCAATGGGACCGTCGACTTGATGGTCGCCTGGCTTACGCCCTCATGAGTATTCAGGCCTTCAAAGGTGTCGAAATCGGACTTGGTTTTGAGGCCGGCCGTCGATCAGGGTCGCAGGTGCATGATGAGATTTTTTATCAGGGCGATCAGTTTATTCGCCAGACCAATCGGGCCGGTGGCTTGGAAGGTGGCATGACTAATGGTGCGCCTATTGTTGTGCGGGGTGCCATGAAGCCGATTCCGACTCTCTATCAGCCTTTGCAGACCGTTGATTTGCGTACCAAGGATGCTTTCGCTGCTGTTGTAGAAAGGTCCGATGTTTGTGCGGTGCCTGCTGCTGCGGTCGTGGCGGAGGCTGCAGTTGCCGTAGAGATGGCCCAGGCGATGCTCGAAAAATTTGGTGGAGACGCCATGGAAGAAATTAAGCAAAATATACGTGCCTATTGCGAGTATGTGCAGAATTTTTAAGGCGCTGTTTAAGGCGAAGCATAGGGCTGTTTGTGGTAGAGAAGATTGAAGCCGACTTGTCTGCGAACTTCATGACGGGCGCTGGTTAAGAGTATAAAAGAAAGAAGTATTTAAACAGATGTCTGCATTATATTTACAGACCGATTCTGTTACCTCAAAGAACACGAGAAAACTAAAATCAGATCTTCCATGGTTTGGTCAAAATCAAAATTTGAATTTGAATTCCCTTTGTGTCCTTCGTGGTGATAAATAGGCAAGCACTCTCGCCTGCGGGTCCATGACAGGTGGAAATGAAGTGCGGCAGGGCTAGAATTCATTTTGTCAGGGTTTAATGCAATGAAATTGAAAAGGATGATCGTTGGCCTCGGAGAAAGAAGTTACCCTATATGGATTGGGGGGAGGATTCTCAGCCGATTGCCGGAAGCTTTGCATGAAGCAAAATTTCCCCGTAAAGTGGCCATTGTTACCAATCCTGTGGTGCAATCTTTATATGGCTCATTAGTTGCCGGGTCACTAACCGAGGCTGGCTACGAGAATTATTTCATCATTCTTCCTGATGGAGAAGAGCACAAAAACTGGACAACCTTGCAGACGATTTTCGATGGACTGATTGCCCATGGATTCGATCGCCATTGTGGCCTTATTGCCTTGGGGGGCGGGGTTACCGGAGATATGGCAGGTTTTGCTGCCGCGACGTTTTTGCGTGGCATCCCATATGTACAGGTGCCTACAACCTTGTTGGCACAGGTGGATAGCTCTATCGGCGGAAAGACTGCCATTAACCATCCTCAAGGTAAAAACCTTATCGGATCGTTTTATCAGCCGTCCCATGTTCATATCGATGTCGAAACATTAAAAACTCTCGATGCACGAGAGTTTTCTACCGGCATGGCAGAGGTTATCAAGTACGGAATTATACGCGATAGAGAGTTCTTTCAGTGGCTGTTAAAGCATCGCCAGACTTTACAAAAACGTGATACCGAGGCGTTGATCAGTGCGGTAAAGAAATCTTGCCAAATTAAAGCGAATATTGTAGAAGTTGATGAAAAAGAAGGTGGTTTGAGGGCTATTCTCAATCTTGGTCATACCTTTGGCCACGCTGTTGAAAATCTGTCCGGATATAACACCTTCAGGCACGGTGAAGCTGTTGCTATTGGTATGATGGTCATAGCTTCTATCTCTCACCGATTGGAACTCTGTTCCGCGGATGATGTCGCTGCCATCCGAAATCTTTTGCAGGCCTTTGATCTCCCGGTTACCCCTCCGCTTTATCCTCTTGATGCTTACCTTGATGCTATGATGCGCGACAAGAAAGTACAGAAAGGCACCTTGAGGTTGGTGCTGAATAAAGGCATAGGGGATTGTCTGGTACAGGAGATCGCTGACCCGGCCGTGTTGTTCGCCGAGGCATTGAACGATATTTAACACCAGGGCAAGGTGGTGGATTGATGACAAAAGAGCAGGCGCAACAGTTATTAGGGACAATTGCAGGTTACCTGGAAATTCTTCGTAAAGATCCTCATTCTACGACATTTGTTCCACTCAGCGATGCCTACCGGAATCTTGGGATGTTGGAAGAGGCCCTTTCCGTAGCCCGCCACGGAATCGAAGCTTTGCCGTTCTTTGGTCCGGGCTATGTGGTTCTTGGCCGTGCGCAAATGCAATGTGGCGATTTGGATGGTGCCGCGCAATCTTTTTACAAAGCTCTCGAGGTGGATACTGAAAGTATTGCCGCTCTCAAAAACCTGGCGAAGTTATACGTGCTCCAGGGTGACAGGGAGCAAGCTTGCGGTCTCCTTGCTCGTGCTGTTGAACTTTCGCCGGATGACCCGGTTCTCGCGAATCTTCATCGATCCCTGAAGCCTCTCGCTGCGGAAGTTGTTTCGTCTGCAATGGATGAGGATAATGGTGAGCCCGATTCCACTGGTGAACCCCTTTTCGCTACCGCGACTGTTGCCGATCTCTATGTCCAGCAGGGATATTTGGACAAGGCACAGGCTATTTATCGAGAATTGCTTGAAGCGCAACCTGATGACGCTTCCATCAGGGACCGTCTGAACAGGGTTGAAGCTTCATTGGCTGAAAATTTGGCAGCCCCGGTGCGCGTTTTGCCATCGGAAACGTCAAATACGAATATCGAAGATGTTGTAACGGATTCGGAGTGTGATGTTGTTGCTGTTTTACAGCGCTGGTTGACAGCCATCCAGGCAAGGAGGGAACATGTTCAAAAGCATTTTGCAGGACATTGTTGATCAGTCCGGTGGCGGTATCAGTTCGACGTTGATGGGTTACGATGGTATTGCTATCGATCAGTACGAAAAGCCCTGTGAAGATATTGACCTTCAATTGGTAGCCGTGGAATACGCCAATGTCCTGAAAGAAGTCAAAAAGACTGTTCGTATTCTCGAAACCGGTGAGATGGAAGAGGTTGCCATTCGCACTGAACGTTTCACCGTATTGATCCGTGCCCTGACAGATGATTATTTCGTTACTCTAACTTTGCGGCGTGATGGCAACTTTGGCAAGGCCCGGTATCTCTTGGCAAAAGAATCAGGCCGCCTTCGCGAGGCCTTGGCATGAAGTCTGCGCGTGTGAGCATCCTGGTGCTTCAGGGGCCCAACCTGAATCTGCTTGGCACACGCGAACCCGATGTCTATGGCAGGGAAACTCTTGATGATATCCATAGCGGCCTGCTTCTTGTTGCACAGGAATTAGGTGTGGATCTCGCCTTCTATCAGTCCAATCACGAGGGCCAGCTCATCGATCGTATTCATCAGGCTCGGTTCGATGAGATTGATGGGATCATTATCAATCCTGCAGGCTATACGCATACCAGCGTGGCATTGCGAGATGCTCTGGTAGCGGTCCAAATCCCGACTATTGAGGTTCATCTTTCCAATATCCATTCTCGCGAATCTTTTCGACAGCATTCGTACGTTGCGCCTATAGCACTTGCCCAGATTTGTGGATTTGGCGCTACAGGTTATGAGCTGGCCCTGCGTGGTCTTTGCTCCCGTCTTTGCCAGAAACATTGAGTGTGAAACAAATTTATGGTAGATTCCAGGGTTCAAAAGCTGCGGCAAATGCTTCAGAAGAACAATATTGATGCTGTTCTGTTCACAGACCTGCCGAGCTTACGCTATTTCTGCGGCTTTACAGGATCGGATGGCGCATTGCTGGTGACGGATGAAGTCGTTGCGTTTTTAACCGATTCCCGGTATACCAGCCAGGCGCATCAGGAAGTTACCGCTGACCGGATTATACAGCACCGTGGCAAAACAGAGGGAATCGCGGTTCTTCTTAGTGATGTGGGTGTGCACACTATTGGATTTGATGGCGAGAGTCTCAGTTTCTCCAGTTTTGAAGATCTGCGCACGAAATGCCCCGCCGGTTGCGATTGGCGTCCCCTGCCCAAAGCTTTTAAGAGCCTGCGTGGTATCAAGGAACCTGGTGAAATTGCAATCATGAAGCAGGCAGCGCAAATCGCTTCCGAGGCTTTTGATGAGATTCGTTCCCAGATCATTCCTGGGGCATCGGAGCGCGACCTCGCTCTGGCTCTTGAGTTTGCCATGAGGCGCCGGGGCGCTGAGGAAAAATCATTTCCGTTCATTGTGGCTTCTGGTGCGCGAGGTGCGTTGCCACATGGTGTGGCAAGCGACCGTCGCCTGCAAAAAGATGAATTGGTGACTTTCGATTTTGGCGCTCGCTGGCAGGGCTATTGTTCTGATGAAACCGTGACTCTGGCATTGGGCAACGTATCGTCACGACTGCGGCAAGTTTATGATATCGTTTTTGAGGCGCAGCAAATGGCTCTTTCCTCCATAAAGCCGGGCGTATCTCTCATGGATATCGATGAAACCGCCCGGGCATATATTACTGATCGCGGTTTTGGTGAATATTTTGGTCATGGTCTTGGACACGGCGTTGGACTGGAAGTTCATGAATTTCCAGTTGTATCAGGACGTTCAGAAGATGTGGCCGTAGAAGGTATGGTTTTTACGGTTGAACCGGGGATTTACATTCCTGAATTAGGCGGAGTGCGATTGGAGGATACCATACTGGTAACCGCAGGAGGTTATGAACGCCTGACTTCCATTCCTAAACAGTTTTCCTCCATTTTGGCGTAGACATATTAAGACGTAACGGCTGCAAGGGCAGGGAGGAAGAACTATCCTTCAGTCGTAAATACTTTACATTTGGTGCAAGGAGGCTAGTCCTTATGGATATCAAAGATCTGAGAACCCTGATCAAAATGGTAACCACTACCGATATTAGTGAATTTGAGTGGGAGCAGGGAGAAGAACGTATTGTTATCCGTCGCGGCCAGGTTGTTGCTGCCGCGCCGGCTATGGCTGCACCTCCTGTGGTCATGAGTGCGCCTGCTGCGCCTGCATCCGCAGAGCCTGTTGCAGCGGTTGCCCCTGTGGAGTCGATGGAGGATGGCTTTGAAACCATCGAATCGCCTATTGTCGGAACCTTCTACCGGGCACCGTCACCAGATTCGGACAACTATGTTGAAATTGGTACTGTTGTCGAAAAAGGTCAAACTCTCTGTATTATTGAAGCCATGAAACTCATGAACGAAGTTGAGGCTGACTTTAAATGCAGGATTGTAAAAATCCTCAAGGAAAATGCCCAACCTGTCGAGTATGGGGATCCGTTGTTTCTGGTTGAGCCCATATAAATCGGAAGCCCGTTCGTGCCCCGTGGGTTTCGGTCTGTCTCTCTCGATAGCAGTGTTGCCGCCGTTGCAAGTGCTGCACGAAACTTCGACCAGTCCGGTTAAAAGCCGCACGTAAGGCAGCCTCTAGGTTATCCGCCCCGGCGGGCGGATCGCATCAGGAGTCGTTATTCCCATGTTTCACAAGATACTCATTGCCAATCGTGGCGAAATCGCCCTGCGTATCATCCGAGCCTGTAAGGAACTGGGCATTAAAACCGTTGCGGTGCATTCCGATGTGGACTCTGAGTCCCTGCATGTCAAAATGGCGGATGAAAGCATCTGTATCGGGCCGGCACCCAGCGCGGCAAGCTATCTCAATATTAAGGCCATCATCAGTGCCGCTGAGGTTTCCGATGCCGAGGCTATTCATCCCGGATACGGGTTCCTCGCTGAAAACGCCGAATTCGCAGAAATTTGCGAAGAATGTGGCATTACCTTCATCGGCCCTTCGCCGGAAAATATGCGACTGATGGGCGATAAAATCAGCGCTCGCCAGACCGTTACCAAGGCCGGAGTACCTATTCTGCCCGGAACTACCGAAGGTGTTCCTACGGTCGAGCAGGCCCGCCAGATAGCAGATGGTATCGGTTATCCGGTAATTATTAAGGCCACGGCTGGTGGTGGTGGGCGCGGTATGAAAGTCGTTCACTCCCCGGCGTCTTTGGCCAATGCCTTCGCCGCAGCGCGTTCAGAAGCTCAGGCCGGTTTCGGTAACCCGGAAGTTTATATCGAAAAATATTGTCAAAATCCGCGCCACGTTGAGGTGCAGATCCTGGCTGACAAACATGGCAACGTCATTCACCTTGGTGAACGTGATTGCTCCATACAACGGCGTCATCAAAAGCTCCTTGAAGAGGCCCCTTGTCCCGTATTGACGGAAGAACAGCGCAAACGCATGGGCGATTGCGCCGTTGCAGCGGCCAAATCGTGCAATTATTCCAGTGTTGGGACTATGGAGTTTTTGCTCGATGGCAACGGTGATTTTTATTTCATGGAAATGAATACCCGTGTGCAGGTTGAACATCCGGTTACCGAAATGGTCACCGGTGTCGATATCATCAAGGAGCAGATTCGTTCCGCCGCAGGGCTGCCACTGAGGTACAAACAATCGGATATCCAGATCAAAGGCCACGCCATAGAATGTCGGATCAATGCAGAGCACCCCTTTAAATTTACTCCTTCCCCGGGAAAAATAGAGGGATATCATACTCCCGGCGGACTCGGTGTGCGCGTGGACAGTGCGGTCTATGATCAATACACGGTTTTGCCCCACTACGACTCCATGGTGGCCAAGCTGATCGTGCATGCCGACACCCGCGAAGAGGCCATCCAGCGTATGGGAAGGGCTCTCGATGAGTATATAATCGGCGGTATTCGCACCAGTATTCAGCTGCACAAACGCATTATGCAAAACAAGGAATTCAAAGAAGGTGCGGTCAACACCAGTTTCATGGAAAATCTGGTATTCTAATCCGTCGCGCACCAAGTTGGTGTCGCGAGTTTTGATGGACTGGCGCGGGCCGGGCGGCGTGCCCGGCCCTTGCTGTATCTACTAGAATATTTATATTGGGGGCTTATATGCGTTATGTTTTTGTGATTTCGGTTTTTCTGTTGTTGGCATGTCTGCCGGCTGCAGCGCAATCCCCTAGTCAACTAGATATTCAATCACCTCCCAACGTTTTGCAATTGACTTTGGCGGAGGCCCAACGCCTGGCCCTTGAGCGCAACCTTGATTTACAGGCCCAGCAGTACGATACACGAGCCAGCGACGCCGAAATTAATAAAGCCTACGGCCTCTATGATCCAACTTTGGGACTGGAGTATGCCGAAGGCGAAAGTCGTCAACGGCTTAACCTGCAATTTTACAGCGCCCAATCGAAAGAGCGTTATCGTCGCTTCAATCTGGGGCTTACCCAAAAACTGCCTACTGGCGCCGATCTGAACCTCGAGTTCATCAACCTGCGCTCCGATCAGGAACCAGCACCAGGACTTAATCCATCTTACGATAGTACGCTGACCTTCAGCCTGGTTCAGCCGCTTCTCAAGGGGTTCGGCAGTACGGTAACCGAACAGGATATCCTGTTTGCAGTCAAGGGTCGCGATATAGCCATAGAAGACCTTCGGGAAACGGCTTTTCTCACTTTGGCCGATACGCGTGACGCCTATTTTGAAGTACTGCGATTGCGTGATAATCTGCGTTATCGGGAAGCATCCGTGGCCTTGGCTGCAACCCTTCTTAAAGAAAACCGTGCCAGGGTCAAGGCCGGGGTTTTGGCCAGAGTTGATGAACTCGAGGCCGAATTCGGACTTAAACAACGGGAGCGGGATCTTCTGGATGCAGAGCGTGAGTATCAGGATGGCATTGACGGCATTGCACTGCTGCTGAACATACAAGGTGAGATTTCTCTTGCTGAAGATCAGGTCGGTATTCCCGAGGTCAAGGCCGACCTGTCGGAAGGTTACCGGCAGGCCCTTGTTAAGCGCCCTGATGTGCAACGGCGTCTACGTAATATCGAGCGACTGGAGTTGCAAAGTCGGATTGCCCGCAATGCCATTTTGCCGGCACTCGACTTGGCCGCCAGCTATGGGCATGCAGGCCTTGGTCAGGAATATAGCGACGATCTTGACGATCTCGGTTCCGATCGGTTTCGCAATTGGGAAATCGGTCTGACTCTGTCCTATCCCTTGGGGAATCGCGAAGCCCGCCACGAATACCGGCGTAGCGAATTTGAACGCAAAGGCCGACAGGCCCAACTGGGACAGTTGAAAAATCAGGTATATACCGAGGTTCAGGCCGCTATCCGGTTGCTGCTGGTAAGTCGCAAGAAAATCGATGTCACCGCCAGCGGTATGGCTTTTGCCGAAGAAAAGTTGCGGACCCTGCTTAAGCGTAAAGAGGTTGGCCTGGCGACTACCCGACAGGTGCTGGAGGGGGAGGAGGATTATGCCTTGGCGCAGACGGATCATGCCGCTGCGTTGTCGGATTATAATAAATCCGTGACCGAATATTTAAAAGTTACCGGACGCCTGCTTGAAGAAGAACACGTACGCTTCATCGGTGATTTTGATGATGAATCGCAGTCCCTGCTTGGTTTGGAGCCATGAATTTGCGGGTAGGGCATATTGCTTATGCCAACTGCGCACCTTTTTTTCATTATCTTATGGATTTCGGCTTTCATGGCAAGATTCATGGGGGTGTTCCGTCGGAACTCAATGCGTTGCTTGCTCAAGGCAAGATTGATCTTAGCCCGTCATCCACGTTCGAATACGGTCGCAATTGGCGCAACTACGGCTTGCTGCAAGATCTGTGCATCAGTTCCAGTGGCCCGGTTCAAAGTGTTTTGCTATTCGCATCCAGATCTCTGGAAAAGCTGACTGATGTTCCGGTAGCAATGACCGGTGAATCGGCCACTTCCATAAATTTACTACGCCTTCTGTGCTTGGAATTCTACGGTTTCCCTCTGTGCGAAATGCCTTGCGATAAACAATCGGTGGAGGAAATTATTGCCGCAGGTGGCAGTGGTCTGCTTATCGGTGATCGTGCCCTCAAGGCAGCTATGTATATTGACGTGCCTTATGTTTATGACCTAGGCCAACTTTGGTGGCAATATACCGGATTGCCGTTTGTGTTCGCCCTGTGGATGATCCATCGTGATGCCATCCAGCACAAAGCACAAGCGTTGTCTGCATTCTATCTTCAATTGCAGCAGTCCCTGGATCGCGCCTTATCAGATCTGGATCAACTTGCCAGCCAACGGCCGGAAGCAGCCTGGATGGGGCGAGAGCGACTTGCGGCATATTGGCGCAGTATGTCATACCACTTTACCGATCGGCATAGACAGGGACTGGAGCACTTTTTCCAATTGGCAGTCAAACATCGACTCCTGCAAGAACTTCCTCAATTGAATTTTTTTCAATCCTGCCTTTTGAGTTGACGCTAAGGCCCTAATCCACTAATATTGGTCTCCATTTCATAAACAAGCCCGGGTGGCGGAACTGGTAGACGCAAGGGACTTAAAATCCCTCGGCCTTTTGGCTGTACGAGTTCGATTCTCGTCCCGGGTACCATAATAAAAATAAAGGGTTAGCCGGTTTCGGCTAAGCCTTTATTTTCTTAGACTGTATAAAACTTCTTTAGTTGGTCAGGGCCTGGATCGGCGCGGGGATTTTTCCGCCGCGGCCGATGAACACTTCAGAACTGAAATTGTGCACCGGCATGACCGGCGCGGTGCCGAGCAAGCCGCCGAACTCGATCATGTCTCCTACCTTGGTTCCCGGTGCGGGGATGATGCGCACGGCGGTGGTTTTCTTGTTGATCATGCCGATAGCCATTTCATCGGCGATGATGGCTGAAATGGTGGCGGGTGAGGTGTCGCCAGGCACGGCAATCATGTCCAGGCCGACGGAGCAGACACAGGTCATGGCCTCGAGCTTGTCGAGAGAGAGGGAACCCCGCTGCACAGCGCGGATCATGTCCTGATCTTCGCTGACCGGGATGAACGCACCGCTGAGTCCGCCCACGGACGATGAGGCCATGGCGCCGCCTTTTTTAACCGCATCATTGAGCAGAGCCAGCGCCGCGGTGGTGCCGTGGGTGCCGCAGCTTTCCAGCCCCATGGCCTCAAGAATGGCCGCGACGCTGTCGCCGACCGCCGGGGTCGGCGCCAAAGAAAGGTCGAGCACGCCGAATTGGGCGTTAAGCCTGCGGGCCACTTCTTTGCCCACCATTTCTCCCATGCGGGTGATTTTGAAAGCGGTCTTTTTAATGCATTCCGAGATATCACCCAGGTTGGGATTCTGCAGCGCGCGCACTGCGGAATTGACCACTCCGGGACCGCTGACGCCGACATTGATCACGCAGTCCGGTTCGCCGATACCGTGGAAAGCCCCGGCCATAAAGGGGTTGTCATCGGGCGCGTTGGCAAACACCACCAGCTTCGCACAACCGATGCCTGCACGATCGCCAGTCAACTCCGCCGTACGTTTGATAATGTGTCCCATCATGGCCACGGCATCCATGTTGATGCCGGCCTTGGTGGTTGCCACGTTGATGGATGAACAGACCTTTTTTGTTGTCGCAAGAGCCTGCGGGATGGAGTTTATGAGCTTCAGATCGCCGGGGGTCATGCCCTTTTGCACCAGGGCGCTGAACCCACCGATAAAGTCAATGCCCGCTTCCTGCGCTGCGCGGTCCAGGGTCTCTGCCACGGAACAGTAATCGTCGGCATGGCAGCTCTCAGCCACAATGGCAATAGGGGTCACGGAGATCCGCTTGTTGATGATGGGGATGCCGTACAGGTTCTGGATGTCTTCGGTGGTCTTTACCAGGTTTTCGGCGCAGCGCTGAATTCGGGTATAGATATTCTCGTTGAAGATCTTGATGTCGGGATGGCTGCAACCGCGCAGGTTGATGCCCATGGTGACTGTCCTGATATCCAGGTGTTCATTGGTCACCATATTGATGGTTTCAAGGATCTCTTCCGGATGGATAAGCATGGATGAGCCCCCTAGATTCTGTGCATGAAGCGGAAAACATCTTCATGCTGCACGATAACCTGCACGCCCAGTTCTTTGCCGATGGCCGACATGGCTTCCTGAAAGGCCGACAGGTCAACGTTTTCCCCTTTGACCTCGGCCAGCATGATCATGGTGAACAGGTCGTTCATGATGGTCTGCCGGATGTCCGCTATATTGGCACTATGTTCGGCCATGACCCGGCTTATGCCCGCCACGATACCTACCCTGTCCAGTCCGATGACTGTGATAACAAAACGACTCGATGACATGCGTTTTCCTTTTTGTAATATTAAGAAATTGTGAGCAATGTGCGTGACGATTATCTTATATCGTAGCGGCTTGTACAAACGTTGGAGAATAGCAGATTTTTTGGCGTTTGTACAAGCTGCAGTACCTCAGGCTTTTGCATTGCGCATTCTGACATAAACGTTACGAAGCACACAAGTTTCCAGACCGTATTTTGCTCATCAAATTACGCTATTTTAGCGGTTTGAGATCGTTGCTAACGGATAAGGATTGGCTGAATTTTCTTCGCCAGGCCCTTTACTCTTGGACTAATTAATTCACAATAGAGATAGAATCCCATAGGGGTTCACAGCGTGATAGCGGATAGCAAATGCTTCCTGTGAAGGAAATCGCTATGCCTGACCTCCATTCTTTTCCGTATCGTTTATTTGCATGTTGTTTGGCCTGTTTCTGGCTGGTCATGGCGGCTGGTTGTGCTCCCCTTGAAAACGCGCAGAGCAGAAATCTGCCATCCTTTGATCTGCATGCCCGATTGCAACATCAAAAGATCGCTGTTTTGGCCTATACGGCAAATCGGGCCGATCTTTTGGAATTGCCGGCCGAAAGTCGTCCCGCCGGTGCTTTTCGTGGGGCCGGCGAGGGGTTTGTGGGTGTGCTTTCCGGCTTTAGCGGAGGGTCCTGTAGCGGTGCTGGGTGCGGGGTTGTCGTCTTGGGTATTTTAGCCGTGGCGGTGGTGGGTGGTTTGGTAGGAGCGGTTGCCGGTGCTATAGGGACCCCGGCAAAGGACGAGGTTCGTGATATGGAAACCATGCTTGGCGCAGCTCTGGTCGATGCGGCTCATGGTCAGCTTGCGCAAAAGCTACGGACAGAAGCTCTCATTCGTAAATATGATAACCTTCATGTCGTTACCTCCGTCAACCCTGAACGGGAAACCGAAGCANNATTTCCCGCCATAAGGCAACTGGGCTATGATAGCGTCCTCGAATTAATGGTGACCAGGATTGAATTCGTGGGTGGTCAGGGAAAAGACCCTGAATTAACGCTGAATCTGGAAGTCAAGGCCCGTCTTGTCGAATTAAACAGTCCGGCCAAGCCTTATCAACGGATGTTTCGTTATGTCAGCCGTCCTGAACGCTTTTCCTGGTGGGTAACGCCGGATCAAACAAAAACGCGGCGAGTGTTCGATAACAGCCTGGCTTTACTGGCAAGACAGATATTTCAAGGGGTCTTTGTCCGTTTCGAGCCTCAGAGGCAATAGCTTTTTTCCTGGGAAATGGTGTCTGTTACATGATTTTTCAAAGAGTATGCAAACGCATGCGAGAAATGCTGCCCGGCAATGTCCTGGCCTTGGGCATGGTCAGTCTGTTTACGGATTTTTCCAGCGAGATGATCTATCCGTTGCTGCCGACATTTTTTACTGGTCTGGTCGCTCCATCGGTGGCGGCGGTATATATCGGCGTCATGGATGGCGTAGCCGATAGCGCCGCTAGCCTGCTAAAAGTTGTGAGTGGCCACTTGAGTGATCGCTCGGGCCGACGCAAGTTATTGGCATTGGGAGGCTATGGGCTGTCAACGGTGGCGCGGCCGCTGATGGCCATAGCGGTTACAGGCTGGCAGGTAGTAGGGATGCGGTTTCTTGACCGCATCGGCAAAGGCGTTCGCACTGCACCACGTGATGCCCTTATCGGTCGATCCGTCGGGATGGGGCAACGCAGCCTGGCCTTCAGTTTTCACCGTATGATGGATCATGCCGGTGCTGTCGCGGGGCCTTTGGTGGCTATTGTGTTTTTATCGGTATTTTTAGGGCATTCGCTGTTGTGGCAGCAAGGTGATGGTACCGCTACTGCTGAACAGATGCATATATTGCGCTGGTTGTTTGCTCTGGCTTTGTTACCCGGTATGGCATCCATGTTGATTCTGCAGTTCGGGGTGCATGAGGTGGAAAATGTGCCATCCGCCCGTATAGCAGCCAAGGCACCTGTGACAAAAACCGAACTCCATCCGAGTTGGCGCTCCCGGCTCAAACTTTACCTGGCGGCGTTCACCCTGTTTGCACTGGGTAACAGCTCTGATCTCTTCTTGATTTTCTTTGCCCAGACCCGTTTTGGATTGGGGATGGGGTATCTCATCGTGCTTTGGGTATACCTTCACCTGTCAAAAGTCCTTTTAAGTCTACCCGGTGGCTGGTTAGCTGACCGTTGGGGGAAACGTCCGGCGATTGTTTGCGGGTGGCTGATATATGGAGCGGTTTATCTGATCTTGCCGGAAATTCAGCACTTCGGATGGATATGGGCGACCTTTTTCGCCTACGGAGCCTATTACGGTTTGACCGAAGGCGCGGAACGTGCCCTGGTGGCCGATGTTGCACCGGTAGAGTTCTGGGGTAGGGCATACGGCTGGTATCATGGGCTGGTGGGGTTGGCTGCCTTGCCGGCAAGTCTGCTGTTTGGAGTATTCTGGGCAACCCTTGGGCCGCGTACCGCTTTTCGCATCAGTGCCACACTGGCTTTGGCGGCCTTGGTTTTGTTGATCGGCATCCCACGTCTAATCTCACAACCAGCCAAGGAGGGATAAAATTTGTGCTCGTTTCGTTATGATGCTCGTAGCAGACTGAGGTCGGGCCGAGTATTCGGATGCACATCAGAAGTCAGTCGATGACATGGCAGGTGCCTGAAAACTTTTCATAGCAGATCCTCCGGAGCAAATACGGCCATCAGAGCGTTTTTAAGATGTTGCCACCAGCTGACCATCGGTTCCTGATGGTAAATCTTCAGACTACCTTCCTCTTCGGTATGCCACTGCATTTTCTGTTGTTTGTTTTTATTTGAGCCCAGAGAAAGCCGATAACTGTTGCGAGGCAACGTGTAGCGCTCGAATAATGCAGCCATTTGTTGTGCAAGCTCGGGACTCTCCACCAGGATGCCGATCTCTGTATTCAAGGTCGCTGATCGCGGATCGTGATTGAATGAGCCGACGAAAACTTGTTTGCGGTCGATGACGTAGGTCTTGGCGTGCATGCAGGCCTGGGATGATCCGGCAAAACCTGAGTTCTCTTTGTGTTGCAGAAGCGGCAAGGCAAAGGTTGGTTTGAATTCAAACAGTTCGACCTTTTCCTCAAGCAGCGGCAAACGATAACGGCTATAGCCCGCCTGTACGATCTTCAGGTCGGTAGCTGCATACGAATTAGTCAGGATTTTTACACTGACGCCTTTTTGTCTGAGCTGGTGGAACAAAGAGATGCCCTGCTTGCCTGGGACAAAATAGGGAGAAATAATCAGTAATTCTGAGGTGGCTTGGTTGAACAGTCGGTGAAAACGATCAAAATGCAAACTGGCGCAATCGGGTAGATCCGTGGCGAGTTTGCAGGGAAAATCAGCCAGTACCTGGCCCCGGGCCCAAACCAGAGACATAGGTTTGACGTTGTGGTCGGCAAGATATTGCAGGTAGGTGGCTACATCAGGAGTTTGCCTATGCTTCTTAAGCAGGGTGCGCAGGCTCTGCAGCTTCGTATCTGCCGGATGTTCGGCTAAAGTAGCTACCGGCAAAGTTTGTTTGTAATTCCAGTAAGAATCAAAGCTGGTGGATAGTTGCGGGACAACCGGCCCGATAGTCAGGAGATCTATATCGCGCAGATCGAAACGCCGATGTGCTTCGAAATATTCATCGCCGAGATTGCGTCCTCCGACGAGGGCCACTGTATTGTCGGCGATAAACACCTTGTTGTGCATGCGGCGCTGGATGCGGTTGAAGTCGGAAAGCACTTCAAACAAACGGCCGAGGCCGGGTGCGTATCGGTGCAAAAAAGGATTGATGATGCGCACTTCAACATTGGGATGGGTGTCCAGGGCCAACAGGGGTTGGCCACTCTGGTCGAAATGCAGATCATCGATAAGGATGCGGACCCTGACACCGCGATCGGCAGCGGCCAGGAGGTGCTCTACCAGGAGTAACCCGCTGATATCGCTACGCAGGATGTAGTATTGCAGATCGAGAGTTTTTTCTGCCTGATCAGCCAGTTCGAGACGCTGCAAAAGCGCTTCCCGTCCACTATCGATGAGGCGGAATCCCGACAGGTCCGGGTGGTTTGCCATCAGGGCACTGCTGCGCATCGCCAGATCGGTGCTGGCCGGATCTTGCAACGCCTGGCTAAACGGGCGGTCAACGCTTGCCAGGTCGATGGCGATACAACCGCCCAGCAGTAGAAGGCAAAGGCAGGGCAGGCAGAATAAATGTTTCATTGCCATCAGTATAGCGCAGGTACCTCACTTTGCAGGTGCCTGTCGACTACCGAGGTCTTAACCTAGGCTACCGAGACTTGCAAGGGCCACGGCTCTCTCCGGCGGTTGACCCATGGCAGAACCGGTGACCATCAAAGCGCAGTCACCGCAGCGGGTGAATCCGCAATCTTCTAGCATCGCACCCGCTCCGGAGGATGCAAGGATATCGGTGTAGAGAGTCCCCCCTCCGGCAGCGCGGGTTGCGGCGAGAATGATAGCGGCATGTTCCTTGGCTGTATCTTCCAATGCCATCCATGGCCCGAGTACTTTGATCGCACCGTAATTCTGAACCAGGGCGATGCTTTTTCCTGCACGTAGGATTTCACCGCCGGTGGCAAGATATTGAAGTACCAGACGGCGATCCGTGCCCCAGGCTCGGCAATCGGCTTTGCACAGGATTTCCAGGTCGGCGGGGAGAGTAGGTCTGTAGGTATGGTGATGCGCCGGGATAAACATTTTCCAGCGCTCCACCCGGTCGCATTCCTTAAAACCACGCGAGGCGTAAAGCGGTTTACCCTGATCGGAGGCCGTCAACCAGATGGTCTCGGTTCCGGTCTTACGCAGCTTATGACATATCTGATCCAACAGCAGACTGCCAAGCCCCTGTCCACGCATTTCCGGGGCGATCATCAAATTGCCGATCCAGGCGAAGTCCGGGTAAGGCACGGCCGTAACAAATCCACACGTTTGATCGTCCCGTCGCAAGGCAAAGGCCCATTCTGCCAGGGGGCCTCTAAAGAGAGCGGCCTCTGGTGGCAGAACCTGCCAGCTTTCGTCCTGGGCCCAAAAAAAGAACGCACCCCAGTCGTGAATTTCAGGTTGTACGAGGGTCAGGTGATCGTTCATGAGGGTGGCGGCCACGTGAATTGTCCTTTGTGTAAGCGGTCTGAAGGGATAATCGTTGTCCGTTCAAGCCACTGGCGTGCATCAGTTTTTAGCCGATCTGTCGACCGAATTGATAAAACTCCTCCAGATTGCTGAATTCGGCATTTTCCAGGAATTCGTTTGGAGCGTTAACAAATTCGTAAAACTCTTCAACCATGGTGCAATCCTGTTGCTCCTGGTCGATCATCTGCTGCAGAAGGTTACGCATAGGCGTGGAAGAAGCAAGCCGCTGTAGTTCGACATAGAAGTCGGCTGTGGTTGATTCCAGTTCCAAGATGGTGCGGACCGACTGCTCCACATCCTGACTGTTCCGATCCGCTCGTGCCGCGAGCAGGTGCTCAAGCAGCATCTTGGCGATGGAACTGAGATTTTTAGAGGCATCGGTGGGGCAGGTGCTGGTACCGGTCAAAGCGTTCAGGGTGCGGTAACGATCCTGATGGTCGGCGGCCAAGTCACTAATAAGAGTTTTAAGACTGGTGGCCGTGGTATGCCTGGCCAGTCTGGTGTAAAGTTCGGAAGCATCTTTTTCCAGTTTTTTGGCAACAGTAAAAGCGTTCATGTTCACTCCTTGCCGATGGATGTTAACAGACGACTTGTTCTTTGCGTCGCCTCAGATCAGGCTTCAGCGGCTTTTTTTAAAGCCGGAGTCGGTTTAGTTATGGGACTATCGCCGGTCTGGGGGGAAGACTGGGTCAGAGAATGAAACAGGCCCTCAAGTTCGGCGTCTTCTATGGGGCGTTTACGCCGTTGGGAAATAGCCCTGACGCGGCGTAAAAGGGTTGACAGGCAAATAGCTGACGAATCGAGGCCAAGGCCTTGTATCCGGGCGGCAAGCCCGTGACGGCCGGTATGTTTGCCCAACACCAGCTGGCGACTCGACCCTACCTCGCCCGGTGCAAATGGTTCGTAATTACGCGGATCCTTCAGAACGCCATCCACATGCAGCCCTGACTCATGAGCGAACACACTCTCGCCGACCACAGCCTTCCAGGCCGGAACGGGCCTTTTACTGGCCGCGCCGACGTAGCGCGAAATTTCCACAAAACGGCTGGTGTCGATGGGGCAGTTCAATCCACAGGCATGCTTGAGACCCATGACCACTTCCTCAAGAGCTGCGTTGCCGGCCCGCTCGCCGAGTCCGTTGACGGTGGTGTTGATAAATCGGGCGCCGGCGCGAATCCCGGCGATTGCATTGGCTGTGGCCATGCCGAGATCATTATGGGTGTGAATCTCAATGTCCATATCGACGCGCTGGCTTAGATAGCGGACTTTTTCAAAGGTGACGAATGGATCGAGCAGGCCGAGGGTATCGCAGAAGCGGAAACGATCCGCACCGAAGCTGCGGGCCAGTTCCATCAACTCAACCAAAAAATCGAGATCGGCCCGGCTGGCATCCTCTCCGCCAACGGACACATAGAGATCATGTTGCTTGGCAAAGCCCAGAGCCCGTTTGAGTTGTTCACGCACCCAATTACGATCCTTGCGAAGCTTGTGTCGAATGTGCAGATCGGAGACCGACAGGGAAATATCCACGGCTGTCACGCCGCAATCCAAGGATGCTTGAATGTCCTCCACCAGGGCACGGTTCCAGGTGATCAAACGGGCCTTCAATCCGAGATCGACCAGCGCTTTAACGCTACGCTGCTCCTCGCGCCCCATGGCAGGGATGCCGCATTCAAGTTCCTGCACGCCGATGTCGTCAAGCATGCGGGCAATGGTTTTTTTTTCTGCCAGGGAAAACACCACCCCTGCGGTCTGTTCGCCATCCCGCAAAGTGGTGTCGTCAATAATAATGTCGGGATGTGCGTCAGTATGCATGGTGCCTCGTTTCTTTACATGGTAATCCAAAGGGTAAAGCGGTAGGCATCATTGCCTTTTCCGGCGCCGTTGCAGGAAAGTTAGTTGATTCTTTTGCAATGTGTGTACCATATTGTAAGTAGTTGAAAAGAGGTTTAAAGTTGTGATGTTTCGACAGGCGTTTTGCTGATAAATAAGGCAGTTGAGGATTTTTTAAGATGATTTTTGAAGCAGGGTTCAAATTCGGAAATCAGCTCGCGCCCGTTCGCTGCGCTCACTCAAGACACAAAGACACGAAGAAAAGCCAGGAGAAATAATTTTGACTTTCTTAGTGGCTTCGTGACTTTGTGCGAGAAAAAATTTCAAAGGCTGATTCAATAAACCCGGCGAAAAGCGTCGGCTTTGATGGCGGCAAAGATCTCTCTGCCCGGAGCGATGTCCAACTCATCCGCAGCCTGTTGCACAATGGTAGCTACCAGAGACTGTCCATGACAATCGAGTTCGACCCCGATGCGCTGGTCCAGGTCGAACAGGTTGCGCACCGTGCCCTGCAACAGGTTACGGGCACTGATCGATTCCGGATGTCGTCGAAACAGCACGATATCTTTGGAAGGCAGCGTAAACAGCGCTTCTGTCTCGGCGGCGTAGTGGGTAAGTACCAGCCTGTTGTTGCCCCAAGGATACGACCACAGTTGGTCGCTGGGGGAAGGATCACGCAGGGTGAAAAAATTGAGGTATCCCATGGGACAGTCCTTCATGCGCAGTCGTGCCAGTGTTTCAGGCGAGGTCTGCGATGCCAGGCTGCCGTTCTCCATGACCAGGACCTCATCGACCAGCATGCGCATTTCGTTCATGGAGTGGGAAACGTACACCAGGGGGATCTCATACCGTTGTAAAACGTCTTTGAGATAGGGGATGATCTGGTATTTGAGTTTCTCATCCAGGCCGCTCAGGGGCTCATCCATCAGCAGCAGGTGCGGATTGGCGAGAACGCCCCTGCCGAGGGCGACGCGCTGTCGCTCACCGCCGGACAGATCGCAAACCGACCGCTTCAATAAATGGCCTATGCCGAGAACCCGACATAATTCGTTCGGATCGATGGTGCGGTCGGCGGCCGGTATGCGCCGGTATCCGTACAGCAGGTTGCGTTCCACATTCAAATGCGGGAACAGGTGGCTGTGCTGAAACACCACGGCGATGCGGCGTTTCTGGGGGGGGACGCAGATGCGTTTGGCGGAATCGAACAGCACCCGATCGGCAAAACGAAAGATGCCGGCATCAGGGGTGAGCAGACCGGCGAGCAGATTGACCAGGGTTGATTTGCCGCTTCCGGAACGACCAAAAATACCGAGCCGCTTGCTGTCGGTACGAAATGCGACGTCGAATTCGAATGCGCCGATCTTTTTTTGCAGAGCTAGGTTCAGGTTCATGTCCTGCTCCTGCGGGCCAAGGCCCTGATCAGGGTTTCGCTGCACAACAGTACTGCAAGGGACAGGCCGATGGATAACAGGCATAACGCCAGGGCCCCATGGTCGCCGCCGGGGG
>DKEW01000084.1:489-9996 GCA_002452265.1 Pelobacter sp. UBA6812 | reverse complement strand
CTGCGGGCGAACATCAGTGAAGCGCCGGCCAGTATCGCCCGCCCCGACAGCGGCAACACGATGGTCAACAGGGTGTCGTACCAGGGAGCGCCGAGCGTGCGGGCGGCTTGCAGAAGTTTTTCGTCGATGTCCTCAAGTCCGATGCGGATGGAGCGTACCAATAAAGGGAAGCCCACCACTAGCGAGGCCAGTACCGCTGCCCACCAGGTGAAAATAATACGTATGCCCGTAGCGCGCAGCAAAGAACCGAAAGGGCCATGCTCCCCCAGCAGCAACAGCAACAGGTAACCGACCACGACCGGAGGCAGCACCATGGGCAGGTGCAGGAACCCCTCCAATAAGCCTTTGCCGCGAAAACGGCCAAAGGCCAGCAGGCTTGCCATCAGAAACCCGGCCGGCAAGGCGAGCAATGTTGCCGTCAAGGCGACTCTGGCGGAAAGCCATACAGCCTGGTAATCGGTGGCGGTCAAATCGAACATGATAACGGCCCTTCGGAGGGGTTGCAGGGGCGGTCCCTGTGATCGCCCAATAACGAAAGAAACGTATGAATCTATGGGTTTTTTGCAAGAGTTGCAGATCGTGAATCGACCAGGAACCCATGCTTTGAGAATATAGTCGCTGCGTCAGACGAACCGAGGTATTGCATGAACTCACGCGCTTCACTGTTGGTTGTTCCTATGTTCGTCAATCCGGCCGGATAGCTTACGCTCGGATACAATTCCTGCGGAACTTCCATCAGTGTAATGGCCTGTTTTGCAAGCAGGGCATCGGTGCGGTAAACAAACGCAGCATTCACTTCCCCGCGTTCGGCGTACATCAATGCCTGGCGTACATCTTTGGTCAGGACCAGTTTTTGACTGTCTTTCATCCCCTGGTAGAGGCCGGCTGCGATGAGAGCCTGTTCCGCATATTTCCCGGCAGGTACACTGGCCGGGCTGCCCATGGCGATGCGGGGTAGCGAAGTAAGATCAGCTAAAACCCGGACTTTTGAACATGGACGGCCGACAACCACCACCTTGTTATGGGCAATGATTCGGATACCGGTGGGCTCGATAAGTCCCTTGTCTTTTAAAAAATCCATCCATTTGGGGTTGGCCGAAACAAACAGGTCGGCCGGTACGCCGGCAGCGATCTGCTTGGCCAGTGTGCCGGAACTGGCGTAGTTCCGCACGAACCGGGCCTGTGGATGGCTTAAGGTGTAATCAGAACACAGGGCGTTGACCACATCGGTCATGCTGGCCGCCACCGCAAGGTGGATTTCGCCAGCGAAGGCCGGTAAGGTCACAAACAGCAGGCTCAGGGACAACAACAAACGGTTAAAAGTCGCCATGGTGTTCAGTCCTTTCCGTTTTACAGTGGTTCAAAAATTAACAACAAAAGCCTTTGGCAGGCGTTTGAGGAGCTGCTTCAAGGGTGGACAGATCAAGATCCTGACCGAGGATGCCGGCGGCATCGGCACGGCACTGTTTGCAGTGGCGTGCCTGAGGCAAGATTTGTTCAGCCTGGTCGCGAATCATGGCCATCTCGACATCCGTCGGAACCCTATGGTCGCGGAAGGCCCCCTGGGCAATCAGCGGCAGAATATTCATCATATCGGCTCCAAGGCGTTTGGCGACCAGGGCAAGGGGCAGGGTCTCGTGATGGTTGACTCCCGGGATGTAAACACTGTTGACCTTGACCAGCATTCCGGCGCGGGCGGCGGCTTCGAGACCGGTCAACTGGGCATCGATCAACGCCGAAGCACCGGTTTCTCCACGCACCACCGTACCACCGAGATTGACCCATTGGTAAACCTTGGCGCCGGTCTGCGGAGTCAGGGCATTCATGGTGACCGTGATGCTGCCGACGCCGATTTCTTTTAGTGCATCCAGACGTTCCGACAGTAGCAGGCCGTTGGTGGAAAGGCATAACTGCAGATGGGGATACGCCGCTTTCACCAGTCGGAGTGTTTCGAAAGTTTTTTCGTTGGCAAGGGGATCGCCCGGGCCTGCAATGCCGACAACTTTTAAATTGGGGCCGACCTCGGGGTGAGCCAGCAAAGCCCGTACACGGTCCAGGGCTTGAGAGGGGGTAAGTACCCGGCTGGTAACGCCCGGACGATTTTCATTGGCGCAATCGAAACGGCGCTCGCAGAATCCGCAACTGATGTTACAGCCCGGTGCCACAGGCAGGTGAATGCGTGCATTGTTTTTGTGGTTGGCACCAAAACAAGGGTGACCGGCGGCCTGATGATTTTTTCCGGAGCAGGATTTGGACATGAAACATCTCCTTTCGGTTTCGCTTAAGCTGCCAACGGGAGCCTGCGAAATAAATAAAAAAAGGCCCAAGCGGGAATTCCCGCTGGGCCTCGTTGCCGTAAATCAGCCAGGCACGCCATTGTGCCGTCTGCTGTCGGATAGGGATAATGCATCGGCTGTGCCAAGGTGAAAAGTGCCATAACTACGGGGTTTGGTGAGATGCGCGATGCCTGTGGGGAACACAATCAATGGGATTGTGTATAAAAAACAGGCAGTCCGAAGGCGTGAGGTAAAACAGTGTTGATGATTGGAATGCAGACGAAGACGGGAAGGAATGTGGCTGGAAGAAAAACCAAATTTATGAAACAAAGTAAAAGCAAGGCACAAGCGGAATTTATCTCGCACGAAGCCACAAAGACACTAAGTTAAGAACAAATCAAAAATGTATTGCATAAAAGCAGGGGTTAAGTCCTTAATTTTAAGAGTTTCTTTGTGACTTGGTGGCTTCGTGCGATAAACGCCTTGCTTTTGCCATGTCCTTACTCTAATTGGCCCTGCTCAGCAGGGCTCAAACACTCCGCCAGAAAAACATCCAGATCGAAGTCCAGGCGCTGGCCATGGCGCACACGATCCCGGAGTTCGGAAAATTTGCGATCGAAGCTGTTCAGTTTGCGCAGCAGGGTCCGTTCGGAATCACTGGTGTCGATGATGTCGGCAATTCCGCCGTTGCGAATCACCAGACGACGCTGACCCAACAGGGCCAGTAGTGGATCGTGGGTGGCCAGAAGGACGATTTTCTCTTGTTTGACCAGCAGATCCAGGGCCTGACGCCGGTCGACGCCGGCGTTTTCGATTTCGTCGATGAGAACGATGGGGGATGCACTGAGACAGGCGACATCTGCGATCATCAGTGCGCGTGACTGCCCGCCTGACAAGGCTGTGACGGGGGTGTCGAGAGTGAAAGGTTCCCCCGCCAGCAGTACGGCGGTGGAAAAAATCTGGGTCACCGCCGCATCGATATCGTCTACCAGGCGGCTCTCGGCGTGCAGGGTCAGAAATTCGCGCACCGACACGTCCATGACAAAATTCATGTTTTGGGAAAGTTGAGCTACCAGTCGTTGTTCGCCGCCAAGCCACAGACTTTCATCGGGCGGTTGGCCATCGAGCAGCACACGTCGTCCGGATGGCGTATCTCCTTGTGCCAGGCATTCCACATCGGCCAGCAGCCGACTTTTTCCGGAACCGGTCGGGCCGACCACGCTCACCACATCGCCAGGGCGCAGCTCCAGGCTAATGTTTTCCGGGTGTCCGTCCTTGTTCCGCCCGCCGCATAGCGTGATGCTTTGCAGTGTTGGCGCCTTGCCGGTTTTAAGTTTTTCCATCTGAACGATGAAGTCATGCAGGCGTGAGCATAGTTCATCACGCACCAAGCCCAGGTTTTCGATGTGATCCTGATCCAAAGAGTCAAAGAAAACTTTGACCGTTGTATGACATGACGTGGAAGGTAACCCCAGCAGGGTAAAAAAATCCTTTGCGTAGGGGTGTTTAAGCAGCAGGTCGGAAATAGGGGTGTGCAGCAAATCCAGGTCTGTCATGAGAAATCCATGGTTTTGATGTTGCCGATCTGGCAATCGGGGCCGATACGGGTCTCGCCAAGGCAGTAGGAACACAGGGCCGCCGGCATCGAAAAGCGCAACCGCACTCCCTCCAAAGCCTGCGTTTCGGGTGCGCTGCGCAACTGCCTCTGTACCATCAGACTACCCTGACCGGTAAGACCGTTAACCGGCAGGACCGCCGCGCGGGGATTAACCTGTTTGACGCGAAAAGCAAACACCTCGCGTTCAGCCTGGGAAACCACGTCACCTTTTGTGATAACGACTACATCGGCGGTTTTCAACATTGGGCCGATTTTAGCTGGAGTATGCACGCCACTCAGATTGTCGACCACGCAAACAGCCAGTACATCGCGAATATGCGGCGAGCATCGGTTGCACAGACCGGCACTTTCGCAGATTAAAAGATCGAATCCGCTGCGATGTCCCCATTGCACGCCTTCTTCTATGTTGGCCACGAAAAAATGGTCCGGGCACAGGCCGCCGGCCAGACCGAGTTTTACCGGTATTCCGGCTTTGGCGTAGCGGTGTTCGTCTTCGCTTGACAGGCAATCGAATTTAATGACCCCCAAACGCAAGCCATCTTTAGCCAGTTCCTCGGCAAGGCGCAGAATAACCGAGGTCTTGCCGCTGGAAGGTGGACCTGCCACGGTAACCAGTTTCATGATGACTCCGACCGAACAACAGGAAGAAAGATCTTATCGATAGCCGCGTTCAACGCGGCCAGATCGTTGTTGCGCAGGTAATCCCAACCCAGCCACTTAAGGCTGGCCTGGGGTGGCAGGGCATTGGTTACCTCGGGATGCGGGGTCGGGAACCAGGCACCTGCGAATACCTTGGCAAGTTCCGGGCCGGCAAGAAAATCCGTAATGGCTTTTAGCTCTGCAGCGCGATGTTTTTTAACCAGCATGGTCACCGGGCTTATAAGTCCGCCATCCTCCGGCCAGATGATGCGTACCCTTTCAGGTCGGGAAATTTTATGTGCAAAAAAATCAGGCATAACGTACAGAGCGGCCCCGTCGGGGCGATCTGCTCCGGCTTCCTTGACCATCTGTGCCGGATGCTGACCGCGCAGTACATTGTGGGCAAGGGCGGTCATGGCCGCAGGGCCGTGCTCCTTGAAAAACGGCAATAACACGGCATGGCAAAAGAACTGCGGATCGCCGCGCAAGGTAATGCTGTGGTGCCAGACGGGATCCAGCAAATCGGCCCAACGGCGCGGCAGGGGACGGTTTCCGACCCGGGCCAAATCAGCCACAATGATCAGCGGGTTGACATTGAGCATGGTGAATTGACCGAGGGGATCCAGGATGCCGGTACCGTCAAAGGACGGATTAAGTTGGTGCGGTGAGACATCGACAAAATACCCCGGGTCAATAAAACGCTGCCTGAACCGGCGATAAAAAAAGGCATTAAAGTCGGATGAAACGATGATGTCCGGGAGTTCGTCAAGGCTTTCGACCTGATCGACGAACTTGTAGTAGGAGAGTTCCTGATTGACGTTGCCTTCGACAGCGTAGGTAATGGGGGGATTGCCTTCAGCCTGGTATTTTTCGAAGAAACTTGTGACAGCCTTGCCGAAGGGGACCTTGAGTCCGCAGGGTAACAGTCCCAGAAGGCTCAACCGGCCATTTTTGTCGACTTCATGCAGTCCGGGAGCTTCCATGGGCGCGCATTCTTTTAAATGCTGCTGGAGGCTGCGTAAAAAGTTATCAACCGGAATACCTCGAGTCCGCAGGGCCGTGCCGAGGGTCAAAAAGGGGGCCAGCAGGCGCAAGGCATCTTCACCGACCAGTTCCTCAAGCCCGTAGGTGGCAAATACCGACAGGCTTTCTGGGTGGGCTGCAACCAGTTTAGCGATACGCATTTCCGGATGAATTTTATCTGGCATGGCGTCCCTTCTTTAAAAAGTCTGTTCGATGCTGATTTGTCGCACAAAGACACGAAGACACGAAGACACGAAGACNNGAAGACACGAAGGAATCCCGTCATACCACTTAGACCAAAAAGTTATTTGTATTTCGGGGGCCTTCTTCTTTGGCGTCTTGGAGGATTACGTGTTGCCAGCAAGCTTCTTTAAACGATTTTTTTACAAGGATATTCAGGATACACAGGATAAAAACAAAAAGCCTCGGGTTTAAGATTTTATCCTGAATATTCTGATCATCCCTGTTGCTAGAGGATTTATTTTCGTTGAGTTTCTTTGTGTTCTTCGTGGCTTCGTGCGAAAAAAAGCCTTTAGCTTAAGCGGTTGCGGCAGCATCCTTGAGTTGCTTCACCGCCTCGGGCAAAGCGGTGGATACGGGACCGCTGATATCGACGTGGGCAATGCCGGCATCGGCCAACGCCTTACGAGGCAGATCGCCGATGCGTACACTTACCACGGCGGTGCAACCGTTAAGGGCTTTGGCGATAGACTGAAAGCGCGTTTCGTGAAATTTGTGGGTAGGGTCCGCGTTGCAGTATTTCTCAACTTCGACAAAATCTTCCTGGCGGATGGCGTCGTCTCCGACCTCATAAATGTAAAAAGCGGTAGCCTGTCCGAAATGCAGGTCGACGGTGTATCCATCCATGGAGGCGACAGCGAGGCGCATGACTTGGTTCTCCTTCAAAAAGCTAAGGCCGCCGGAGCTTGGCACACCGGCGGCCTGCAGATCAGATTTCCAGCGGTTTGAACGAAAAAGCTTTTTTGGGGCAGGTTACGCCGCAGGCAGCGCAACCGATACAAGCACCGGGATTGTCCACGAACATGAACATGCGGGCGGAATCTTCTTCATCAATTTCTTTGAAGCCCAAAACCTTGCGGGAGCAGGCTTTGTAACAGCGACCACAGCCAAGGCATTTTTCGTCATCGATGTTTTCAACGAAAGTAGGGGTCCAGGAACTTCCGTCTTTGGTTTTACCAGCGTAGTAAGCCATCGTTGAGTCTCCTTCTGGTACGTATCATTTGGTGAATAATATTTCAAGCATTCAACTAAACACTGCGAGGGCGTAATAATCTCTATCTTATTTGTTCATAGCCCGGCGTAGCCAGGGGGGAGGATTGCCCTGCAAAACTTGCTGGAGTTTGTTGACAACCTCCTCGATTTTTTCATTGCCCTTGCTTTTAACCGGGTGAATTTTGTTCGCTACCAAACGGGCAGCGGCAGGTCCACCAATCTGGGTTACATAAATGATCGTGCAATGGTCAAGCACTTTGAGCCGGGCGTCGATCTTGTCATCTTCATAGTCTGTGGTAGCTTCAATCTCGGCCATGCCAGAAAAACTCGCCTTGTCGGTCGTGATTTCCCAAACGGCAAATTTGGTTGCCAGGCCGAAATGCTGGTCGATTGTTTCATTGTCCGAGGTGGCAAATGCGACTTTCATGGCGATACCTTTCTAGCTTTGAGCGGCGATATGGCAAAATCTTGCTAAAGGGAGACCCCAGGTGGCAGGCGTTAAACATGACACCTGGAGTCGACTTCATTTTTCCGGGATTTTTAGGGCAGTACCGGGCGGCCAGGGGGGAATAATCACCCCCGGCCGCTTCAGGTACTAACGCATCATTTCAAAATTCTTGTCTTCGCAAGTACGGTCTACGATGTCCAGGAATGTGTTGGCAATGGACGTCAGCAGATTAATGGCTCCCTGATAACCGATGTACGGGCTGCGATGCAGGTTGACCCGGTCGATGATGGGGAATCCAACGCGGATCAAGGGGATGCCGGCGTCGCGCGCCACGAACTTGCCGTGGGTGTCGCCGATCATGGCATCGACGGGATCGGTTGCAACCAGGCTGTGCAGATGCCACAGGTCCTTGTTTATCCAGATCTGGCATCCTTCCCCGTAGGGGGATTTGTCCAGCAATGCCTGCAGGTACTTGGCGACCTTCTTGTTGCCGCGGCTGCAAAGAATATGGTAGGGCCGCGCGCCCATTTCGAGCAGGAAGGAGATCATGCCGGCCAAGAAGTCCGGGTCGCCGTAAATGGCGAATTTTTTGTTATGCAGATACTGGTGGGCGTCGGTCATGGCGTCCACGGCGCGGCCGCGTTCGTCCTTGAGAGATGCCGGTACTTCCTTGCCGAACAACTCGCCAAGCTTCATCAGGAAGGCATCGGTGTTGGCTACGCCGATAGGGGAAGGCATCACTTCCACCGGAGCTTCGGTTTCGCTGGTGAACCATTTGATGGTTTCTTTGGTAGAGTGCGGTTGCAGCGAAAGGGTTGCCTGGGCGTTGAGTGCATCGGCTGCTTCAACCAACGGCGTGCCGCCGGGGTAGGGGCGGTAGGTGCCGTCCAGAGGCGAGTCGAAAGACTCGGAAATGTCCGCCAGTACGGTTACTGGAATCCCGAACTCTTTGCAGATACGCTTGTATTCGCGGTAGTTGCCGGTGTTGGCATCGAAACCGGGAATCAGGTTCAGCTTACCGTTGTTTTTCCCTTCGACCTTTTTGTCGGTGGTCAAATCCGCCATAATGGACTTGAGCATGGCGTCGTAGCCATGGATATGGGTGCCATTGAAGCTCGGGGTGTTGGCGTAGGGGACGGGGAAATCCTGGGGGATGATCCCGGCGTTGCGCGCATTGATGATGAAGGCGTTAAGGTCGTCGCCGATAACTTCCGGCATGCACGAGGTGAAAACGGCCATCATTTTGGGTTTGTACAGTTTGTAGGCGTTTTCCAGACCTTCGTGGAGGTTGTTCTGGCCACCGAATACGGCGCCGTCCTCGGTCATGGCGTCGGAGACCGCCGGCGCCGGTTCACGGAAATGCCGGTTCAGAGTGGAGCGGTAGTAGGAAGCGCAGCCTTGTGAACCATGCACAAACGGCAGGGTGCCTTCAAAACCGTGGGCAGCCAGCTGGGCTCCCAAAGGTTGGCAGGCATGGGCCGGGTTGATTACCAGTGCCTGGCGGGCAAAGTTTTTTTCCCGGTATTCTTCAGTGTTTATCCAGTTCTGAACCCGGTCTACTTCTTCGGGTGTGGTCTCGACTATCTTCTTTACTTCGAGTCCTAGTAAGTTTGACATGGTATATCTCCTTTGGCGGGAAACTCATCCGTAACACCGCCATTGTAGGTAAGTATCGTGCGTGTTCTGACAGCGTTAGAATGGTGACTGCACCAGCTTCCAGGTCGGGCTGTTGATTGCCATATCCACGTCGCGTGCAAATACCTCAAAGCCTTTGTAGCCGTGGTAGGGGCCGGAGTAGTCCCAGCTGTGCATCTGACGGAACGGAATGCCCATTTTCTGGAAGACATATTTTTCCTTGATACCGGACCCGATCAGGTCCGGCTTCAGGGCATCGGCAAACTTTTCAAACTCGTATTCGGATGGATCGTCGTACACCACCGTGGCATCAGGCATCTCGGGTGCGGTACGGTCATAGTCATCGGTGTGGGCAAATTCATAGCCGGAACCAACGCATTCCATCCCCAGATCTTCGTATGCGCCGATGGTGTGACGGGGGCGCAGACCACCCACCAACAGCATCACCTTCTTGCCATCCAGGCGTGGTTTGTACTCATCAATAATCGCCTGCATGATCGGGTCGTACTTGGCAATTACCCGCTCAACATTTTCCTTGATGGTGTCGTCAAACCGCTCGGCAATCGCCCGCAAGCTCTGGCGGATCTTGGTGGGGCCAAAGAAGTTGAACTCCAGCCAGGGGATGCCGTACTTCT
>DKEW01000084.1:0-452 GCA_002452265.1 Pelobacter sp. UBA6812 | reverse complement strand
CTCCAGCTCGCCGTCACCGGTCCAGGTTGCCTTGACGTTCAGACCGATCTCTTCCAGCAGTGACTTGGCTGCCCAGACGTCACCGCCGATGTTGTAGTCACCGATCAGGGCGATATCATATGGGCTGGAGGGTTCACTGAACTCACGGGTTTCAATGATGTAGTCACGGATCGTATCGTTAGAGATATGGTGGCCCAGGGACTGGGAAACGCCACGGAACCCTTCACAGTTACAGGGGATAATTGGCAGCCCCAGTTCCTTGGCAGAAGACTTGGCCACTGAGTTAATGTCGTCACCGATCAGGCCAACCGGACATTCGGACAGCACCGAGATACCTTTGGCCAGTGGGAACAGCCCTTTGGCCTCTTCCAGCAAGGTCTTCAGCTTCTTGTCGCCGCCGTAGACAATGTCTTTTTCCTGAAAGTCAGAGGTGAACTGCATGGCAAACTGGG
>DKEW01000044.1:2084-4741 GCA_002452265.1 Pelobacter sp. UBA6812 | reverse complement strand
TTAAAGAAGAAGCAGACCAGCATATCAATTGGATTTTAAGCAATCCAACTGTTCCACGACTCCGAAAACGAAGTTACCGTCGCGTCAATCTAAGAGTTTTTCCATACTATATAGCGTACATAATTCGAGGAGAAATTTTGTGGATTCTTGCTATAGCACATGGGCATCGTAAGCCGGGATACTGGATAAATAGAGAGAAGGGAATCAGCTAACAAAAGATTACACCTGATGGCTAAAGACCGGGGCTTTTTAGAAGATTTGTAGCTGTTCAAAATTCGTCGCTTTTTAGTCTATTTTCAGCAATTACCCGCCATAGGTGAATCTTAACGTTAGCCCGCCGGAGGATGACAGGAATGGATACGCGAGAAAGGTTTCGGGGTTGTCTACTTGGTTTGGCTGTGGGCGACGCGGTTGGCACGACCGTTGAGTTTCGACCGCGGGGAACATTCGAACCTTTGCGCGATATGATAGGCGGAGGGCCTTTCAATCTTCTGCCCGGCCAATGGACCGATGATACTTCCATGGCCCTTTGCCTCGCCACCAGTCTAATTGAACGCAACGGGTTTGACGCACGAGATCAGATGGAACGCTACTGCCGCTGGGCTGACCAGGGATATCTGAGCAGCACCGGTGCGTGCTTTGACATCGGCAACACTGTGGCCTCGGCACTTCGGCGATTCCGCCGGACCGGAGAGCCTTTCGCCGGATCCACCGACCCGCTATCCGCTGGAAACGGATGCATCATGCGATTGGCGCCCATTCCGATGTTCTTCTTCCCAGATTTGGAAGCTGCAGAGCGATACGGAGCAGAGAGTTCCCGAACCACCCATGGCGCGACGGAGTGTGTGGATGCCTGTCGTCTGCTCACACGCATCATCTGCCGTGCGTTACAGGGAAGGCCGAAGAATGAAGTCGCGCTCGGTGACAGTGGGTCGTTTGCCGGGGAAGAAAAGATCGTGGCGATTGCCAGAGGAGACTACAGGGCAAAGTCCGCAGAGGGCATTCGCGGTTCCGGATACGTTGTGGAGAGTCTTGAGGCAGCCATGTGGTGCTTCACTCGCGCTGAGAGTTTCGAGGAGGCGATTCTCATGGCCGCCAATCTAGGCGGTGATGCCGACACGACAGCAGCCATATGCGGACAAGTCACTGGAGCATACTACGGCAAGTCGGGCATCCCGGCTGGATGGTTGGAGCGACTGGCCCTGCGCTCGGAGATCATGCGCCTTGCAGACCAACTATATGGCAGACAAGGTAAGAAAGACGCGGGCTAACCCGAGCGTTTTATATATAAGGAGTAATCAGATGACAGTCGAAGAGCGTTACAGAGAAAGTTACAAGACAGGCTATACCCCTTGGGACTATACTTATACCCCTTGGGACGTCGGACAACCAGATTTTAATCTTATCGAAGTTGTAACAACAAAGCCTATTCAGAGCTGCAAAGTTTTAGATATTGGCTGTGGAACCGGAGACAATTCAATATGGCTTGCCCAGAACCGCTTTCAGGTTGTTGGTACTGATACTTCTGACATTGCTCTACAGAAGGCAAAAGAAAAAGCTTCTAAAGCCAATGTTGAATGCGATTTTATGCTTGTTGATTTTCTTAAAAATAAAATTAAAGGTGCTCCTTTTGGTTTTGTATTTGATAGAGGCTGTTTTCACTCATTCAGTTCTGAAAACGATCGAAAAAGGTTTGCTAAAAATGTCGCTACTCATTTGGAAGAAGCTGGCCTGTGGCTAACAATCGTTGGCAACGCTGATGAGCATCGCCAAGGTCCTGGTCCACCTCAACGGACTGCAAGAGATATCGTCTTTGCAGTGGAGCCTTATTTTGAGATTATTTCGTTACAATCAACCCACTTTGGGTCGAATCATCCAATTCCGCCCAGAGCCTGGAGGTGCCTGATGCAGAAACGGTATGTCACATAAACGCTTTTGATATTTTACCATTATTGCTCATATAACCTTGCTACTCCAGGAGACGGCGTAAAAACGCGCCGCCTCTGAGCAGCCCGTTAGCAGAAGATGAACTGTACAGACCCAAAAGCACGATAAAAAATGAGGTTTATTGACCATGTCTACTAAGGAAATAGCCATAAGGAGCATTCAAGAACTTCCAGAAGACGCTACATGGGAAGATATCCAGGAGAGGATTAACTTTATAGCAGGTGTACGTAAGGGTCTTCGTGAGCTCGATGAAGGTAAGGGCATTCCCCATGAGCGGGTCAGGGAAGAGTTCAGAGAATGGCTTTCAAACTGATCTGGTCTCCGATGGCAAAATTTGATCTTAAAGACATTGCAGCCTTTATAGCAGAGGACAGTGTTTCGGTAGCCGAACGATTCGTTAGGAGCCTACTACAAACTGTGGAGAGATTAGCCGATTTCCCAGAATCCGGGCGAATCGTATCTGAGTTCGGTGATCCTGCTATTCTTGAAGTGATTCGTAAGCCATGTAGGATCGTCTATAGGGTGGACAGCAGAAAGCGTATCGTTGAGATTGCAAGAGTTTGGCATGCGGCTAGGGGAACTCCAGATATCCAATAGCTGCTAACAAGGCGCTCCACCTGACCGCCAATAGCGTGGCGGTTTTTTCAAAGTTCTGTGCCCCATTAAAGTTTTGTGGTTCTTCAAAGTTTTGTGCTCATCCTGTTGGCGGC
>DKEW01000044.1:0-1988 GCA_002452265.1 Pelobacter sp. UBA6812 | reverse complement strand
TTTGTAAAAGTAGTGACCTAAAAAATGGAATAAATTAGCGTGTAGTGACCAAATAAAAATGATAAATCCAGGTGCGACGTTGACAAAAATTGAGGAGGGTGACTTATTTGAACCAAATATTTTCGGCTTCGGCCAGGCGATATTTGAATTATAGTGGCTTTGCTGNNAGAACATGACACCGCGCTTTAGGAGGATTTCGTCAGGAAATAACAGGATTTTTTAAAAATTACCAGAAAGTATACATAAGGTGCAAAAATAATTGGAAATTTAATTAGAAACGAACA
This sequence comes from Pelobacter sp. UBA6812, assembly GCA_002452265.1. Taxonomy (GTDB): domain Bacteria; phylum Desulfobacterota; class Desulfuromonadia; order Desulfuromonadales; family Syntrophotaleaceae; genus Syntrophotalea. The sequence goes on along the minus strand of DKEW01000044.1, from coordinate 1,704 downwards.
TTTTGATTTTGACACTACCCAGGAGGGCATGTTAATCTTCATAATAAGGTTATGCAAATTAACAGGAGAGGTTATGCAAAGCACAAGTGCCATCACACATATTTAGGAAGCGAATGGAAGTCGTTCGGACTGTTCATTGGCTGTCTGTGTGAAGCCAAAGTTGCTGGATCGGCTTCGCGAGGCCTTACGTTCACGCCATTACAGCCGCCGAAATGAGCAGACATACGTGATGTGGGTCAAGCGATTCATCTTCTTCCACAATGTGCGCCATCCTGCGGAGATGGCCGAGCCCGAGATCAACGCTTTCCTAACTCATTTGGCTGTCAAGGAGAAAGTCAGCGCCTCCACGCAGAATCAAGCCCTTTCGGCTCTGCTTTTTTTTATCGCTGTGTCCTCGGTCGCGAAATCGGAGAATTGAACGAGGTCATCCGCGCCAGGAAGCCCAAACGCCTGCCTGTCGTGATGATCCGCGATGAGGTCAAGACCGTGTTTAACCATCTAACCGGCGACAAATGGCTCATGGCTTCACTCATGTATGGTGCGGGCCTGCGCTTGATGGAATGCCTGCGGCTGCGTGTCCAGGACATCGACTCTGCCCGAAATGAGATCACAGTTCGGGACGGCAAAGGCGCCAAAGACCGCGTGACGATACTGCCCGTATCGCTCAAAGCGCCGCTCCAAGAACATCTGAGAAGAGTCAAGGCAGTTCATGAAAAGGACTTGCGCAAGGGGTGGGGGCGCGTCCAGATACCCGATGCTCTGGACCGCAAATACCCCAATGCTCCGAAGGAGTGGCGCTGGCAATGGGTCTTTCCCCAGGAGCATCGCTGGAAGAACACGAAGACGGGCGAAGAGGGACGGTATCATATGGACGAATCGCTGGTCCAGAAGGCGGTGAAAGATGCCGTCACCAAGGCTGGGTTGACCAAGCGAGCCACGTGTCATACACTCCGGCATTCGTTTGCGACACACCTGCTGGAAAGTGGTTACGATATTCGAACAATCCAGGAACTCCTTGGTCATAAGGACGTGAAGACCACCATGGTTTACACCCATGTCCTCAGTCGTGGACCGGCAGGGGTTCGCAGCCCCGTCGATGCACTCTGAGGTGGTCATGGAGGGTATTATGCCGATCCGTATAAAACACCGTGATAAGAACATCGCCTCGACGCAACTGCCTGATAACGCACCGATTAGGCCCAAACCGATGCTTCACTTGCTGGCGTCTTATACGGTAATCGAAGCCGTGCGTGGGATGTTATATGGATCGATATAAACAATGTTAGCCGAAAAGGAGAAATACTAATGAACCCGTTTGTGTTTGGAACCACCGCTGGTCTGATCTTCGGTATCCTCGACGTTCTGTTGATGATCCCATTGCATCTACCGGATAAGAAAACGGCGATGATCGGTGCATTCCTCAGCCGGTTCGCTATCGGCTTTCTGATTCCTCTTATCAAGGCACCCCTGCCACCCTGGCTAATCGGCGGGATGGTCGGCCTTCTTGTGAGCCTCTCCGATGCGGTAATCACCAAAACCTATGCTCCCATCATCGGCGTGGGTATTTTGGGCGGGGTGATCGTCGGATGGGCGTCTGGAAAATGGGTCGGCTAACAAGGCGCTCCACCTGACCGCTATTCCGCCGCGCTCCATAGCGGCAGGTGAGCTTTAGCGTTAGGCGCCACGGAAAGGGACACATGAAGG
>DKEW01000055.1:17710-114096 GCA_002452265.1 Pelobacter sp. UBA6812 | reverse complement strand
GCCATGAAGATGGTGGCGTTGGAGATGTTGACATCTTTGCCGATACGGTGATGGCGGACTTTCATGCCCCGTCGGAAAGTACCGGAGCAGATGCGGAAAAAAGCGATACGGTCGCGATGCGCCGGATCCATGTTCGCCTGGATTTTGAACACATACCCGGAAAAGTCCTCTTCGTACGGAGAGACTTCGCGGGTCGTGGCCGGCGCCGGTCGGGGAGCTGGTGCCTGCTCGACAAATGCGTCGAGCATTTCCTGAACCCCGAAGTTATTTATGGCACTGCCGAAAAAAACCGGCGTCTGGTTGCCTTTGAGATATTCTTCCGGATCGAAGGGGTTGGCCGCCCCTTCCAGAAGATCGATATCTTCGCGCAGCTGATCGGCCTGGCTGCCAAGCAGTTCATCCAGGCGTGGATCGTTGAGATCCTCGATCACAACCATGTCCTGCGGACGAGTCTCCTGGCCTGCGGTAAACAGACACAACTGTTTGCGGTACAGGTTGTAGGTGCCCTTGAAACGTTTGCCCATGCCGATGGGCCACGACAGCGGTGCGCATTCGATCTGCAGGGTCTCTTCGATATCGGCCAGCAGGTCGAGGGGCTCGCGCCCTTCCCGGTCGAGCTTGTTGATGAAAGTTACGATAGGCGTATTGCGCATGCGACAGACTTCCATCAGCTTCTGGGTCTGGGTTTCGACGCCCTTGGCGCTATCGATCACCATCAGCGCACTATCCACCGCCGTCAGCACCCGGTAGGTGTCTTCGGAGAAGTCCTGGTGACCAGGAGTATCGAGCAGGTTGATCTCGTAGTTGCGATAATTGAATTTCATCACCGAAGAGGTTACCGAAATGCCACGCTCCTGCTCCATGGCCATCCAGTCGCTGGTAGCATGGCGCGCAGCCTTGCGGGCCTTGACCGCACCGGCCATCTGGATTGCCCCGCCAAACAAAAGGAGTTTTTCAGTCAAGGTGGTTTTCCCGGCGTCGGGATGGCTGATGATGCCGAAGGTGCGCCGGCGGTCCACTTCTTTGCGGTGATTCTTGCTCACTGTACAACCTCGTGCTTTAAATGAAAAAAAACCGGGCCTTGCAGGCCCGATGGACAGTGAATCATAGCGTAAAACAAGGGGAAAGGTCAATGCCGGCGTATCGGGCATGGGTGCAACCGCCAGACCTGCACCGCGATTAGAAAGACACCGGATCTGCAACCTCCAAGTGACGGTGGTCAAGATCCCTGCTTATTGCCCGGCAGAGAATACTTTTTTGAGAAGATCGGTGGTTCGTGCCGCCGGGTTCTGGCGAATTTTCCGTTCTTCCTCCGCAACCACCGTAAACAGGCCGTTCAAGGCACCATCCGTAACATAGCTGTCGAGATCCAGGTTCAAGCTACCGGCGAACGGAATGGCTTTAACCTTTGCATCAAGGTCCTGAAAATAGCGTGTCGCACCGACTTGGGCCATAGAATCGTGGATTATAGGCTTGAAAACTTCCTGCAGTTTACCGCTGGTTTTATCCTTGAAATAGGTGGTTGCCGCCGTATCGCCTCCGCCGAGAATCTGACGGGCATCCTCAATACTCATTTCCCGGATAGCCTGCCAAAAGAGCTCCTTGGCTTGGGGAGCGGCTGCTTCTGCGGCACGGTTGATACTTTGGGAAAAAGCATCAACCTGCGGCCCATATCCGGCCAGACGCAGTAAATTCTCCGACTTTGCCAACGGCCCCGGCAGTGGAATCCGAATCTGCGGATTGTCCAGATAGCCACCAACCTTGCCGACATTGGCTACGGCATTTCCGGTACCGATCTGCAAGGCCTCTTTGAGGCCAGAAGCAATATCCCCATCGGTTAAAGAACTGCCACCCGTAAAAACATCCTGCACGCCTTTAAAGAAATCCTGAAATCCCGCATGGGCATTCTGCATGAAAAAAAACAAGCCCAGGACACATACGCAGCCGATCAACAATTTTTTAAGCCGCACCATAGCACCGTCTCCTTTTCAAAGCCGACAAATCCGCCGGCAGTTTATATACCTTTTCATAGAGACTAACCATCCTCGCGCAATGCGCAAGGATGGCAACTGCTATGGAAAGGAAAAAGATGGCTCGACAGCGCCTGCAAAAAAATTATGTCTGGCTAGAAACGTCAGCCTGGTTTCTTGGAAATCAAAAAATAACCCGGTCGCGACCTTCTTTCTTGGCCTGATAGAGATAAGCATCCGCCCGACTGAGCATATCGAGAAGATTCCGACCCGGCTCGGAACTGATGCCGGTACTGACGGTAATATGGAAGGTCTCGCTGCCTGGTGCCAGCGAAACCGGCAGTTCGGCAATTGCGCAACGAATTTGCTCAAACAACGCGACAACCTCTTCCTTGGATCCCGGCACCAGGGCGCAAAACTCTTCGCCGCCGATACGCGCCAGAATACTCGATTCGGGCAGATATGCCTGAAGCAGATCCGCTACCCGCTTGAGGGTCATATCCCCGGCATGATGACCAAAGGTATCGTTAACCTTTTTAAAATGATCGATATCCAGCATGGCACAACACAGGGAGGAACAAGAGCCTCGCATTTGCTGGTAGACCCGCTCTCCATGGTCGATCAAAAACCGACGATTGGAAACCCCGGTGAGAAAATCGGTAATCGCAGCCTTTTGAATAGCCTGAATATTTTCCAGGTTTTCGATACTCTGGGTAACGCGGCAATAAAATTCCTCGGTCAGAAAGTGCTGCTTGATAATAAAATCGTTGGCACCACATTTGAGAAAACGGGCGGCCATGACATTATCACCCAGAGCCGAAATCCCGATAATGGCCATATCCTGCCGGGAATGGGTTTTGCGGATGTTCTGGGTCAGCTCGAATCCATCCATGTGGGGCATGTGAAAATCGCTGACCACCAGCTTTACGTCCGGATGCTGCGCCAGAAGATCCAACGCCTCCTTGCCATCGGACGCTTCCAGCACCTGGTAGCGATGCACGCGCAGCAGATCCGCCATGACCCCTCGTTGCATGGGAGAATCATCCACAATCATGACCTTGATCTTGCGATTGCGTTCAAGCCGCAGGAGCAACGATGCCAGATAATCGAGACTCTGGGCACCTTCCTTATAGACATAATCAACAACTTTCTTCTCCCAGATACGATCGCGAATCTGCTTATTGACCACGCTGGTAAAAACAATGACCGGAATATTCCGCTCGCTCAGCATCGTAACAATTTCGCCACCAGGAGCATCTGGGAGATTAAAGTTGACGATAGCAGCACAAAATCCGTCCAAACCCTGGTCAATGAATTGACTGGTTTCTTCCATCGTTTGAGCCCAACAAACCTGAGCGCCTGTTTCCGCTTCCAGCTTTTTTTTCAACATACGCCCAAAAAAACCGGAATCCTCAGCAACCAGAACCTTTTTCACCACGTCCCCCTACATTATTAGAAAAACAGCCGCCATGCTGCCACTGCCGACAGCCCAACAGATTCGAGAAAAATAGTCTTAATGAACAGACACAGCAATAACAATGCCTAAAAAAATAGTTTTTGAACCAAAGGAATAGTTCATTTCATAAACCAAACAGCTTCAACGTAACAGGCAAGACACACTACGAGCAAATGGTCATGTCTACGTACTCACTGGATAGACAACTTTTTCTGCAACCACCACGATTTGCGCGCAGCATGGTCAAGGTGTTTTGCAACGAACCGGGTACAGATGGTAAACTAAGCGTGTATACCTGCGAAAGGAGGTGTGCAGCATTATGAACGTACACGTTAAATGTCTGCTTAATCTGTCCAAAGAGAACGTGTGTCACTACCACGATAGCACTCTGCATGAAGTACCGACTGGAACCACCGCAAGGGAGCTTGCAACAAAGCTCCAGCTTGATCCCGATAAAATAAAGCTGGTTTTTATTAACTACAAGGAACACGAACTGGATACTGAACTCCACGAAGAGGATGACATCGCTTTTTCACCTTATTGAATTTAAAACATTGACTAAACAGGAAAGGGGTCTGGCTTACGCCAGACCCCTTTCCCGATATTTCATCAAATAGGCTTTAAACCTTTTCAACCTATATTCAGTGCAGCTTGATGGTATCGCAAACCAGATCAGCTTTCTCCGCGGTTCGCCCACAGGTTACACAGGTAAATTTCGCATTTTCCCGAATACTGTCACACATATTTGAAACGTTGCCTGTGGAGCCACAATAAGTGTCCATAGTGTCCACAGATTTGGGGACACAAAGATGGTCACGTTCATGGGTCACCACACCACATTTTTCGCATTCATAGATTTTGTTCATGGTATATGCCCTTTCCAGCCATGCGGCCTTTCATTTATACTCGTAGTTTAATTTTATCATATCCGGAATTTTCATGCGGAGGATTTATTCATTCAGGCTGGTACAATGACACGAACATGCGACAAGGACATTGACTTGGGATTCTTAATGCTTCAACAAAGCTGCAAAAACGCCTCAAACGGACATGCACTCCCAAAAGAAGGGGCCCATCTGGCATGAATTCAACCCGACCCAGCATCCTGCGTATAGCCTTTTTGCACCTTGCACCCGTACCTGGAGATGTTTCAGGTAACCGCAAGCTGCTGATCAATGCCGTCAACAGGGCGGCAAGTCTGAATGCACAATGGATTATCACTCCGGAACTCTGCGTCTGCGGCTATAGCTTCGCTGATCGTATCGGTACAGACTGGATTGGTCCGCAACCGGATGCATGGATGACAACCTTCTGCCGACAGGTTGCCGAACTGCAGGTCACTGTCTTTCTCGCCCATCCGGAGCGGGACAAACATTCGGGACGCCTGTTCAATTCGGTATTTGTTATTTCCAACGGCAGGATCACAGGACGGCATCGCAAAATCAATGCATTGAGCACAGGATCTGAGGCCTGGTCCAGCCCCGGCACACAGGCCACACCTATCTTGGTCCCGCCTGTCGGCAAGGTGGGGGTCATGATCTGCGGCGATGCCTTTTCGCCTAAAATCGCCATGGCGTTTAAGCAACAAGGCGCCCGAATGCTTGTTTCCAGTGCCGCCTGGGCGCCCGGCTTTCATGGTCCCAACGGCGAGTGGGAACGTTGTACTCTGGATACTGGTTTGCCCTTGCTGGTATGCAATCGCTCCGGTGCCGATCGCACCCTCGACTTTGCCGAAGCGCAAACGGTGGTTGTCAAAGATGGCCAGCGACTGATGTCCTTCAGCTCGCCGGAATCTTCCGTCGTGATCATCGACTGGGATCTTGCCGCCGAAAACCTGTCAAACCCCGCCTACCAACAAGTTGAAATCTGAAAAGTCGGGCAGCCAAACGCTCGGTCATGCGCCGTCCAGCAGTGCTGAAATCCACGCGGCCCGCGCCTGCATTCCCGAGTCATGAAGCTCCTTGCGAAAAGCACCGCCCCCCGCTACGAATAGAGCAAGATTTTTAAGAGCCGTCTTGAAATCTTCAATCATCGTCTGCGATCCGGATAACTGCCCCAGGATTTTATTCACCGACGAAAGTTCCGCACGTAAATTCTCCTGAAATTCCGCACCGCCCTGACCGGACAACTCTGCATAAAATTCATGCAAATTAGAACGGAGCAGCTCAAAAATCGCTTCACTGAAAGGGGTATGCCCGGCAAGCCCATATTCCATAGCGCGCACAATATGCCGTTGGGTGATCTTCTCTGGAGCCAGATACTCTGAAGCCACCAGATACAGTACGTAAAAGGGGCCCATAGCCAGCTGGCAGACCTTTTCCTCTGTCAGATTTTCCACATCGAAACCGTCCTTTCTCAAACTTCAAGGGCTTAAAACAGCTCATGACCGGGAAGGGAAACCTCACCATTTTGCTTTAAGAAGAGCAAGGACCACGCCAGAACGAAAAAAGGGGTAGCGAACCATAGTATCCGCTGCCCCTTAATCCTATTCCGTCCCATGCAACAAGCGGTTATCCGCCACGCTTGCGACCGCGCCAGTCGTTGATGCTCCACTGCAACTGGCTCCACATGCCCCGCAACAGGGAAAGCTCCTGTTTATCGATATCGGTGCGGTGAATCATGCGGCGCAAGCGGTTCATAACGGCAGCGGGGCGACTGGGGTTGAGAAAGGCGATCTGTGTCAGCACCTGTTCCATCTGGGCAAACAGTTCCTCAAGCTCCGCCTGTAGTGGCCGTTCCACCGGGACCGGGTCGGCACTCCCCGCCACAAGGGGTTGCCGGGTAAATTCGTACAGAAACACCAATACCGCCTGGGCCAGATTTATGCTGCCCACTTCGGGGGCTGTGGCGATGCAGGCAGCGTGCGTACAGAGGGAAACCTCCTCGCTGGTGAGTCCGGAATCTTCTCGCCCGAAAACCAGTCCTACCCGTTCGCTCGGCGGATTGGCCGCCGCCAGGCAAGCGACAGCTGAAACATCAAGCAACTCTCCGCGCAATTTCCCGGTACGACGAGTCGCAGCCACGGCCATCGGCAAATCGGCAAGGGCTGCGCTCAGGTCGGGAAAAATCCGCGCACTCCCGAGCAAAGGAGCAGCACCCACTGCAAACTTGCGAGCTTCGGGATGCAGATACTGACACGGATTGACCAACCGCAGGTCGCTGACACCAAAGTTGGCCATGGCTCGCGCCGCCATACCGATGTTCCCGGGGTTCTGCGGTTCAACAAGGACAACACTGATCTGTTTTGACAAGGTAAGATTCATAGACGGCAGAATACCCTAAACCAAGTGTTGACTGAAGCAACTTTTTTCTTCAGGCCTCCTATCTCTATCGTGACAAAGACAAAGCCCTCTTCAAAACACACGCACCACGGGGAACAATCTGCTTGTGGCCGTGGTTTTTTCCTATATGATGGTTTGGTATCGTTCAACATTTCGCAATGTTTGTATCTTGCTTCAAATTGAACAAACCCATTTTGAGACTAAAAGCCGACCAATCTCAGATTCGCTTTACGAGCGCCCTGGAGGCCCCATGATTTCAACCATAACAGTTCTGGAAGGCGACCAAACCGGCCAGGAACTTCTATTGGAAGGTTTACGTGTACTTGACCCCGCCGTCACTGGTATCCCGGTACATTTCGAACACTTTGATCTAAGCCTGGAAAATCGCCGCGCCACTAAAAACAAGATCGTCTATGCTGCCGCCGAGGCCATGAAAAAAACCGGCCTGGGCTTGAAAGCTGCAACCATCACCCCCGCAGTCCAAGGGGATGTCGGCAGCCCCAATGCCATTCTGCGTGATGAAGTCAACGGCACTGTCATCGTCCGCACGGGACGGCGTATCCCCGGCATCCGCCCGTCAGGCGGGGCCTATGCACCGATTTCCGTGGTTCGCATGGCTGTCGGAGGGGCTTACGGTGCCCAAGAGTCCCGGCAGGGCAACGGACTGGATGAAGTTGCCTCCAGGACCGAATATATTACCCGTCGAAACTGCTACGCCGTCGCCGAATTTGCCTTTCGGCACGCTCAAAAACTTGGCGTCAAAGTTTTCGGAGGACCCAAATTCACCGTGAGTCCGGTTTATGAGGGCATGCTTAAAGAAGAAATGGATGCAGCGGCCAAGCGCTATCCGGGTGTGATTTACGAACCGCAACTGATCGACGCTACCTATGCTCTGCTGCTGACCAACGCCGGCGACGGAATGGTCATCCCCTCGCTGAATCGGGATGGCGACTGTCTGAGTGATTTTGTGCTGCAGATGTTCGGCTCGATTGCGGGAGCCGAGTCCCTGCTGCTGTCTTTCGATGATGAATGGACTCCCGCAGTGGTTATGGCTGAAGCTCCTCACGGTACCGCACCATCTTTACAGGGCAAAAACATCGCCAACCCGATGGCCATGATTCTGGCCGGCGGCGCACTGTTGCGTTATATCGCCACCCCGGATGCCAATCGTGCCTCACGGGCCATCTACGAAGCCGTCTTTGAAGCCGTCCATCGCGGCGTAAGCACCCCTGACTTGGGAGGCAGCTGCACGACTACGGATTTTACCGATGAGATCATTCGCCGTGTCAAATCAAAACTTGAGGTGTGGGAATCGCTAGGCAACGGGTAACCATTGCCGACAAGGTAGAATCTTCATTCTAATCAGAAGCTCGCACCGCAAAATAACGGCCAGGAGAGAAACGATCTTCTGGCCGTTTACTTTAATCGCCAAAACAAGATTTAACGACATCGAACGCATCCATAGATACTACAAAAAATTGTCCAGCGTCGTGGCGATATCACTCCCCCCCTCCTTTAACTTACCAGCAACCAGTAAGTTTTTCCCAATAAACAAAATATAACAATACAAGTTGAGCCCCCTGCATCGCAAGAGCAAATATCTCTGCGTCAGCACTTAAACAGAAATAACTCCGTATCATTTCAAAAACTTGAACAACAACCTCCTGCCCATGCACCCTCCGGAAGACAAAGGCAAACGGTGAGTGTAGAGCCATGCGTCGTCCAGAATTTCACCCTGGCAATAAATCCGGCGTGAGACTTGCGTTAGCAGTCATTCCCTGCTGGCCAAGCATGTTGAACGAAACAACCGGAGAAGCAGCACTACCATGTAAAAGGATTGCCTACTTAAGAAAAGAAAAACGGGGAGGTATCGATGACTGCCAAGATGATGAGATTAATTGCGTTGATTTCACTCATTCTTGTATCTGCGACACTGCAAAACGCATCGGCGGATACAGGCGATTTTGCTATCGGCGTCGGTCCGGGCACCTTGGGCATCAGTGCCGACACTAGCGTGGGAATTTCCCCGCATCTCAATGCCAGGGTTGGAATAAATGCCTTGAATTTCGGCCTTAAGACAACACAAAATGACATCTCCTATGACCTTGATGTCAAACTGCTGTCATTTCCCATCCTGCTCGATTGGCATCCCTTTTCTCACAGCGGATTCCGTATCAGCACCGGCTTGGTGATCAATCAGAACAAAGCAAATGTCGCTTCCACATCGCAGAGTACCTATACGGTCGGTGATACGGAATATACATCAGCAGAACTGGGCAAACTTTCCGGCAAGCTCACATTCAACACCCTGGCCCCGTATTTTGGCCTCGGCTGGGGTAACATTGTAGGAAAAGATGCCCACTGGTCTTTGGTTTGCGATCTCGGCGTGGTATTCCAAGGCAAAACAGACCTCGCATTGAAGGCCAGCGGTCCGGTAGCATCCGAAACGGACTTTCAAGCGGAACTGGAGCAGGAACGCCGCGAACTCGAAGATGATCTCGACAGCTATCGCTACTATCCTGTTGTTTCCGTGGGCGTCAGCTACAAGTTTTAGAAAAATTCAGACCCGCAGGCAATCCCCGCGCCAGCAACAGTCGTCATAGGGACAATCCTTGCGTTGTTCCGAACCGAAACAGGGGGTATTGTTTTCCGTCTCCTGAATCTTAAGGATGATATCCGCTTTCCGCATTTTTCCGATACCGCTGATTTCGAGAGTCTTGGCACGGGCCCGCACTTCATTGACATGCATGTTTTACCTCGCTGAGTATGGTTGAAAATCAGAAATGAATGACGCTGTCAATTGAACCATGACCTCAGAACTTGTCAAACCACAAAAATCCTTCGCTCATCGCGCCTGCTCTGCCAAACGAAGCATATCGTTGAAATTTCGATAACTTTCATGGTAAAAGGTCTAAAAACAACTCCCGTATTTTAGAACATACAAGATGTTTACGTTGTCCGACCGACCATGCTCTCAGGCATAAGCCATGACGTCTAAAAAACCCTCAAGTCATATTGACCGGGAAAAACGCACCTTGGAACTCATGCTTCGCATCTACTGTCGCGCCCATCACGGCACCGGCCAGCAGTTGTGTGCCGACTGTCATCAGTTGTTGCAAAGCGCCTGCATCCGCCTGACAAAATGCCCCTTCGGCAGCTCTAAGCCAGCTTGCGGAAAGTGCCCCCACAACTGCCACGCACCAACTGAGCGGTCTAAGATCCGCACGGTCATGACCTTTGCCGGTCCGCGCATGCTATGGCGACATCCCTTACTGGCGATGCTGCACCTTTGGGACAGTCGCAGGTGTGCTCATGACGTCGGCAGGAAATCTCCTTCATAAGCAAATGCGAGCATGGGTCTCCGACAGAAGAATAAGGCGACATCCGGGTATTAACATAGCCACCCTACTTATTTACTCTTCCCCATCGCCCTGAAACTTCCCTATAATCCTGCTGCAACAACCATCTTCACCGATAACACCGGAGGTATGACAACATGAGTGTTTCGAATCCCTTGATCCAGATGGAAACGAACTTCGGCGAAATTCTATTGGAACTGGATATCGCCAAAGCTCCTATCAGCGTGGGAAATTTTCTCCAATACGCCAAAGCCGGCCATTACGATGGAACCATCTTCCACCGGGTCATCAAAGGCTTCATGATCCAGGGCGGCGGTTTGACCGCTGACATGGCTGAAAAACCGACCGGCGAGCCGATCGTCAACGAAGCCCGCAATAAGCTCCGAAACAAAACCGGCACCATCGCTATGGCACGCACCGAAGAGGTCGACAGCGCACGCGCCCAATTCTTTATCAATACGGAAGACAACCGGGATCTGGATCATGCCGGATCGAGTCCGGCGATGTACGGCTACGCCGTATTCGGGCAGGTGGTGGATGGCATGGACGTCATCTATGAAATCGAACGGGTCGCCACAGGAACAATGGCAGGATTCGAGAACGTTCCTTTGGAGCCGGTGATCATCACCAAAGTCACGGTCATCGAGTAAGGCCGACAAAGCAGGGCCGGTTTCAAGGACCGGCCCAGTATTTTTCGTAAGCACACCTTATGCGGACAGGCCAACTAACCTATCGAAGCCCACCGATCTTGCGCAAAAACAGCAATTGCAAGAAAAAAGGCACACTGTACGTTGCAGCGAAGGTTGCCTCCAAGGGGCCGAAAAACTGGCAGCTGAAAGCAAGCACCAGGATATAATTCGGGAACAACAGACACACCAGGGATGTGGACCGTACAACGGATTCCATGCGACGCAAGAACCAACCCGCCAGGGCCATCAGACAAACCACCATCACACTACCGGCAGCCATGGCCTCCAACGCCTGCTGCGGGGTTTTGAGAAAATACTCCGAATAACGGGAAAACACGCCGAGGTTGGTTAGTCCCACCGCCAGCAGGGACAGGGGATAACTGTTGCCAAGCAACCATTGGGTGGTGCCTGGCATCCACTTGGCGCACGCCCGCCCAAGCAGAGCAGGCACGAAAATCATCAGTGCCAACATCTGCGCCATAGGCAGTACGCCGACCTGCATGGCCTTCCCAGCCAACCCCCAAACAAGGGGCGGCAAGGTAAAGGGCAGCAACAGCGAGGATAGAATCACCACCGCAGCGGTCAAGACCACATCCGCATCAAACAGGTTGGCAAAAAAGGGCGCCAACACGGCCGTCGATGCTCCGGCAACCAGCAAAGCAGCAAGTTCATAGCTCGGCCAGGTGAAATGAAAAAGAACATACACCGCCAACGGCATCAGGAAAGTTTTCACCACCAGCAATCCAGCGGTAGCAAGGGGCGCTTTCAGGGCATGGGTCAACAAACCGCGCACATCGATAGCAAGGAACGATAGTAGCAACAGCAACATGACAAAGCCCACCGGCGCGTAACGCAACGGATCAGCGAGTTGCGGCAGAAATATGCCCAGCGCCATCGTCCCGTAGCTGGTCAACAGTAAAATCGCGTCTTTTTTACGAAACATGCTTCACCCTTCATCGACATCAGACTCTCTACGGCTGCCACTTTTAACAACCGCATAAATGCTGACACCCTAACTCCAATCCATCACACAAGGCAAGCCGTCTGACAGGGTCGCGCGAAGCCATCTGCTGAATCGTGATTTATGAATTACTATAAAAAAGCCCGGCAACTCAGGATAGCGTTGCCGGGCTTTTTTGTGATTTTTTTTAGCCAGCCATTCTGGCTAGTAACGTCCCATATCCGCATCATCAAGAGCGATGAGTTGCTCCGGACGGCGCTCGGTTGAAGCGGCCACCTGCAGCTGCCGGGGCTTCACATTCAAGTTGGCGGCAGGTTGGATCTTTGGCCTTTGATCGCTGACAGCAAGCGGCTTTTGCCCTCCCTTGACCTTGAATATGGCCAGCAGGCGCCGCAAATGATCCGCCTGTCCCGAGAGTTCCTCAGCAGCGGCGGCGCTCTCTTCAGCATTGGCCGTCGCCTGCTGCGTAACGGCCTCTATCTGTTCCAGGCCCTTACTGACCTGATCGATGCCAGCTGATTGCTCCTGAGAAGCAGTGGAAATTTCAGCCACCAGATCCGATATCTTTGCGGTACCCGTAACGATCGTCTTGAGTGACACTGCGGTCCTGTCGGCAATCTCCACACCTCGAACGGTTTTAGTCGTAGAATCCTCGATAAGTTCCGCCGTCTCCTTGGCGGCCTTGGCGCTTCGTGCCGCCAGGTTGCGCACCTCTTCGGCCACCACGGCAAACCCCTTGCCGTGCTGNNGCGTTCAGCGCCAGCAGGTTGGTCTGAAAGGCGATCTCGTCGATGACCTTGATGATTTTGGTGATGCTGTCGGAGGAATGGTTGATGTCCCGCATCGCGGCAATCAATGTTTCCATCTGACAGTCACCTTCCTGCCCGGCAGTCTGGGCTTCACCGGTCAGCATATTGGCCTGCTTGGCATTCTCGGCATTGGATCGGGTCTGGGACGCAAGCTGTATCATCGATGCGGAGATCTCCTCCAGGCTGGCAGCCGACTCCGTGGCACCTTGGGACAAGGTCTGACTGCCATCCGCCACCTGCACCGAGCCGGCCGCGATCTGTTCGCTTGCCGACTGCACTTGGGCCATCATATCGCTGAGGCGTCGCACCATTTGCGTGAGGCTGATGCCAAGCCGATCCCTGTCCGAAGCCATGTGGATATCCACGGTAAGATCGCCCCCCGCAACTTTTTCCGCCAGCAGGGCTTTTTCTTCAAGGCCTTCGGCCATCTGGTCGAGAGCACCGGCCAACTCGCCGATCTCATCCCCACGTTTAAAGTGCAGACGGCGACTGACATCCCCGGCGCGGATATCCATGGCCAGATCCACTCCGGCACGAACAGCTTTAACAATGGACCGCACCACCGAGAAAAGGACGCAAGACACCCCCAGCAGGGTCAGCACTGCAGCCCATATATTGCCCTGCAGAATACCTGAAAGGGGTGCAAAAATATCCTCATACTCCGCCCCGGCCGCCACCTGCCAACCAGCCTCATCGATATGGCGAAAGGCTATGACCTTGTCTTGACCTTCCCATGCATAGACGAGAAACCCGTTTTTTTCAGCGAGCATCTGCTTGCCCCAGTCAGAATCAGCAATGGATGCGTTAAGTACTTTGGTTTTATCCGGATGTGCCAGGAATTTTCCAGAATCATCCACAAGGTAGGCGTAACCTTTCTGTCCGATACGCACTGGGCTTACAAAATGGTTGGCAAAATAGCTCATTTGAATCGCCCCTATGCAGGCACCAATAACTCGGCCATCCAGGATCACCGGATAAGAGAGAATCAAGACCGGTTGACCGCTGGCGCGACTCTGTACTATTTCGGTACCGGTTTTACCCATCAAAGCGCTTTGAAAATACCCGCGGTCCAGCACATTCAAGGTCCCGACCAACTCGGTATCCGATGCAGCCTTTGCCATCCCGTCCTTGCCGATCACCGCCAGAAATTCAAACTGATCCGGATAATCCGCCAACATTTTTTGTAAAACCAGGTCAGCGGCCTGGTTAGCGTTGCCGCCGGTATTATCGACAAGCACCTGCTGTACCACGTTGCGCCCCGTCAAGGTCTTAAAGGTGCGGGTGAGTTCACCGATATAGCCGTTGATCTGGTCCCGCACGCTCTCCGTCGCGAGAATCATTTGCCCTTGCAAAGCCTCCTGCAAGGCGTTTTTGGCGCTTCGGTAGGTCATGAACCCCGAAACGGACAGACACAGGATAATGACCGCCAGCGTCGGCATTAACAATTGAGCACGCAACTTCATAGCCCTACTCCTTCTGTGGTTAAAGCAAACCGGGAAAAGCACCAACCTTCATCATCGGGAACACAATTCAATCAAACTTCAAACAAAAATACCCACAATCCGGCCCTGGCCGGTGTGGGTATAATCAACATCTCTAAAAGGAAAAACCTTATAATCGTCCATATGACTTCGGCAACTCGGCTATCCCGACAGGGACCCGTGGTTTTGCGTCACCGGGTTACCCCGGCTTTGCTATTATCGATCATGTGCTTTACTTTTAGTTACAAATACTTCACTCAGACATGAAAATTGTCAACCCTTCTAATAATAACTTTGTTTTAAAATAACATTATCTACTTGATATCACTTCAATACCAAGGCTGCAAGGGAATGCTTAAACCACGCTTTTGCTGACTTCATCAGGACTGGAAAATCGTTACGCAAATTAAATATATTTTTTATCCTGACAAAATCTTGATGCAACCTTTACTTCCAGCACTCATCCAAATCAAAACAGCGAACTATCCTCTGCCGCAATGCAGAACCGATTCGACCTACTTAAACCACACGGATTCTTGCCGTAAATCAATAAATACGTTAGGCTTTGTAACCAGTAAGGCTTTTAGCGCCCACGAAATCATTAAAGGCAGTCTATTCATGGAAAAATTCGCATTGCTTTCCGGCATCACCCTGATCGCCATGGCCAGTCCCGGCCCGGATATGTTGCTATTGATCCGCAACGGTCTAACCGGAGGCCGCCGGGTTGGATTTGCCACGGTGCTCGGTATCTGCGGCGGCTTACTGGTTCACGTCACTTTGGCGGTTGCAGGATTAGCCTGGCTGATCACACGCAACGTTTATATTTATGACGCGGTACGCCTGCTCGGCGCAGGCTATCTGGTTTTTATTGGCATAAGGGCTCTCAAATTTCGTGGTGCTCTCAATCTTGATGACTTTGAATCCCTGGTGCACCGAACAGCCTTGCAAGGCCTGCGTGACGGTTTTTTCTGCAACCTTCTCAACCCCAAAGTCACCATGTATATTTTCAGCATATTCACCCAGTTCATCAACCCAGACGATTCTGCATGGATAAGAACCACCTACGGAGCAGTCATCGTGCTGACCTCCTTATACGGATGGTCAATATTCACGCTGCTCGTTCAGCATCAGTTCGTAAAACGCAGCTTGTCCCGCTTCAACACCCTGATCAATCGCATATTCGGCAGTGCAATGATTGCCTTGGGGCTACGCATTGCCTTGGTTCGAGATTGACAGCTGTCGCCGCAACCTCTTAACGTAAAAAGGGATCGGCTTTTTCAAGCCGATCCCTTTTTATTTTTCTACCCACTGACCTTATCCTGCCGAGCTAACTATAGTTACAGGGCGGGTTTGCGCCCCCTGTTTGAGTTGCTGCGGGACGAAGAAGCTCTGGAAAAACGTTGACCGCGGGCTTGCCCGGCAACTTTTCCAGCCGCGGGCCTGGAAGATTTTCCACCTCTCGGAGTCCGCCTTGCGGCATTATCACGGTCGCCATCGCTGGTTCGCGGCGGAGCAGGAGAATTGTAATCAAAACCTTCGATGGTGCGTCGTTCAAGAGGAGCCTTCAATACTTTTTCAATCGCCCGCACCATCGCGTTATCCTCGCCGGAGACCAGGGTATAGGCGTCACCTTTGCGTGATGCCCTGCCGGTACGGCCGATGCGATGCACATAGGCCTCGGGAGTGTCGGGAATATCATAATTGATAACATGGGACACCTGGGAGACATCGATGCCACGAGCGGCAATATCGGTCGCCACCAGAATCTGGTATTTGCCGTCACGAAACCCTGACAGGGCCTCCTGACGGCGGGATTGGGAAAGGTTACCCTGCAATGAAGCGGCCCGATAACCTGCCTTGTCAAGTTGCAAGCCTAACCGTTTTGCGCGATGCTTGGTGCGGGTAAAGACCAGCACCGACTCAGTACTGTCTCCTGAAAGCAACTCCAACAACATGGCGGTCTTTTGATGTTGAGCAACCGGATACAGCGCATGGCTTACCGTCTCTGCCGGGGCAGTATTCCCCACCTGAACAGTCACCGGCTGAAACAGAACTTCGGCGGACAAACGCCGGATTTCATCGGGCATGGTAGCGGAGAACAACAGGGTCTGGCGCTTCTTGGGCAAACTTTGCAAAATCCGCCGGATCGCCGGGAAAAAGCCCATATCGAACATCTGGTCAGCTTCGTCCAACACCAGCGCCTCAACCTTGGACAGGTCGATAGTCCCTTGGCCGATGTGATCGATCAACCGTCCGGGGCAGGCCACGACAATGTCAACGCCTCGCTTCAGCGAAGTAATTTGCGGCCGGATGTTGACGCCGCCATAAATAGTCATACTTCGCAATCCGGTCTCTGTCCCCAGATCGCTAATCGCTTGATGAATCTGTTCGGCCAGTTCGCGCGTCGGCGCAACCACCAAAGCACGCACACCGCCTCGGTTTCCTTTTATCAGGCGCTGCAATATCGGCAGCACAAAAGCAGCAGTCTTACCAGTACCGGTCTGGGCCAGGCCCATAACATCCCGGCCAGCCAGAACCGATGGTATGGCCTGAGCCTGTATCGGTGTCGGTGAAACATAACCCGCGGCAACAATGCCTTTGGCTATCTGCGGGTGAAAATCGAATGAGTTGAAGTCCATAGTGTCCTTTTTGAACCAGATAAAACAAAAGCCCCGGATGCGTTCCGGGGCCTACGAATGATTTCGTGTTTTTCAGGGAAAGCAGTTTTAATTGACAAGACTAACAGTACTATCGTTCCTTAGTCAATAAAAATCCTCTGGACCTCAGACTAAAAAACCCGTTACACACAACGTCCAACTAGCGGTGATCAGCGTGCTGCACACCCAACCATGTGTCGATTGCTACAAAAATGGCGTTTTGCGACATACCGATCATGCCGGTAATGCCGAATGGCCCCTTTTTTATCGGCTCTGTAGTTATGACGGTCATGACGCAGCTGCTGGCGAAAACCGTGTCGCAATTCGGGGGAATTGGCACACCGCAGTTTTCGCAGATCATGGCGTCTCACATGTTTGTATCGCTGGGCATCTTTTGCAAGCTCACGATGCAATTCACGGCGGTCCTGGCGTCGGTCCTGTCGATATTCCTGTCTATTTTTGGTATCTTTCGTGTCACTTGCTGCCATAACGTTGCCGGAAAAAATTGCCATGCAGACAAATAACACAAAGATACCAATCGTCGGTTTTTTCATTTTCAAGCTCCTTTGGTTTGCAAGTTAGTTGCTTTCATAGACGGAGCTGTTTTCAAAAGGTTTACCTACAAAGGATAATATGAACCACCGTCCATGAGGACGGCATGCGTACCCAACGAAACACCCAGTGTCCTGTTTGGTTAGTCGTGTCAATTAATTCTGAGTCATTTTGGTTGCTGTCAAGGCACGCCGACGCTGGCCTAGCCTGTGTTAAGTCGAGGAGGTGTAACGCAGACAGCGGCCAAAAGGGCCATAATTAGAAGACAGGATTAACCGCACAGGGCACTAGATCATAGAGACGCATACAAAACGAAAAAAGGGGTGTTTCACCCCCAGCTGTATGATATGCTCCTCAGGAAGATTACCCAGAATAACCGGCGGGCATTGTTATCGCCTTCCCTCGCAGGCAGAAATA
The DNA here is from genome assembly GCA_002452265.1 of Pelobacter sp. UBA6812. Taxonomy (GTDB): domain Bacteria; phylum Desulfobacterota; class Desulfuromonadia; order Desulfuromonadales; family Syntrophotaleaceae; genus Syntrophotalea. The sequence continues at coordinate 96,464 of DKEW01000055.1, read as the reverse complement.
TTTAGTCCTTAGATTTCCCCCTTCAGAGGCTATGCATGAACGAAAGGAACGCTTTTTCCGTGCGTTGGTACAACAGTCTTCTGTTTCGCACCCCCCTGCTGTTTCTCCTGCTGCTTGCCGTGCTGGTGGTCAGCCTCACCATCATCATGGACACCATCGGCCGGCCGCGCCTGGAAGAACAATCCTTTCGGATGGTTAACCAAATCGGAAACACCATGGTAGCGCAACTCGGCGAACGTCTGGCGGTGGCCGAAACACTGGCACGAGCCCTTTCAACCACCAGTGCAAACCTGCCCCTCAGGGCGCAGGATCACATGAAAATAATCCCCCGCCTCATCGACGAACTCGGCCCGGCTTCCTTAATTATAGGGGGAGGCGTATGGTACGAACCGTTTGCCTTCGATGCCGCCCATGAACGGCGCAGCTTTTTCTGGGGACGCAATGCCAAAGGCATCCTTGAGTTTGTAGAGGATTACAACGACCCTCGAAGTGCTGGATATCACCATGAGGAATGGTACGTTCCCGGGCGTTTTTTAAAACCGGATCAGGTTTTCTGGTCCAAATCATACGTCGATCCGCATACATCGGTACCTATGGTCACCTGTACGGCACCCATCTACCGGGAGAATCGCTTTGTAGGTGTGGTCACCGTCGACCTTAAACTGGCGGGGCTCGAAGCATTTTTCGATGCTCAAGCAAAAAAAATGGGCGGTTATGCGTTTGCGGTCGACCGCAACGGCAAATTCCTTTCCTTCCCCGACGTGACCATCACCCGTGATACGAACCAGAACAAATTTGGCCGTAAGCACATCGAATATATCCTGGCCCGCAACCTTGCCGACCGACAGCCGACGTTTGCACCTCTGGCAAAGGCTCTCGGCGAAAGCAGTAACGATCTCCTAAAAAAGGCAAAACAGTCCAACTTGTATGACCGCCGTATAGCTGAACAAATGGCCAACGACAGCAGCCAGATATCGACCGAAGAAGCCGAGCTCATGGCTGCCGTACTGCAAAATCCCTGGCCCGGTGGCAACAACGACGAGATCCTGCTGAAACACTTCACGACACCCGACGACCTGCTATTGAAAGAACCATGCAGCGTCGCCATTTTCCACGTACCCAACACCTACTGGAAAATCGTCACCGTTACACCGGTCAGCCACGCCATGTCAGCCGCCACTGTTATCTATCGCGCCATACTGGCGGCACTGATTATCTGTGTATCGGCAGCGGTTATAGGCGCTTTTCTCACCCTCAACAGCATGCTCATGCGCCCGCTGTCCCGCATTACCCACCAGTTAAAGAATGCCGTGGACATCAACGCCGAGGAAATGCTGTGCCTGGACGATGATTTTCGCAATGAATTCGGCACCTTTGCATACTGGTTCAATGTTCGCACGCGAAAACTGGCCGACGCCCTGGAACAGTTGCGTATCATTCGCGGCGAACTGGAACAACGGGTCAATGAACGCACAGAAAAATTGGCACAAACCAACATAAAGCTGGAACTTGAAGTTCAACAGCGACGCCGTGCCCAGCAATTTCTACGACGACTCGCCATGCTCGACCCCTTAACCGATATAGCAAACCGCCGTAGTTTCGATGCCGCACTGCCTTCCTATTGGCAGCGCGCCAGGCAAAAGGGAACCCCCCTGACACTCATTCTCGTTGATATGGACAGGTTCAAGCATTTCAACAATACCTACGGCTATCAGGCCGGGGACCAGTGTCTCAAAAAGATTGCCCAAACCCTGGTAGAGGCCACCCCTAATGACGAAGAACGTATCTCACGTTTCGGTGGGGAACAGTTCGCAGTGATCCTACCTGATAGCGATACCGACTCAGCCCATCCTCTTGCCGAAAAAATGCGACACATGGTGGAGGCGCTACAAATTCCCCATGACGGCGAAGGAGAGAAAGGAGTGGTCACGGTCAGTGTCGGCATAGCCAGCATGCAACCGAGTAAGGACAACAACTACGAACAGCTGATTGCCAGAACCAACCAGACCCTCTACCTGGCCAAAATGAAGGGCCGAAACCAGGTAGCTCTGGATAAAGATCTCCCTGCTTGAAAAAGTGGTCCATCGTCGATACAGGAATTACACATGCCAGGACATGGTTTTGCAATCCCCTGGTATATTGCGTTCCAGACTGTCCCATTTTTAGATTCCTGTTTCATAAAATGGCACTTTCCATCGCGCAGCTATACTTATGCCGACCTATTCACAATCCTTCGGAAAAACTTTTCATCTTCTCCACCTCTCCTGCAACCACTTAGAATTACACATCTTTTTAAATAAAGAATTAAATCGTCACAGGGAACCGGCCGCGTTTGGCTTATCTGGCCTCAGTTTTGCGTTGTACCCTATGAGTTCCCGTGCAGCACCTACAACACCTCCAACCAGTATCGAGTAACAACATGGCCCATTCAGGCTGGCAAATATCAACCCTTCAAGAACCCGAGATTATTCAGCTGGAGATTTACGGCCCCTTTACCGAGCAGAACATCATCAGTGCTCTATCGGAAACCCTGGCTCTGGCCCAAGCGCAGAATATCAACAAGGTTCTCATCGATAAACGCAAGACAACGGTTCCAGCTCCTCGCGACACCAATGATACCCTGGGTAGTGCCTACCAGATGTTTTTGGGGCAATCCCAAAGAACCGCCTTGCTGTTTTCGGACCAACATCGTTTCAACGAATCGGTCATATCCCTGATGCAAATCCAAGCGGATCAAACAGACCGACTCCACTTCTTCTTCGACCGAGATCATGCCCTTCATTGGCTGGCAAGATAACCTGAGCTCCCTTGGGAATCCATACGATTAATACTGAAGTCGAATGAAAGTTACCGGGGGTCCGAGCACGTGTGACATGCCCCAAAAATGTCGACATTATTTGGGGCGCCCGCCACACACTTAAAACATTTCATCCAAGCTACCAAGCTCAAAACACCACCTGGACCTTCTTTTAACCAAGGCACATCAAGCTGCGTCACTACACAAGGGCCTTCTTGCACACAGAGATAGCTAACCTCTCGCAAACCTTGGATTTATGGCCGATACGACAACAGCTCCTTTACTTGACTAGCTCAAACCCACCACTCGCAAACCAACTTATCAAGGTTCCAGCCCCTGACATTCCGACCAAATTCCATTAATTTTGGATGCCTGGCATAAAGGTTGCTAATACACCAGAAGGATCAGGCTTGGTCGCCTGCACAGCTTCCCACCAACATTTAAACCCATGCCCGCCACCTGGCATCGGATGATAGTTAGGGCTTGACGTTGCTACCAATCAACAGAGAAAACCACCTATGCCCCCTGGTCAAGGAAGAACACGAAGAGTGTTATTTCATGAAAATGACCAGCAGCGACATTCAAAATACCGTGCTTTTCTGCGTTGGAAATTTTAAGACCTGCGCTATTTACCAACGCAAGCGGGCTGCACAAAATAATACATGACCGATGCACAAGGTATTTTATGGGGTCCTTACGGCCGCATCTCTTCACCATAAAAAAAGGACAGCCACATGGCCATCCTTCTCCCTTCCCTGATCGCATCTCCCAAGAAAGCAAACATCTTGAGGATTATTCTAATTCCACCAGGCGTGCCCCCCTCGCAGCTGTTCGATTCTTAGCGTCTCAGCATGCTGCTGGCGGCTTTTACTTGCATTTCTACAACAAAGCGCCCGGAACCTAATTCAAAAAGCACCGAAGTACGATCAAACTTTCCTGTTGCTTCGCAACTGTAGGACTGTCCGCACACAACCGATGGGATAGCCAACGCTATATCCTGATCCGTTTCGGGAAGCAGAAATTTCACCCCACCTGCAACCATATTCGTCAATTCACCAATGGCATCCTTAACATCATCATCCACAGTGTCGATTTCCAAGCCCAAAAAAGCGTTGGTGATATCGATCGCTACCGGGGCAGGCAGATGAATCAGGACGGTCCCCTGAAGATCGCCGGCCAGTCCGATCATACTGGAAAGCATGGGACCTTCCATAGGGACAGGCGTGCTCCCCTCGATCACTGAGATATCAAGCAAAACCATGCTTGAGAATATGTCAATAACTGCTTCCTTGATAATATCTTTATATTCCATTCGAAATCAGCTCTCCATGGTTGGTAATACCTGAATCAATATGAATCGGGATTCATTTGTTTAACACGAAACTCAATACATTCAAACACGCCTCATTCGACAATAAACCCGTCAGATCGGGTCACTTTGACATCCCGGCAAAAAAACCACAAAACCACAGTTTTTTAGGTTTAGGTTATTTCCCTGCGCAAGTCAACAAAGGAATCCAAAAACCAGCAGCGGCTTCCAAGCTACTGAATCCCTGCAATTCTGTGTACAGAGGGACTTCACCAAGATTAAACATTGCCTTTTACTTATTTATCATTTATTTTTATGAGAGATCTTTACCTTAAGAGTATTACTATTTTATGGCTATGATTGTTTTTAGCTCATTTTTTGGGTAATAACTGCACTTGTCGAGTAGATGTTAACTCTCGGAAGGATCTAGCATACCATTTTAAATTGATTTTATGGGGGTAGGGAAAGGAGATCGGCCATGCTAGGGTATTGTGGACGTGATTGCGAAAACTGCGAAGCCTTTCATGCTGCAGCAGGCGAAAAGAATCATTGTACCGGCTGTCGGTCTGAGGGACCAAATACCAACATCTGCAGTAAGGATTGCCATATCCGCTTGTGTGCGCAACGCAACAGGCAGGCCCTCTGCGCTAACTGCATAGATTTCCCCTGCTCCAAATTGAGCAGCATCTTTGAAATAACCCCGGACGCTAAACAGCAATCGTACATAATCCTGGGGATCGCCCCAGCCTAGGAGTCTGTCGGACTATCCATGAGCCGGCTGCAAATTCGTTTGTTTAGCCCATATTTCAGGTCCTTTTTGGCCCATAGTTACAGCTATGAACCTTCAAACGACCTGAAATCTGTTCTCAAACATCCAAATTTTCGCTTCGCCCCGTATAGTCCGACAGGCTCCTAGAATGCACACGGATAACCGGAAACAAAGCTTTTACAATTCCAGGTAAAATACATTTAAGCGTTGCCAACTCCCAATGCCATGTGTTATCGCGTTTAGATCGGTCGCTACATCAACGCCCGGTTCCTTGTGCGATATATACATTACTCTTTGGGGGCAACCTTTTATGGAAAGCTTGGAGCAACGCTTGGCTCAGCTGGAATCCCGCCTCGAACGGATTGAGCGACACCTCAATCTGGCGGCTCAGCCATCCGCGATGGAAGAATCCTTTTCCTTTCATACGGCGCAATCCACACGCGACAAAGGTTCTAATCAACCTCCCCGCCCGGTCCCTGCTAGCCCGCCAGCCTCGCCTAAAAGCCACGACACCCCAAAAGCGGGGAATGCCATTACGCGACTGCTCGGCTGGGGGGGCGCCATGGCTCTGGTCCTGGCGGCAGCCTACCTGATCAAGCTGGCCTACGAAAGTGGATGGCTGTCGCTTCCCGCACAGGCGCGTATCGGCCTTGCTATGGTCAGCGGTCTGGGCCTCATCGCCTGCGGCCTTTTTCTGCGTCGCACAGATCGCCATTACGCATCCTTGCTTCCGGCCGCGGGCATTGTCATCTTCTTTTTATCTATCTACAGCGCACACCTTGGCTATCACTTTATTGGCAGTGGCATTTCCGGGATATGTGTGGTCTTGACCTGCATCGCATCCCTGTGGTTGTGCCGCATGTTCGACAGCGATCTTTACGCTTTTTTTGCCATCGTCGGCTCATACTCTGCACCCTTTCTCATTCAGGGCACCTCCCACCAGATCTGGCCGCTGATGCTGTACTTTTCTGCCTGGAGCATCGGCTTCGGCCTTTACTCTCTCTTTGCAGGTCGGCGTCGCTATTACCTGCTGGCGCTTTACCTGGCCGTTGTCGGGTTCGACCTTATCTGGCGCAATACAGCCCGCCATCAATGGCTGGCGGCACTTGGCTACCAGGCAGCCCAACTCGTTATTTTCGCCATTTGCGCCGCCCTTTTCACACTGCGACACAAACGCCCTCTTGATCAACGCAGCGCCGCAATGCACCTACCGGCCTTGCTGATTTTTTATATCCTGCAATACTCTCTGCTGCATCGACATCTCCCGCAACTGGCACCATGGCTGGCTCTTGCCAGCGTAGCGGCGGTAGGATTGTGCTATCTGGTGCCGCGACTATTGCTTGGGCGAGAATTACCGGGGGGCCGTTTGATCCTGACCTTATACGGCAGTCTGGCACTGGTTCATGCCGGTTACCTGGAATTGATTCCTCCCGACTGGCGGCCCTGGATTGCCCTGCTGGCCCTGCCCGCGGTTATAGCCTGGCTGGGCGCAAGCCGCCGCAATATTTCCACCGACTGGCCATTACTGGCAGCCATCGGATTGTTGTGGCTGATCAATTTCGGCCAGATCATCCGCCATGAACTCCCAGTCCCCATTTATGGTCATAAAATACTGGCCCTGCTCCATGCCCTGGAACTCTATGCGGGCTATGCCCTGCTGCGTAAAAACGAAGGGGTCATACGCCTTGTGTCAGGTGCCCTGGTCTATCTTGGTCACCTGGCCGCCATGGCCGCCGCATGGCAGATTCTAAGCAGTAGCCTCGGAGTCTCCATGGCCTGGGGTCTGCTCGCGCTGATCTGCCTGGGGCTGGCTCTGAGACTGGGGGACCGCATGCTGGGCCATTCATCCTTGCTGCTGTTCATCTTTTCAGCCCTGAAAGTGTTACTCCACGATCTTGCCGATGCCGCAACGCCGGTGCGCATCGGCTGCCTGCTGGTCGTGGGTATCACCCTCTATGCCGGAGGCTGGCTCTATCGCTACATGGAAAGGATGGCCCCGCCGAAATCTTCCTGACCGTCCGAAATTCCACGGCGCCAACGCCCTCACATCACACCCGGTTCAAGTCAACAGAATCATCACAGACCCCTATTGATTTGTCCTACCGGCCTGGCAAGAGCCCCACATAGCCCCCCTCCGGGGTTTTCGGTGTGGTGTATGCCATCACTTGCAGACACAGAGCGTGCGTACAATTACTTGACTATTTTAGTCAAAACACACGCTTTTTGTTTAAAAATTTGTACATAAAATCAATACTATTTCTACATAACCAAACAATTTCATAAAGTTATCAAAGTGGCAGATTTTTTGCTCTACATGACAGATAGACGGGTGGTTGATTATTAATAGTCCCGAACATCCACCGACAACCATCTGGCGCTTACCACCATCACTTCAGAAACGAGGCAGAATTCATGGCATGGAAAGCTCTGAGTCCGTTACCTCCCCGAAATTGGCTCGACCTCTGGGAAACAGGACGCATCATGCAGCGCGCGTTTGCAGAACAGCGTCAGTGCATGCGTGGGATTTATTCCCTGCTTGACAAAACACTCAATACCTCCGCAGACACCCCTGAAGAATACCGGGTGCGCATGGGGGATATCCCCGATGCTTTTTACAAACGACGTAAGAACCTGTTTTCCTCCCTGTTCCAGGCAACTTATCAGATTCTGGATATCTCGCCGGAACGACGCCTTCTGTACGGAAAACTCAATCACCTGTTCCGAATCTGGGTGACCAGTGCCGACAATCTGCTTGACGACGAAAACAAAGTGGTTGTCCCCCTGGCAATGCCTGGAAACTCGCGGGTCATGAACCAGGTGGTGGCCATCATGGCCGCTGACCGAGTCTTGCACCACCTGCTGGATGAAGCGGTACAAAATGGAGTGATCCCGGCGGCCAAGGCGATTCAACTCGGGGACCGGGCGCTGCAGACCTTATTGCCCAGCGCCGCACAGGAAGCCTCGGAAGAAGGCGGCATCACCAGGCGCCCAGAACCGCACTATGTGATGAACACCATTCATGTACTCAAGACCGGGCTACTCTTCCACATTCCCTTCGTGGGCCCTGAAACTGTTGACACCCATCTGGATCAGGCGCGGCTGCAGACCGTCAAAAACGCGTTGCTACAGTTCGGCCTGGGGTGCCAGTTGTTGGACGATCTGCGGGACATGGCCCGTGATTTTGCAGAAAATCGGCACAATTATGTTCTGTCCATACTGGCCTGCGAGAATCACCCCATTTTGAAAGAATGGGCGACCCGCAACATCGACCTCGACGAGCGACTGTACAAGGAGGTCCCGCATGCTGCCCTGCCAACGTTGCGACTGGCCCTTGATACCATGCGTGGTGCCCTGGCCACCTTAGCCAGCAACGGACTCAAGCTCGGACATGGTCGCAGCCACGACATGGCCTGTTCAATGCTCAACGTACTCGACCTGGAGGATCTCAGCCATGCCTGCTGAACGCGACCCTGCTTCGTTAAAAACCCGCGGCCGCACTCTCGATCATGCCGCCTCGGTCTACGACCTGCTGGCGCCGGTCATGACCCTCGGACTCGAAGGTCGATACCGAAAAAGAGCTATCGAGCTGTTGCAACTGCGTGGTGACGAAAAAGTCCTCGATATCGGTTGCGGAACCGGCATTCTGACCCGCCAACTGGCAAGGATACTGGACGGTTCGCGCAGTAATCAGGCCATCGGTATCGACGCTGCCGCCAAAATGATCGAGGTCGCAAAGCGTAAAGCCGCCGGTATTGCCAACCTGCGCTTTGAAACGGCCCTGGCCGAAAAATTACCTTTTGCCGATGCCAGTTTTGATGCGGCGGTATCGACCTTCTTTTATCACCATATCGACCGTGATCTCAAAAACTCCTCCCTGGCGGAACTGCGCCGGATTTTGAAACCTGGCGGACGCGCGGTGATTGTCGATGTCGACACGCCGAGCAATCTGTTCGGCAAGCTGTGTGCCTGGTCCGGATACTGGCTGTTCCGACAAGAGGAAATCCGCGAAAACATCGAAGGCCAACTGGTTGAGGCTCTGAACGGCGCCGGGTTCTCGCTGGTACAAAAGGTTTCCCACCACGCCGGGCATATTTCCATCTTTTACCTTGAGAATTAGGAGTTACTGCATGCAACGTTTGATGCGTATTTTCAGCATTTGTGTGACACTCTGTCTGTTCGCCTCTGCATCCATGGCCGCTCCGAGCGAGGCTCAGATGGCGGCCTCGGTACAAAACTATTTTTCCGGCCTTTTCAATAAGCTGGATAACGCGGCCAGTCAGCACCCGACACCCGACACCTTCCGTTCCATCATGAAGCCGGAAATATCGGATATCGAGGGTTTGTACGGCGCCACCTTGATTGATGACAGTTTCGTCATTCAGCAGGTCTATTTTAAAAGGAATTTTCTAGCGCGTGGTTTCGACCTTAAGAAAGTCAAGGAACTCGAATATTTCTGGGATAGGATGCGCACCGCCCCCTCCCCCCAGTTAAGCGAACCGGGACACGGTTCCCTGCTACAACCCAGGCTGATCGCCATGCGCAGCCCGATTCTCGCCGGAAACACCTTAGTCGGCGTTGTGTCCATCATGGTGCGCACCGAGGCATTCCTTAAAGCGACAGGGCTTGACCAGTGTCAGGCTTATCGCATTACCTGTCGTGGTCAACGGGCCGAAGGTGAAGGAGAACTTGGCGATCACCCCCACAGGGTGCATCTGGATCTGCCATCAACCGCCTGGCTCATCGAGTACCGATAAACTCGTTTTTCATGTAAAAAGGCACTGGGCCCATCCGGAATTCCCGGATGGGCCTCCACAAGATCGATGGTCACGCTACCATACCGAAAAGCCAAGTCCCCTCGCAGCACCTGCCAGCGACAGCCCCTTTCCACTTGACAGTCTCCCCTTAATCGCGCAAGCTTTCTCCCTGATCCTCCGGCAACCTGTCAGGCAACGACCGGTGGAATCATTCATGTTTCAGAGGAGTTTTATGGATACTGCAATTTTAGAAAATCCCGGCCTTAGCGAAGAACAGCAACGCTGTCTGGATCTTTACGATGAAGAAGACCTTAAGCTGATGGCACTTGCCGAAGCCGCCAAAGGCAAAGGATTGAACAGGGTTGAGGAAATCGCCCGTTTCGCCCGTGCCGCCGGTTATTCCCGGCTCGGTATCGCCCACTGTGTCGCCGTCAAGGATGCGGGGGTTCGACTTGAAGAACTGTTGACTCTGAAAGGCTTCGAAGTTACACGCATCGACTGCAAAATCTGCCGACTGCCGGCTGCGGCCCTGGCAGAAGGGGCCCGGGGAATTGCCTGCAACCCTATCGGCCAGGCGCAGCTGTTAGCAACGGCGGAGACCCAACTGAACGTATCGATGGGGCTATGCCTTGGCCATGACCTGTTATTCAACAAGCACTCCCTGGCACCGGTCACCACTCTGATCGTCAAGGACCGGACCAATGGGCACAACCCGCTGCTGGCCTTGATTTAGCACCCGATTAACCGGCCCCTTGGCCTGCACATTACAAAGTTTTCCTAGTTTATGGAGATGCCATGCAATTCATCAAAATCCTGCTCTGCGCCCTGCTGCTGATCGGCACTGGGGCTCTCTCTGCCATAGCCGGCGAAACATCCGGAAGCAAACTGTTTGGCTGTTTTGACATGGAATGGGAAGTGACCACTGACCAGCAAGTCAACGTACATTTTTCCATCAATGACGAAATCCTTACCCAGTTTACCCTCGGGCCAAACGAACCCTTCCGTCAGTTTTACCTGTCATCGGAAACCAATACCGCCGAGGGGCGCATGCGCATTCGATACAAGCCATCCAAGGGCAAGGCATATCTGAAAATGGACAGTTTCATCTACCGATGCTCCTCCCCCAGCGAGCGAAGCTTTTCCGGGGTGCTGGCTGAATTCGACCTGCCTGCCGCCGAAGCTACCGACAACAAATAAAAAACGGGCCTGCCAGTGGCAGGCCCGTTCTGTTAAACTCTATCCGACACACTATTTTCCAAACAGCCCCTTAAAGGAATCCTTGGCGGCATCCATGCTTTGCGTGGTCTGTTCCTTGGCCGCATCCAGCTCCTTTTCAGCGCCTGTTTTGAGACCGGATACCTGCCCCTTCATATCAGACAGGTTATTTTGCAGGACATCCTTCATGTCCGGAGAACTGATTTTTCCGTAAAGCGCGGAAAAAACCTCCTTGGCAACTTCAGCCGGAGTCGCCCCACCCTGCTGCTGTCCGATATTTTGCAAACGTATTTCAGGCAATGAGGCCGTGAGATCTTTCCCCTTAAGCCCCTTAATGGCCAGATTCACCTTGCCATCTCGCAGGATAAATTCCCGGATCAGTAACTTTTTGCTCCCGGCATCAGCCTTTTCAGCCTCCTTTTCAGCTCCTGCCGAGGACCTCTTCACATTGTTTAACAAAGCTTTAAAGTTATCGCTACCGCGACCTTTTTCAAAAATGATATGGGGTGCGATTACCTCGATGCGATCGATAATCACGGTATCCCCAGCCAGGGATTTTTCGTCGATATCGACCTTGATGGTTTTAACCGACACAGCGTAGGGCGTTTCAAACCCCTTGGGATTGCCAAGCAAAAAACCCTCGATGCTGGCGCGACCGGAAAACAAGGAGATATTGACGTTTTCCACATGCAAATCGGTGCCGGTCACCCTGGGGCCCTGCGCGTTAACCGCCTGTTTGATCATGGGTCCCAGTTTGGATACTCCGACCACCACCAAAACCACCAGCGCGACAATCACCACAGCTGCTGCAACAAGCCACTTTTTCACAAAATTTCTCCTTTAATATCGCATTCATAAAAACGGTTTATGAGAAAGTATAGACCATTTTTTTCACATCGGTCAAAGATCATCTTCAGCGCTGCTGCAACCCGCCCCTTTGGTGCGGCAGGATCTTAACAAGACAGGGGGACACCAAAAGCGTCTTTGCAGCCATTCATTTCTGAGCCAGAGGCTCGCCCGTCTGCTGATTCTGCTATAATAGGACCATCGTTCCTTTTGTATACAAGGAGGCATGCCCCATGTTTCACGATATCCATTGGCTAGGCCACGACAGTTTCCGCATCGAAGGCAGTGGCATGGTGATTTACATCGACCCCTGGCAGATTCCTGAAGGGCCCCCTGCCGATCTGATCCTGATTACCCATGACCATCACGACCATTGTTCCCCCGAGGATGTAGCGCGCATCCGCACACCACACACCGTCATAATGACTGTGGCTGCGGCTGCGGCCAAGCTCCCCGATCCGGTGCGGGTGGTGCAGGTCGGCGAGCGGCGGGAAGTGGGGGATGTTCTGATCGAAACGGTACCGGCTTACAACCTCAACAAATTCCGCTCACCCGGCCTCGTTTTCCACCCCCAACAAGCAGGTAACGTCGGATTCATTGTGACGGTGGATGATCGGCGTATCTATCACGCCGGAGACAGCGACCTGATTCCGGAAATGGCCGGCATCATCTGCGATATCGCGTTGCTCCCGGTCAGCGGCACTTACGTCATGACCGCAGCGGAGGCAGCCGAAGCCGCCAGCTTGATACGCCCCAAGCTTGCCATCCCGATGCATTATGGGCGGGGGACCGGATCGGTGGCCGACGCACAACATTTCGAGGCAGGCTGTTCCGTGCCGGTTAAAATTCTACCCTGCGAAGATCCCCTCACCACAAACGAAATGCCAGGCTAATGTTTAAAGGCCTCTTCTGGGATAACGACGGAATTCTGGTTGATACCGAACCCCTGTATTTTCGGGCCATGCGGGACACTCTGGCCGAAGTCGGCATCCAGCTGCCCCTCGATCTGTATACCCGCATTACCCTGGAGGAAGGACGCAGCAGCCTGTGCCTGGCCCGGCAGGCAGGATTTCCGCCATCGGAAATTGAACGGTTGCGCAATGCCAAGAACGCCCGCTACAGCAACTTGCTGCAGACGGGCATCCAACCTTTGCCGGGAGTTATCGAAGCGGTTGTGGGCCTGCGCCAGCATTGCAGCATGGCCATTGTCACCAGTTCGCTGCGGGACCATTTCGATCTTATTCATCGCCATACCGGCCTACCGCAACATTTTGACTTCATCCTCACCCGCGAAGATTTCCAACTTACCAAACCGCATCCCGAACCTTACCTCAAAGCCCTGGCCCGCAGCGGCCTGAAGGCTGAAGAATGCCTCGTCATCGAGGATACCAGGCGCGGGCTGGAAGCGGCCACGGCAGCCGGACTCCGTTGTCTGGTCATCCCCAGCGGCCTGACACCGCAGGCCAGCTTCCCCGGAGCCTGGCGGGTCGTGACCGACGTAACCGCTGCCGCTGACGTTATACAGGCCGCGCTGTACCCTAATCATGGATTGGGAACATGTTTGGAGTGCTAAATCAGGGAAGGCCATTTCCGGACACGAAAAACGGTGATATCAAGCGTAGCCTTTTCAAAATCCTTTACATCCAGCCCCCGGTAAAGCTAGAATTTCCATTCTAATGAAAAACATCGCGACACCTTTTTTGTTTTATTGGGATTGTGCCCTTCATCATGCCCGAGAAATCCAACCTGGTCAGGTTTCATAAACGCCTATCGGCTTTCATGCTGGCTACATTTTTGGTGCTGGGCTGTCTGACCGGCCTGTTTCTGGTCAGAAGCACGCAATATCTCACCAGACAAAACAATCGGGCGCTGACAATCTGCTTGATGGAGAAATCCCGCCAACTGGACAGTTCTCTTGCCCGCATTGGCGACCACATCCGTACTTTGCGCGCCACGGCGCAAATCCAGGCGATACGGACTCATCAGGATCTCGGCCCGAAAGCGGGCCGCCCTCCGCTATCCGCCCTGGAATACGATGAGCAACAAGGATATTTTCATCTCGATGGGTTACAGCACCCCTTCTTTCAGGAAGAGACCGGCAGTCTTACCGGCCTGGGAAACCCCGTACATTTCGACGCCGACACCCTCCATGAAGTGAGTATGGCACTGGGGCTCTACAGCAGCTTTCAAGCCGCCGCCGCTTCATTTATTCCAACCCCATGGTTCTATTACATCTCCGCCCGTAACTTTCTGAGTCTGTATCCATGGCAACCTTCGCAGCGCTATCACTTCACCCCCGCACTGCTGGAGCACCCCTTGTTTGCCGCCGGTAGCCCGGCGCACAATCCTTCGCATCAACTCTACTGGTCGCATACGCCTTTCAAAAACGCAGCAGATATTCCAACCTCCACCTGCGCCGCTCCAGTCTACTCTGGCGCGCGGTTTCTCGGTGTCATAGCCATGGATTTCAATCTGCGCGAGCTTTTCGAATCCGTAGTCTCCCTCAAGGCTGGCCAGGGCATACTGCTACTGATCGATGACCAGGGGCAACTACTGGCCTCTCCGACCCGCATCACCGTAAATTCTGCCCAAGATCTGCGCCTGAGAGATATTCTCCCCGCAGATCTTCAGGGGGATCTGGAGGATTTCGCTGCCATCCCGGCGGGGCAGCTGCGCAATGGGGGGACCTATAGCGTTTTGCGCCTGCCTCTGCAACAAGCCCCCTGGCAATTGATTTTTTACCGTCGCAACCCGACCTGGATACAGGCAGCTCAGCAGCTCGGAACTGGCCCGTTGTTTCCAATGGTGGAATTGTTTCTGGTCGTATCAGTATGGATATTCATTACGCACATCTACATCGTTCGCCCCTCAAAGGTTTTCCTGAAATTCATGCTGGCCCTGAGCCGGCGTCAGCCCAGGCCTGAGATCAGAGTGCCCCGCTGCTGGCAACCGTGGTTCAACACCGTAGAGGGCATATTCAACAACAATGAAAACCTTACGGAGCAGATTGCCTGCCAGAATCAGTTACTGGAAAAACGCGTCGCCAAACGCACCCGTGACCTGGGTCACGCCAATGCCGCCCTGCGCAAGGCAAATCATAGACTGCAGGCCCTGTCACTGATGGACGGTCTGACCCAGCTTGCCAACTACACACATTTCGAAGGATTTTTACAGCAGATGTGGGGGCTGATGCAACGCCGACAGGAACCGTTGTCTCTGATTTTATGCGATGTCGATTATTTCAAACAGTACAACGATACCTATGGCCACCAGGCCGGCAACCAATGCCTGAAAGCCATCGCTGGTGTACTGTCAGAATTAGCCCACCGCTCCTCCGATCTGGCAGCCCGTTACGGCGGCGAAGAATTCATCCTGTTGTTGCCCGGATTAAATGACGAAAAAGCGCACCTGTTTGCCCAGCGCATTCAACAGCGCATTGCCATACTGGACATTCCCCACGCCGCGTCAAAGGTCGCACCGATCGTTACCGTCAGCATCGGCATCGCTACCATTACACCGTCACCGCAATTCGAGCCTCAGCAACTTTTCGAACAGGCAGACAAAGCCCTCTACCGAGCCAAAAGCAAGGGGCGTAACTGCATCGCCTGACCTGCCATGTTAGCGAATCTGCAAAGACCAACACTCTCTGGCAGAGTTGCAAGGTAATCGAAAATATTGCCTTTATCCGCCTCGCGGGTTTTGACTCCTGTACCTGTTATACGCTAAGATCTCCTTGATTTTGGCAACATCAGCCAGTCTCCGCCCGTGTTGCTTCGCATCAAGCGCGTGATATCATCCTGAAGGAACCAACAGCGCACAGCGATTCTATTCAGCTCCGTGGCAGCGTCTGGTTTTCGTATGCAAGCCTGCTTTGATGACCCGCCGCACCGACCAGGACGGTGCCTGCTCCAGGGAGGGATCCCCCATGAAAGTCAGCCAGGTCAACCAGATGCGCGCCATGGATCGCGCCGCCATCGAGGAGTACGGCATCCCCGAAGAGATTCTCATGGAAAACGCCGGACACGCCGCCTTCTCCGTTCTGGAAAAGATGGGTCCCATACAGGGCCGCAAGTTCATGGTCTTTTGCGGGCTTGGCAACAATGGCGGCGATGGCTTTGTCGTCGCACGCAAGATTCATTCGGCCGGCGGCATGCCTACGGTGATGATACTTGGAGACGCCGAGAGATTTTGCGGAGCTGCGCGGCTTAACCTCGACATCATTCGTCGGTTGCCGGTGACCATAAGGGAACTCGTCAGCACAACAGGTCTCACCGCGGAACTGGCCCATTGTGCCGCCGTGATCGATGCCATCTTCGGCACCGGCCTCGCCCGCGATGTCGCCGGATTGCACCGGGAAGTAATCGAAGCCGTCAATGCCTGCGGCAAGCCGGTTTTGAGCCTCGACATCCCATCCGGAGTGGAGGGCAATACCGGCCAGATACTCGGCTGTGCTATCCAAGCCACGCATACGGTGAGCTTCGGCCTGCCAAAAATCGGTAATCTCGTCTACCCCGGCTTTGCCCTTGGAGGGCGGTTGCACGTCAGTCATATATCCTTCCCTCTGGCCTTGCAGCACAGCGATGAACTTAAAGTCGCCATCAACACCCCGCCACCTTTGCCACAACGATCCGATACCGGTCACAAGGGAAGTTTCGGCCAGGCCCTGTTTATTGCAGGCGCCGCCGGTTACCTGGGTGCCCCCTATTTTGCCGCATTGTCCTATCTCAAAGCGGGTGGCGGCTACAGCCGTCTTGCCGCACCGGCCGTCATCACGCCGTTTATCGCCATGAAAGGCAGCGAAATCGTATTTTTACCCCAGCAAAGCACCGCCATGGGCAGCATCGCGTTGTCGAACCGGGACACCCTGCTTAAACTGGCCAATGAACTCGACATGACGGTGATTGGACCGGGCTTGTCCCTTGAAGCGGAAACCCAACAACTGGCACGGGATCTGATAGCCGCTATCGAGCGCCCCTTACTCATCGACGGCGACGGCATTACCGCCATCTGCCAAAATCCGGATGTGGTGCGCCAACGCCGGGCACCCACCGTGCTCACCCCTCATATGGGCGAAATGTCGCGACTGACCGACCAGAGCATCGAAGCCTTGGAAAGGGATCGCATCGGAAGCGTACAACGGACCGCGGCGGACTTGAACGTCCTCATCGTCCTCAAGGGCGCCCATACCCTCATCGGCTGCCCGGACGGACGTGTATTCATCAACCTCAGCGGTAACAGCGGCATGGCCTCGGCCGGCTCCGGCGATGTATTGACCGGCACCATCGCCGCTATGCACGGACTCGGTCTTAGCCTGGAACAAGCTGTGTGCAAGGGGGTTTTCCTGCACGGCGCAGCCGGGGATCTTGCCGCGTTGAGGCAGGGGGAAGACGGCATGACCGCCCAGGACATGCTTAACCTTCTGCCGCAGGCCCTGAAACACGATCGGCAGGGCTGGCCCGCACAGCTTTCTCACCGTTACGCCGGGCCCTCACCAGTTTAGATGGAGCCTGCGACCAAATCGCCTGCGAAATGAGTCATGGCATGGATACAACCCTGATTGTCGGCATCATCCTGTTGGGCGCCCTGGTTGGCGGCGAAACCGCCCGCGTCTTCAACCTGCCCAAAATAACCGGATACATCCTGGCCGGCATCGCGCTCAACCCGCGACTGGTGCCGATCATTCCCCGTGATTTTACCGGTCACACCGAATTCATCACCAACCTGGCCCTGGCCTTCATCACTTTTTCGGTCGGGGGATCACTGCTTTTTTCTCATATTAAGCGACTGGGACGCAGTATCCTCTGGATCGCCATTGGGGAAGCGCAGACCGCCATGCTGGCCGTTGGCACCGGCATGTTTGTCGTCGGCTGGCTGCTGGGATGGCCCGTCCCGCCGCTATTGGCGCTGCTGCTGGCGCCGCTAGCGACCCCGACCGACCCATCAGCAACCCTGGCTGTCGCCCATGAATACAGGGCCCGCGGAGATGTCACCACTACCATCATGGGCGTGGCTGCCCTGGATGACGTCCTGGCAATCCTCAACTTTTCCCTGGCGACCAGCCTTGCCAGTCTGCTGGCTGCGGCACCTGGCACCAAACTGGGCATGTTGTTATGGTATCCAACCAGCATGATTCTGATCGGCCTTGGTATCGGGGTTACGGGCGGGCTGGCATTCAATATCTTGACGGAACTTTTTCGCAGGGAAACGGAGGGGGCGTTAATTGTTCTGATCTTCGCCGCCCTGACGCTGGTTTTCGGTACTGTTCATTTATTCGGTGGGGATGAACTCCTGGGTACTCTGAGCATGGGCACAGTAGTAGCCAACTTTAATCCGCGCCGCCAAATGATTTTTAAAATGCTCGAGCGTTATACGGAGGAGTTGATCTTTGCCCTGTTCTTTACCCTCAGCGGCATGTTGCTCGACTTTAAAATGCTGGGGACCAGCGTAGCTTTGATCGTCGGTTTCGTCGTGCTGCGCAGTCTTGGAAAATGGCTGGGCAGCCGAACCGGCGCAGCCCTTTCTCATGCTTCGATACAGGTGAAACGCCACCTGTTCTGGGGGCTATTGCCCCAGGGTGGTATCGTTATAGGCCTGGCCCTGTTACTCAAGAGCAACCCCGATTTTGTGGAGGTAGCCGATACCGTCATGAGTGTGATCCTGGGCGCTACGGTTATCCATGAGCTGATCGGCCCGCTGCTTGCCAGACGCGCTCTGCAAAAAGCGGGAGAAATCGCCGCCTGACAATGCCGGCAACACGGCTGCAAACATAAAACTCTCGTCATGCAAGACAAACAAAGGCGGCTCTGACGAGCCGCCCGGGGAGACGTCTGTTATGAAAAACCTGAAACTCTACACTTTCTTCATCCTGGCCGTGCTGGCCATAATTATCATCCTGCAAAATACCGTTGAAGTACCGGTCAGAATCCTTTACCTGACCATGACAGCCCCGCTGGCTGCTCTGCTGCTCATAACCTTGCTAGTGGGGATGGTCCTCGGCATGCTCATCGCCTACCTTGTCGACCGCAGAGCCAGAAAGCGCCATTCATGATCAACCCGCGCCCAGGATCAGTAGGTTGACAGGATATACTCGGCCACTTGCTCCACTTCTTTGTCGGACAACAGCTCCGGGCCGAATGGCGTCATGCCCGGGCCGGGTTTGCGCACGATCGCCAGAATATCCTTCGCGGAGGTTATGCCGTTTTTTTCCAGGGTCTGCCGGTCAAGAGGCTTGGCAGGGTTAATGATATTGCTGCCACCGGGGTGACACACGGCGCAGTGTTGTTGAAACAGGGCAGCGCCATCATCCGTAGCGGCGGTTGCAGCCATCATGTCGTGATCCATCCCTTGCATGGCATCCATCCCTGCTCCCATATCATGTTCCATGGGCATCGCTTCGGTTTGCGAAACGGCCACACCGTTCTCCTGAGGCTCCTCGCGACCGCAACCGGCAGCCAGTAACACCCCCATTCCCAAACATGCCATAGCCAATACCCAGACCGATCTTTGCATGGTTATCCTCCTTAATGAAGCCGTCGTGAATATCCCCGAACAATGTCAAAAAGTATAACGTGCCATGAACGATTCGCAGCAGTTTTTTTACGCCGCAAGCATGGCAACGGCCGCGATGACCTCGTTGCATTTCCCTAAATTCTTGTTAGGTTTTTAATTATACTGCAACCCGGGAGGACAACGTGATCATACTGGCACTGAATTGCGGCAGCTCGTCGGTCAAATATAATCTCTATGATTGGACCAACAAACAAATACTCGCCAAAGGAGGTGTCGAACGGGTCATTGTCGGAGGCTCATTCATCATTCAGAATGTTCCCGGCAGAGAAGATTACCGACTGGAACAGGAATGTCCCGACCATCACACCGCCATCGGCCTGATCCTGCAGACGCTGACCGAAGGCGCACAGGCGGTTATCGACAACATCGAGGCCATTTCAGCCGTTGGCCACCGCGTGGTGCATGGCGGCGAAAAATTCACCTGTTCGGTACGTATCGACGATGAGGTCCTGGCGACCATCCGCGAGGTTGCCCACCTTGCTCCGCTGCATAACCCACCCAACATCGCAGGGATCGAGGCGGTACGCGCTGCCCTGCCAACCGTGCCAAGCGTCGCCATTTTCGATACGGCTTTTCACCAGACCATGCCCAAACATGCCTACATTTACGCCCTGCCCTACGAATGGTACGAACATTACCGCGTACGACGTTACGGGTTTCACGGCACTTCCCACCTCTATGTATCGAAACGGGCAGCGGCCCTGCTTGGCAAACATGCCCGCGACTGCAATCTGATCACCATGCACATCGGCAACGGGGTCTCTCACTGTGCCATCCGTAACGGCATCTCCATCGATACCAGCATGGGCCTCACCCCCCTGGAAGGCGCCGTGATGGGAACGCGCTGCGGGGATATCGACCCGGCCATCCCGCATTTCATGATGAAGATGGAAAACCTCTCCTCGGACGAGATGGACACACTGCTCAACAAAAAAAGCGGCGTGTTGGGTATTACAGGGCGTTACACCGACCGGCGGGACGTCATCACAGCGGCACAAAACGGCGATCCCCGTTGCCAGTTGTGCCTGGAAATCGAAAGTTATCGGCTGCGCAAGTACATCGGAGCCTACCTGGCGGCGGTAGGCCCCCTCGATGCCGTAGTGTTTACCGCCGGAGTCGGAGAGCGTTCCGCCCTTATTCGGGAAATGGCACTGCAGAATATGCAGCATATCGGCATTGATCTCGACAAACAACGCAACCGCAAACTGGCAGACAGCAAAGAATCGCTCATCTCCAGCGACACATCCCCCATAAAGGTCTTCGTCATCCCGACCGATGAAGAACAGGTTTTCATAGAAGACGTCGCTGCTATTCTCGATGGAAGCTACGCCGACCACATGGAATTCAACTATTCCTTCGCCCAACCCGGCTACGGACCCCGTTGACCATCCCGCCGATCTGCCGAAGCAACCTGCCGGGAAAACTTCCCCATCAACAATCTCAAGATCGACTGATCGTTTATCAGTAAACTCAATCAGGGTGAGGGTAATGGCGCGCTGGCAGAGGGCAGTATCGCCCTTGCCAACACCCTTAAACTGGGGGTTATTGCGGAAGGCATCGAAACGGAATATCAAAAAGTCTTTTAAAAAAATCGGGGTTGCCAGATAGGCCAGGGATATTACCTGAGCTATCCGATTCCGGCCGAAGAGTGTCAGGAGGATCTAGGGAACAGGAGCTTGCCGGCACCCATGATCAAACTCAGAAATAGAACGGAACCAAATGTCTGAGCTATACGGATTAAATGACTCCGCAACACAGAATGAGTCGTAACTCCTACAAAGTTTTACCTCTGCAGCACAAACTTTCAGATATCACCCGACTCATAGCCGCTGAATGGAACCCAGGGACTTTTTTCCAGCCCGACCATGGTCGAGTAGGAATGCAGCATGCCGTAATTGGCTGATTTGACCGCATACCACTCAATATCCCGACGACGCGCTAACTCCAATTTGATGGCGTCCAGGACCACTACGCTACTCCTTTCCTCGGCATGTACCCGCTCGATTATATGCATCTGATCTGCTTCGGTGAGATAAGAGTACAGTGGCGCCAAGGCCTGACGATCGACCATGTCGACGAGATCCTCGGGGTAGATATCCCTGCGCGTCATGACTTCCAGGCTGATGCGACTGAGCTGGCCAAACAACCCACCGGGTTTTTCCCGAGAGGAGCTGGGGTAGGTGGTTATGCACGGCACTTCTATACGAAAAAGAACTGTTGGTTCGCTACTAAGGGCATGGACCCGCACCGCATAAGCGCAACGATACCTCACCAGGCACTTCTCCCCGGACACCGGGGTAGTCTTCTCGATAAAATAGGGAAATTCATACTCAACGCATACCGAACGGGCATTGAGCTCGTGCAGATAATCGAGGGCCTGATCCTGCAATGCGGTTGCGCCGACAATACCTCTATGTCGATGCAATACCTGGATAAAACGGTCGATCCAGCGAGCTTCAAATTCCTGAAGAATGCGGGCATTAACGGTTATACTGGCAACCGTATCCTGCCCCTGGGCATTACGCCCGGATAAAACCCGGATAGGAAATTGCAAACTGGCCATTCCGACATCTTCGATCACACGCTGCTGATTCTCCATGACCATCCTCCTCGCCTGAAACGCTCATCGTGTTAAAAACCCCATACTGAACAGGTGCTTGTGGGAAACCACGCCACATCGAGTATAATGAAGCGTAATAGCAAGCTGACAACCACATCTCAAACCAAAGGATACCACCATGGAACTGCCTGTCTATATCACTGTGGAGGAAGTACAGAGGGTATGCAAAGCTCTGGATATAAGAGACTGGACATGTCTGGACAAAATCGAAGTATCCGAAGACGAAGCCGGCATGATCCTGGCCAACACCGACACGGCCGGGTTGAAAATCCCGTTGGAAGATTTTCGGGCCGGACTGGAAGTTGAGCTTGAGCACGGCACCATGTATCCGGCAGCCAACGTCACCAACAACCACCCCCTGTTGACCGCCCGCATCGTCGTCGCGCACCTGCTCGAAACCATGGACTATTACAAGCGCCTGGAAGTGGCCGAACTGGAAGGGGATCTGCATAAGGCCCTGGCATCCGGCCAGCATCAGAAAGCCGCCAACTACTACCGACGCCTGCTGGCCGCGCGACAGGTGCTGGTTGCCGCAGAAAAAGACTCCCTCGGCTCAAG
The DNA here is from genome assembly GCA_002452265.1 of Pelobacter sp. UBA6812. Taxonomy (GTDB): domain Bacteria; phylum Desulfobacterota; class Desulfuromonadia; order Desulfuromonadales; family Syntrophotaleaceae; genus Syntrophotalea. The sequence goes on along the minus strand of DKEW01000055.1, from coordinate 74,027 downwards.
TAACCCGTCATGACGGGCCAGCACCGCGCCAGCGGGGTTCTGCTGCACCCCACCTCCCTGCCGGGGCCGCACGGCATGGGCGATCTGGGCACCGAAGCCTGGCGATTCGTCGATTTTCTGGCCGGAGCAGGGCAGAGCATCTGGCAGATCCTGCCTTTGGGTCCGACAGGCTACGGCCATTCGCCCTACAGCGCCCTGTCGGCGTTCGCCGGCAATCCACTGTTGGTTTCCCTTGAGCGGTTGGTGGAGGAGGGAGATCTCGAACCTGAAGATCTGGCGGGTGTCAGTCTGGAAGAAGGTCTGGCGCATTTCGGGTTCGTCGACCCTTTCAAAACCCGACTGCTGCGCAAGGCAGGCAAACGCTTTCGCGAGGGAGCCTCTGCCCGGCGTAAAACCGACTTCGACACCTTCTGCCATGAACAGGCCGGCTGGCTGGAGGACTTCGTAATGTTCTGCGCCCTGCGGCGGAAGTTCGGCGACCAGCCGTGGCAGCAATGGTCCCAGCCCCTGAGGGAAAGACAGCCGAACGCCTTGGAGCAGGCCCGTGCAGAACTGGCGGACAGCCTGTACTTCCATCGCTACAGCCAGTTCGTATTTTTTGAACAGTGGCTGGCTTTGCGCGATTATGCCAACCGGCGCGGAGTGCGCATTCTGGGCGACATGCCGATCTTTGTGGCACTTGATTCGGCGGACGTGTGGGCGCGCCCCGATCTGTTCCATCTGGATCAGCAATTACAGCCGACGGTGGTGGCCGGTGTGCCCCCCGATTATTTCAGCGCTACCGGCCAACGCTGGGGCAACCCTTTGTATCGCTGGGAAGCGCATCAACAGGACGATTTCACCTGGTGGCAGGACCGGCTCGCGTGGAACCTGCAACAATGCGATCTGCTGCGCATCGATCATTTCCGTGGGTTCATCGCCTGCTGGGCCATCCCGGCCGGGGAAAAGACCGCCATCAACGGCCAATGGTGGGACAGCCCCGGCGAAGCCCTGTTCTCCGCCCTGCAGCATAAGTATCCGGCATTGCCGCTGGTGGCCGAGGATCTGGGCGTCATCACCCCCGAAGTCGAGCAACTGCGCGACCGGTTTGGTCTGCCCGGCATGAAGATTTTGCAGTTCGCCTTCGATTCCGGGCCGGACAACCCCTACCTGCCCCACAATCTGCCGGTGCATTGCATCGTCTACACCGGAACCCATGACAACGATACGACCCTCGGCTGGTGGCAGACTCTGGAGCCGGCGCTCCGCAACGAAACCGCAGCCTACCTCGGCCGGTCCTCAGTGGGCATGCCCTGGGACCTTATCCACCTTGCCTGGTCGAGCGTTGCCCGACTTGCCATCTGCCCGCTGCAGGATCTGCTGGAACTGGGTGGCGAAGCGCGGATGAATCACCCCGGCCGCGCCGATGCCAATTGGGGTTGGCGCTACCTGCCGGGTGCACTGACCTCGGAACTGCAACAGCGTCTGGGAGACATGACCCGCCGCTTCGGCCGGGCGCCGAAAAACGTATCTTAAATGGGATAAATGTCTGATCGGAGTTTGCACCACGAAGATTGCGAAGGACACGAAGAAGTTCCTATAACGACAAAGCCTCCACGAACAGGGATATTCAGGATAGACAGGATGAAAACCAACGGCCTTGGGTTTAAAGGTTTATCCTGATCATCCTGCATATCCCTGTTAATGCATGAATCCTTCGTGGTAAACAGGTTTTCTTGTTCATGTGGAAAAACTTCCGGTCAAATACACCGAATGCACCCGGTCACGATGACTTCCGCTCCTGAAACGCCGCAAAGAGACGTTCCGCCAGTCCGGCAGGCAGGCCTGGCATGGCTCGCAACTCGTCGAGGGTGGCGGCTTGAATCGCCTTCAGGCTGCCGAAATGTTTCAGCAACGCCTTACGGCGTTTTTCACCGATCCCAGGTATCTCCTCCAGCACGGAACCCAGGGTGCTGCTACGGCGTAATTTTCGATGGTGGGTGATGGCAAATCGGTGGGCCTCGTCACGCAACCGTTCGAGCATGAACAACGCCGGTGATCCCTGACGGAGGTTGACCGGATTTTTGCGACCGGGTAAAAAGAACCGCTCTTCGCTGCGTTCCACCACCTTGCCGCGAACGTTGGCCATGACCCGGCTTTTGGCAATGCCGGCCACATCGATGCGCCCTGCCAGACCCAATTCATCCAGCACTGTGCAGACCACGGTCAACTGCCCCTTGCCACCATCCATGAGAATGAAGTCGGGCAGCATCTCCTCGCGCACGCCACGCTCCAACCGGCGTCTGAGAACCTCGTAAAGGGAAGCATAATCATCACTGCCCTCGACACTGCGAATCCGGAAATGCCGGTAAGCGGCCTTATCCGGCTCCCCATCGGTAAGCACCGCCATACTGCCGACGCTGAATCGCCCCTGAACGTTGGAGATATCGAAACATTCAATTCGATGGGGAACCCTGCTCAGCTGCAAACGCGTTGCAATCTCCTCCAGCACCCCTTGCCGCGCCTCGCGCCGGGAACCTCTTTCCCGAAAGCTTTCCTCGGCATTGCGGGCAGCCAAAGCCACCAGTTCACGCCGCGCGCCGCGCTGAGGTGCCAAAACCTGCACTTTTTTGCCCCGCTGCTCACCCAGCCAGTCGGCCAGCACCTCGCTGCCCTCCGGCAAAAATGGCAACAACACCCGATCGGGGATACACACCTCGCGCCCGTAAAACCGCTGCAGAAAAGTCGAGAGCAATTCCTCCTCGTCCAGTCGCCATTCAAGATTGTAACTGCGTCGGTCAATAACCTTGCCTTCGCGCACAAACAGGATGGCGATCTCGACCTCGCCCCCTTCGCGATGCAAGCCGATGACATCCTGGTCGCCGCCGCCGGACTCCACCACCTTCTGCCGCTCGACAGTCTGCTCGATGGCCCGCACCTGATCACGCAATCGGGCTGCCTCTTCAAAGGCCATACGCTCGGCCGCAACCGTCATCTGCCTCCGGAGGGCCGCCACCACCTCTGTCTCCCGTCCGCTCAGCAACGCCAGAGCACCGTCGACCAACCGACGATAGTCCGCAGCGCTGATCTTGCCATGACAAGGCCCGCTACATTGCCCGATCTGATAATAGAGACAGGGACGCGTACGACGGCGACAGGTTTCAAAGGGATGCCGCCGCAAGGGGAAGATCCGGTAAATCTCCTTAAGGGTGGCACGCACCGCGGTGGATGAAGCATAGGGGCCGAAATAGAGTGCCCCGTCACGTCGCACCCGCCGCACCAGCTGCAGCATGGGAAATTCCTCGCGCGGGTCGAGACGCAAGGAAAGATAGGTCTTGTCGTCGCGCAGATTGATGTTGTAGCGCGGCCGGTATTTTTTGATGAGAGTGTTTTCCAGGATCAGCGCTTCTTTTTCGGTGTCGGTGACGATGGTTTCGATATCGCAGACACGTTTAAGTAAAAACTGGATCTGCGGGCGGCTGTCCCCATGCTCGGAGAAGTAACTGCGCAACCGACTGCGCAGGTTCTTGGCCTTGCCAACGTAAAAAACCGTCCCCTGCTCACCCTTCATGATATACACGCCACTGGCGGTGGGGTACTTTGCAGCTTCAAAGGTGAACATTTTTGTTTCCGTCATCTTAAGAGGTTAAAACTGCCGGGAAAAATACCCGACCGGCAAAAGCCATTCCTGCAAGCCCTTGAAACAAGAGAGTAGCAAGCCCGCCCGGCAGCGGTCAACCTTTGCTGAAAGCATCCACACGTTTGGCCGTTCGGCAGTAATTTTCAACTATACATCAAGCCGTTACATCCCCTCAAAACTGAAACGTATACCACATCGAAAGGCTTTTTAAGACACTGGGGACTTGACTTCGCGCCTCATTATAAATAATAATTCCGCGATTTCTACAAACACAGTTCTAAACACATCCAGTAGGAAATCATTCGTGTCGGCAACTATTGCCGGCAAAACCTATATTTTTCTGGGAGGAAACAAACAATGGCAGATCAGCTCTCGATCGTCGACAAGACCGCGAATCCCGCGCCTCTGGGCCTCATGGGCTTCGGCATGACCACCGTCCTGCTCAACCTGCACAATGCTAACATCATCGGCCTCAGCGCCATGATCCTGGCCATGGGCATCTTCTACGGCGGCGCCGCCCAGGTTATCGCCGGCATCATGGAGTGGAAAAAAGGCAACACTTTCGCTACTACCGCCTTTACTTCCTACGGCATGTTCTGGCTGACCCTGGTAGCCCTGTGGATCCTGCCGGACATGGGCTTTGGCAAAGCTGTGGCAGTTGACGATGCCGGTCTTGCCGCTTACCTGTTCATGTGGGGCCTGTTTACCCTGGTACTGTTCATCGGCACCTTGAAACTGAGCCGCGCCCTGCAGGTAGTTTTCGGTACCCTGGTTATCCTGTTCTTCCTGCTGGCCTATGAGCACACCATCCCCGGCGACAACCCCATGCGTCACACCATCGGCCACATCGCCGGCTACGAAGGCATTTTCTGCGGCATGAGCGCCATCTACACCGGCCTGGCCCAGGTTATCAACGAAGTTTACGGCAAAAAACTGTTGCCTCTGTAATCTTCGCGCTTTAACGATACACAAAAAGGCCGCTCCTTCCGGAGCGGCCTTTTTTATTATCAATTCAACAGCCAGATCAACCTAGCATGACCGGTGTTGGCAACAGTTGAGACCTGTCACGCCCTTTCGATCAGGGTTTGGTATGAGGCGCCTTTTTGTAGGCATACACAAACCTGCCTTGCTTCTCGTCACGGGCATCATCGTTATCAACTCCGTGCTCATCAACAAAGCGGTCTCTTATCAAAAGCGCTTCTTCCGGCGTGAAGGCTTCGCTGCATACCCATAGATCCCTGCCGATATCAACCTTGTGGTCATCGGCCAGGCGATCGGATGGATCTACGGCAATACCGATATACCAGTTAGCCCAATCGTCTCCGTTGCGGCTGATAAACTCTCTCATATTTCGAACAATACGCGGGCCGGTAATAGGCATGGTTCTCTCTCCTTATCCCTTTTCCATATCTTGGCGGTCGATCCCGCCTGTCTCGAAAAAAGTAAATATACCGCAGAGCACGCCGAGTTCACAGAAAAGAGTCTTTGATTTAAAGAGGCTTCCAAAGCGAATCCTGCGGCCTCCGCGGTAAAAAATATTCAACTACAATTCCATGAACCCGTGAAATAATCCTCAAGCCCTGGAAACAAAACGACCCTCGCGGGTATCGACCTTGATGCGTTCGCCCGACTCCAGATACGGTGGAACCTGCAGACGCAGGCCGGTTTCAAGGATGGCTTCTTTGGTCTGAGCGGTGGCCGTGGCATTTTTCAGCGCAGGTGCCGTCTCGGTGACGGTCAGTTCCACATTCTGGGGCAAGTCGACGCTGACCACCAGGCCCTGAAATAGCCCGAGTTGAAGCTCCAGCCCTTCAGTCAGATAACCCTGGACAGCCTCATACATATCCCCGCCGATCTCGTATTGTTCGTAATTTTCAAGATCCATGAACACGCCATGCTCTTCGACGGCATACAGAAACTGCCCTTTGCGACGTTCAAAATCGGCATCCTCAACACGCTCACCGCTCTTGAAGGCCTTTTCGAGAACCTGCCCGGTCAGCAGATTGCGGTACTTGGTTTTGATCAGGGTGCTGCCGCCCCGGGCCGAGGGGGTCTGGGTGGTCACATCAAGCACCATGCAAGGGGCATTGTCGATCTGGATGACCAGATTCCTTTTCAAATCAGCGGTTGTAGCCATAAATTAAAACTCCTGGTAGGAAATAAAAAACGCTGCCACCCTACCATATAAAGGGATGCCAAGACAATTATCACAAAGTCAATTTCAAGTGAGCTTGACGTAAATCCCTTGATCGCATAAGGAGCAACACGCTATAAAGGATTTTTGCACATCAAAAATCGTAACCGGAAGCCTCTTTCATGACCCAGCCCGCCTCCAAATACCTGTTGATTGCCCAAAGCATTCCTTCCGATAATGAAAAACTGGCTCAACTGCGACCACTGCTGGCCCAAAAGTATCAGCTTGATGCCTTTCTCCTGAAGCAACGCCTCATCGGCCGGGGCCCCAACCTGATTGCGGAGGGTTCACGGGAACGCCTGGAAGCCATTGCGGCACTGCTTGCGGAACAGGATATCGGCTGCTGGATCATCGAGGCGCGGCCTCCACGCTTTGCCCCTTTGAGATTACGTGGGTTGCGTACGGGCAACGGGCAGCTATCCCTGCTGACGGACGAACGGATCGTGTCACTGGAACCGCAACATCGGATCCTGGTGGTGCTTGCCGACCTGTCCGGACAGGCCGCGGCCAAAAACCTCAAATACCTCATGGCGCAACACGTCTATAGTGGAATCCGCGACGTCCGGCCTCTAAGCGATGAAGAATTAACCAAGGCCATCCTGCGCGGCAAACCGGTACTGGATCTGTATCGATTCAACGACCTGGAAAACGTCGATGCCGGGGTACGCATTCTGCCGGGCCGTTTCGATCCAAGCGGTTTGGGTGAACACGCCACCCTCAGTGCCGTCGGCAATCTCAAAATCATTCTCGAACAGGTCCGCAGCCATGTGCAAGACGTCCGGCTGGTTCTTGATTTCGGCCTTGCCAATCTGCCCGGATGCCGCCTCAAAAATGCCGAAGATGGCCTGCATTGGCAGCGTGACAACCTGGCCGCCCTGACCTGTTTTGGATGGATGATGACCGAACTCACGCCCTCCAACACTTACAACATTGCGGTGCCTGACGCAGCCGCCCTGCCACTACTCCAAGCGCTGTGCCAGGAAATAGGGGACGACATTCCGGCCTCTCCCCCACCGTCACCCGCCCCCCCCAGCCTGCCGACTCCCCCTAAGTCGGATGGCAGCTATCGTTCCATAAAACCGCAACTCACCCTGGGGTTCGCCGCGGCGACAGGGTTTGGCCTGCTGACCACCATTGGCAACGATTTATTGGCGACGGCCTTGAAGTTCGGCGTGCGCACAGCCATTCTACCAATGATTCTTAGTGGTGCCTGCCTTTGGGGAGGTTTTCATTTTTTGCGATTGAAAAGATATATCGAAAACACCCCCACCAGTAAAGCCCGGTCTCTGGCCATGGGCCTGGTGGAGCTTCAGGGGCGTGCGGTGCGCAAATATGCACTGGTATCCCCGGTGAGCCAACTGCCTTGCGTTTATTACCGTTTGCGAAAATACCGTCGAGACAGCAAAAACAATTGGCGATTGTCGCATTCCACAGACAGCGGCCATGTCCCCTTTTACCTTGAGGACGATACCGGCAAGGTTACCATCGATCCCCGCGGCGCGTCTGTCTCGGCTCGCGAACGTCAAGAATCCTACGGCGACCGGGCAACCTCCCTGTTCGGAACCATAGGCAGCAGCGATGAAAAATGGGTGGAAGAGGTCGTTTCCGAAGGCGCCCGGCTTTTCATTCTCGGCGAGGCAGGGGAAAGCCGCCGGACACGGATCCCTTTGCGCGCGAGGGTAACCAAAGCCCTGCAGGAGCTGAAACGCAATCCCGAGGCCCTGCAGCAGTATGACCGCAACGGCGACGGCCTCATCTGTGAAACGGAATGGGAGCAGGCACGGTCCACCATCGAACAACACGTTTTAGAACAAAGCCTGGCCACTGAGCATATGCAATCGACTCAAAGCGAACGTGTGGTTATCAAGCGCCCTCATCGGCGCTCGATCCCGTTTGTGATCGCGCAAACCGAATCGGAATTACATCTGGTGCGCAATTATACCCTGCTGACCTTGCCCCTGTTTGCCGGGGCACTGGCTGGTGTAACCTGGTCTCTCATGACATTGAAAAATTACCTGCAACCGTAATAAGGTTACTGACGAGGAGGAAACAATGGCGTTTATTATTTTTCTTGGGGTGCTGGCCCTGGTGGCGGCGATTTTTGTCGGCTATATCATTACTATCTATAATGGGCTGGTGAGCCTGAGAAACAACATCGACCGAGCCTGGAGCAATATCGATGTCCTGCTTAAGCAGCGCTTTGACGAGTTACCCAAGCTGATCAAAGTCTGCGAAGGGTACATGCAGCACGAACAGAAGACTCTTGAAGCGGTTATCAAGGCCCGCTCCATGGTGCAGAACGCCCGTGGAACGCAACAAAAACTCGAAGCGCAGAACATGCTGAGCGACACCCTGAAGTCCCTGTTCATGGTGGTTGAGCGTTATCCGGACCTCAAAGCTGACAGCGTATTTCGTAACCTCGGCAATCGCATCTCGGAAATAGAAGACCAGATCGCCGACCGCCGCGAATTCTTTAACGATGCGACCAACCTCTACAATATCCGCATAGAGCAGTTCCCCGATATATTTATCGCGCGCGCCTTTAATTTCGTGCGCCGGTCCCTGTGGAAGATCGACCCGGCCCACCGGCAGGATGTCGAAGTCAACTTTCAGCACATGTAACCCTGGATTTTTTACTCAGCGAATCTGAAGCCCCGGCAGCCTCTGCCGGGGCTTTACTTATTCCAGGCATTGCGGCGCGCTGGACGAAAGACAAAAAGCTGGTAGGATAAATACATTTCAATATTTCATTCTCAAAAGAAACGCCGAAACGGTGACAACTAAGCAGAAAACAATGAGGCGTGAAAAATTATCCCCCTTGAAGACAACGCCTCGTGATGGTACTATCGCAAAATATTACCGTACAGGTAAGTTTTATGTCCAACCTTGAAATTCAAACATGGAGGTATTGAATGAACATCGCAAAATCTCTCGTTGCCGCGCTGGTGCTGTCGTTGTGCGCGATGCCAGCCATCTCGCAAGCCGAACTCAAAACAGGCGTATTGACGCTGTCGCCCATGCTCGGCGGCATCACCATGGAAGGCGATCAGCCCGTCGACAGCAACGGCCTCGCCTACAGTCTCGGCCTCGGCTATAACTTCACCCAGGCCCTGGGCCTTGAGGCGGTGATCGCCGGAGCCAATCTCGATGAAGAAGGTAGCGGCGACGATGCCGACTTCTGGAACTATCGCCTGGATGCTCTCTACCACTTCATGCCGGAAAACAAACTGGTCCCTTACCTGGCTGCCGGAGTCGGCGGTTACAGCCTTGACGGCGATGATGAATTCATGACCAACTACGGTGCCGGGCTGCTCTATTTCCTCGGTGAAAACGTCGCCCTGCGCGCCGATGTCCGTCACATGATCGGCTTCAACGAAAGCAACCTGGAAAACAACTTCATTTATACGGCCGGCTTCAAATTCCAGTTTGCCGGCACCGAGCAACCGGTTAAAAAAGCGCCCATGGATACCGATGGCGACGGCGTAACGGACGATCTCGACCAATGCCCCGACACTCCCAAAGGTGCGCCGGTGGATGCCAAAGGCTGCCCCCTCGATAGCGACGGCGACGGCGTCTTCGACTACCTCGACCAGTGCCCCGACACCCCCAAGGGCGCGCCGGTGGATGCCAAAGGCTGCCCCCTCGATAGCGACGGCGATGGCGTCTTCGACTACCTCGACCAGTGCCCCGGTACCCCCAAAGGCACCCTGGTTGATGACAAGGGCTGCGAACTTAAACTCACCCTGCATATCAATTTCGATTTCGACAAGGCTGTTATCAAGCCGGAATTCAAAGGTGAACTCGACAAGGCAGCGGCTTTTGTCCGCGCCAACAGCAACGTTCCCTTTATCGTGCTGACCGGCCATACGGACAGCAAGGGCAAAGACGCCTACAACATGAAACTCTCCCAGCGACGCGCCAATGCCGTCCGGCAGGCGCTGATCACCAATTACGGCCTGGATGCTACCAAGCTTAAGGCCAAGGGCATGGGAGAAACCCAGCCTGTCGCCACCAACGATACGGAAGAGGGTCGCTACCAGAACCGTCGCGTTGAGCTCGTGTGCTGCGTGGTTCTGCCTGAATAGACCAATTCTGGAATAAATCAAAAAAGCAGGGTCGGAGTAATCTGACCCTGCTTTTTAATTTAAGGGTACAATTAGAACGATCGCAGGTACTTCTTAATCCCTCGCAATACCCTACGGAACCGCGCCCCAAATTCTTTGCTTGTTGACCTGACCATTTATTTGTGGCACAAAGGAAACCGTACCAAATAACTCACATAATGTTTCCGACAAAAGCAAACTCGGGGTAACCCGGGGACGCAAAGCCATGGACCCGGGTTGACCGGGCCGCCAGGTTACCGAAGAAATCAGCGACTCTCAGGCAGCAAGCCTCTCTTCTGCCAGGCTTATGTCACAGTCCACCTTCGGTTCGACGAAGGTGGATTTTTTATTTTGAGCCGCCCATGAAGACACTTTACAGAGGAGAGGAAAATGGAAGCCACGCAAAACTCGACACAGAAATCGCTGACCCTTCCCAAGGCTGGTGACAGTGCAGATATGTTGGATTCCGAAGATACCATGAAGGACAAGTTCCTTACTTTTTGGATCGGAGACGAAGAGTACGGCATGGGCATCGAATTCGTCACGGAAATCATCGGGGTACAAAAAATCACCAAAGTTCCCGACATGCCGCATTTCATCAAGGGAGTTATCAATCTGCGGGGCCGCATCATCCCGGTGGTCGACGTCCGTGCCCGGTTCGGGCTATCAGAGCGCGCCTACGATGAGCGTACGTGCATCGTGGTCATCCATGTTAACAACCAGTCCACAGGCATGATTGTTGATCAGGTCAACGAGGTTGCCAACATCGCTCAGGATCAAATCGAAGCAGCTCATTCAGGTGACATGGGAGGAACGCCGAGCTATATCATGGGCATCGGCAAGACCGGCGATTCGGTCAAGGTTCTCTTACATGTCGAAAGATTCATGAGCCACTGAGTCTCCATCACAGAGGCAAGTGTGTTTAGCACCATGCCACCGGTCTCGTCACATAACTAAAAAGCCGTCCACCTCTGCCTGCATGGCAAAGTGGACGGCTTTTTTCATTCAATGTATTCCGGCATCATACCGATGGCAAAGCCAGAATCTCGGCGCTGCCCGACGCACGGTTATCCCGCGACTGACCTTTCAGGGTGAAACGCGCCAACATCTGCTGCAGGCGTTCAGCCTGACCGGTAAGCTCCTGTGCAGCCGCAGCACTTTCCTCTGCATTGGCGGTGTTTTGCTGGGTTACGCCATCGATCTGATTCAACCCCAGATTAACCTGGCCAAAACCCTGGGCCTGTTCGTTGGATGCCATGGAGATTTCTGCGACAAGATCGGAAACCTTGGTTGCACCATCGACGATAGTCTGTAAGGCAACGGCTGTCTTGTCGGCCAATTCCGTTCCGTTACGGGTCTTGGCCACCGAATTCTCGATGAGTTCAGCCGTTTCCTTGGCGGCCTTGGCACTGCGCGCCGCCAGGGTGCGCACCTCCTCGGCCACCACCGCAAAACCCTTGCCGTGCTGACCGGCACGGGCGGCCTCCACGGCGGCGTTAAGAGCCAGCAGGTTGGTCTGAAAGGCAATCTCGTCGATGACCTTGATAATCTTGGAGATATCTTCACTCGATGCGTTGATGTCCCAGATGGCCGCGAGCATTTTTTCCATTAATTCAGCACCCTGGGTCGCGCCGCTACGAGCATTATTGGACAATTTATTGGCCTGCTCGGCGTTTTCAGCGTTAAGACCCGTCTGAGAAGCCATCTCGGTCATGGATGCGGTTATCTCCTCCATGGAGGCAGCAGCCTCGGTAGCACTCTGCGACAAGGATTGACTTGAATCCGCGACCTGGAGAGCGCAGCTGGCAATGTGCTCTCCGGCTGCGCTGACCTGGGTAAGTACCTCATTGAGATTTGCAGTCATCCCTTGCAGGGCATGGCCCAGTTGATCATTTTCCGAAGCCAGTTGCACTTCGACAGCCAGGTTGCCCTGTGCGATCTGGTCGGCAATCCTGGCTTTGGCCTGGAGACTGTCAGCCATACCATCAAGGGCTTGCCCCAATTGACCGATTTCATCATGCCGCGCAAGTTGCAATCTTTCCGACAGATCCCCCAGGCTGATGGTTTCGGCAAACCGGACGCCAAGTCGCACATCGTTGACAATGGGGCGCACGACAAGGAAAACGACCCCGACCAACACCGCCAGCAGGATTAAAGCGACGAAAATGCTCTGGTTGCGGATGCCATCCACCGCGGAAAACACATCGTGGTTTTCGGCACAGGCCGCCACGATCCATCCGGTAGAAGGGACCTGGTCATAAGCCAGCAGTTTGTCGATACCTTCCCATTGGTAAAGGGTAAAGCCTTTCTTTTGGCGCAGCACCTCCTGGCCCCAATCGTAGCCGGACACATTCACATCGAGAATATTGTCTTTATTGGGATGAGCGATAAAGCGGCCTTGGTTATCCAGCAGATAAACGTAACCACGTTCGCCGACCTTAATGGGACTGATATATTTCTCGGTAAATTGAAGCAGATCCAGCACGCCGATAACCACACCGGTAATCTCAGTGCCGTCATACACCGGTACCGCGATAACGAAGATAGGATTGTTGGTCACCTTGCTGCGCAACACCTCGGATACGACGGTCTTGCCGGTAAGACTCGCGCGGAAATAATCTCGTTGGCTGATATCGACTTTGCCGACGGCAGCCGGATCGGAGGATGCGACCACTAAGCCATCCATGCCGGCAACGTGAAATCCCTCGTACCCCCCATACTCCTTGAACATCGTTTCGAGTGCAGCACCAGCCGCCATCGAAGCTGCCAGACGCTGTTCCTCGCTATCAGCATGCAGTGCCTTGCGAATGACATCACGCTGGGAGCAAATTTCAATATCCTTGCTCAAGCCGTCTATCCAGCCCTCGAACTGACCGGCCAAATTACGGGTCATTTCGGTCAACTGCCCTTTAATCGTGGTTTCCAAGGCAGCCTTGGAAGAACGGTAATTGAGAAACCCGGACAGCGCCAGCCCGACCAGAACGACAAGAATGGTCGGAAATAAAATTTTCCCTCGCAAATTCCATTTCATACTTACCTCCAGAGCAACTTATGTATTTTTTGCCATCGACAACCTGTATGGGAACGGGTTTCCCCCAAAAAAAAATCACAAACAATAATGAGGTGTCAAAAAAAGAGGAGATCGATCCTGTTATGATTATAAGCTGAATATCATGCTGCCCAAATTTATTAGCCACCAGTTCCATTCGATCAAACAAAAGGTTGTTACCTGAGAATAAAAACCATCGAACCATTTCGTATACAGCAGAATTAGCCAAAAAGAATATGTATACGATAATTAGTTATACATTATGGGCGGGACTATACTAATCACGACCAATAATGTAAATAAAAAAATCCCTTTATTTATGGCTTAGTTAACCTTTTTAATAGTCATCGGATTGACATTTTTTCGGCTTACATTTGATTGTTTTCATATTTCATATTTCGACAATGTTCCTGTTAAGTGATAAGTTCCCATGATATATTTGTCAGCAATTATGAAAAACAATTGATGGTTTAAAAATACAGTATTTTTTAAAAAGAAAACGCTGAGTGGCATCTCTGTATAGAAATCCCGCGTTCACAAAAGGATGGAGAATATGAAGGGACTTTTCCGCGTAGCCGGTCGTTGTGCAAGCAAGCTTGCTGGCTCATTTTGCTGGACGCCCCCACCTTGGGCTTTAGCCTTAGAGCGCACGCGCAAACAGCGACCCGGCCGGTTCTGGGGCGGACTGGTTCTACTGGCATTGCTGATATTCACCATCTTGGCGGGCTACAGATACTACCGATGCCTGCCCAAACCCCTGCTACTGACGGCTGACATCGAGGCTCCGGGAATTACCCCAAACGATGAAACTCCGCAGCCCAACGTCCTGCGCGTCACATTTACCTACGATACCAAGCGCCTGCAACCGGAACAGGAACTCCCCGACGCACCGCCATCGGTAGCGCGTCTCGACCTAGTGGACCAGCGCGTCGAAAGCGGCATACGCCTCGAGCCGGCCATGAGCGGTTCGTGGAGTTGGGAGGGGGACAACACCCTGGTGTTTGCCCCCGATCGGGAATGGCAAGCCGGCATCCGCTACCGGTTGCGCTTCGACAAACAACTGTTCTCTCCGGAGGCCCGTTTCACAACTCTGAAGTACGAATTTCACACACCAACTTTCAGCGTCGATCTCGACAAACTGGAATTTTATCAGGATCCCCGAAATCGCAAAGTTCGCCAAGCTGTCGCCACCCTGCGGTTTTCCCATCCGGTAGACACCCAAAGTCTGAAAAAACACCTGACCCTGACCATGCGCCCCTCCGATGAGAAAAGCAAAACCCGCCCGGAACCGGTCGGCTTTACCCTCACCTACGACAAGAACCAGCGCGAAGCCTATGTCCACAGCGTACCGCTGCAACTGCCGGAGCACAGCAACTACCTGACACTGGACCTCAAAGCCGGCATCGCCCCGGCTACCGGCGGTTCGCCATCGGATCAGCGGCTCTCCAGGCAGTTATTGATCCCCGACCGGCTCAGCTTTTTGAAGGTCAAAAGCGCCACGACCGATATCGTCCGCACCCCTGAAAATGAACCGCAGCAGGTCCTCACCCTCAGGTTCACCGACGACATCGCCGAGACCGAACTGAAGGATAAACTGCAGGCCTGGCTGCTGCCACCGCGCAACCCTCAGCGCAACAATCGTTACTGGCAAAGCCCCCGGGAGGTCACCGACGCGGTGCTGGCCAAGGCCACGCCCTTGGCCCTGGTACCCCTCGAGACGGAGCATGGTTTTGCCAGAGAATATCATCTGCCTCTTGATGCTCCGCCGGGACGCACCCTTTACCTGCGTCTGAAACCGGGGCTGACCTCCCTGGGAGGATTCGTCCATGCCTCCTTCTACGACACCCTGGTAACGGCACCAGACTACCCCAAGGAGATCACTATCGCCGCCGATGGCGCACTGCTTTCCCTGGCCGGCGCCCACCAGCTTGGCCTCATGGCCCGTGGTCTGGAAGCCTTCCAGGTACGCATCGGCAAGCTGCTGCCGGGCCAGTTGCAGCACCTGATCAGCCAGACCCGCGGCGACCTGAGCGATCCGTCCTTTGCCAACTACCGTTTCGATCAGGACAACATCGTCGAATATGCCCAACAGGTCATCGACCTGAAACCGCTACCTCCGCAGCAGGCCAATTACGCTTCGGTCGACCTCAGCGCTCATCTGCCTTCGGGCAATGACCGCTGCGGCCTGTTCTTCGTGGAGATTTGCGGCTGGGATAAAACCAACAAACGTAAAATGGGCTGGATCAGCGACAAACGCCTGATCCTGGTGACCGATCTGGGCCTGCTGGTCAAGGATAATGCCGACCAGAGCCATGATGTCTTCGTCCAGTCTTTCAGCAACGGCCTCCCGGTAGCCGGCGCAAAGGTTACCCTGCAGGGACGCAACGGTCTGCCCTTGCTGACCCGCACCACCGACAGCGAAGGCCATGCCCGATTCCCCAGTACCAAGGGATTCGAAAACGAACAAGAGCCGACCGTCTATGTGGTCAACACTGCCGTCGACATGGCTTTCATCCCCTTTGAGCGCCCTGCCCGGCAACTGAACTTTTCCCGCTTCGAAATCGGCGGAATCCGCGACCGGCAAGCCAACGGCGAGAGCCTCGGAGCCTTCATGTTCAGCGACCGCGGCCTCTACCGTCCGGGGGAACAGGTGAGTATCGGCTGTATCGTAAAGTCACAACTGCTCAACAATATCGAAGGTATCCCTCTGGAAATCGCTATCCGAAGTCCGCGCGGTGCCGAGATCGCCAACAAACGCCTAAACCTGCCGACCAAGGGATTCTTCGATTACCCCTACGCAACGCAAGCCGCCTCGGAGACCGGCACCTACCAGGCAGCCCTCTACCTGGTGCGTGACAACAAGTACCGGGGCCGCATGGTCGGATCAGCCGATTTCCGCGTCGAAGAGTTTCAACCCGACACGCTGAAGATTCAGAGCACCCTGCTCGGCATCAAGGAGCGGGGCTGGAGCACCGCCACAGCGCTCACCGCCAGAGTGGATCTGCGCAACCTGTTCGGCACGCCGGCGCAGAGACGCAAGGTGACCGCCTTCATGAACGTACGCAGCGCACGTTTCAGCTTCAAGGAATTTAAGGATTTCACCTTTGCCGATCCCTGGTACGACCCGGACAAACAGCCGCTGCAGATCAACGAGGAACTGGAAGCCCGTACCACCGATGCGCAGGGTCAGGCCGAATTCACCCTTCCGTTGGAGCGCTTTACCGCAGGAACCTACCTGCTGACCCTGACCACCGAGGGCTTCGAGCCCGGCGGCGGACGCAGCGTCACAGCCCGCAACAGCCTGCTGCTCTCCCCCCTGAAGACGCTGGTCGGCACCAAAAGCGACAGCAAGCTGGACTACATCAACAAGGACGCCGAACGCTTTGTCGACCTCATCGCCATCGGTACCGATCTCAAACCCCGCGCCTTAAAGAAACTACGGGCGCGCCTCACGGAAATTCGCACCATCTCGACCCTGGTACAGCAGCAGGACGGCACCTACGCCTATCAGTCGGTGGAAAAAGAACAGGAACTGCAGTCGGAGGATTTCGCCATCCCCGCCACCGGTATACACCACCGGCTGCCCACCACCCGCCCCGGCACCTACGTATGGGAGATCCTCGACCCGCAGGACCTAAAGCTGGCCCGGGTGCGCTTCTCCGTGGTCGGCCACGGCAACTTGCTGGGGCAACTGGAGAAGAATGCCGAAGTCGATCTGAAACTCAATCGCCTGGACTACAAAGCCGGCGATACCATCGAGATGAATATCACCGCCCCCTACACGGGCAGCGGCCTGATCACCATCGAAAGCGACCGGGTGCATGCCTGGAAATGGTTCGCCACCGATACCACCAGCTCCATGCAGACCATAACCATCCCCAAAAACCTGGAGGGCAACGCCTACGTCAACGTTGCCTTTGTGCGCGCCGCCGACTCCAGGGAGATCTTCACCAGCCCGTTGAGTTATGCCGTGGCGCCTTTTACCATCGACCGCGGCAAACGCACCCTCGATGTCCAACTGGAGGTGGCGCCCAAGGTTCGCCCTGGCGACACGATGGAAATCGCCTACAGTGCGTCCAAAGCTTCGCGCATCGTGGTGTTCGCCGTCAACGAAGGGATTCTGCAGGTAGCGAACTACAAGACGCCGCAACCCCTCGATCATTTCCTGCGCAAACGCGCCCTGCAGGTCGACACCCTGCAGATGCTCGACCTGATCCTGCCCGAATTCGAGCTGATACGTCAGCTCTCCGCCAGCGGCGGCGGCATGGCGGATGAAAGCATGCGCAAAGCCCTGGCTGCTAACCTAAATCCCTTTGCACGCGCGCTGGACAAGCCGGCCGTGTTCTGGTCGGGCATCGTCGATGCCGACGGCCAGCAGCGCACGGTCAGCTTCACGGTCCCCGATACTTTTTCCGGCACCCTGCGGGTGATGGCCGTGGCGGTGGCTGAAGAGGCCATCGGCGTAGCGGAAAACTCCAGTCTGGTGCGCGGCCCCTTCGTCATCACCCCCAGCCTGCTGACCCAGGCCGCTCCCGGTGACAGTTTCCGTGCCTCGGCCAGCATCAGCAATATTCTGGAAGGTTCAGGCAAAGACGCCCCGCTCACCGTACGCCTGGAGGCTTCGCCACAGCTTAAAATCGTCGGGGATAAAGAACAGCGGCTGACCCTCGGCGAAGGCAGCGAAAAAACCGTTCACTTCCAACTTAAGGCTACAGACAAGCTCGGCGCTGCGCAGGTGCGCTTCATCGTCACCTCGGGCAAAGAGCAGGCTACCCGCCGTGCAACCCTCAGCATCCGCCCGGCGCTGCCCTATGCCAGCACCCTGACCAGCGGCTATACAAACAGCGGCAAAGCCCAGCTGGAGGTGCCGCGCCGGCTGTACGCCGATTTAGCCGAGCAGCAAGTGGCGGCATCAAGCAGCCCGCTGGTACTCATCGACGGCCTGTCGGCCTACCTGGAGCACTTTCCCCACGGCTGTACCGAACAGGTGGTCAGTCAGGTTTTCCCGCTGGTCGGCCTCATGAGCCATCCGGCCTTCGCACCCCACTCCAGCGACAACCGCCAGCGTTTCGCCACCCTCATCGCCCGCTTGCGCGAGCGGCAACTGGCCAACGGCGGTTTCTGTTTCTGGCCCGGTGGCAGCGAGGTAGCGGAATTCCCCAGCGTGTACGTTATGCATTTCCTGCTCGAGGTGCGCGAGCTCGGCTACGCGGTGCCCGACGACCTCATGACCCGTGGCAAGGATTATCTGCGCAATTATGTCGGCCAAACGCCAACGCATCTGGAGCAAGCCCGGGTGCGCGCCTACGCCATCTACCTGCTGACGCGCATGGGAGAAGTCACAACCAACCACCTGGTCAGCCTGCAGACCTGGCTGGACAAAAATCAGCCGAAAACCTGGCGTCAGGATCTCGCCGCCGCCTACATGGCCGCCGCTTACAGCCTGCTCAAAAAGCAGGATGATGCCGCGGACATGATCAGCCGCTACCGTCTTGGCGCCAAGGGCAACGACAAGGATGGCGTGTTCCATTCACCCCTGACCCGTGACGCCCAGTTTGTCTATCTGCTGGCGCGACACTTCCCGAAGCAAGCGGCGAAGCTTGATGGTGAGGAGTTGTTGCGATTTGTCGAGCCGGTATTCCGAGGTCGCTACAACACCATTTCCGCCGCTTACACCATCCTGGCCCTGGGCGCTTACGGCCAGCTGCAGAATGCCCCGCTACGGGATGAAAGTATCCGCTTCACCGCTGTCGACGGCCAGGGCAATCAGCAGGCACTGACGGTTGAATACAAACCGATGCCGCAGGCAGCCTTTGGCACCGGCACCGTCAAGGTGCTGGCAGCCGCGGATAACGCGCTGTTCCACCTTTTGTCGCAGTCCGGCTTTAACCGTGAACTGCCAAAAACACCGGTACGCGATAAACTGGAGATCACCCGGGAATATCTGGATCGAGATGGCAAGCCGGTTACCCAACTGCAACAGGGTCAGGAAATCACCGTACGCCTGCGGATACGCGCCCTGGGCGAACCGGTCAGCAACGTGGCGGTCATCGACCTGCTGCCGGGCGGCTTCGAGGTGCTGCGTGATTCGGTGCCACGCACCGCTGTCGGGTGGCGTGCCGACTATGTCGACGTACGCGAAGACCGAGTGGTCTTCTACGGCCGTTTCGACACCTCGGCACGGGAACTCAACTACCGGGCCAAAGTCACCAATGCCGGGCAGTTCGTGATCCCGCCACCTTGGGCCGAGGCCATGTACGACCGGGCGGTGCGCGCATCCGGTGTATCCGGCCAGATCAGCGTCGCACCCTCGGAGTCAGGAAGACCCGCAGGATCGGAATAACAAGACCAAAAAATTGAATTGAACAGAGATAAAGGGGATAAAAGGGATAAGAGCCAAGCAAGCTAAGACTGAACACTAAAGCCTGGTTGTTCTTTGTGGCTTCGTGTCCTTGTGCGAGATCCGGGTTTAAGAAGTATCACCTGAATCCCCTTCATCCCTGTTAAACAGGTTTTAACCACCCGCTGATTACACAAACGGGAACACACGAAGGAAAAGCTTGAAACAGAGGCATCCGCAGATAAAAAAAGTATTGCGTCCGGCCGCGATTAGCCTGTTGCTGATCGCGGTCGCGATCTTAGCCATCCCCCGGCCGGAACTGCTGCGCTACCAGAGCACCTCGCGGGCTTTTTTCGACCGCCAGGGCCGGTTGCTGCGCCTGACCCTGGCCGACGACGACCGTTATCGCCTGCAGGTGCCGCTGAAGAACATCGCCCCGGAGTTGCGCGATGCGACTCTGCTGTATGAGGATCAGGATTACTACCGGCACCCCGGTGTCGATCCCCTGGCGCTGCTGCGCGCCTTCTGGAGCAGCTTCATCGTTCGCACTCGCCCGGTGGGTGCCTCGACCATCACCATGCAGGTGGCCCGACTGCGCTGGCACCTGCAAACCCGCAGCCTGAGCGGCAAGCTGGTACAGATCCTGCGCGCCCTGCAACTGTCCCGGCATTACAGCAAGGACGAAATCTTCGAAGCCTACCTCAACCTCGCGCCCTACGGCCGCAACATCGAGGGGATCGAGGCGGCCAGCCTGATCTATTTTGACAAACCCGCCAAAGACTTGAGTTTGCCCGAAGCCCTGAGCCTGTGCGTCATCCCGCAAAATCCGGTCAAACGCAACCCCACGACAGCCCAAGGTTTTGCCGCTCTCAAGGTCGCCCGTGACCCGTTATTCATACGTTGGCAGAAGCAGCACCCTGAAGCCGCCCGGCTGCAAGCCTCTTTCGAGCTCCCCCTGCAGATACGCACGCCGGAACAGCTGCCGTTTCGCGCCCCGCACTTGGTCACCGACCTCGAACGGCAACTGCCGCTGCTGTTACGCGGCCGCATCGATACCACCATCGACGGCGATCTGCAGCGCATGGCCGAGCAACGCCTGCGTGACTACCTGATGCGACGCAAAGAAGTCGGCATCGTCAACGGTGCCGTGGCGATCCTCAATTATCAAACCATGGAACTGGCCGCAATGGTCGGTTCCGCTGACTTTTCCGAGGCCTCAATTCAGGGGCAGGTCAACGGCTGCAATGCGCCCCGCTCCCCCGGCTCCACTCTCAAGCCTTTCGTCTACGCCCTGGCCATGGATCAGGGGTTGATCCACCCCATGACCATGCTCAAGGATGCGCCGCACCGTTACGGCGGCTTCGCTCCGGAAAACTACGACCAGGCCTTCCTCGGCCCCATTCTGGCCCGTGACGCCCTCATCGCCAGCCGTAACGTGCCCGCAGCGGCTCTGCAGGCAGCCGTGGACAAACCGGGACTTTACGAATTACTGCAAACCGCCGGCGTGCAAAACCTCAAACAGGAGAGCTACTACGGCCTGGCGCTGGCACTGGGCGGCGTAGAACTGACCATGCTCGACCTGCTCAAGCTGTACGCCATGCTGCCCAACGGCGGCAAGCTGCAGCCGGTACGCATGCTGATGACCGACCCAAAAGCCGAAACCCCGCCCGTCCCCTTGAGCCAGGAAGCCTGCTTTCTTACCCTCGACATCCTGCGAGACAACCCGCCGCCGGTACGCCCCACCCTTCCGGGTCAACAGTCCAGCGGCCTGCAAGTCGCCTGGAAAACAGGCACATCCCACGCCTTCCGCGACGCCTGGGCGGTGGGCATCTCCGGCCCCTACGTGGTGGCGGTGTGGATCGGTAATTTCGACGGTTCCGGCAACCGCGCCTTCGTCGGCCGCCAGGCCGCCGGACCGCTATTGTTCGAAATTTTCCATAGCCTGAGCAACGGACAACCCTGGCAGGCCACCGGCAGCCTCAAGCCCGGCCTGCTCAACGTGGAAAGAGTGGCCATGTGCGCCGACACCGGCGACCTGCCCGGTCGCTACTGTCCTCGCACCACAGACTCCTGGTTTATTCCCGGCGTCTCACCGATCAAGGTGTCAACCATTCACCGTGCCGTACCGGTCAACAAACAGACCGGCCTGCGCGCCTGCCACCAGCAACCGGGCCGCACAGAAATGCAGGTTTTTGAATTCTGGCCATCCGATCTGCAACGCATCTTCCGCCAGGCCGGCATCGCCCTCAAGACGCCTCCACCCTTCGAGTCGGACTGCGACCTCGACACCCAGAGCCTGTCCGGCTCCTCGCCCACCATCCAGTCACCGGTGTCCGGGCTGCAATACCGCCTGCGCAGCGAAACCCTGAAAAAGGAAAAGATCCCCTTCAGCGCCGTAGCCGATGCCGATGTGCGCCAACTGTTCTGGTTTGTCGATGATCGGTTTGTCGGATCCTGCAAGGCGGGGGAAACTTTTTTCTGGCAACCGGCCAGCGGTCATTTCACGGTGCGAGTGGTGGATGATCATGGCCGGGCCGATCATCGGGATTTGCGGGTGGGGATGGTGCGGGATCGGACGGAGTAAATAAATTCTGCAAGCCCTGGAACAGTGGTGAACAGCATTCTCCACAAGGAAGATTTAGCACCAGGTATTGACTGCCGCGACATCGTCAATAGGATCGGGCATAGAACCCTTCACACCAACATTGATGTGTTTTTGGCATAACGGTCAAATGATGTGCGGAGCAGGTTTTTTTGCGGCGTCCTCATCCTGCACCACCCAGTTGCCCGGTGGGACCTGTAAGCCAAGAAATGTTACCAATTCCTGGAGAGACGCGAAGACTACGTCTGGCTTTGATTCGGCAATTTCTTCGTGGCTACCATACCCGTAGGTAACGGCTGCCGTCATTATCCCATTCTCTTTCCCACCGATGATGTCGTGAGATCGATCTCCGACCATAAGAGTGGCACCCGGATCCAAGTTTTCGGAATCGATAATATGGGCTATCAACTCACCTTTATTCGACAAGCGGCCATCCAGCTCACTTCCATGAACAGCGTGGAAAAATTGCGTCAGATCGAAATGGTCGAGAATCTGCATGGCAAACACCCACGGTTTTGAAGTCGCTAGATACATACGAAATTTTGCGTCCCCGATTCTCTTCAGACAAGGAATAATCTCTGGATATATCGCATTTTCAAACATGCCTGTCTCAGCGAAACGGGCCCGATAATAAAAGAGGGCTTGATCGAGAAGAGCTTCATCCCTTGTATTCATCAGACGTGAAAATGACTCCCTGAGGGGTGGCCCGATACACCTGGTGAGACTGTCTTCGTGTGGCGGATTAACGCCGAGTTTATCCAGGGAAAACCGAATGCAACGGGTTATCCCGTCCTTTGGATCGGTAAGAGTTCCATCCAAGTCAAAAAGAATATTGGAAAGGTTCATGCTTTATTCACCGAACGTGGAATTAACCGCGCTCCGAGTTGAAGCGCTTGCCATGTTGTCATTCAAGACGCTTTTTGCTCGTTCCTTAAATCAATGATTGAACACTTGTCTTTGAACAGGCTTAAAACTGCTTGAGAATTCTCAACGGTTAACCCTACGCGCCACCATTTATTCCTTATTTTTATTATGAAGATTAAATCTCTTGATGAGCGATCGTCAGGTGGAAACCATGTCCGAAAATCGCCAGTTCCATAGTAGCGGTATTTCCCACTCAGGAGACTTGGCTTTTGTATGACTATGTTTTCGATGTTTTTAAATTCGACCCGTTTGTCACCGAAGGGATAGTAGTAGCCCCGTACCAAAATTGAATCTTTAGAAATTTCCACCAATTTGTCGCTGTAGACTATTTCGTTTTCCATGTGGCAATCCCTTTATTTGGGAGGAGACATAACATTTCGGCCACCGGCGTCGGCTTTTGCCGTCCAGTGGACTGGGTGGTTCAGCAAATTATTCAGTGAATTTACCCATTGCTTGTGAGGTTGTGAACAGAGCCATTCCCGTTTTCATAGCTCCAAACCCAAGCTTTTTATAAAAGCCTTCCATTCCAGGAGTTGCGTAAAGAATAATATTACAGCTTGGAAGTTGACCTAAGATGGTTTGGATAATAAGTTTTCCAATGCCCTTTCCTTGGGCTTCTGGCAAAACGGCAACATCATAAATTGCACCTTGATATTCACCATCAGATATTGCTCTTCCAAAACCGATCAACTGTGATTCCTCATAAACGAAAACAGCTGTATGACTGGCCTCGAAAGCTCTCTTATGGACTTCTGGTTCATGATAAGCCATTCCGACTTTTTTGAGCGAGTCAGCGATGGTTTGCCAATCAATTCCAGAACAATCAGTTATTATTTTTAGTGCCATATTGTTTCGGCCAAACGTCGAGATAAGAGACGTCAATCATCATCGTCGAGGAATATTTCTGGTCGTTCGGTCCCGCGGATGATGACATCAAGGTAATGGGGACGCCCAAAGGTAATGGGTAATGGGGACGCCCATGAAATTATGCGTTTACCATTTCCTCCAGACGCCACCCCTTTTCTCTGGCCAATTTTTGTCCACGTTGAACCGATCTACTGACTGCCGATTGAGTTATTCCCAAAAGCCCGGCAATCTCCGTCGTTGAACAACCCAACTCCTTTACAGCCCAAAAGCAAAGTATGCTTCGTGCCGCAACCCGTTTTGGTCGCTTATCTCCCGCCCGAATATCCTCGGAATCGACCTCAAGCTTATCCGCAACTATTTGCACAAGCTCTTTCAGGTCGATATCCCAGCGTCGGCATCTCTCCAATTTCTCATCCGCGTTTCGCAATACAGACTCAACGAACTCGCTGTCTCCGAGGATGCGTTCATCGCTTTTCAGCTGCGGTTCCTCTTTTCGCAGAGATGCCAATTTTTGCCAACCTCCCGCACTGCGAACCAGGCCGCCACCGATAAGATCTAAACGACGTCCTTGCTCAATACCCGCAGCAATAAAACTCAGATATTGTTTCCGGGCAACAGTTACTCGCCTGTCAAAACGCTCCAGAACCTGCTCGACGGCCTGCCAACTGCTAGCACGCCGCCCCAGTAAGCAGCCGTGCCCGCAAAAGGGGAAATCGGCCAATTCTTCCAAAGTTGACACCACGCCGGCACGCAATGGGTTAAGATGAAGATAACGAACCAACTCCAGAAGATAAGGTTCTTCCTGACACAATATGGACTTATAACGATTCTGGAATAAGTGCCCATGTCGATGATGGCGGCGATTAAATTTAACGCTGTACCCCGTTAATAATCGGCGCATGACATGAGCAATCGGCGCTTTCCCCGTTTGCAACAACAGGTGAAAATGGTTAGGGATCAGTGCCCAGCCAAAACATTGGGTGGATGTTACTAAAAGGATTGTCGACAAGCGTGACACAAAGTCACCCCGGTCAACATCATCGCGAAAGATCGCTTGGCGCTCCATGCCGCGACAAATGATATGATGGAGCGCACCTGGTGCATCTATGCGGGCTTGACGTGGCATGATTAGAATTATGCCATTTTTCTACCAGGCAAAGCAACACACAATAAACATTACTAATCTTGCCGAAGTACAACATCATAAGAAACGCATAATTTCATGGGCGTCCCCCTATCTGGTAGTTGAGGATTTGCAAGGAGAACCGTTTGCGGGCTTCGATCAACCAGGCCACAAAACGGGAACGGTCATGAGCAAACTTAAGCAAAAATTCCTTCTTGTGGCAGCGGTGGGTAATATGCCAGATACAACCCGGGATACAATGCCGATTAGCTCGTGCCATCCTCCCCTCCCATTGCCATTCCGGCAAAATACAGTTAAAAAAGCATATGGCCCTAATTTTGACCCCTAGAATGGGCCTATAAGTGGTTTTTTAGGACATTTTTGGATGTAAAACCACGTATTTTCAGCAAGTTAATTTGGTCCGACCCCAAGGCGCACCCAAGGCGCACCCCACTGGAGAAAACATAACGTTATGGTCACTGGCGTTGTACCCGCAAAGCAAAGCGAAGCGACGCGATGTACAGCGTCCAGTGCACCAATTTGTTGGCGAATCTCAATCAGCCCCGAAAGGCCGAATGAATTTATCTCTCACCTTGGCAAGTTGCTGCTCAATCCTGCCCTTGTCTTTCAGTAGTTGTTGTTTCTCAAATCTTGTATTCCAAATCAGGAATAGCTTAATTATGTTCTGATAGTACTCCCCGTCTTGTGAAATAGGGACTAGGTCAGGAAGGTACTGCTTGACGGAGTTGCAGTATGTCTTTCCAACAGATGAAAACGCCACTCTTTCATCGGCTACACCTGACACGAAAAACAGTGCAAAGGCCTCCATTGCATTGAACACTTCCGTCGTCTCTTTTATGATGGTCATCAGTTTCTCCAGTTCTTTGACCAGCTCATCCTTCGCCAGATTCGGCCGGACGCGGATAGTCTCCCCCTGAACATCAACCTCCGATCTCTCAAAGAACACAATGCCATTTTCTTGGATGGCAGTGTCTAGGGCATTCAAGAGTGGAATGATCTGCCGATGGTAATAGTCGCATTCAGAGGCAGCGAGTCGCAGAGAGTCCCTTCGTGCGTTGAGTCGGGCCGTGTCCTTGGCAATCTTTAACTGGTAAAGTCCTATGCACGCCACGATGAAGAGCAGCGGACCGGATGCAAAATATGTGAGTTCCAGGATTGATCTGATCGCGTCCATCAGCTCTGTTCTCTCCTTTCAATCGCCAACGTTTGGGGTGAGGGGCGCGCGGCAATCCGGCCGGCAAAAGGCACCCAACTATTTCGCGTCCCCTCGACCCCATGGTTAGCATTATTTTGAATACCAACTCTTATTTGGGAAAAGTTTCTCAAAAGGAAACGTAGAAATTGAATTTATTAAGAATGTTTCTAGTGTTGACGAAATGACTCCGTAATTTTGTTGTGCACCAATGGCATCCATGAAGAATTTTTTTTGGAACTTTACCAAACTTAGGAAATCTGGTTCCGCACTGAAGATATCAATATATTTATTTAACAAGGCAGTAACGAAATCTGTTGTTTCTTTGCTGTTTATTTCATTTAACTTTTCATTGAACCCACAAATTAAGGCATTGATAGCCATTTTGTGATACTTCATGTTAATGTTAATTAGTATTAAGTTGATCGTTACCATTACATAAAATATTGCCTGCCTAATAATGAAATCTTCTTTTACATGTTTTATTAAGTCATGCTCTTCTGTTAAGAGTGATGAAAGGTTTTCCCAATCAGTCACGCCGAACTGCAACGATTGATAGCCCATTGCATCAGCGCAATCCATTAACTCTTTGGATTTATTTTTCGAGAAAAGCATCAACTACTCTCCTGGTGATTTTATAATGCTAACGTTTTTGATAACCGGGCGCGGTACGCAGGTCGAGTAGCAACATTTCATGCGCAAAGGCACCTGTGTCATTCGCTCCGGTTGATTGAATTGTTAGGGATACATTTGTTGTTGAACGTAAATGGCCTCTTGCTCCATTGGTGCCGCTGGATAGCCGATGGTGATGCATTCGTACAAGTATTGCTGGAGAAAAGGGCCAAAGCCGCCTAAGCGTTCGTATTGAGCAGTATGCGCAAGTTCATGGACAGTTATTCCCCTGCCTAACCAATGATCCTCGCGAATGAAAATACCGTAGCGCAAAGTTAGTCCAATTGTTGAATTGGAAATAAGACCTGTTGCCAGCACAGCTTGCTTTAAAATTGGATGGTCTGGGATGGGAATTTCCGGAACACACAGGAGGCGTACTTTTTCAGGGTTAGCAACACCGATAGTTATAGCATCTGTAAGTGCGGGGGGTGGGAGCGCAACGCCTTGTTCAAGAATGATCTTCTCTTGATCTTCGGCCCACTGAATGGCCAAGGGAAGCAACTGCTGAAATTCTTCTTGAGATATCATTTTGTTTGTTCCTAACTATAAATAGGCAGTCTGGATAAAACTGTAAACATAGACACTAATCTGTCTATATAAGACAATTTTTAAATTATTAAAAATCGAGTGTTTTACGCTTATTTCCAGATACTTATGAGATTCTCTACTAAAATTATGCCCGGTATATGCAGACTGGATATACCCGTCTAAAGGGCATCGACCGGGCTACGGACACCATGCCCTCCCTTATTGAGAACATGGGTATAAATCATCGTCGTACTGATATCCTTGTGGCCAAGCAACTCCTGTATTGTCCGAATATCGTACCCATCTTCCAGCAGATGAGTGGCAAAGGAATGGCGAAAAGTACGACACCCGATCCGTTTGACGATGTCCGTCTTGAAGACAGCTTCGTTAATAACACGCTTAAGAAGGGATTGATGGATGTGATATCGGCCGTAAACTTCTAGCCCCCATAGCCCTCCCCTAAAATTTGATACATATTTTTACTCCTCCATAATTAATAGTGTCAATATTAAACAATGTTTTTAATATTACGGTTCATAAAGCACGGTAAGCGTTTTTAGCTCCCCCCGCTACAATGCCCAAAAACCTTGCAGAATCCGACCAGTCCGTCTATAGTGCAGGATTATTCAAAATAAGAAGGAGATTGCCATGATTACGGCTATCAGCCCGCTGGACGGGCGTTATGCATCGAAGGTTTCCGTGCTGACGGAATGTTTTTCTGAATACGCGCTGCTGCGCAACCGCGTCAAGGTGGAGGTGCTGTGGCTGCTGGCGTTGTGCGCCGAGCCGGGGATTGCGGAATGTCGGGCGGTGACGGCTGAAGAGGAACAAACCCTGCGGTCCATCATCCTCCACTTTTCGCCGGAGGAAGCCCAGCACATCAAGAAGATCGAGGCGGTGACCAACCACGACGTCAAAGCGGTGGAATACTACCTCAAGGAGAAACTGATCGGCACCTCGCTGGAAGACCTGTCGGAGTTTCTGCATTTCGCCTGCACTTCGGAGGATATCAATAACCTCTCGCACGCCATGATGCTCAAGGACGGACTGGCCGCCCTGACGCCTCTGCAGGGGGAGATCATCGACCATCTGAAAAAGCTGGCCGACGATTTCAAGGCCGTACCGATGCTGGCCCGCACCCACGGCCAGACCGCTTCGCCGACCACCATCGGCAAGGAGCTGGCGGTATTCGTCGCGCGCCTGCAGAAACAGAGCCGCAACATCGCCCAGGTGGAGATCCTCGGCAAGCTCAACGGTGCCGTGGGCAATTTCAACGCCCACCTGTCGGCCTACCCCAATGTGGACTGGCCGGCGCTGGCCAAGGGCGTCATCGAAACCGAACTGGGCCTGACGCAGAACATGTTCACCACCCAGATCGAGCCACACGATTACATGGCGGAGATGTTCGACGCCCTGGCGCGCTGGAACACCATCCTCACCGACCTCAACCGCGACATCTGGACCTATATCTCCATGGCCTATTTCGGCCAGAAGACCATCGCCGGCGAAGTCGGTTCCTCGACCATGCCGCACAAGGTCAACCCCATCGATTTCGAGAACTCGGAAGGCAACTGCGGGCTGGCCAACGCAATCTTCAACCACCTGTCGGCCAAACTGCCGATCTCGCGGCTGCAGCGCGACCTGACCGACTCGACGGTACTGCGCAACATGGGGGTCGGCTTCGGCTACAGCATGATCGCCTACCGCTCCACCCTCAAAGGGCTCGGCAAACTCAAGCTCAACGAGTACAAGCTGGCCGCCGACCTGGATAACGCCTGGGAAGTGCTGGCCGAACCGATCCAGACGGTGATGCGCAAGGCCGGCATCAAAAAACCTTACGAAAAGCTCAAGGAACTGACCCGCGGCCAGACCATCAATAGCGAAACCATCCGCACTTTTGTGGCGGGATTGGACCTGGCGGACGAGGACAAACAGCGTCTGATGGAGATGACCCCGGCCAGCTACACCGGCATGGCGGCCAAAATCGCCGAACTGCTGGACTGAAGCTGACCGCTCGTCATAGTGATAAAACCTGCAAGGGGCCGCATCAGCGGCCCCTTGCTCTTTGCAGAACCGGACTTGCTTTTCGCCGCACTTCTGCACATGCTTTATTTTAAAGCGGGCATGATGTTCTGCCCGAACCCGAAGCACAACCCCTCTGAGGAGATACAACATGCTGGAAATAGGCCGGGTTCAAACCCTGACCATCGACCATATCGATCAGCGCGGCGCCTGGCTGCAGACCGGCGAGACGCTGGTAATGCTGCCGTCGCGACAAATACCGGAAGGCGCCCGCCCCGGCGGCTCCGTGGAGGTGTTTTTGTACCTCCACGCCGGCGAGCCTCTTGCTACGACGCGCCTGCCCTTTGCCCATGTCGGCCAATTCGCCCTGCTGAGGGTCAACCAGGCCGGCCAGCAAGGGACCTTCCTCGAATGGGGCATGGAAAAGGAACTGCTGATCCCCTTCAACGAGCAGCCGAAACGCATGCGCGAAGGTGAATATCATATTGTACGGGTCTGTCTTGACGACCAGGGGCGCTGCTTTGCCACCGGCCGCATCGACCGCTGGCTGGATGAGGACACGACCGAGCTGCAGGTAGGCCAACCGGTGGAGATGCTGCTCTGGCAGTTCACCGACCTCGGCGTCAAGATGATCGTCAATCATCGCTACGTGGCGCTACTGTACCGCGATGAAATCCGACCCGGAATGCAACCCGGCGACACCTTCAAGGGCTTTATCAAAACCATCCGCCCCGATGGCAAGATCGACGTCACCCTGCATTTCGTCGGCAAAGCCGGCACCGAACAGGCCCAGGCCACGCTGCTGGAAAAACTGTCCAAAACCGGCTTTTTGCCCCTGCACGACCAGAGCCCTGCCGATGTCATCCAAAAGCAGCTGGGCATGAGCAAAAAAGCCTTCAAGAAGGCCGTCGGCGGACTCTACAAAGCCGGCCGCATCGAGCTGACCGGCGACGGCATCCGACTGAAAAAATCCTGATCGGGGAGTTGGGTTTAACTTCTGGCGGGAAAAAACGTAGAATCTAAAAGCTTGAACCACGAAGATCACGAAGGACACGAAGGGGAAAACTAAGACAAGAGACAAGCATAAGTGTCTGTTTTGTCAGTATTTCTTCGTGCTCTCTGTGTCCTTCGTGGTAAAAATTATATTTGGTTGTCCAATTCACGCTGGCGGTGCACCTATTTCCAAAGATTTAGGGCAACTTGAAAATAGTGCATAACCAGAAAACGGAATATTGCGCAATTGAGTGAGTTGGCCAGCTACCAATCGGCCAGCTTGCCCATCCCCTGAGTGGGGCATTGCGCCCCGAAGGTGAAGCTGCGGGGCTGTTCCACGCTTTTGAGGCGCTGCTTGCACCATTCGATCAACGCGCTGCGCAGGGTGGCGGTACATTGATCGGGATCGACGGGGACCACGAAAGCCTTGAGGCGCTCCCCTTCTTCGGGACGCATCAAGCGCACCACGCAGTCGTCAACCGCAGGGTGTTGTTTAAGGCAAGACGCAACATATTGGGGATAGACATTGATGCCGGCGACCTGCACCGCCTGATCGCGGCGGCGCACAGGGCGGAAGGTGCGCTCGTCGACCCATTGCACCTCGTCGGGGAGCATAACCGGCTCGGCCAGAAGGCCGTCGAACTGATGCCGGATGAGGGCATCGGGGCTCGGCTGCTGCAGGGCAACCGGCTGCCAGTAGCGGAACAGGCTGTAAGGTGCGGTCGGCTCCCAACGATAACCGACGCCGCTGGTCTCCGAGGAACCGTAAACCTCCAGCATGGCTTCAAGCCCCTGCTGCCGCAATTGCTCTATGATCTGCGGCGGGCACGGTCCGGTGGAGGTCACCCCCCGCACCCCGGCGGGAAACCGCAGACCCAGCAGCGTAAGGCTTTTCCAGAATGCGGGGAAGGCTATCAGCAAATCCCCCTCCCGCAGCAAAGCGGACAGTCCGGCACCGGGAAAAGGCGGCAACAGCTCGGTCGACACCCCCAACTGGCAAGGCAACAGAACCGAGAACAAAAACCCGTAGATATGGTGCTGAGGCACGACACTGACCAACCGTCGCCGGTCGCCGGTCAGCCTTCCCAACTCGCCCACCTCCTGCCACAATACCGATAACGGTTGCGGACAAGCAGTCGGTTCGCCGGTCGAACCGGAGCTATGGAAGGTGACATGGGATGCCTCCAGCGCGCCACCGTCCACCAGGCACTCCAGCCACTCCTCACAGCTCATCTGCGGCGTCAACCGGTCGGCAAGGCTGCCGCAACCGAACATCCCCGCAAAGCGGCCGGCCACCTCGCCCAACTCGCTGGGCGTAGCGGTCTGCAGAATCTGCGCTACCGGTGCCATGGCATCTTCGACCAGCCGATTTCCAGCGGCCCAATCATTTTTATTCCACACCAGAGAGCGCAGCATGCTGTGCAGCACGCGACGCAAGACTTCCTTGTCGAGGGACATGCGATCCGCCATCGTCATAAAGGCGGCCCCAGGGTGATGGTGCTCCAGGCGCCGTCGGGCTCTGTGGCTACCAACGGCTGGCCGAACGCACCGTTTACCAGCGCGGCGGCAAGGGTAAAGGCCTGACCGGCGGGCAATTCATAAGGCAGGGGTGACGGCGATGCAGGAGGAGCAAGGTTGCCCATGGCCACGTCGGTGATCATGCCGTAACGGCCAGACTGAGCGGCGGAAAGGGCCAGGAATACGGCGCCCTCGCCGGTAGCCAACGGAGAATCTGCCTGACGTGCGGCCTCGACCAGCAGCGGCTGGTATTCGTCGACCGCGCCGACCAGCACCCGCTCCACGCGGGATTCGGCCAGCCAGCACCAAGCCGTCAACAGGGCCGAAGCCCAGGACATGGCGAACTGGTTGACGGTCAGACAGGGACCGGTGTAGCCGGACATAATGGAAATGGTGGAGGCCGCCACATTGTGAATGGAGGTGGAAAAAGCCGTCGGGGAAGCCAGCTTGGCACCAAATTCATGCATGGAATCGAGAAAATCGAAGGTCGTGGCGACCGGACCATGCCCGGTGGCCAGAATCAGCCCGATGCGCTCCTTGGCGATGCCGGCGAAGCAGCCGTCTTCCACCGCCAGGGTCGCCCCCAATAATGCCAACCGGCAAAAATGCGAAACCCGCCGCAGTTCGCGCTTGTTGAAAAACCGCGCCAGTTCGGCAACATCGGCCTGCGCCGGCATGGCCGATACATTCTGCGCTGCTTGAAGGGCGCCGCTACCGAGCCCGAAGGGCCCGACCAGGCCCAGGCCATCAATGGCAAGCCTCATGCCTGATCTCCTCGTCCAAATACCAGCACCGCGTTATTGCCGCCAAACCCCAGGGACTGGGTCAGGCCGTACGCCGCAGCCACAGGAGTCTCGACTTGCACCGGGGTCACCTGCAACGCCGGATCCGGCTGTTCGCAGCCGATGCTGGCTGGAAGTTTGCCATCCCGCAGGGCCGCCACGGTGAACACCGCTTCGATGGCTCCGGCCGCACCGAGGGTATGACCGGTATACCCCTTGGTCGCCACCACCGGCGCATGCGGGAAAATATCCGCCAAGACCTTCGCCTCAGCTTGGTCGTTGTTCGGGGTCGCGGTGCCATGGGCGTTAATAAAACCTACCTGCCCGGCATCGATACCCACCTGCGCCAGTGCTTGCTGCGTGGCGCGTCGCAGGCTGCTGCCATCGGGATGCGGCGCAGTCAGATGATGCGCGTCGGCGGCACTGCCGAAGCCTGCCGCCACCGCCAGCACCCCGGCACCGCGCTGATCGGCGTGGCTGCGCCGTTCCAGCACCAGCATGCCGGCGCCTTCGCCGAGATTCAGCCCTTTGCGCCGCACATCGAAGGGACGGCACGGCTGACTGTCGTAGATCATCAAGCGGATAAACCCGTTGTAGGGCACCATGCTCAACTCGTCGGTGCCGCCGGCCAGCACCACATCACACAGCCCCTGTTGCAGCCAGGACATGGCGATCCCCACGGCATCGCTGCCGGAAGAACAGGCGTTGACCACGGTCTGGACCGGTCCATTCAGATCCAATATACGCGCCAGCCCCAGCCCCGGATTGCTGTACCGCCACAAGGCCACTTCGGCGGGATCGCCAGGCTGACCGGCTTTATGGCTGGCATAATAGTCGAGCAGGTTGAGGGATGCTCCGGTCGAGGTCCCGAGGCATACTCCGACACGCTTACCGGCCAGCAGATCCGGCGTAAGACCTGCCTGCTGCAGAGCTTCACGAGCCGCAACCACGGCCATGGCCAGCGAGCGATTGGTCCGGGAATCAACCGGCAGGTCGATGGATGCCGGCAGCTCAAACACCGGATAGACCACATCATGCTCGCAGCGCATCCTGGTAGGGGCACAGGGCGCACGTCGACCGGCATACAGGGTATGCATGATTTCCGGCAGGGATCCCCCGGCGCCGCACAGACAACCGAGCCCGGTTACACAAACAGTGCCCGTCATATCAACCCCGGCGTTGCTCTATAAATGCCGCCAGCGCATCGATGGAGACAAACGCCTGCCGCCCTTCTTCCATATCCTTGACCTCGATGCCGAAATGCTTTTGCAGCAACACGACAAGCTCTACCGCATCGAGGGAATCGAGCCCCAGACCTTCGCCGAACAAAGGTTCGTCGTCCTCGATTTCATCAGGAGATATATCTTCCAGGTTCAGATCGGCTACAATGGCCTGCTTAAGCTCTTCCTTAAGCGACATCTCTACTCCTTTTCCCACATATCAAAAAAGTTGAAAAACTGGTAAGGCTTTTGCCAGGCCATGCGTTCCAGAGCACTGGCATAACGCTGCACCCAGGGGCACAAGGCCGCAGGACTTTTTCCCAAATCGGGCGGCACCTCGAAACAATCGGCAAAATGAACCTTGGCCAGGCCCGGCCCCTGCCGCTCGATCAAGGTTACGGCAACCTGAGCACGAGCCGCCGAGGCGATGGCAAAAATGGAAAACGGCATGCGTACTTTGCCACCCATAAAATCAACGGCAACGGTGTTCGCGTCGCCATCCACCACCCGATCGCCCATAATGCAGACGATTTCGTTGCGCTTGAGCGCCGCCAGCATATCGAGAGTCCCCCCGAAAGGTCCGTTGGGATCGATAAGATTAACGACGGCCTGCCCGGAGCGATGCTCGAAATAGTGTTTGTCCACATCGCCCGCGCCTTTTTGCAGAACGATATTCACCGGCCGGTCGATGGCTTCAAGGCCCGCCATGCCGGTTTGCCAACAACCGAAGTGGGCATTGAGCATCACCACCCCCCGGCCACGGGCCAACATCTGGCGCAGGCTGTCCATATCCTCCGCAGCGACCGTCACCTCGCCCCGCCCCAACACCCCGAGCATGGCCCGGTCCAGCAGCACCTTGCCGAAAGACAGGCTAAGCCGGAAGCTCTGCCAGAAACGCTGCGGCCAAGCCTGCCGTCCGAAACGCCGGGCAAGAAAATAGCCGGCGTTGCGCCTTACCGACGGCCGCAGATTGTACCAGAACACCACCAGATGCAGTAGCCCATAAGCCGGCCAGGGTCCGGCCAGACGCAGCAGAGCATAAAAGATCTGATGCTGAAAGCGGTTTCCGAGGCTTTTGCTCGACCAGGCGGTTTTTGCCGCAGGACTATTCATGCCGCACTCCCGGTTTAAGGCTGCGCTGCACCAGGCAGGCCAGGCCATACAAAGGTCCGGCCACCAGCAATGCCAGTATCGGCGCCATAGCCACGGAGCCGAGGACATAATCCCCCAACCGTTGCAGCACCTGATGACCGAGGGTCTCCATGGAGATTTCGGTCAAAAACCGTCCATGCCGCATAAAATAGCCGGCTTCGATACACAACGCCGGCACCAGTGGCGGCATGCACAGCTGGCTCACGGCCAGGGCGCAGATACGGTTAAGGCGCAGATAGCCGGCGGAGAATAAGATACTGATGGAGTGCAGGCCGATAAGCGGCAAGGTCCCCAACGCCATGCCCAGCATCCCCGACAGGGCCAGTTCACGGGGGGTGGCATTGTCCGCAAGCAGTAGCCGCAACGAGCGCAACGGGCGAATCACGCTCACCCTGCCCTCGCCATCGACGGCATATTTGCGATGCGGCACCGGCAACATGGAACGGGTGGTAAGCCGCGTGTTGAGCAAACTGATGCGGACATTATCCCGCAGCTTGTCGAAGTGCGATACGCGCTTGTCCGGCTCCGGATAGTAAACGGAGATGTCTATATCGCGCAGGGGAAATCCGGCCCAGGCCGCCTTGACCAGCACTTCAACCTCAAAAGCGTAGCCTGTTTCGCCCAGCGCCAGCTGTTCCAGCACCTGCACCGGATAAGCACGAAAACCGCTCTGCACGTCGCTGACATCGCAACCGGTCTGCACCCGCAACCAGAAGCGGGAAAATTTGCGTCCGAAGCGGGAACTGCCCGGAATATTGGGTACGCTGAAATCCCTGGCGCCGACCACGATCGCCGTTGGCTCGGAGTCGATCTGCGGAAAGAACTTCGGGATATCGGCAGGATCATGCTGCCCATCGGCATCCAGGGTGATGATGTGTGTCATGCCGCGTTCACGGGCAAAAGCCGCGGCACTGAGAATGGCCGCCCCCTTGCCGCGGTTGGCAGGATGGCGAACGATCTCGCACGGCAGCCCTGCAAGGGAATCGGCTCCGCCATCGGTGCTGCCGTCATCCACCACCAGGACATGGGGGTGGATCGTCAGAGTCTGCTCAACCACCTGACGCAGCGTCCCGCCGTGGTTATAGACCGGAACGACCACCAGCCACTTGCACAAGGCGCTCATGCCAGCCCCTCCATCACGCAGTGCCGGGCAATTTTACCCATCGACATCTTCGGCAAAATCATTGTTTCACCCGCCAATTTTCCAGGAATTCCACGTAAAATTCGGGTGGAAAAACCAGCAACTCGCGATGCTCATCAACCATCAGCTGTATCGAATAACCGCTCGTCAGCAGATCCCCGGCGGCATTGGTGATGAAAAATTCATAATTCAGCCGCGCCGCTTCGGTCCAGTGCAGCCGGGCCTCGATGGCATACGTTTCCCCGTAGATCAATGGCTGGGCGTAATCGACGTGAAACTGTTTGATCGGGGTGGTGATGCCGTATTTGTAAAAGTCCAGATAACCGATACCGAAGTAGTCGCCATGGGCGACGCGGGCATCTTCAAAATAGCTCGCATAGCGCCCGTGCCAGACGATGCCAAGGGGATCGACCTCTTCAAAACGCACCCGGCGTTCAACGGTAAAGCTCAATGGAGATGGACCTTTTTTGTCCGGAAAATACGGTTTTCTCATTCCCCGCCCTTTCCTTGCCGATGCTCCGCGGATGCCGACAGAATCAGCCGGAACTGCGATGCCATACCGGATGCGGATGAAATTTCAACCTTGCAGCACAAGCCATCCTCTTGCTCCTGCACGCAATAAACCTCGATTGTTTCAAGGGGCCGCAAGGGTTGCAGAAACTTGGCCTTGACTACCTGGACAATGGCCAGGGCTTTGCCTGCTGCCGCTTCCGCCAAGAGCAATCCCATCAGCAGCTGCACCACGGCCGGCACCACCGGATTATCGGGGAAATGCCCCTCGAAACCGGCGAACGACTCGGGCAGATAGAAGGTCTGGTGCCATCCGTCGGCACACTTGCGTGCAGGCCCCAGGGTGTGCGATGCGAGTTCAGTGCGTAATTGACTCATGGTTCAGACTTTTTCTTTCCGGGTTCCATTCCATCGTCAGGCTATCGCCCCCACGGCTATCGTTATACGCGAACCGCCAAGGGACCTGATAACCGCCTGACTGCCGGTAATCGCTAAAAGTAACACGCCACAGAGGTTGGCGGGTGCGATATTGTTTGTAAAGCAACAACCCCGTATCGGGATCAAATCCGCAAACCAGACAAACGTCATGGCTGCAGCGGCTCAACCGGGGTTGCGTATCGAGCGTCACGCCGTCACGAATCCCGGGAAGATGCGTAAGCAGCATCCGGCGCACGGCTGTCACGACCCGCTTGCGCATGCGCGAAATACCGAGATGCGGCAGCGACGTATGCACCGAGGCCTGCTCCGGGGTCAGGGTGACATCGAACAACCGGGCCCCCAGGTCGGACAGAGCCACCAGACGGGCCTGCCGCTGCAAGGTGTCGACCACCAGCACCCCCTGGAAAGTGACCAGATTATCATCCCACTGTAAAACCGCACTGTAACGCCCCTGGAACAGATGGCCGCTATGGCCCCAGAAGCTCCCCGCCAGGGCTTCGGACCGGGGACTTGGCGCGGCGGTGCCGGGCGGATCGACAGATGGCACGGCGCATCCGCACAACAGCACCAGCAGCGCTGCCAGTAGCAGTGGATATTTCATGCGGCCCGCCTGTAAAGGGCCGGTACCAGCAACAATGCCACCGGGATCGCCACGCCGACTCCGACCAGTACGGTGCAGCCGAGGGTATGCAGGCCGGGGTGTCGGGCCAGGACCAGCGCGCCGAAGCCAACCACCGTGGTGAGTCCGGATACCAGCACCGCTCTTGAGGTGCCGAGATCCGCGCCGGAGCGTGCCTTGCACACCATGAATATACCGTAATCAGCGCCGAGGCCGATGACCAGCGGTAAGGCCACCACGTTGAACAGGTTGAAGGAACCACCGCTTACACGCATCAGCAGCAACACAGCAACGATACCGCTCACTAACGGCACCATGGCCAGCAGGGCGAATCCAAAACGGCGAAAAAACATCAACAACAACAAAAACATGCTGCCGCACGCCACACCGACGAAAACGATAAAATCCTTGCTGATAGCCTGTCCAAGCAGGCCCCCCAGAGCCTGACTGGAGACCAGGGTCACTCCCTCGGGCAAGCCGCCGGAAGCTGCCAGCTGTCGCACTTCAAGGGTATCGGGCAGCAAGCTCAGCATATACTGTTTGCCCCCGTCGACCACGTGTAAAAAACCGTTCAACGATCCCACTCCGGCCCGGTCAAAAAATTCGGGGTCGAGACGCGAGGGCGGTTCGTTCAAAAATCCGGTAAAGGGGGCGAACGCCTGCGCCGAGAAGCCGTAGCCGGCAGCAACGACGGACAGCGCCGAGGTCATGTCGCGACCATGCTCTGCGACGAATCGGGCCCAGCGTGCCCGATTGGCGTGCTGCACCGAAGCCGGTGGCCACAAGCTATCGAGAGAGACAACGCCGCTGTCCGGCAGCTGGTCCGCCAACACCTGCGCCAACCGGTGGTTGCGCTCCAGAGCCTGATCGAGGGTCGTACCTTCCGCGAACAGCACCGCCGAATCCCTGGCACCGCCCCAGTTGTGGCGAATGCGCTGTTCTGCCTGCTGCAATTCCTCGGTGAACATGCCGACAGAACGTAACTGCCGATCGATCCCCACACCGGCACCCGCCCAGAGGCCAATCCCGAGGGCGACGACCACCAATGCCGCCAGCGGCAGGTTCCAGCGCCCGGTTCCGACCTGCAACAGGGCCGCCTGCCGGACACCGGCAGGGTGTACCAGATGCGGCAATACCAGCAAGGCCAGCAACAGGCCGCTCACCAGACCGACCAGCGCAAACACGGCCAACTGACGAATACCTGTGATATCCGATGTCAATAACGCGGCAAAAGCTGCCATGGAGGTCGCGGCGCCATATAAAACGGGTCGCGCCACGCGGGCCACTGCCTGGCCGGGCGTGCCCCCGGCATGCCGCAGGGCAAACCAGACATGCAGCGCAAAATCAACGGTGATGCCGAGCAGCACCGCGCCAAAACCGAGGGTAATGCCGGACACGGCATCGTAACACCAGGCCAGTACCGCGCCGGCAATCAGCAACACGGCGCCCGGCAGCAAGGCAATCCACACCACATCCCGCGAGCGGATAAAAACCATGAAGATCAGCAACAATCCCAGGGCGGAGGCACTAAACACCCGCTTAAGATCGCTTTTTATGGTGCGCGCATTGGCCAACGCATAACGATGCCCACTGAGAACGGTGGCTTCGATACCCGCCGGAAGGCTCAGCAGTGCAGCATCGATCTCCCCCATCAGCGCCTCGGACTGGCCGGCATCGGTCACGGACACATCGGTCTTGAGCATGATCAACAGGGTGCGTCCGTCCGGTTTGAGCAAAAAACCGTCCTGCATCCGGGCCCCGCCAAACATGTGCAAGCGATTCCATTTGGCCAGCAGTACTTCCAGAAACCCCAGCGGATCGACCTGAATGAAGCGTTTGGAAAGCACCCCGTTCATGCCCAGCAAAGCCGTATAATTGCCTGCCATGCGCCGGGACATCGCCTCGGGGCTGATCCGTGCCTGCAGATCTGCCAGGTCGGCGGCATCGACCAGCGATGGCAGCAGGCGCAGCAGCTCCCTCGGGGAGGGGATGGCCTGATTGTCCGGCAACACCGGCGAAAAATGCGGCGGTTTCAGCTTTGCGGTGACCGCCTTCGCGACAGACACAAGCTGGTCTCCCGCGCCGCCGGCATTGTGGTCCTGCAGTTCAATAAACACCGTGCGAGCAAACGGGGTCATGTCCATCAGGGCAAGGCTGCGCTGCAGGGTTGCCGAAGCAGGCAACATGATGCCGATATCGTCCCGGACCTGCAACGTGAGCATGGTCGCGCCGCACAGCACCAGCAGCGTCAGGCACAACAGGTACATTCTTTTGCGACGCAGCGCCAGCCAGGCGTAGCATGCCTGCATCCCCCCGACAGGAGTCATGGCAGAAACAGTGCCCCGTCCAACGCACGATCAACCTTGCTGTCGGAAAACCGCAAAAGGGTTTTATCGCCCCCGGCCTCGAAGATCGCAACTTCGGTAACGGTCTGGGCCGAGGGGGAAAAGGTCACGCGCAGGTGGTCGACAAACTGCCGGGCGGCCATCCCCCGGGGGGTCAGCAACAACGCAACCGGCTGCTCGGCGGCAATCTCGATAGCGTAGGCACGCTGCAATTTATCCAGATCCAGCTCCGTCCAGACCAGCAACTGTTCGGCGGCGATACGCAGTTCAAGGTTGTCTTCCAGTTGAAAGTGCTGATCCTGCTTGACCAGACTGTTCCAACGACGCCCCTTGTCGCCATCGATGACAAACCCCATCTTTACCGGTGCTTCATATTCCCAGCGCAACTTTCCGGGGCGCTGAAAGGAAAAAGTGCCGCGTGATTCAAGCACCTCGGAAAACATGGTCAGGTGTTTTTCCTGCACGAAAGAACTCTGGATGGTCTGCACGGCACCGGCGGTGGTCTTCAAGCGCTGCAGCACCGTATCCAGCTCGGTAGCTCCGGCGAGGGTTGCCGACAGAATGAGCAACAAAGCCATGAAACTCGCCCGCATCTTCATACCAGGTCTCCTTCGGGGATATAAACCTTGAGCTTGGCCGTGGCAAGGATCTCTTCGCCGTGGCGGACGTCTCCGGCAATGACCGCGAACCCTTCCAGAACCCCGACGGTGCGTACCGAAATGGTGAGGGGATCGCCGGCCCTGGCCCGCCCGAGTACGTCGAGCTGCCGGATCGCGACCAGGTAGCCGGCGCGCGGCGCCAAACCGAGGGCTTTCAATTCATAGCCCCGATAGGCGGCGTAGGCCTGCGCCACCAGTTCGGCGTAAATCACGCTTTCAAGTCCGCCATCCGAGGATGCCACCAGCAGACCGTCGGCAGGCAGACAGGCGCTGACAACCGCGCTTTCCTCCCCCAGGGACAGCAATTGGTCGACCATGCGCATACGCCCCTCATGGGGGACCAGTCCAGCCGTGTCGGCAGGCAATGCAAGCAGTTCGGTCATCGATTCGGCTCCTCCTGATCAGTACAGCGCCAGCACAACGGATCTTGCGCCAGATAGTCGCCGGTCGCCTGAAAGGCCATGCCCCGGCAACCGTAGCAATCGGAAGCCAGCTCGCAGTCGCGGCAGGCGCCTTTGATATGCTCACCGGCGTGGCGCAGCAGCTGCATATCCCGGCTGCTGGCCAGGATCTCGGCCAGCGACTGCCGGCGGATATTGCCGACCGGCAGATTGATGCCGGGACAGGGCAGAATATCTCCCGTCACCGTCACGGTACAGGAATAAGCATGACGGTTACAGCTGAGGCCCGCAACCGGCGGATGCGGCTCCCAATGGATACCGTACTGCTGACTGTCGATGGAGGACAGAGTCTCGAACAACGCCTGCATCTCTGCCACCGATACTTCCAGCTCCGGATAGCGGCGCGCGCGCCCCTGCCAGGTCATCAACTCCACATACGGAATAATATGGCGATCACGCAGCCAGCGCCACATGTCCGGCAGTTCGTCGATATTCTGCCGACAGACGACGGTCTGTGCCCCCAACGGCAACCCGGCCGCCGGATACCCGGCCTGCATCAACACCTCAAGGCCACGGCGGATATCGGCATAGGCGCCCGGACGCCCGGCAAGGAAATCCTGTACCTGCGGTCGCATGCTGTTCATCTTGACCACCGGAGCCACCCCGAGCCGGACAAATTCCTGTGCAAGCCCGGCAGTAATCTGGGTGCCGTTGGTAAACAGGTCGATGCCGATCCCATGTTGCGCCAGATACTGCATGATCTCGACGACATGGGGGTACATCAGCGGCTCACCACCGCCCAGCACAACCACCCGCCGGATACCGAGCGCCATGGCCTGCTCCAGCACGGCGTAGATTTCGGACAGGGAGAGTTCGTCCGCCAGCGCTGTACCGGAGTCGGCGTAGCAGTAAAGACAGCGCAAATCGCACTGGCGGCTCAGCTCCAGCTCAAGGGATAGCAGCTGCCCCTGACTGCGGGCCCTGGCAATGTCGGCGGGGGCGAAATTCGCCCCCCAATAACGCTCTGTCATCCTTATCGGCCAACGGATCCCGGCTGGTTGGCGGATGCGTTGAAATAAAGCGGAACATTGCTCTGGATATCGTTGCGCAGGTAAGTCACCCAGGTATTGTAACGCCCATGAATGGTGTTCCTGGAGGCATTGTAGTTGAGGTTTTCACTGCTGCGATAGGTAATGGAAAACTTCTGACGATCGAAACGAATATCGACCGAAGCCACGTGATGCCGAACCCGCAAAAGGGCTATGATATGGCCGGGCTCCGCAGTTTCCATCATCCAATGCCGACGGGCACCGGCCTCCTTGATGGCTTTGTCAATGGTGGCCAGCGAAGGGCCGGTCTTGCCGGACATGGAATAATACTGATCGGTGAAGTTGACCAGATACTTGCTGGTACAGCCGATCATGCCAGCACTCAAAAAACACATAACAACCAGCAACAAAATCCCTTTTTTCATTTCAAATTCCTCCCTTGGATTAAATAAACGGCATTTCGCCTGTCAAAACCTACCGTCATAAATGTACGGTTCTCTTCACACAAACCCAACATGCGATTTCCCTTACGACTCCAATGCCGCAACCATAAGCGCTTTGACATGTTTGCGCATGGCCACGTGCGGCAGGGGATGCGATGCAAATTCAGCGGGATGAATAGCGCCGAGGCCATGCATCTCCATACTGGCCGGTTTCAGCAACCAGGAACCGGCCGGCAACATCTTATCCGTACCGCGTATGGCCAACGGCACCACGGGGACATTATTATCCACCGCTATCTTGAAGGCGCCGGAATAAAACCGTCCCAGCCGTCCGTTGCGACTCCGATGCCCCTCCGGGAAGCACAAAATACTGCCGCCCTGGTCGATAATACGGCTGCACTGACGGGCCAGATTTTCAGGATCGGCCTGTTCACTATTCAGATAGTCTGCCAAGTGCATAAAAGGCGCATAAAACAAAATCTTGAACGGCCAGCTGCGCACCACGATGGAAAAATTGGAAACCGGCAGCGCCCCCATGCAATAGACATCAAAAAAGGACAGGTGATTCGCCACGAAGATGCAGGGCACCGGCACATCCTGGCGATGCAGGCCGGTTACCCGCAGCCGGGCAAACGGTCGCACCAGAACGATCCAGCCCCGTCCGTACAGCCATATAAACAGGCGCGTAACGCGGCTCATGGACCAGCCGCTGCAAAGCTTCCAGAGCAGCACAAAGGGCCAGGCAAGCAGGGTGAACACAAGCGTCCATACCAGCATCACGAAATAGCCGTACAGATTTACCAGTAAAAGCTTCATATTATCGGTCCGGGCAAGAAGCGGAAACCTGCAAG
Organism: Pelobacter sp. UBA6812; assembly: GCA_002452265.1. GTDB lineage: Bacteria > Desulfobacterota > Desulfuromonadia > Desulfuromonadales > Syntrophotaleaceae > Syntrophotalea. Next base: position 30,650 of record DKEW01000055.1, on the reverse strand, counting down.
CGCTATCAGGCGCCGGCCAGTTCGGCTTTTTTGGCAATCAGAAACCGGTACAGATCATCAAGCGTGCGAATCTCCCTGATGGCCTCGCTGTCGCGCAATTTGATGCCGAAGGTCTGCTCCAGCACAATAACCATATCGACCGCATCCAGGCTATCGAGATTGAGATCATCGTCAAAACGGGCCTCCGGTACCATCTCGGACAGTTCCAGCTCAAACTCTTCGGCCAAGGCAGCATTGGCGGCTGCGATAATTTCCTGATCGGTCATACGTAGCTCCTTATGACAAGTACGGAATTCACTCCGCCCAGGGCGAAGCTGTTTTTGATAACAGTTGTAATCTTTTGCGATTGCGCAACGCCGGGCAGATTAAGGTCTCCGCACGCCGGATCGGGCGTGTGCAGATTCAACGTCGGCAGCACCGTTCCTTCGCGCATCATGCACATGGAGGCGATAAGCTCCAGGGCGCCACTGGCCGCCATGGTATGCCCCATGTGCCCCTTTAAGCTGCTGACCGGCGGTCGGTTTCCAAACAGCGCTTCAATGGCCCGGGCTTCAGCAATATCGCCCAGCACCGTGCCGGTTGCGTGGGCATTGACATAATCGATATCCCCGGCGTCAAATCCGGCATCGTCCAGGGCCAGGCGCATGCAGGCCTGAATGCTGTCGGCATCCGGATTGACGATGTTGGCGGGCGACACGTTGCTGGCGAAGCCGATAACTTCCGCCAGGATCGGCGCACCGCGCCGCAGGGCATGCTCCAGCGACTCCAGCACGATCAGTCCCGCGCCCTCGGCACAGACGATCCCGTCCCGCTCCGTATCGAAGGGGCGACTGGCCGCCTCGGGCCGGTGGTTGGCACCGTTGGAGGCCGCATTCATGATGTCGAAGGTGGCGGCGGTCAGGGCGCTGAATTCGTCCGCGCCGCCGCAAAGCATGACATCCTGCCGCCCCCAGGCTACGTTTTCCCAGCCCAGGCCCACAGCCTGGGTGCCGGTGGAACAAGCCGCGGCAGGCGCCAGTACCCGGCCGGTAATGCCGAGCGCCTGCGCCAGGTTGGAAGCGACCGTATGCCCCATGACTTTGAAAAAAGTCGTGGAACGTACCTGCTCCAGGCTTCGTTCCCGCAGATATTCTTCAAAAAACTCTTCGATCGCATCCACACTGCCGACGGTGGAGCCCACCGAGATGCCGAGTCGTCCTCCGGCCAGCAACGCACTGTCGATGTTGGCCTGGGCAAAGGCTTCATGCGCGGCCAGCCAGGCGAACTGGGACATGCGCGACATGGAACGCCGATCCTTACGCGGGATCTGGCGCATATCCAGCGGTGGAACGACGCCGGCTACCCTGGTGGTCAAACCCACGATGTTCTCGGCGCCCTCCAGCGGTCCAACCGCAGAGCGCTCCGAGCTCAACCCCTGCCAGAGGCTTTCGGTGCCGGCACCATAGGGAGAGACGGCGCCCATGCCGGTAATGACAACGCGTTTCAACTGCACTGACGCAACTCCTTCCGCAGAGGTTCCAGCCCTACCATCAGGCTGCATGCCACCATCGCCGACACCACCGCCCCCAGAACCCCCGGTAACAATACCGACTGTCCGGCCAACAGCAACCCGTCGACCTTGGTCATCGGCAGCACCGGGAAATGTTCCAGCGTATGGCGCAGCCCGTATAAACTGCCCTGCGGACTGGCGGCCCAATCGCGCATGGTCAGAGGGGTGGCGGCTTCGACGATCTGCAAGCGACCCGCCAGTTCCGGACAGGCGGTGCAAATGCGCTCCAGCATGGCCTCGACCCGCTGCTGTTTGTACTCGCCATAGGCCTTTGGTCGATGACCGGTCCGCGATTGACTCCACGGCCTATAATCGGAAAACGGGGCCATACCAAGCGCGGTGATCGCCTGCCGCCCGTCCGGCAAACGCTCGCCACCCGCCAGATAGATGGTCTCGTTGTGTTCCTGCAGCAATTCCGCCGGACTCGTTGCCTGGGTGAGAAACACATTGCGCCGATCCAGCAACGGGACAGTCTCCGGCATAACCCCGAACAGCATAAAGGCGGAAGGCGTTTCAGGATACTGACTCAGGCGTTTGTAAAAACTGGGCCGCAGCGATCCCGGTGCCAGCAAATTCTGCAAATGCGAAGGATGTCCCGTGAACAGGCAGTGATCCGCAGCAAATTGCCGACCGTCCTCCAGGACCACCCCCGAGACGGAGCGATCATGGGTGATGATCGAAGTCACCGGACTGCCGCACAGTACATCCACACCGGCATCGGCAAGCTCTCTTTCAAATGCCGCCACCAGCGAACCGCCACCGCCTTTAAGTCCGTGGACAGAGGAAAAGTAAGACCCGGCAACCAGCGCGTGATTGGCAAACGACGACTCAGCCGGAGCAACGCCGTAAAGCAGGCAGGGCAGCGCCAGAAGCGTTTGTAGAAGCCTGTCACAGGTAAGTTCCGACAAACGACCGGCCAACGTCGGACCATCGGTGAAGGACAGCATTTCTTCAGGCGTCACGGACTGCTGTAAATTAAGAAACGCCGAGCTGGAAAAAATCTTCTGAACCTCTTCCAGATAGCGCCCCACGTTGGCTTCCTGCCCCGGAAACTCCTGTCCAAGCCTGCCATCGAACAGTGCGGGTCCGTAGGGCATGGCCACATCCCGCCCCATGGTTTCAAAGCGGCAGACATCAAACCCTTCGGCCCTGAATGCAACGGGGCTCAGGTGACGTGACAGCCCCATAAAGCGGAAAAAGGTGTCCAGGATCTGCCCGGCTCCGAGCCCACCGACATAGTGAAATCCGGTGTCGAAGTGTACGCCCTGGCGCTGAAAACCACGCAACACCGGGCCCAGCCGCCGGTCCGCTTCAACCAGCAGAACTTTGCGGCCGAAGCGTGCCAGGGTCAGGGCGGCACTCATGCCGGCACATCCCCCGCCGGCTACCACAACCTCGTATTTCATGCCCCGAATCCCAGCACCAAGGACGCATTGCTACCGCCAAAACCAGCCGAATTGCACAATACGCGCTTCGGTGGTTGCTCGCACACCACGTCGAGGATATTCAGCTTTTCGGTCTGACTGTCGGGACGGTCAAAATTTATGGTCGGCGCCATGAATCCATGGGCAGCCATGAGGGTTGAATAGACCACCTGAGAGGCACCGGACATCCAGAATTCATGGCCGGTCATTGCCTTGAGAGCGCCGATGGGGGGCGTACGCTCGCCGAATACGCGCAGGATATTGGCCGCTTCGGCCGCATCCCCCAGCGGGGTGGAGGTGGCATGGGCATTGAGATAATCGATGTCGCGCGGTTGCAGCCCGGCATTGCCGAGCGCCATGCTCATGGCGCGGGACAACCCCTCTGCGCTGGGCACCGAGAGATTCTCTCCATCGGATGAAAATCCATAGCCCAGAATCTCGCCCAGAATGGTTGCGCCTCTTTGCCGGGCAGCCTCATAGGATTCCAGCACCAGCGCTGCCGCACCTCCGCTGGGCACCAGTCCGTCGCGCGCCGCATCGAAGGGACGACTGGCTTTATGCGGATCGCTGGCATTGGAAAAAGCCCCCAGTGCATCGAAGCTGCAGATCGACTGCCAGTTGATTTCCTGCGCGCCACCGCAGATGATACGCTCCTGGCGACCCAGGGCAATGAGGTCGCTGGCCAGGCCGACCGCATGACCACCACTGGAACAGGCGGAGCTTATAGTCAGACTGATGCCCTTGGTCTGCAGCAGGGTGTTGAGATTCATGGTGATGGTCGAGGTCATGCCACGAAAGATATGCCCACTGCCGATAAGGCAGGTCTCGCCCCTGTCGCGCAGCAGATCGACCTGCTCCACGGCCGACAATGCGCTGGAATCGCAACCGAACACAAGGCCGTTGCGATCGTTTTTCACCTCGGACGGATCCAGGCCGGCATGCTGCAGGGCATCCATGGCCGCCGCGCACGCCTGCATGGCAAAATCCGGCATGGTCTTACGCTGTTTACGACTGAACCTGGTCGTGGCATCGAAAACCACCTTGCCGGTCAAACCACTGGCAAAACCAAGCGCCAACCGCTCCTCATCCCGGACGACGCCGGAGCGTCCCTCATACAGGGATCTGGCTACGGTATCGGGATCGGTTCCCAGACATGAAATAATCCCGATACCGGTTATGACAACTCTTTGCATAGCCCCCATTGATCACCCCTGGCGGATAAACCTGCCTGGGGCCAATCCTCCACATCAAAAACAAAAAAATGCGTCCAACAATTCCGATAAACTTTTTGTTACATGCAAATTACATGTAAACGCCACCGTTGACGGAAAAAACCTGCCCGGTGATATAACTGGCTTTACTCGAACACAGGAACTCGACCATGGAAGCCACTTCCTCGGCCTTTCCCATGCGCCCCAGAGGGATGAGACTTTTAAGATCCTTGATGGGGAGCTCCCGGGTCATTTCCGTATCGATAAAGCCGGGCGCGACGGCGTTAACCAGAATATTGCGCCGCGCAACTTCCTTGGCGAGGGAGCGGGTGGCCCCGATCAACCCGGCCTTGGCGGCGGAATAGTTGGTCTGCCCCGGAACCCCGGTCTGACCGGAGGTTGAAACGACATTCACAATATACCCGCGCCGTTGATGCAGCATCAGCGGCATGACGCACTTGGTGACATGAAAAAAGCCACCCAGATGTACCGACAAAACGTCAGACCAGTCGGCCTCGGACATCCACATCATAAGCCCGTCGCGGGCAAATCCGGCATTGTTGACCAGCGCCAGCGGAACCCTTGTCTCCAACAAAGGGTCCAGAGCGCCTTTGACGGCTTCCGAGCAGGACACGTCGAAAGGCAGCAGCAGGCAATCAGCGCCTGCGTTCCTGACAGCTTGCGCCGTCTGTTCGGCGGACGCATGATCACTCCGATAATTGAGCCACAAATCGTAACCAGCCTTTGCAAGGGCCACGGCAATAGCGGCGCCAATCCCTTTGCCAGCACCGGTTACCAAAGCTACCGGGCGTGCTGCGTCCGAAGTTTTTGTCATGTCATCCTCATAAAAAGGCTGGAAAGGGACAAGCAGCCCCTGTCTCTTTTCGTTCACCAGGCAGGTCATTTCAAACCGCAAACCCTGTCGACTTTAAGCGGGTTACTATAACCAAACAACACCTCAGATGCCAGAAATTATTGTTACGATTAATTCATCTTACTCGTATACGGGCATGAAGACCGTCAAAAAAACGACATTACTTCACCTTTCCCTGCATGCTTAACAAGCAAGAACCTCCTTCAAAACGGGGGATCGGGATTGTGCCCGGAAATCTTTCTGCACTCCGAACAAGAAACTAGTCGGAAGCTTACACGGATTTTGGTAGAATGCTCCTCACAACTCTCGATTCACCCACCAAGACAGACGGAACAGGCCATGACTCTCAAAAAAGGTATATATCGCCACTTCAAGGGGAATCTTTACGAAGTTCTGGAAACCGCGCGTCACAGCGAAACCGAAGAATGGTTCGTGGTCTACCGGGCACTCTATGGCGAGAGAGGCGTGTGGATCCGACCGCTGGAGAACTTCTGCGAAGTCATCGAGCGGGACGGAATGCGCTTGCCACGATTTGTATACGTTGAAGATCATCCTGCGCTTTCGACTTGACGAAAGACTTACAATAGTTGTATCAACCCCACTCCTGCGGCGGCTTTTGTTGCCGACCGGCAGAACATGACCCAACGGTCACCAGCCTGCAAAGACGGGCTGCTAAATCAATACCCCTCAACAGGGAAGGATTCATCTCATGGCACAGGCAAAACACGGCGACCGCGTTAAAATTAAATTTACCGGCAAACTCGAAGACGGCACCATCTTCGACTCCACCGCCGGCGAGCAGCAGTGCGGCTGCGACGATTGCAACTGCGAAGAAACCCCTTTCGAAATGGTGATCGGCGACGAGGAGTTCTTCCTGCAGGTGGAAGAAGCCCTCATCGGCATGGCCCCCGGGGATAAAAAGACCGTAAACATCGCCTCCGATGACGCCTTTGGCGACTACGACGAAGAATGTGTTTTCACCATCGAGCGCAGCGAACTGCCCGACGACATGCAGCCTGAAGTCGGCATGGAAGTGGAAATGACCGACGAAGACGACCAGAGCGTTGTGGTCACCGTGGTCGATACCACCGACACCACCATTACTTTTGACGCCAATCACCCGCTGGCGGGAGAAGACCTGACCTTCGATATTGAGTTGGTTGAAATTATCTAAAAAAAACCGGCCCCCGGAATGGATATTCCGGGGGCCGTTTTTTTAGCTATCAGCTATCAGCTATCAGCTATCAGCACTCAGCACTGGCCTAAGCGTTTTTTCCCTTTTTTCTCAAACTTGCCCTTGAGCATATCCCCCAACGTCCCCATGGAACCGCCGGCGGGTTTTTCAACGTAACTTTTCGGAGCTGCGCTTTCTGCTCCGGCACCGGCCGGCGCCAAAGAGATACGCCGCGCCTCGCGATCGATCTGTTCAACGGTTACCAGCAGCTGTTGACCGACCTCGAGAACCTCCCGGGGATGGCTGATACGGCGTCCGGCGCCGAGCTTGGAGATATGGATCAGTCCGTCGATACCCTCCTCCAGCGTCACGAATGCGCCGAAATTAGCCAGACGCGCGACGGTGCCGGTATGGGTGGAGCCTTCGACATAAAGGGTAGCGACCTTGCTCCAGGGATCGGCCAGCGTATCGCGCAGGCTGAAAGAGAACCGATTGGCCTCCCAGTCGCAGCTTTTCACCGCTACCTGCAGTTCCTGTCCGACATGCAGGACTTCCTCGATATTCTCGACACGGCCGTAACTGATCTCGGAAATGGGCAGCAAACCTTCGAGTCCGCCGATATCGACAAATGCGCCAAATTCGCGAATAGCTGAAACCGTACCTTTGACCACCATGCCTTCCTTGAGGGTCTGTTTCAGGGCGTCACGCTGCGCACGGCGCTCTTCCTCCAGCACGGCGCGGTGCGACACCACAATGTTGCGCCCCTGCTCACTGTACTGGGAAATCTGGAAGGAAAGGCTCTGGCCGATTAGATCCGCGGCATTTTCCTCGCGCCGCAAACCGAGTTGCGAAAACGGGCAAAAAGCCCGCACGTTGCCCGGCAGGCGGATTTCGTAGCCACCTTTGACTTCCTTTTCAAGGCGACCTTCCACCGGGATGCCGCTGCGCCAGGCCTCTTCCAGTTGGGCATGCCCCGCTGAACCGCCACCGACACGGGTGGTGAACTGCAATTCGCCACCGGCGCGGGAGAGGAAAAACACCTTGACGCGATCGCCAGAGGCGACGGTGGGATGGCCTTCATCGTCATGAAACTCGCGCGCATCGAGCACCCCCTCGCCTTTCTGCCCGACATCGAGGAAAATCCACTGTTCGCCAACCTGCAGCACCGTCGCTTCGATCTGCTGGCCGGGAGTCAGGGGCTTTATGCCGGCAAGGCTCTGTTCCAGGAGATCGGCAAAGTTCTCCTCTTCATTGATATCTTCGAAATCGCGCTTGTCGTCGTCCATGGGTACCTCAATTGTAAAAATGAATTGTCGTTATCAACAGCGGCAACAACCTTGCCCCCCGTTGTCGTCATAAAATGCCCGTCCGGCCTCAGCGTGCAAGTCAAACGCCATACCGGTAAGCTCACAGCGAACCGCACGCTCGGTGGTTTCGTCCGTCGGCAAGAAATCCGGAAGCTGCGCTGCCGTGCGCGGCGCGGCAAGACCGAATATCAGCAGGGTGCCGTCGGGAGCACTGCGCACGCGAAACTCGCGAATTTCATCAGGCTCGATAACCACGTGGGTTTCTTCCAGCACTTCGCGGGCGCCAGCTTGCTGCCACGTTTCACCGAGATTGACATACCCCCCGGGGAAAGCCCACTTGCCAAGTCCCGGTTCGATGCCACGGCGAATCTGCAACAGACCGCCTTCAACCGGCAACAACATCACCACAACCGGCAGAGGGTTGACGAAACTGATCTGCCCGCAATTGGCGCAGGTACGGGGCCAGGGTTGCTGCTCGGCAAAGGGGTGGCCACAAAACGAGCAATGGGAGTTCTTGATCATGAGCATATCCTTTCCTGGCTTTGCGACCTGAAATTAGTGCACCGTATCTCAAAAAGTATTCAGCCGGCGAATGAATGCCAGCAGCATCCCGTAACTGCGGCGGTTGAATTCAAACGTCAGACGCGGCAGCGGCAGAAGATCAGGTTGGTCTTTTTCGTTGGGCAGCGGCCCGGTCAACTGGAGGCGGCTATTCGGTTCCTTGATTTCCGGGAACTCGGATTCAAGGACCTCGATCTGGTCTCGGGAAATCGGTTTATTCAAACGGATGACCAACGTTTTTCCGACGAATCGCATGGAGTGATAGATGCGATAAAAGGCATCGATTATAGCGACGGCCTCCGCCGGATCGCGGGTAATGGAAAAGAGGCTGAAGTCCTCGCCGGATATCAGGCCCCGCTTAAGCAACGGATCTTTCATGAAGCTCAGAACCCGCTCCCAGTAGTCCCCTTCGTCATCGTCAATGAGCACCAGCGGAATCGGCGGATTTTTGCCGGTCTGTATCAGCGTCAGGGTTTCCATTGCCTCGTCGAGGGTGCCGAAACCTCCTGGGAACAGCGCTACGGCCGAGGCTTCCTTGAGAAATGCAACCTTGCGATTGAAAAAATATTTATAGGTGATGACGTTGGGACTCTGGCTCATCACCGGGTTGGTTTCCTGTTCATGCGGCAACCGAATATTGACCGCAAACGAATTTTCCGCACCGGCACCCTCATTGCCGGCCTGCATGATGCCGCCACCGCCACCGGTGATCACCATGTAACCATGGTCGGCCAGCAAACGGGCAAATTGGACACACTTCTGATAGATCGGAGCATCGGGTGAGGTACGGGCAGAACCGAAAATGGTAACTTTCTTGCGCTGCCGGTACCCCCCGAAAAGGCGGTTAGTGAAACTCATTTCCTTAAGGGTGGTACGCATCAGCTTCAAATCGGCAAGGTAGTCGATCTCCTGACCGGCGGCCAGGGCGCTGAGAATCATTTCGCGAATGATGCCAGGATGATTCACCCCGGAAATCTTAACCAGTTCCTCGACCAGGTCATCGACCCGGCCGTTCGGTTGCGTAAAGTGGATATCCATGGGTTGCCGTCCTCCGTCATCCAAAAAAAAGCATCACTAAACAGATCGTACCGTAGCGGCAGGCTGAGCCAGGAGTGACCGCCCCCCCAACCTCTCGGCACGGATCAACAGGCCACGCAAGCTTGCACCTGCGAAATGATCATCAAAAGCGAGGTAGTGCCGACGCAGTTCATCCTCAAGATTCCGCGCCATGTGTTGCTGCGACTCCGTGAGATTGGCCCAAACCTCCTCACACAGGAAGATAACACAATTGAAGGGCCGCCGCGATACGGGAAGAAGGCACCCTGAAGCACCGAGAAAAGGACAGGTTTTTTTGAAATCAGGCGCGGGCGGGTCTATCCCCTCGATCAAATAGGCGAGCAGATTGGCAAGGGTGAAATGATGGGTGCCACATGCGCAACAGGCTCCGCGGCATCGACCGCACAAGGCTGGCCCGTCGGCGGCCAGAAACAGCTCGTGCATCTGTTGCTGCAGCTGCCCGATACGCAAAACGGCATCCGCGACCCAAGCACGCCGCTGCGGCTCAAGCTGCCTGAGTTCGGCGGTAACGGCGGTCACCGCGCATTGCCAAAGCTGTTGTCGTTGCCGAGTCATCACGCTTTTAATATGTCCTTGTAAGAAAACAGCCGATGGCAAAGAAAAAATCCAGCCGACAAGACGTCGTGGGGTTTTACGGGCGAAGACATCCACAAGCTCTGTCGACGTCCTGAAAAAACGCTGCAATATCGCCGAATGGATTTTTTGCTACGCCACCAACGATAAACGGCACGGCCCAGATGGCCCGTGCCGCTGATAAAAAAGGATGGCCGGAGAGAACCGTAAGCCGGGTCCTGTTCCCCGCACCGGTTACCCGTATGCGGGGCGATGATCATTCCTCTAGGACCGCCGTTGCCGACGGCCTCAAGCAGCCAACCCGGAAGTCTCGGACGGGCCGCCCTCAAACACTTCCCTATTTGGCCTTGCTCCGGATGGGGTTTACCGAGCTTCCGACGTCTCCGCCGGAACTGGTGAGCTCTTACCTCACCGTTTCACCCTTACCCGCCTTCGCCAAGGCTTCGACGGGCGGTTTACTTTCTGTGGCACTTTCCCTAGGGTCGCCCCCGGTTCCCGTTAGGAACCATCCTGCCCTGCGGAGCCCGGACTTTCCTCCCGCCCGCAATCGCCGAAGCGAAGCGAGCCGGCGATCATCTGGCGCTCTCCGACCATCCTGTTTTTGAATCAGTCTTCTGCTTTGAGTACGAATAACAAACGGTTGCAATGGGGGCAACTCTGAATTTGCGGATCGAGAAACAAGCTGTTGAACAGCTGAGGAGGCAGATGCATATTGCAGCCGGTGCAATTGCCTTCGCGCGCTTCCACAACGGCGATGCCGCCCCGGCGTTCCATAAGAAGGGCATAACGTTTCTGCATCTGCTTGGGCAGTGGGTCGAAGTGCTTGCTGCGCTGGCTGGCCTTTTTTTCCAGAGTTTTGTCAAACTCTTTGAGTGCCGCGGAAATTTCGGCTTCACGCGCTGCTGAGCGCTCTTTTAACTCGTCAAGTTGCTTCAGCTTTTCATCTTTTTCAACAATCAAAGCATCTATCTGCGCCTGTTTTTCTTCGAGGGCGGTCTGCAGGTCTTTGGCCACCTTCTTGGCCGTATCGACCTCTTTGAGTACCGCCAGATATTCTTTCTGAGTCTTGATCTCCGGCAACCGCCCTTCGGATCGCGAGATATTCGCCTCTTCCTGCGCAAACCCCTGCTCAAGCTCATCGTTCTGACTTTGCAACGTACCGATCTCTTCATCCAGCCCATCAATCATGGTCTGGATACGCACCATGGCTCCGGTCAGTTCCACCTGCTCCTGTTCGAGGCTGCGGCGTTCCTGGCGAATACCGTTTAATTCATGGTCAAGATCCTGCAAAGCCTTAAGAAGTTCCATGTGTTCGTGCACGTTGTTGCCTCCCATCGATTCTCCGGAATTACTTTTTTTACTGCTGTCTTAAATAAAAAAAGGGGTTCAGACCGTCAGAAACGGATCTTTCTCCCCTTGTAGTTCTTCGATTTGAACGTCCATTCGCCGTGATACCGTCTCATGACGCAGTACTTCGGCCAAATGTTTTACCATAATGTGCTCGGTGCCGAAATGACCGGCATCGATCAAACCTAATTTACGGGAACGGGCACTGAATGCCTCATGGTATTTCACATCGCCGGTCACCAGCACATCGGCCCCCTGGCGGTCGGCCTCTCCCAGCAAAGATGCGCCGCTTCCACCACATACTGCAATCTTATGCACCTTTTGCTCAAAATCACCGACGACGCGCACATGCGCGACCCCGAGAGCCTGTTTAACTGTGGCCGCAAACGCCCCAAGGGTGGTGGGTTGTGCCAGACACCCGATCCTGCCCATACCGACATCGCTGCGCCGATTGGCCAGAGGAACCAAGTCGTAAGCGACCTCTTCATAGGGGTGCGCCTTGAGCATGCGCTGAATGACCCGACCCTGAACCTCACGAGTCAGAAGAGTCTCCAATCGAATTTCGCGGACACGTTCCAGTGTACCTGCCTCGCCGATAAACGGGTTGGAAGCTTCATCAGGACGGAAGGTTCCGACCCCGTCGGTGCGGAATGAGCAGCTATCGTAGTGCCCGATGGCACCGGCACCGGCCTCAAACAGTGCTGCCGCCACCTTCTCCTCGTAACCGCTGGGAACAAATACCACCAGTTTGAGCAAGTCACCGCCACCGGCCTGCAATGGCAGTGTTTTTTCCACACCCAGAGCTGATGCCAGCCAATCATTGATACCGTTTGCGGCGCTGTCGAGATTGGTATGGGAACTGACGATGGCCACGCCCTCGCGCACTGCCCTAAACAGCAGGCGACCGGTTTCATCCACAGTACTCAGGCGTTTGAGGGGTTGAAATACAAGCGGATGGTGGCAGAAAATGGCTTGGGCTCCGATACGCAAGGCCTCGTCCAAGGCATGTTCCGACGCATCGAGGCAAACCAGAATGCGACTAACGGAAGCAACCGGATCACCCACCTGCAGTCCGACATTGTCCCAATTTTCCGCCAAAACCGGCGGATAGAGACGATGCAGTAAACCAAGCAGATCCTGTAGGCGAACGGTACGTTCCTTCATTGACAATCGCTTTGAAAAAAGAAGAGTGCAACTCTATTGTTGCACTCTTCAGTAACAGGGGTGTTGCTATATGCGTGTATGAGTTCTGGCCTCATCAACCATCCGAGTGGTGGGCCCACCAGGATTCGAACCTGGNNCTCTACCAACTGAGCTATAGGCCCGGAATAGTCCATCAGTTTAGGTATTCAATGATTGTCTGTCAAGTGGTTTCAACAAAGCTCTTCAAACGTTTTGCACGACTTGGATGCCGCAGCTTGCGCAACGCCTTGGCTTCTATCTGTCGAATACGCTCACGGGTAACGGCAAAGTCCTGTCCGACCTCTTCCAGGGTATGATCCGACTTTTCACCGATACCGAAACGCATGCGCAACACCTTTTCCTCGCGGGGAGTCAAAGATGCCAGCACCCGCGAGGTCTGGTCGGACAAATTGCCCTTAATGACCGCCTCGAGAGGCGACACAACGCCCTTGTCTTCGATGAAATCCCCAAGCGAAGAATCTTCCTCTTCGCCGATGGGAGTCTCCAGACTGATCGGTTCCTTGGCGATTTTGAGAACCCGTCGCACTTTTTCCAGCGGCAGTTCCATGCGTTCGGCGATCTCTTCCGGTATCGGTTCGCGCCCCATCTCCTGCACCAATTGACGGCTGGTACGAATCAGCTTGTTGATGGTTTCGATCAT
>DKEW01000055.1:0-17680 GCA_002452265.1 Pelobacter sp. UBA6812 | reverse complement strand
TGGCGTAGGTGGAAAATTTGTAGCCACGCTGGTACTCGAACTTGTCGACCGCTTTCATCAATCCGATGTTGCCCTCCTGGATCAGATCCAGGAACTGCAGGCCGCGATTGGTGTATTTTTTAGCAATGGACACGACCAGTCGCAGGTTGGCTTCGACCAGTTCACTTTTGGCGGCCTTGGCACGCCACTCGCCCTTCATGACTTCCTTGAGGGACTCAAGCAGTTCCTCCGGGGCGAACCCCGACTCTTCCTCAACGCGGTTGAATTTGCGCTGGGCGCTCTTGAGGCGTTTTTCAACGGCCAGCAAGGTATCGATCGGCACATCCAATTCCTGGGAAATGCGATGGGCCTCCTCGTCACTCTTGCGCATACGCCGCAGCAGCCGCTTGATTTCCTTATGCGGTTGCTTCAACTCCTGCTCGCAAGCCTGCACTTCGGAAAGCCCCTTTTTGACCTGCTGCGCCATCTCCTTGAGGCGGTCGACGATCTTATCCACCTGAAAATCCTTCAGACGGATTTCGCGCATCAGCTCTCCGATCAGGAGTTTCTTTTCAGCAACCTGTTCACGAAGAGCATTACGCTGTTGCCGGTCACTGCAGTCCGCAAGTTGCTGAGACAGCTCCATGAGCTTGTCGTTCTCTGCATGAATTTTTTCGACCAGCCCGAGAATACGACCCCGCTGCACTTCTTCGGCATCGGTTCCTTCTTCCTCTTCATATTCCTTGGTGATCTCCGCGACGCCGATTTGTTCCTTGACGAGTTTTTCTCCCAAGCGAATCACTTCGCGGAAAGCGATGGGCGTCTTCATGATAACCCGGGCAACAAGCGCCTCACCTTCTTCGATGCGCTTGGCGATCTCCACTTCCCCCTCGCGGGTCAGCAAGGAGACCTGCCCCATTTCACGCAGATACATGCGTACGGGGTCGCTGGTCCGGCCCAGGGTTCCGGCTTCGTATTCCGTTTCTTCGTCTTCCCCGGAATCGCCGCCTTCCTCGTCGCCATCTCCCTGAGACTTCGGCAGAGATACTTTCTGCTCCGAATCGACCACTTCGATATCCATTTCGCCAAACAGGCTCATGACATCGTCCAATTGGTCGGAAGAGACAACGCTTTCCGGAAGGTAGTCGTTCACCTCATCATAGGTAAGGTAACCTTTTTCCTTGCCCATATCGATAAGTTGCTGAACTTCTTCCATGCCATGTTTCTTGGCCATGCTCGATTCTCTCCTCTGGACCCCCGGGAACATCCGGGAGTCATCGGTTTATTAATACCGACCTACTGATATTATCCCTTAAGCTTACGTGTGAGTTCATGAAACTCACGCGTCCAGATTTCCATTTGGGTGAAATCATGGCCTCTCTCGGCCTGTCGCATCAGCTCCTGCAGTTGTTGCAACTGCTGCTTCATGCGCTCCTTTTTCACCGTCTCATGGCACTTCTGGAACAGCTCATCGGAATTCTCTGCAAACAATGCTTCGTCTTCTATCAGAATACCCGATAAGAGCCCCTTCTGGGACTCACTCAGATCATCTATTCGCATTTTTTCTTCGGTTCCGGCCTTTCCAGCGGGCTGGGACAAAGCGCGCTCGGCCAGAACCCGTAAATCCCCTTCCTCAAAAAGTTCGTCCAAACCGACTCGACGAGCTTCGTTGCGCGTCGATTCGTAACTGATAATCAGTCGTAACAATATCCGCTGCGCCTTCATTGCCAACCCCGGCGGCGCTGAGGCTGCCGGGGCAGTCGGGCGCGCAGGACGGGGACGTTCGGCGGCAGAGACCACCGGTGGGCTTACGGTCTGTGCAACCGCCTGCGGCAGCGCCTTGCGGCGTAACAGTTGTTCATCCAGTCCGGTACGCACTGCAAGATCTTTCAGGTACAGATCCCGCTGAATATCTCCGGGCAACAGTTGCAGCTTGACCAGGATCTTTTCCACCGCCCGGGCCCTGCCTTCAATATCCTCACCATGCTGCGCCAGGGTCTGATCGATAAACACCTCGACCACCGATCGGGCTGCCTCCAGGCGTTGCTGCATCTCCTGGGCATCGTGATTGCGCAAAAAAGAATCGGGATCCTCACCCGGTTCCAGGGTCACCACCGACACCTGCAACCCTTCGGGCAACAGCACTTCCATGGCGCGAAAGGTCGCCTTCTGCCCTGCTGCATCCTGATCGAACAACAGTAACACCCGATCGGAAAACCGCTTGAGCAAACGGACATGATCCGTTGTCAGTGCCGTACCGCAAGTCGCCACGGTGTTGTGAAATCCGGCCCGGTACAGCGCCAACTGATCGAAATAGCCTTCCACCACAATGGCTTCGCCCTTGTGACGCATGGCATCTTTGGCCTGATAAAGACCGTACAGGACCCGCCCCTTATGGTAGATGGGGGATTCGGGCGAGTTGATGTATTTGGGTCCGTCACCTTCCAGAATTCGACCACCGAAAGCCACCGGACGGCCGCGTTCATCATGGATCGGAAACAACAGGCGGCGACGGAACAAATCATAATCCCCGCGGCCTTCATTGCCGGCGCGGGTCAGGCCCAGTCGGTCCCGCGCCCACTTCGGATCGAAGCCTTTTTCCTGCAGGTGTGTAGCCAATGCCTCCCAGGCGGCGGGCGCCCATCCCAGCTGAAATTGGCGGGCCAGTTCACCGTCAAATCCACGCTGCCTCAAATAAGAACGCGCCGGCTTGCCGGCAGGATCCTCCACCAGCAGCCGATGATAGAAATCGCAGGCTACCTCCGTTACCCGCAACAGGCGCTCGCGTTCTTCACGGCGCTGTTCCTCCTCGGGGGTTACGGTTTCTTCCTCGACCTCGATGCCATATCGCTCGCCAAGGCGTCGCACCGCTTCGGGGAACGACAGTCCTTCCATATTCATCAGAAAGGCGAACACATCACCGCCAACCTCGCAACCGAAGCAGTGATAAATCTGCCGGTCGGCATTGACATTAAAGGACGGCGTTTTCTCGGCATGAAACGGGCACAGACCGACATGATTGCGGCCGGTACGCTTGAGATTCACGTAACTCGAAATCACCTCGACAATATCGGCCCGGGCGCGAATCTGCTCGACCTTGTCTTCCCCGATCCTGCCTGTCATGACCTTCTCAACTGAACCAGGGTGACATTATCCCCACCCTGTCCGATTGCGGCGGCATGAAACCCGGCCACCTCACGGTGATCGGCCAGATACTCCCTTACAATCTTGCGCAAAACACCCTCACCCGAACCATGCACGATTTCGAGTTCTAGTACATTTTGCAACAGGGCGTCGTCCACAAAACGCTCCAGCAGCGGCAGTGCCTCATCCACGCGTTTGCCGACCAGCATCAGGCGTGGGGTAAAACTGTCACGCTGAACTTTTCCGCGTACTGCGCCCCCTGTGGTCCGGACAGCGAAACGTCGCGGACGAAAGGCCTCAAGCGAAGCCAGGGGCAGACGCAATTTCTTGCCCTGCACCGTCATTTCGACATCATTGCCCTGCACCCGCACGACCTCACCCTCGGTGCGCAAGGTTGGAATACGCAGCAGCTCCCCGACCTTTACCGATTTGGGCGCCGGCCCTTGAGGCCTTAGCGGCTCCTGTCCCTGACGCAATTCTTCGCGAATTTCCCGTACCTCGGCGGCCAGCCTGGCTTGCTCAGGCACCTGTTGGCCGGTTTCCCGCGCCTCCTTGAGCAACGTCTTGATCTTGCGTTCGGCTTCACGCACCAACTGATCGCCGCGCCGACGGGCCTTATCCAGCAAAGTCTGCTTTTGCGCTTCAAACTCTTCCAGCAGTTTTTTACGCCGCGCCCGTTCCTGGCTGGCCCGCTCGCGCAGCTTGCGCGCTTCGGACAATTCCAGTTCCAGGTCGTGCTGCTGGGCATTGATTTTTTCCATCAATTCCAGGCCGGCTTTTTCGCCGTCGCCCAAATAACTTTCGGCCCGCGCCATAACCTCGTCCGGCAAGCCGAGACGCCGGGCGATGGCAAATGCCTGGCTGGCACCGGGAATCCCGTAATGCAACCGGTAAGTCGGCTGCAGAGTCTCGGGATCGAATTCAACCGCGGCATTTTCCACCCCGGTCTGAGTCGCGGCATAGCCTTTGATCAGATTCAGATGGGTGGTGGCAACGGTACGCACTCCGGCGGTCCGCAAATGATCGAGCATGGCCATGGCCAGAGCGCCCCCTTCAGCCGGATCGGTGCCGGTGCCGAGTTCGTCAAGCAGCACCAGCGTTTCCGGACCTGCCTCTTCCAGAATCCGCCGCAACCGGGTCAGATGGCCGGAAAAAGTCGAAAGGTGGTGTTCAATACTCTGTTCGTCACCGATATCGGCCTGCACCGACGGAAACAGAAAAATCCTGCTGTCGGGGTGACAGGGGATCGGCAATCCCGAACGAACCATGAGCACCAACAGACCGATGGTCTTGAGCGCAACGCTCTTGCCACCGGTATTGGGTCCGCTGATCACCAGGATCTGTCGGTCCTGCCCCAGTTTCAAATCGACGGCCACGGCCCTGTCCCTGTCGACGCTGCCGTCGGCTTCAAACATCAACAGCGGATGACGCGCCGCCCGCAGATCGATCAGCGGCGTGTCCACCAGATGCGGAGCTACCGCACCGCATGCCTGGCCAAAACGGGCAGCCGCGGCCCGCACATCGATCCTTGCCAGCAGGATCTGATTATGCTGAAGAACCGCGCGTTGGTCGCGAACCAGACCCGACAACCTCCGCAGGATGCGTTCCTCTTCGCGTTGCTCGGCTCGCCGCAGTGCCTGAAGTTCGTTATTCGACTCCAGCACCGAGTTCGGCTCCATGAACAGAGTCTGTCCGCTGGATGATTCGTCGTGGATCAGCCCCTTGATGCGGCCGCGGTGATCGGCCCGCACCGGTACCACGTAGCGGCCATTGCGCTCGGTAACGATGGTATCCTGGAAGACGCCGCTGAGCGCCTCGGCATGCAGCATATCCTCCAGTTTTCTGCGAATGCGCCCGCGCAGGTGACGCGCCGACTGGCGCAGGTCGCCCAGCTCAAACGAAGCGCTATCCAGCACCTCGCCATGACTGCCGATGCTGGCGCGGATTTCGCGCTGCAGACCGTTGCAGCCGGCAAGACCGGCTGCCTGCTCGCCCAGCAACGGAGCACTCTGCTGCCCGGCAAAATAGCTGCGACAGGCGGTGGCGGCCTCCAGACTGGAAAGTACGGCCAAGAGATCCTCGGCCGGCAACCAGCTGCCATCTGCATGCAAGCGCCGTAAAGCGGGGCGCAGATCGCGCCCCCCCCCCAGAGGGGGACGCCCCTGGCTTACGAACAAGGCAGCCATTTCGGCCACTTCAGCCAAAGACTCGGCCACCTCATGCGGATCGCGTAACGGCTGCAAAGCCAGCGCCTGTTCGTGGCCCGGCTCAGTGACGGTATTTCCGGCCAGCAGCCTGACAATTTTATCGTATTCAAGAACCCTGAGGGTCTCTTCGCTCATGTACTCCGTAATCCTGCAAATTCACTCAATTTCTATGACTGGCCGTACCGAGCTCCTTACCATGCTGGAACAGGGTTTCCCCCATATCCACCAGAGGTGGTGCCAGGCGCGATTGGCGCAAAAAGTCCTGTGCCGGATCAGGTAAGGGGCTGCGACTCAAACCGAACAACACCAGGACCAACAACACGCCACCCTGCATGAGTCCGAACAACCCTCCCGCGACCCGGTTAAATCCGCCAAGGAACAACAGTTTAACGAAGCGCGACAGAACGAATCCAAGCAAGGCAAAGGTCAAAACTGTCAGCAGAAACAGGGCCGCAAAGGCAATCACCACGCAAAGCTGCGGCGGCAAAGAGAAGGTTTTGAGCATCCCCTCCGCCAGGTAAGGATGAAATCGCAGAGCTATCGCCAACCCACCGAACAGCCCGAACAGGGAACAGAGTTCCTTGAGCAGTCCGCGCACCAGTCCTTTGATCAGAAACAAAGCCAGCACTACCAGGATAGCGATATCCACAACATTCATAGGGTCCCTCGTTAAGGTCAGCTGCTCAGACGAGTTTTGACCATGTCACTGACCACCTTGCCATCGGCCCGGCCGCGAACCTGGGCAGACACTATTTTCATGACCTTACCCATATCTTTTGGCTCGGAAGCACCGGTTTCCGTAACGGCCTGTTCGATAAAAGCGGCTATTTCTTCCTGCGTCAAAGGAGACGGCAAAAACTCCTGCAGGATAGCCAATTCGGCCTCTTCCTTTTCGGCCAGTTCAACGCGGTCTCCGTCACGATAAAGCTGCACAGCCTCTTTACGCTGCTTGACCAGAGACGACAGGACACCGATGATATCGTCGTCGCCAAGGTCACTACGCTGATCGATCTCACGATTCTTGATGGCGGCGAGCACACTGCGCACGGTGGTCAGGCGCAGATTATCCTTGGCTTTCATGGCGGCTTTCATGGCATCGGTCAGCTGCTGTTTAAGACTCATGGTAATCCACCTCGGGGAATTTCGGTTGTTTAACAAAACCACAAAACAAAGGTTGCAGGGTGCCACAGGCTCCAAACATCCTGACTCTGACCATTACGCCTTGCGGCTGGCTTTTTCTTCGATGCCGGACAAACCGAACCGGCGGCGTAATTCCTGGTAAATGCGCTCCGGCGGGATATCGTAATAACCGAGCAGCACCAGCACATGGAAAAACAGGTCGGCGGTTTCGTAAACTACGTCATCCGTATTGCCGCCTTTGCCGGCGACGGCGGTCTCGGTAGCTTCCTCGCCAATCTTGCCGAGGATTTTATCCAGCCCTTTGGCAAACAAAGAAGCCACGTAGGACTTTTGCGAGGGGTTGTCGCGCCGCTGCAGCACCACCTGATAAACCTGTTCCAGAATGTCGGCCTCAACAGCAGGAGCGCCCCCTTCCTGCTGGAACAGCACGGTCTGGAAGCAGTTGCGCGTTGCGCCGCCCTGCTCCACCGAAACCAGCAGGCAATCTCCGGAACAGCTCAGGCGCATTTCCCGGACATGCTGGGGAGTTTCGACATCCGGCGCCACCAGGGTACCTTTGGAACGGGAATAACGATACAAACGTCCGCTTGCCAGTGTCTGCTGCACGGCTTCGGCATTCAATTGCGAGAGCATCAAGACCTCGCCGCTATGCGCGCAGCGTACAACTGCGGGGATCAGTCCGGCTGCATCGTATGTGATATTGCTTAATTCGGCCATGGTCCGTGCCTCCTGCCTGCCTCGTCCGGTCACAGACGCGCCGGTACGCCACGCTGCTGAAGATATTCCTTGCACTCCTGAATAGTGTACTCGCGGAAGTGAAAGATACTGGCGGCCAAAGCAGCACTGGCACCACCTTCGGTCAAACCCTGATAAATGTGCTCCAGGTTGCCGACACCGCCGGAGGCGATTACCGGAATCCCGACCAGATCGCTAATGGTACGGGTCAAGGGGATGTCGTAGCCATCCTTGGTGCCGTCCTTGTCCATGGAGGTCAGCAGAATTTCACCAGCTCCATAAGCCTCCATACGCACCGCCCACTCCATGGCGTCGATACCGGTCGGAGTACGACCGCCGTGGATATACACTTCCCAGCGTTGGGGATCGGAATCGGGCACCCGCCGCGCATCGATCGCGACCACGATGCACTGGGAACCGAAACGTTCGGCTGCTTCCTTGACGAATTCAGGATTGTTCACCGCCTCGGTGTTAATGGACACCTTGTCGGCTCCCGCATTGAGCAGGTTGCGGATATCATCGATCTTGCGGATGCCGCCACCGACTGTGAGGGGCATGAATACCCGCTCTGCGGTGCGTGCTACGACGTCAAGGATGATATTGCGTTTGTCGCTGGAGGCGGTAATATCCAGGAATGTCAGTTCATCGGCACCCTGGGCATCGTATGCCTCGGCAGCCTCGACCGGATCACCGGCATCGCGCAACTCCAGGAACTGAACCCCTTTGACCACCCGGCCGTCTTTGACATCCAGACAGGGGATAATGCGTTTCGTCAGCATGGCTCGTCTTTCACAAGATAAGAACGCCGCGACCCGATTACAAGGTCCGCAGGCTAATTAATTCGATCATTAATAAAAAAACAACACCGGGACTTTCACCAAGGAGGTCTCAAAGGTCGCGGAAAAGAGCAATTCAGACCGAGGGTTATTCTGCGTGGACTCGGCGTGCTATCCGGCCTTGCCCTTGGTCAGAGCCACCGCCGTGCGCAGATCGAGGCTGCCGGTATACAACGCCTTGCCGGTAATCACCCCTGTCACACCGTACTGTTCGATGGTCATGAGGCTGGCGATATCTTCCAGACAGGAAACGCCGCCGGACGCGATAACCGGCACCGTGATCGCTTCGGCCAACGCGCGGGTAGCCTCGAGATTCGGTCCGCCCATCATGCCGTCGCGCGCAATGTCGGTATAGATAATCGCTTCGACACCGAAACCTTCCATCTCCTTGGCCAGTTCGGTAGCAAGCTTTTCGGTAATATCGGCCCAGCCGCGTACCGCCACCAGCCCATCGCGGGCATCGATGCCGACCACAATATGACCGGGAAACCGCTGGCAGGCTTCGCGAACCAGCTGCGGATTTTCCTTGGCCACCGTGCCGAGAATCACCCGGTCGATGCCAAGTTCCAGGTAGGCCTCGATGGTTGGCAGGTCGCGGATGCCTCCGCCCAACTCCGTGGGGATGGAGACGGCATCGACAATGGCGCGAATGGCCTCACGATTGCGCGGCACCCCGGCAAACGCACCGTCGAGATCGACAATATGCAACAATTCGCCGCCCTGTTCTTGCCAGCTGCGGGCCTGGGCACCGGGGTCATTGTTATAGACCGTGTCCTTTTCCATCAGCCCCTGTTCAAGACGTACACAGCGGCCTTCCTTTAAATCGATGGCGGGGATAACAATCATTTCAACTCTCCGAAATTCTTAAGGATACGCAGACCCACCCGCTGACTTTTTTCGGGGTGGAACTGGGTCGCCATGACATTGTCCCGCCATACGGCGGCACAGAAGGGTCGACCGTAATCGGCCGTTGCGGCCACGACCGATTCATCCTCGGGCACAACATAATAGGAATGCACGAAATACACCGACTCGCCGCCTTCCAACCCCTGAAAAATCGGTGCCGGCTTGCGGATATCGATCTGGTTCCATCCCATGTGCGGAACCTTGAGCACCTCGCCCTGGCAATGCATATCGCCCTGAAAACGAACCACCCGGCCGGGGATGATATTCAATCCCTTGTGGTGGCCGAACTCTTCGCTTTCGGTGAACAGCAACTGCAGACCGAGACAAATGCCAAGAAACGGCCGGCCGGCCTCGACATGCCGCAGAATCGGCGCGACGAACCCGCCTTGCTCAAGTTGCTCCATGCAGTCGCGAAAGGCCCCGACACCGGGCAATACCAGTTTATCGGCCTGCGCAACAACCACCGGATCATCCGTCACCCGCGCCTCGAATCCGACTTTTTCAAAGCCCTTCTGCACGCTACGCAGATTGCCCATCCCATAATCAACAATAACAATCATCTGTTACAGCTTTCCTTTGGTGGACAGCACCCCTTCGATGCGAGGATCAAGGCCGGTTGCCTCATCCAATGCCCGAGCGAAGGCTTTAAAAACGCCTTCTATCATGTGGTGCAGGTTGCTGCCGTAGACCAGATTGACATGCACATTGGCTGCGGCATGATTGCAAAATGCGGTAAAAAACTCTTCAACCAGTTCCACATCGAAAGTCCCGACTTTGGCCTTGGGCAACTCCATATTGAAGACCAGGCAGGAACGACCGGAAAAATCGAGATGCACCGACGCCAGGGTCTCGTCCATGGGAACCGTGGCTGAACCGTAACGGCGAATGCCCTGCTTGTCGCCAAGCGCCTTGGCAAACGCCTGCCCCAGGCATATGCCAAGATCTTCCACCGTATGGTGATCATCCACCTCGATGTCGCCTTCGGCCTTGACCGTCAGATCGAAAAATCCGTGCCGGCTGAGCAGGGTAAGCATGTGACTCATAAAGGGCACTGGCGTAACAATCCTACCTTCGCCACGACCGTCAAGAATCAAGTTGAGGTTGATTTGGGTCTCCTGGGTCTGTCGATCGATGATGGCGCTACGGGACATGGCAAACCCCTTTACCAGCAGATGGTTGACATTGATTGCTTTTGCCCCAAAAGGCTGTTTTCACCGTTTCCAGGACAAAACCAGTTTGCTAGATGAACGGCCGTACTGAAGTGCCCAGCCGCTACGATCAGCTATCTTTCAGACGAATGGAAACGGAGCGGCCATGAGCTTCCAGGCCTTCCAATCCAGCCAGATGCACGATCGAGGGACCCAACCGTTCCAGGCCCGCCCGGGAAAAAGAAATGATGCTTGATTTCTTGACGAAATCGTCCACCCCCAGCGGCGAGAAGAAACGTGCCGTGCCTCCGGTGGGCAGGGTGTGGTTGGGCCCGGCCAGGTAATCCCCGGCCGCCTCCGGACAATGGTGCCCCATAAAAATGGCACCGGCATGGCGGATCTTCGGCAACAAAGCGAAGGGATCGTTTACCGCCAGTTCCAGGTGCTCCGGAGCGATGCGGTTGCTGAGCGCAACGGCCTGGTCAAGATCCCTGGCCACCAGAATGGCACCGAACGCGTCGATGGAGCGGCGTGCAATGGCGGCCCGCTGCAGGGTCACCAGTTGCTCTTCCACTGCCGACTGTACGCGGCGGCCGAATGCGACATCGGTAGTCACGAAGATGGAAGCGGCCAGTTCATCGTGCTCGGCCTGGGACAACAAGTCGACAGCGATGTGGTCCGGGTTGCCAGTGCCGTCATTGACCACCAGGATCTCACTCGGACCGGCGATCATGTCGATATCGACCTGGCCAAATACCATTTTCTTGGCGGTGGCAACATAAATGTTGCCCGGACCGGTGATCTTATCCACTCGCGGGATGGTATCGGTACCGTAGGCCAGAGCCGCCACAGCCTGGGCGCCGCCAATCTTGAAAATGCGATCCACACCGGCCAGATGAGCCGCCACAAGCACATGGGGATTCACTTCCCCACGCGGCATGGGCACCACCATGACCAC
Source organism: Pelobacter sp. UBA6812 (assembly GCA_002452265.1). Lineage (GTDB taxonomy): Bacteria > Desulfobacterota > Desulfuromonadia > Desulfuromonadales > Syntrophotaleaceae > Syntrophotalea. The sequence continues at coordinate 6,627 of DKEW01000055.1, read as the reverse complement.
TTCTTCCACGCCGGCCACTTTGGCGGGAATGGCATTCATCAACACCGACGAGGGGTAACTGGCCTTGCCGCCTGGGACATAGATGCCGACCCGTTCCAGAGGCTGCACCATCTGACCCAGCATGACATCCTGTTCGTCGGTGGTCAGCCAGGTCTGTGTCTTTTGCCGGCGATGGAAGGCGGCGATGCGATCGGCCGCCAACTGCAGGGCCGCCATAGATTCCGCATCGACAGCCGCCAGCGCCGCTTCGATCTCGGTCGGCGTAACCTGCAGCTGCGCAGCTGTCAGGTTCAGATTATCGAACTGAGCCGTGTATTCAAGCAAGGCCTGGTCACCCCGCAGGCGCACCGCCTGAAGGATCGCTTCAACCGTTTCTTCAACACCTTCGGGAGGTGTTTCTCCACGCATAACGATAGCGCCAAGGGCCTCTTCGAAGCAGGGATCGTCAAAGGACAGCAATCGCATCATCGTCTTACTCCTCAGTCTTTCGCAGCATCCTCGGCCAATACCCGTTCCAGGTCCTGAATAATACGGGTAATGCGCTGATGCTTGGTCTTGAGACTGGCACGATTGACAATCAGACGGCTGGTAATTTCAGAGATGGTTTCAACTTCCACCAGACCGTTTTCACGCATGGTGGCGCCGGTCGATACCAGATCGACAATACGCTCGGCCAAACCGACCAGGGGAGCCAACTCAATAGAACCGTAAAGCTTTATCAGTTCGACCTGGACGCCGCGCTCGGCAAAATAGCGTTCGGTAATATTAGGATATTTGGTAGCCACGCGGATATTGGACCAGCTCGCCGGATCCTCATCACGCAGCAATGCGCCGGGCTCGGCCACGACCATGCGGCAATAACCGAATTTCAGATCAAGCGGTTCATAAAGGTCCTTGCCCTGCTCCAGCAAGGTATCCTTGCCTACCACCCCAAGGTCAGCACAACCGTATTCGACGTAAGTCGGCACGTCAGTGGCCCGCACCGCCATGAAACGGAATTTGGTTTCAGGGTTTTCGAATACCAGCTTGCGGCTGTCGCCGCTCATCTCCGGGCAGGTAATGCCAATTCTGGCAAACAACTCCATGGAGTCCTGCATGATACGGCCCTTGGGCAGGGCAAATGTTATGTAGTCGCTCATAAGGACGTTCCTTTTGTACTTGGGGTAATCGTCATTTGTCATTGGTCATTTGCAAACAGCGCCACCCCTTGGATCGCCAAACCAATAACCAGAAATCAATGACAAACTAAGCCTCGACCCGTTCAATACGCGCACCAAGCATACGGAATTTTTCCTCGATACGCTCGTAACCCCTATCGAGATGGTAAATACGCGATATCTCTGTGGTATTCTCAGCTGCCAAACCGGCCAGCACCAGACAGGCGCTGGCGCGCAGATCCGTGGCCATGACCGGAGCACCCAGGAACTCTTTGATACCCCGCACCGTGGCCGACTTGCCTTCAATGGTGATATCGGCACCAAGACGTTGCAATTCGCACACATGCATGAAACGGTTTTCGAACACGCTCTCGGTAATCACGCTGGTACCATCGGCAATGCTCATCAAAGCCATGAACTGGGCCTGCATATCGGTCGGGAAACCGGGATGGGGCTGGGTTTTGATGTTGACCGGAGCGATCTTCCGTGGCCCCTGAACACGCAAAGCATGATCCTCGACACTGATCTGGACGCCGGCCTCCTGCAATTTGCTGATCAAGGCCTCGAGGTCGGCCTGACGGGCACCGAGCAGCCGTATATCGCCACGGGTCATGGCAGCGGCGACCATGAACGTGCCGGCTTCGATGCGATCCGGCATCACCGAGTAACGCAGCGGCTGCAGTTCGTCGACCCCTTCAATGATGATACGGTCACTTCCTGCGCCTTCGATACGGGCCCCCATGCAGGTCAGGGCCGCCGCAAGGTCGACAATTTCCGGCTCGCAGGCAGCATTTTCAAGTACCGTGGTACCCCGTGCCAGCGAAGCCGCCATCAGCAGATTTTCGGTTCCGCCGACAGTGGGAACATCCAGGTAGATGTTGGCACCGTGCAGCCGCTTGGCCTTGGCCTCGACATACCCATGATCGAGATCGATGCTGGCTCCCATGGCTTCCAGCCCCTTGAGGTGCAGGTTTATGGGACGGGCGCCGATAGCGCAACCACCGGGCAAACTGACCCGGGCATGTCCGAGCCGCGCCAACAGGGGGCCCAGCACCAGCACCGAGGCGCGCATGGTCCGCACCAGATCGTAGGGAGCCTCGACACTCTGAATACGGCTGCCGTCGATCGTAAAAGTATCATCCTGGCGCGTGACTTCAGCGCCCAGAATGGTCAGAAGCTTTTCAGCGGTCGTTATATCGCGCAGCGCCGGAACGTTTTCCAGATAATGCCGGCCGGGGGCCAGCAGGGTAGCAAACAGCAATGGCAACGCCGAATTTTTGGCACCACTGATCTTAACCTCGCCCTTAAGCCGTTTGCCGCCGTGAATGACAATCTTTTCCAAACTGCTACCACCTAGTTTTATTGGAAAGGGTGATTTTTCAACGAACTCGTTATCCCGCTACACCAACTGACCTGCGCGCAACACGAAGCAGGAGATACTGCCGGATTGCATCAATACACAGTTCAGTCAGCAACCTTAGATCGCGCTCCGACGACCCGCGGCATGCCACCATAATCATCGCGACAGAACACATCCTTCAACCCCGCGTCGGCAAACAATTGTTGCACATCCGACACCTGATCGATGCCTACCTCAACCAGCAACCAGCCGCCAGGAGTCAGACAAAAGCCGGCCTGCGTTGCCAGAGCCCGATAAGGGTTCAGTCCGTCGAGACCTCCGACAAGAGCTTGGCGCGGCTCAAAATCACGAACCTCCGGCATCAGTCCTTCAACATCGGCGATCGGGATATAGGGCGGATTGGACACAATCAGGTCGAAAGGACCCTCGGGCAAATGAGCCAAGTCCCCCTGGAGGAACGTGATTCTATCATCGACACCGTTGCGTCGGGCATTGCTTTCCGCTACCGCCAACGCTTCCGGGGAAATATCCAGCGCCGTCACCTGCGCATCAACAAGCTCATGTGCGAGGGCAACAGCGATAGCGCCACTGCCGGTGCCTACATCAAGAATGCGCTGACCACCAGTCAACCGCAGCGCTTCCTCCACCAGAACTTCCGTATCGGGGCGCGGGATAAGCACCGCCGGCGATACGGAGAAGGGCAAAGACCAGAATTCCGTCTCGCCCAGAATATATTGCAACGGTTCGCGCTTGGCCCGCCTCACAATCAAGGCGCGATAGGCGCTAAGCTCAGACTCTTCCAGAGGGCGGTCAAAATGCAGATAGAGTCCGACCCGATCCAAACCAAGGCTGGCCCCGAGGAGCAGTTCAGCATCGCGCCGAGGGCTTTCGATCCCCTTGTCGTCGAAATAGTCAGCTGTCCACTGCAGGATTTTAAGCACCGTCCAGGTTTGTGCCAATCAAGCCTCCTGGGCCGCCAGCGACTCGCTCTGAAAATGCATGGTGAGGGGCTCGATAAGCTCGGAGAGATTACCCTGCATGATGCTTTCCAGACGATAGAGAGTCAGACCGATGCGATGATCGGTACAGCGCCCCTGGGGAAAATTATAGGTGCGGATACGCTGGCTGCGGTCACCGCTTCCGACCTGACTTTTTCGATCGGCAGCCATTTGCGCCTGCTGATCGGCGACCATCTGGTCCAGGATGCGGGATTTGAGCACCTTCATGGCCTTTGCCTTGTTTTTATGCTGGGATTTTTCATCCTGGCAAGAAACCACGACGCCGGTCGGCAAGTGGGTAATACGCACCGCCGACTCGGTTTTATTGACATGCTGGCCACCGGCTCCGGAAGCGCGATAAACATCGATACGCAAATCCCCCGGATCAACTTCCAGATCGACATCCTCGGCTTCCGGCAACACGGCAACCGTGCAGGCTGAGGTATGGATACGTCCCTGGGTCTCCGTCGCCGGTACGCGCTGAACCCGATGGGTACCACTTTCGTATTTAAGCTGTGAATAGACCCGTTTGCCACTGATCATGGCAATGACTTCCTTGAGCCCACCGGCTTCGGACTCCGAGACACTCATGGTCTCGACGGTCCACTTCTGCCCCTCGGCAAAACGACTGTACATGCGAAACAGGTCAGCGGCAAACAAGGCTGCCTCATCGCCGCCGGTCCCGGCACGGATTTCGAGGATGACATTCTTTTCGTCGTTGGGATCTTTAGGCAGCAGTAGAAATTTAAGCTTTTGTGCCAGTTCGTCGCGACGAGCCTCAAGCTCAGGCAGTTCGATACGCGCCAGTTCCCGCATTTCCGGGTCGCCATCCTGCAGCAATTCGCGGTTGCCATCGAGATCTTCACTGACCCGCTTGTATTCGCGATACACTTCGACAACCGAGGCCAACTCGCTGTGCTCACGTGACAGATCCAGAAAACGCTTCTGTTGCGTCATCACGCCGGGGTCGGACAACAACCCTTCGACCTCACGGAACCGGTCTTCTACCTCTTCAAGCTTGTTGAACATCATTGAATTTCGGTCACTCTCACCAGACGGTTATCGGACAGGTCTCACAGATCGGCAAACTCTTTGCGAACTTCATCGGCTTGGCCGCAGGTCATGGCACCTTCAGGACAGACTCCGTGCAGACACCCCGGCCCTCCCACGGCAAACAGCCTCGGCGAGACGATACGCACCTGGCGCAGCATCTCCTTTGCCAAGGCTCGTATTTCCCACTGCGCACGACGACAGCAGCGCAAAGCGAAAAAGTGCAGCAGTTCACGAGCATTCATGGTCATGACCAGTTTGGTTTCGGCCGCATTGGGCAGTACAAAACGAGCGTCTTCAGCCGGGATTCCAGCCTCCATAAGCTCGCCGTAAACCAGATGCATCTGCTCCAGAGCCGCCTCAAAGCGGGCATTAAGATCGGGTTGCGCTGCGATGGAAGGTGGCGTCACGGCGGCAAAGCGCTCTTTATGAGAAACGTAACGCTGGCTCTGTTGAGAATAGGAAGCCAAACGGTGACGCACCAACTGGTGGGAGCAGGCGCGACTGATCCCTTCAATGCCGAAAGTGAATGAGACGTGTTCCAGTGTGGACAGATGGCCGACAGACAAGATCTTGGCGAGTAGCATCTCCCGGCGCTCACTGTCCTGTTGCAACAGTTGCTCGACGGAAGAAGCCGAATAGCATAACCGGGCGGCGGCAGCCACCAGCCGCTCGGGTTCGGGAGTATAGGTCAAAAGTTGTACAAGCATGGCGTCCCCGAACCTTGTCCCGCTCCGACCCGCTGACCGCGCGCAGCGCTCAAAACGTGCAGCGGGTAGCGGGAGGTCCAAATGCAACAGGGCAGAAACGCACTGTGTCGTTTCTGCCTGTAAAGAAACAAAGAAACGGCCCCGGAGGGCCGTCTCCGGCAATTACTTGTCGTTTTTAGCGTACTTCTTGCGGAAACGATCGATACGACCGGCTGTATCAAGAAGCTTCTGCTTGCCGGTGAAGAACGGGTGGCAAGCGGAACATACATCGATCTGCATATCGTCACATTTGGTCGAGTTGGTTTTCAAAACATTGCCGCAATGGCACTTGATCTCGACCGCCTCGTATTTAGGATGAATTCCTTCTTTCATGACATCTTCTCCTCTTTGCCCTGGCTTGGTACAGGGCCGAAACATAAAGCGGGAACACCGCAAGGCAAAGCGTACCTTTTAACATTTAAGACAGCAGACCGCAAGCCTTTTCTGCATTCCGCGACCAGCGTCCTGCAAGGCAAACCACTCTTACAATACGACTGAACCCAGGAGTCCTCTACACTGGCCCCCTGGCAGCACAAAAAAAATATTTCAGGCTTTCTGCCGTCAGGCCCGCATGAGGCATCAGCGATTCATGGTATCGAAAAACTCGTCATTACTCTTGGTAGCGCCCAATTTTTCCAGCAGAAACTCCATGCTGTCGACCACATTCATGGAAGAAAGCACTTTACGCAACAGCCACAATCGCTGCAACTGGGTCTGACCAACAAGCAGGTCTTCGCGTCGCGTGCCGGACTTATTGACATCGATAGCAGGAAAGGTGCGCTTGTCAACCAGGCGCCGATCCAGAATCGCTTCCATATTACCGGTACCTTTGAATTCCTCGAAAATAACCTCGTCCATCTTACTGCCGGTATCGACCAACGCGGTAGCAATAATGGTCAGACTTCCACCCTCTTCGATATTACGGGCCGCACCGAAGAAACGCTTGGGTTTATGCAAGGCGTTGGAATCGACGCCACCGGACAGGATCTTACCGCTTGGCGGTACGACGGTATTATAGGCGCGCGCCAGGCGAGTGATGGAGTCTAGCAGAATCACGACATCACGCTTGTGTTCCACCAATCGGCGAGCCTTTTCGATGACCATTTCGGCAACCTGCACGTGACGCGTAGCCGGCTCATCAAAGGTCGAAGAAATAACCTCACCCTTGACGGACCGCTGCATGTCGGTAACCTCTTCGGGACGCTCATCGATAAGCAGCACGATGAGGTACACTTCCGGATGATTCTCAGCTATGGAATTGGCGATGTTCTGCAAAAGCACGGTCTTACCGGTGCGCGGCGGCGCGACGATCA
>DKEW01000040.1 GCA_002452265.1 Pelobacter sp. UBA6812 | reverse complement strand
GTATCACTCGTTGTCGGCCGACCTGGTTGTGCCTTGCGGCACTGTGTCCGCGTCTCTTGATGATATTGCGTCTGATGATCGTGTGGACACTGTGGTGATTGCTACCTCAGGGTGTGTCGGACTGTCTCCTACGCTCAAGGCGCTGCGACATGGCAAGAAGGTCGCGCTTGCCAGCAAGGAAGTGCTCGTGATGGCCGGCGAACTGGTCATGGAGGCCGCGAGGACTCCCGGCGCATCGCTGGTTCCGATTGACAGCGAGCACAGCGCTATCTGGCAGTGTCTCGTGGGCGAGGCTGACCGTGTTCAGCGGCTTATCTTGAGAGCGTCCGGGGGGCCCTTCGCCTCACTCAGGGCTGACGCCCTTGAACATGTGACGGCGCGGGATGCCCTCGCTCATCCGGTGTGGTCGATGGGCTCGAAGATTACCATCGATTCAGCTCCCATGATGAACAAGGGGCTGGAAGTCATCGAGGCACGCTGGCTTTTTGATGTCCCGGCGGACCGCATTGCGGTTCATATCCATCCGCAGAGTATTGTTCATTCGCTGGTTGAGTATATCGATGGGGCGGTTATTGCCCAGTTGGGTATCCCGGACATGAAGACCCCGATAGCTTATGCGTTGTCTCATCCCAATCGGCTACCCCTTGATCTGCCTGCACTAGATCTTTGCAGTTTGCGTAATTTGACCTTTGATGAGCCTGACCTTGAACGGTTTCCGTGTTTGGCTCTGGCCTATGAAGCTCTTGCTATGGGTGGGACAGCACCAGCCGTGCTGAATGCAGCTAACGAAGTGGCGGTCGATGCGTTCCTCAGCGAAAAAATAAGTTTTCTGGATATTGCCAATGTCATTCGCTCTACTCTGGAGTGTCACCAGATAAGTCCTCTGGCACATATCGATGAGGTGTTGAAGGCCGATCTTTGGGGACGTAAAGAGGCGCGTCGACTTATTGAGTGTACCGCCAATGGAGGGCGTTCATGCTGAAAATTGTCGGTGGCATTCTTATGCTCGGAATACTGGTGTTTGTTCATGAGCTGGGACATTTTCTTGTTGCCAAATGGTGCCGTGTCAAGGTGCTTAAGTTTTCCCTCGGGTTCGGTCCGAAATTGTTTTCTCGTACATGGGGTGAAACAGAATATAAAATCTGCCTTATTCCACTAGGTGGTTATGTGCAGATGCTTGGGGAAGGCGACGATGAAGAAAATAAGCCACTGACGCAGCAAGATAAATTACGTTCTTTTGCGGAAAAGCCTGTGTTGCAGCGGCTTGCTATCGTTGCCGCTGGTCCTGCCATGAATCTTATTCTACCGTTTCTTATATTACCGGTGGCTTATTTTATGGGCATGGATCAGCCGGCCTTTTTAGATAATCCAGCCTGTGTCGGTTATGTAGTGAGCGAATCCGATGCTTCCCGTGCAGGGATTCAGGCGGGTGATTGTATCCGCAATATCAATGGAGAGCCGATCGTCAGCTGGACGGATGCGGAAAAGAAACTGCTGCGTCATAGTGGACAGGAAACGTCTCTTGTTATTGAACGGGGCTCCGAGGTTCTTGATATGCCATTGCCGACAGACGCTTCTGTCGCAGAGGGCTTGCAGGGGCTGGGTGTCCTGCCGAAACAAGCTGCCATCGTTGGGTTTTTGGAGGCTAACATGCCGGCACAAATGGCCGGCCTCCAGCTGGATGATCGCATTATTTCGATCAATGGGTCGGTTGTTTCTTCGTGGTATGACATACACTCTCTTGTGCAGGCAGGTACTGGGCAACCGATGACCTTGGTCGTTGAACGGGGAGATTCACGTCTGACATTACAACTGACTCCAGAATATAAGCAATACGATAACTCAGAAGATAACCGATATCTACTTGGTATTGGACCTAAGTTGGAGACTGTATTTAAGCGTTATTCCGCGGGAGATGCGATTGGCCAGGGGATTGATCGCAGCGTAGAACTCGTCGATTTGACATTGCTTTTTTTGCGAAAACTGTTTGCCGGACATATCTCTGCCAAAAATATCGGCGGCCCTATTATGGTCGTGCAAATGGCCGGAGCGGTTGCCGAAGAGGTTGATCTGGCCAAAATTCTTTCCATGTTGGCCTTTCTCAGCATTCAGTTGGGCATTCTCAACCTTTTGCCTGTGCCTATTCTGGATGGTGGTCATCTTTTGTTCGGTGCCGTTGAACTGGTGCGTCGTAAGCCCTTGTCTGAGCAGGCTCGGGAGATTGCCCAGCAGGTCGGCTTGGTGTTGATTGTATTGCTCATGGTGTGGGCGTTTTATAACGACATCATGCGGCTGTCCTTCGGGGGGTAAACATGAACGAGTTGGTGGTTACTGTTGATACCTCGACCCCGGCAGGTAGTGTGGCTCTAAGCCGTGGACATGAATTGCTGGGTGAAGTTGTCCTGCACCTGCGGGGTACTCATACTGACCGGATACTGAATTCTCTGAACTGGTTACTGGCGGAGGCTTCTGTAAAGCTAACCGATGTGGACGCTTTTGGTGTGGTTGTCGGGCCGGGGTCTTTTACAGGGCTGCGGGTTGGCGTTGCAACGGTAAAAGGCTTGGCTTATGCCGGTGGCGCACCTGTGGTTGAGGTTTCGTCCCTGGAAACTCTGGCCATGCAGTGTCCTTCTGCTGCTTTTCCTGTATGTGCCATGATCGACGCCCGTAAATCCGAAGTCTATACCACCGTTTTCGATTGCCGTGCTGATGAGCCGATAGCCCTGACCGCCGATCAGGTTTTGTCACCGCAGATGCTACTGGATCGTCTGGAAGGCGATCACCTGTTTATCGGTAGTGGCGCGTTGCTGTATACGGATCTTATCAGGCAAAGTCTTGGTTCCCGATCCCATTTTGTACCATGGCACCTGAACCCGCCACGGGCTTCAGGGGCCGCCGTATTGGTGCTATCTCGACTACGGGCTGGATTGGCTAAGACGGCTCAAGAAGTAATACCAAGGTATATCCGGGCTTCCGAAGCTGAATTGATGCTGGCAGCCAAAAAAGTTTCTTAATCCAGTTGAAGGTATTTTGTTTAAACCTTAGCTGTTCTGCTTATTCAAATATTCAAAAACATGCCATGCAGTCCCGCATTACGCATTTTATCTTCGTACCCTTAGGCAGTTGACATATCTAGAGTGATTCGTTATTTTGAATCAGGCTTGTTGCTCTTTATCAACCCTTTTCTGGGAGGTGTCTGATGGAAGATCAAGATCTGGGGCTGATTCAGCGGCTTTGCGATGAAAGCGCTCTTTATCGCAGGCTCTATGAGGAGCATGTGCTTCTCGAACGCGAATTGAACATGCTGGATCAGCAGCAATATCTCAGTCCCGAAGAAGAAGCCCAAAGGAAAAAGGTGCAGAAGCTGAAGTTGGCAGGCAAAGATGAAATGGCGCAGATATTGCGCGCATGGAAACGGTAGAAAGCCGGTATTCTTATTCTATTGAAAGGGTTTGGGCAAACCGTCCGAACCCTTTCTGCATCATGTGGCATTTGATAATACTAAAAAATTGTTTTGCATTATCAATATTGAAAAAAGATTTGTTTTACCCGGTAACGCCTCTTTTTATGACAAACTTATTGGCGACGGGTATCGGTGACATAGCAAGGTCATGGTTTCAGTCCATCTGTGCCAAGGCCCATAGATCTGCAAGAAAGGAAATAATCAGATCATATGAAAGGCAAACGTAGCGAGGCCATTACTCAAGGTTTTGAAAGAGCACCTCATCGTGCGCTGCTTATGGGGACAGGTATTCCCCGTAAGGAATTGGAAAAACCCTTAATCGGGATTGCGACTTCATTTACTGATTTGATTCCCGGGCATATAGGGATGCGCGATCTGGAGCGCTTTATTGAAAAAGGTGTGCACACCGGGGGAGGGTATTCCTTCCTGTTCGGTATCCCTGGTGTCTGCGACGGTATCGCCATGGGGCATAAAGGGATGCATTACTCCCTGTCGACCCGGGAATTGATTGCCGATATGGTCGAGTCTATTGCCGAAGCTCATCGTCTGGATGGTCTGGTCCTTTTAACCAACTGTGACAAGATCACTCCCGGAATGCTGATGGCGGCGGCGCGACTCGATATCCCCTGCATTGTTGTAACCGCCGGGCCTATGCTTACTGGTACCGGACGCAGGGGACGCCGTTATTCTTTCGTGACCGATACTTTTGAAGCGATGGCCCGTTTCAAGGCAGGCGAAATCGATGCCGAAGAATTGCATCGATGTGAGGATCGCGCGTGCCCTGGAGCAGGCTCCTGTCAGGGATTGTTTACGGCTAATACCATGGCCATACTTACCGAAACCCTGGGGATGAGCCTGATGGGTTGCGGTACGGCGTTGGCGGTGTCTTCCTTGAAGCGTCAACTCGCCTTTGCTTCCGGTGAACGTATTGTAGGCTTGGTTCGCGAAGGGATAACGCCGCGCCAGATTCTTACACGTGAAGCTTTTGAAAACGCTATTCGTGTTGACTTGGCACTAGGCGGTTCGAGCAATACAGTGCTGCATCTGCTGTCCATTGCCCATGAAGCTGAAGTTGATTTGCCGCTGGATTTGTTTGACAAGCTCAGCCGCGAGACCCCGCAGATTGCCTCCATGAATCCTGGCGGCAAGCATTTTATGGAAGATCTCGATGCCGCCGGTGGCGTACCCGGTGTTCTTTATCAGTTGCGCGACTCTATTCATGACAATCCAACGCTTAACGGTGTAGGTATCAAGCGGATTATTGAAAGCGTCGTTGATGTTGATGAAACGGTTATTCACCCGATCACCGATCCTGTTCGGCCGGAAGGGGGGATTGCCATTCTTTCGGGAAACCTTGCTCCGGATGGCGCTGTGGTCAAACAATCCGGAGTTTCGGAAAAAATGATGCAGTTCGAAGGCACTGCCCGCTGCTTCAACTCCGAGGAAGAAGCCATGCAGGCCCTTATGGGCGGTATTGTAAAAGCTGGTGATGTGGTGGTGATTCGTTACGAAGGTCCCAAAGGCGGGCCTGGCATGCGCGAGATGCTTGCACCGACAGCGACTATTATGGGGCTCGGCCTCGGCGACAGTGTCGCTTTGATTACCGATGGACGCTTTTCCGGGGGAACGCGCGGTCCTTGTATCGGGCATGTTTCGCCGGAGGCTGCGGTTGGCGGACCGATCGCACTGGTCGAGGACGGCGACTGCATTGTGCTGGATATCCCGACCCGTAAGCTTTCACTGAAAGTTTCCGATGAGGTTCTTGAAGAGCGCCGTCAACGCTGGCAGGCTCCCGAGCCTAAAATCAAAAAAGGCTGGTTGTCTCGCTATGCCGCTGTCGTAACATCGGCCAATACTGGTGCTATCTGTCAGGCGCCCCGATAAAAAATGATATATCCTGGCTGTCGCGATTTGGGCAGCCAGGTATTTAGTGATGTTAGTTTGCATGCGAGGAGGCTTGGCGTGAAAAGGACAGGATCTCAGATATTGCTTGAAAGCCTGTTGCTGGAAGGCGTGGATACCGTTTTCGGTTACCCCGGCGGCACGGTCATCAACATCTATAATGATTTGCCCGACTATCCCATTAAGCACATCCTTACCCGGCATGAGCAGGCGGCCGTTCATGCTGCGGACGGATACGCCCGGGCCAGTGGCAAAGTAGGGGTAGCTATTGCTACCAGCGGTCCTGGAGCGACGAACACCGTAACCGGGATTGCTACCGCCTATATGGACTCCATTCCCATGGTGGTCATTACAGGGCAGGTGCCTACCCCGCTGATTGGCAACGATGCTTTTCAGGAAGCGGATATCGTTGGGATGACGCGCTCCATTACTAAACACAATTATCTGGTTAAAGACGTCAAGGATCTTGCGCGCATTATCAAACAGGCCTTTTATATTGCCAGAACAGGGCGTCCAGGGCCGGTTCTGATCGATCTTCCTAAAGACGTGCAGATAGCGTCAACCAAATTCGTTTATCCGGACAGTGTTGAGTTGCGCGGTTATAAGCCGACTTATAGTGGAAATGTACGTCAGGTCGAAAAAGCGGCGAAGATGATTCTTGCGGCACGTCGGCCGGTACTTTATGTCGGTGGAGGTGCAACTGCCTCTGATGCAGGACAGAACCTGATACAGTTCGCGGAGCTAATCCAGACACCTGTGGTGACGACTCTGATGGGGATGGCTGCGTTTCCCACGGCACACCCTTTGTCCCTCGGCATGCTGGGTATGCACGGGACTTATTATGCCAATATGGCTGTTACTAATTCAGATCTGCTTATCGCTATAGGCGCGCGTTTTGATGATCGCGTTACGGGGCGTATTGCTGCTTTTGCCCCTAAAGCCAAAATCATTCACATTGATATCGATCCGACTTCTATTAAAAAGAATGTTCGGGTCGACTTGCCTATTGTAGGGGAATTAAGCGATGTGATTGAAAAAATAGGTACTAAATTACGCGAGAATCATGACCAGATCGAGGCTTTTCCCGAGCTTACCGCTCCATGGCGAAGTCAGGTTGCTGCTTGGCGGGCTCAGTACCCCATGTCCTATAAATTCAGCAATACCGTGATCAAGCCACAGTACGTAATAGAGAAAATTCGCAAATTGACCGATGAGAGCGCCATTATTGCGACCGAAGTAGGGCAGCATCAGATGTGGACCGCGCAATTCTTCAATTTTTCCAATCCCCGAACTTTTTTGACCTCCGGTGGCCTTGGCACCATGGGGTTCGGCTTGCCCGCTGCGTTGGGAGCGCAAGTTGCCTGCCCGGATCGTCAGGTCATCGATATCTCCGGGGATGGCTCGTTTCAGATGAATTCGCAGGAACTGGCAACCTTGGTGCAATTCAAATTGCCGGTAAAGATTGCTATTCTTAATAACAATTTTCTTGGCATGGTTCGTCAGTGGCAGGAGCTCTTTTTCGATCATCGTTACAGTCAGACGCCCCTTGAATTGCCCATCGATTTTGTCAAATTGGCTGAAGCTTATGGTGCTACCGGTCTTCGGGCTACGCGTCCCGACGAGGTTGAAGATGTTATTCGTAAGGCGTTGGCAACACCCGGTCCCGTGTTGATGGAATTCAAGATTGATCGGGAAGAAAATGTCATGCCCATGGTACCAGCCGGGGCTGCAATCGATGAAATGGTTCTGGCTTCTTAGGAGGTAGGTGTCATGGTAAGCCATGAGGCAAAACACACGATTTCTGTTCTGGTTGAAAACGAATTCGGGGTTCTCACGCGTGTAGCCGGGCTTTTTTCCGGTCGTGGGTTCAATATCGAAAGTCTTTCTGTCGCACCGACCCTGGATGACAGTATTTCCCGTATGACAATTGTTACCAGCGGGGATGATCGCATTCTGGAACAGATTACCAAACAGCTTAATAAGCTGATCGACACTATCAAGGTCATTGATTTTACCGATAGTGAATATGTTGAGCGCGAGTTGGCCCTCATTAAAGTTCAGGCAACGGAAGATACGCGGGCGGAAATATTGAGAATAGTCGACATTTTCAGAGGTAACGTGGTTGATGTTACGGCCCGTTCGTATACTATGGAAATCACCGGCGCGCCAAGTAAGATACAGGCAGTAGTCGATCTTTTAAAGCCAATCGGTATTCAGGAACTTGTCCGCTCCGGGCCTGTGGTGCTCGGGCGAGGGGCCAAGGGTGGTTTGTCTGATAAAGGGTGACTCCACCTGCTTTTTTAATGAAATCAAATAATAACCTACATTAACCAGGGTTAGTGGGGGGAGGCCAGATCTCCCTTTTCTCCTTTGTAACCCCATGAGGAAAATAGTTATGCGCAATCAGAACCAACCGGTAGCTATCGAAGGTTACCCCTTTATCGGGTTGTTCGCATTTATCACGCTGGTATTTGCGCTTCTGAGTTGGAGCCTGTGCACTCTCTTGTTTCTTGGTTTGACTCTATTTACGGCTTATTTCTTCCGGAACCCTGATCGTTTCAGCGATGCGGAAGAAGCTGCAGTTCTCGCTCCTGCTGACGGGAAGGTTATTTATGTCGGACCCGCTCTGGAAGAGCGCTATTTTAAATCCGAAGTAACCAAAATAAGCATATTTATGTCTGTGTTTAATGTTCATGTAAATCGGGTGCCCATGTCCGGCAAGGTTGTTGATATGTTCTACAATAAAGGGCAATTTTTCAATGCTGCCATGGATAAGGCCAGTCTGCATAACGAGCAGGCAGGTATGTTATTGGAGAATGCCTCCGGTCGTCAGATGCTGGTTGTTCAGATTGCTGGACTGATTGCCCGTCGTATTGTGACCTATCCCGTGGTTGGTGATATTCTGCAGCGTGGCGCACGATATGGTTTGATTCGTTTCGGATCACGCGTTGATATTTATCTTCCCGATGACGTCGAGACCCAGGTTCGGGTAGGAGAACGTGTCTGTTGTGGTGAAACTATTTTGGCCTATCTGAAATGAAATTCAGTGGCCGCATGACGATAAACAAGATCTTTGGTAGCGTTTCAGGTATTGCCTGCTTGTGCTGGTAGTTTTAAGGCCGCCGAATTTCGTATTGTCGTATCGAAAAAATGCTGATTGCCACCCTGTTGAGAGCCTTTACGCCTTGACAGTGGGGGTTTGAGTCTGTTTTATTAAGCGAAACGATGTAAATAAAGACTGAGAAGAGGAGTAGTAAGCTCTCAACTCGATTGGAGAGAGCCGGCGGTTGGTGCGAGCCGGTATCGAGCGGGCTGAACTCGCCTTGGAGTTGCATGACTGAGTCGGCAAAGCCGTCTAGGTCATGACGTGACCCTGCGTTAAAGGAAATCAAGGGCTCCTCTCGGAGCTGAAACAGGGTGGTACCGCGAAGCTAAGCTCTCGCCCCTGAAAGGGAGGGGGCTTTTTTTGTGTGCTTTACCCTGTTTAAGGCTTTTTGCCGTAGAGGAAGAGAGGGGGTGGTCAGGTGGAATCGGACCTAAGTGACCTGATAGTGTGTCATCGGTTGGTATTACGAAGCGCTGTCCGAAAAAAATTCACAATAACGACTGCTCCCGGAATGCGGTAATCGTATTGGAGCAATGATTGACGGAGGTCATATGAAGGACATTAAAAGTATAAAAATTTTCGACACGACTTTGCGTGATGGTGAGCAATCACCGGGCGCCAGCATGAATATTGATGAAAAACTGCGTATTGCATTTCAGCTGGCCAAGCTCAACGTTGATGTGATTGAAGCAGGCTTTCCCATTGCTTCGGAAGGTGACTTCGAGGCTGTTAGACGCATTGCACAAACCATTAAAGGCCCGCAGATCGCTGGCCTGTGTCGTGCAGCTGATAAAGATATCGATTGTGCTTGGGAGGCGCTCAAATATGCCGGCGATCGCGGGCGTATTCACACCTTTTTAGCTACCAGCGATATCCATATGAAGTACAAACTTAAGATGAGTGAGGATCAGGTAATTGAGACGGCTGTCGCCGCTATCAAGCGAGCAGGTCGTTACACTGAAAATATTGAGTTCAGTGCCGAAGACGCTGCACGCACCCGTCCCGAATTTCTGGTTCGCGTGGTTGAGGCTGTTATCGCTGCCGGGGCTAAAGTTGTTAATATCCCGGATACGGTCGGGTATAGCATCCCTTCGGAATTTGCTACCCTGATCCGGCATCTCAAAAACAATGTGTCCAATATGGATAAAGCTATCCTCTCGGTTCATTGTCATAACGATCTTGGCCTGGCGGTTGCCAACTCTCTGGCCGCCGTGGAAGCCGGTGCCGAGCAGGTTGAATGTACAATCAACGGTATCGGGGAACGTGCCGGCAACTGCGCACTTGAGGAAGTGGTTATGGCGTTGCGCACCCGGGCTGACATCCTCCCTTTTAAAACCGATGTCGTTACCGAACATATCTATGCTACCAGTAAGTTGCTGTCCACCATTACCGGCATTCAGGTGCAGCCCAACAAGGCAATCGTGGGGGCCAATGCCTTTGCCCATGAGGCCGGTATTCATCAGCATGGCGTTTTGATGGAAAAGTCGACGTATGAAATCATGACCCCCGAGTCGGTCGGCTTAACTCAGAACAAATTGGTACTCGGCAAACATTCCGGTCGTCATGCCTTCGGGCAGCGCCTCGAACAGTTGGGCTACGCTTTGTCCAAGGAAGATCTCGATCGGGCTTTTGTGCGTTTCAAGTCGCTTGCCGACCAGAAAAAAGATATCTTTGACGAAGATCTCGATGCCATCGTGGCGGATGAAATCATCCGTATCCCGGAGAGATACAAGCTGGTACAGATGAACAGCAGTTCCGGTTCTTTCGCAGCACCAACGGCCACGGTTGAACTGGAAATCGATGGTAAGATAAAGAAGGCCGCCATGATCGGCGGCGGCCCGGTTGATGCTACCTTCAAAACCATAAAGAAGCTGACTAAAAGTAAAGCCAATTTGCTCAGCTTCACGGTTGGTGCTATTACCGGAGGGACCGATGCCCAAGGTGAGTGCACTGTGCGTCTGGAACTCGATGGCCGCGAGGTGCTTGGGCAGGGTGCGCATCCTGATATCGTTGTGGCCAGTGCCAAGGCTTATATTAACGCTCTTAACCGCTTGGCGACGATTGTTAAAAATCGCCCTTCGGCTCACTTTTAGTTTCTAACGGGCCGGGTTTTCCGGTCCGATTTTTTAAGGATTGTTGGAGTCATTTATGGGACAGACTATCGCACAGAAAATATTCGCAGCGCATTTGCGTGACGAACCTTTTCCGGGTACCTATGTTCTCGATCTGGATCGGGTTCTCTGCCACGAAATAACCACGCCGGTCGCCATTGCTGACTTGGAATGGCGCGGTAAGGATCGTGTTTTTGATCCTTTGAAAATCAAAGCGGTTATTGATCACGTGACGCCGGCCAAAGACAGCAAAACGGCTATTCAGGGGAAAATCCTGCGCGAGTGGGCCAAACGACACGATATCCCTGACTTTTTCGATATTGGGCAGAATGGCGTGTGTCACGCCATTTTTCCGGAAAAAGGTTTCATCCGCCCCGGTTACACGGTAATCATGGGGGATAGTCATACTTGTACCCATGGTGCGTTCGGTGCTTTTGCTGCCGGGGTTGGAACTACCGACCTTGAAGTTGGTATCCTCAAGGGTGTATGTGCTTTTCGCAAACCTGAAAGTATCCTGGTGAATATCACAGGTACCCTCGGAGAGCATGTCTACTCCAAGGATGTCATCCTGCATATTATTCATTTGCTTGGAGTCAACGGCGCCACCGATCACGTTATCGAGTTTCGTGGGCCGGTTGTTGACGCCCTGTCCATGGATGCCCGCATGACCTTGTCCAATATGGCTATTGAAGCGGGCGGTACATGCGGTATCTGTCTGCCGGATCAGGTCACGGTCGATTATCTCTGGCCTTTTATTTCAGATGAGTACGCTTCCAAGGCTGCCGCTCTGGCCGATTTCCAAAAATGGCATTCCGATGCCGATGCCGAGTATGCCAGGGTTCTCGATGTCGATGTTACCGATCTTGAGCCGCAGGTGACCTATGACTATAAGCCGGATTGTGTAAAGCCGGCTCGTCAGATGGCCGGCACGCCGGTTGATCAGATCTATATCGGTACCTGTACCAACGGCCGTCTTGAGGATCTGCGCCAGGCTGCTGACATTCTCAAAGGGCGTAAACTGGCACCCAATGTGCGCGGTATTCTGTCGCCGGCATCGCCCAAAATTTTTCGCGAGGCCATGGATGAAGGCATTCTTGGTGTTTTCATGGACGCCGGTTTTTGTGTCACGAACCCTACCTGCGGTGCCTGCCTTGGTATGAGTTGTGGTGTTCTTGCTCCGGGAGAATCATGTGCCGCGACAAGTAACCGGAATTTTCAGGGGCGCATGGGGCAAGGGGGAATGGTTTATCTTATGAGCCCCTCCACCGCGGCCGCTTCAGGAATAAAAGGTACCATCACCGATCCACGCGATCTGTAGCGGTTTCGACGGATTTTTTGAGGAAGGAGTAAAAGGAATCATGAAAAGAGCATTTGGGGGTCCGGCGATTTTTCTGGACCGATCCGATATTAATACCGACGAAATCATACCTGCCCGTTACCTCACAGAGGTCACTAAGGACGCCCTTAAGCCATTTTTGCTTGAGGACTTGAAGCTGGATGGGTTTGATCCGGCGGGTGAGGCTTTACGTAAGGCTAAAGTCATCGTTACCCGCAAGAATTTTGGTTGTGGATCATCTCGCGAGCATGCGCCCTGGTCTCTCGAAGTCAATGATATTTATACGGTGATTGCTGAGAGCTATGCGCGTATTTTCCGGCAGAATATGTTCAATTGTGGGATGTTGGCCATTGAATTGACTGCTGCTGATATCGATCGCATACTGGCGCTGTCCGAAAATGGCGAGGTCGAAATAGATGTTGATCTTCAGAAACATCAGGTAAAGGCTTCGGTTGGCGCAAGTATCGAAGTGTTTAAGTTTGAGATCAGTCCCTTCGATCAGGCGCTCGTTGAGGCGGGTGGTTGGGTCGAGTTCGCTGACCAGCGTTATTAAAAATATGACGGCCGGGCGAGTTGCCCGGTCGTTTTTTATGGCAAGTGTGCCAAAAACCGCACATTGAGATGTGTCATGATTGGCACATTTATGTTCTTTTGATTTCGTCCGGGGGAAAATGTTTGACAATTTCCCCGGCCAATTCCTATCATGGCGTCGGTCGAAAAATTTCAAGAACCTTCGACTTTTAGCAGCCATTGGCTGCATCGGTAAGGAGAACTTCCCAAATGAAGAAAGAATTTAAATTAGCTGTTCTGCCTGGTGATGGCATCGGTCCTGAAGTTGTTGCAGAGGCACTTAAAGTTCTGGATGCTGTAGAACAAAAATTTCAGGTTAGTTTTGACCGTCAATTTGCAAATGTTGGCGGGGCTGCCATTGATCTGGATGGTAAAGCTTTGCCGGATGCTACCATAGAAATCTGTAAGGCGGCGGATGCTATTTTGTTTGGCAGTGTGGGTGGTCCCAAATGGGATACGCTTCCTGCCGACGAGCGACCCGAGCGTGGCGCGTTGCTGCCTTTGCGACGGATTTTTGGATTGTTTTGTAATTTTCGGCCGGCTATCGTTTTCCCCGCATTGACTTCGGCGTCGTCTCTCAAGGAGGAAGTTATTGCCGGTGGTTTTGATATCCTGGTTGTTCGCGAACTGACAGGTGATGTCTATTTTGCCCAACCTAAGGGCATCGAAGGCGGTGGCGCCGAGCGACGCGGATACGACACCATGGCTTACACAGATGCCGAGGTTGAGCGCATCGCGCGGGTGGCATTTGAGGCGGCGCGCAAACGCAACAAAAATCTTATCTCCATCGACAAGGCCAATGTTCTGTCGACCTCCATACTGTGGCGCGAAGTTGTGGAGCGCGTTTCTGTCGATTATCCTGATGTTCGGCTGAGCCACATGTATGTCGATAATGCCGCCATGCAATTGGTTAAAGCACCCAAGCAGTTCGATGTCATGCTTTGCCCCAACTTGTTTGGCGACATCCTGTCCGATGAAGCCGCCATGCTGACCGGTTCCCTCGGCATGTTGCCTTCCGCCTCGCTTGCCGAAGGTAGCTTTGGCATGTATGAGCCAGCTGGCGGTAGCGCTCCTGATATTGCTGGGAAAAATATCGCCAATCCCATTGCCCAGATTCTCTCTGCGGCTATGTTGCTGCGCTATTCATGTGCGCTTAACGATGCGGCAGATGCAATCGAGAAAGCTGTCGAAAATTGCCTGGCGGCAGGATTGCGCACGCAGGATATTTTCCAGAATGCTGCCGGCGAAAAATTGGTTTCCACCAGCGTCATGGGGGATGCCATCGTTGCGGAACTGTTAAAAGTCTAGGAAGCTAGGGGCTGGAGCAGGTCTGGCCCCATGACTCTATATCGTTGAGATCCAAAGTGGAAGGAATTATCCATGTCCAAGTTGTTTAATGTTGCGATTGTCGGGGCCACGGGCGCCGTTGGAAACCAGATGCTTGAAATACTGGAAGAACGTAATTTCCCCATCAAGGAATTGCGTTTGCTGGCTTCCGAACGTTCTGAAGGCAAATTTCTTGAATTCAAGGGCGAGCAACTTGTAGTACAGAAGCTTGGCAGGGACTCCTTCAAGGGGATCGATATTGCCTTGTTCAGTGCGGGCGGTTCCCGCAGTGAAGAATTTTGTCCCATAGCAGCAGCCTCCGGTGCGGTCTGCGTCGATAATTCAAGCGCTTGGCGCATGGATCCCGACGTGCCTTTGGTGGTTCCCGAGGTTAATCCTGCGGATATTGCGTTGTACACCAATAAGGGGATTATCGCTAATCCCAACTGCTCCACAATTCAGATGATGGTAGCATTGAAGCCGCTACACGATTACGCGAAAATCAAGCGGATAGTCGTTTCGACTTATCAGGCGGTTTCCGGGACGGGTCTCAATGCTATTGACGAGCTGCGCATTCAAACGGGTGAACTGCTTAATGGTCGTCCGGTCGAGTGCAAGGTGTATCCGCATCAGATCGCTTTCAACTGCCTGCCTCATATTGATGTCTTTCTCGATAATGGATACACAAAAGAAGAAATGAAGATGGTCAATGAGACCAGGAAGATTCTGGGTGATACTTCTCTGCGTGTAACCGCAACGACAGTGCGCGTTCCGGTTTTTTACAGCCATAGTGAAGCCGTTAATATTGAAACCGAAAAGCCCTTGTCGGCTGCCAAGGCTCGTGAATTGCTGGCCGCAGCTCCCGGGGTAAAGGTTGTCGATGATGTGGCTAACCTTACGTATCCGACAGCTATTGATGCCGCCGGACAAGACCTGACCTACGTTGGACGTATTCGGGAAGACGAGTCCATAGATAACGGTTTGAATCTTTGGGTGGTTGCGGATAACCTGCGTAAAGGTGCGGCGACCAATGCTGTGCAGATTGCTGAATTGCTGGCCGCCAAGTATCTGTAATCTTAACTTGTCATGAAGTTCGAAAAGGGGACCAGTCGGTCCCCTTTTGTCTTTGGTGAGGGCGATGGTCAGAGATTATTTTTTACCCCATGACGCTATTCGACCAGGGTTTCTCTCAAAACTCGATCCTCGCACCAAATTTTTTTCGTTAGCTGTATTGTTGATTTCTGTCTTTTCTGCGGTGCAGCTCTGGCGCCTGTGCATACTGTCTGTGGTGGCTCTTTTGGGGGTGTTTCTCATCAGGGGGGCACGTTTCAGAATCGTGCGCCGTCTCTACGCAATGCGATGGATTTTATGTACGGGCTTGCTGTTGCATTTGTTCTCTGGTACTGGATCGACTATCATGGGGGTCTCTTTTCTGTCTTTGAATGGACTGCTCGATGGAGGTTTGGTGGTTTGGCGATTGACCTTGGCTGTTGTGTTTGCTTCGTTGTTTTGTGTCAGCACTCCGGTTCCTGTGCTGGCAGCATCTTTGGTCGGAATAATGCGACCCTTCAGAAACATCCTTCCAGTTAATCGTCTTGGCCGGCATGCGTTACTCGTTTTGATTTGGGTGCCGATAGTTCAAGATGAAATTTTTGCTGTGCATCAACATCGTCTGCAAGCAGCGGTGTGTCGCCGGCGGGGGTTAAATCGTGTGCTTGTGGATTTATTTCATATGATTGACCGTTTGCTTGTGACTGCCGAAAACCTGGTGGAGACTGTCATGGTTGGCGATCATCCATTGCTGAATTTGTCGCCGTCAACTACCGAGAAGTGTAAGCGGTCTGAAGTGGGGATGGTCTTGATGTCTCTGGTTTTTTTGTGGTTTTGGTTCTGGGGGTTGCCATGAGCGTTGTTCGGCTTATTATTGAATACGATGGTACGCAATATGTTGGCTGGCAACGGCAACCCAACGGTGTTTCTGTTCAGCAGGTGGTTGAGGAAGCTTTGGAAAAAGTGTGCGGTAGTGCGCCTGTGCTTTATTCGTCCGGGCGTACCGATGCGGGGGTGCATGCGCGTGGCATGGTCGCGCATTTTGTGACGGACCGTCTTTTGCCCATGCGGGCCTATCGTGAAGGGGTTAACCGATTGCTGCCTTGTGATATCGTGGTACGGGATGCAGCAGAAGTGCCTGATGATTTTCATGCTCGTTACAGTGCGACGGGAAAATGGTATCGTTACACGATCTGTCCTGGTCCGGTTCGCTCGCCCCTTGTCGGGCGTTACTGTTGGCATGTGCGAAACAGCCTCGATCTGGCGAGAATGCGTCAGGCTGCCGCGCTGTTTATCGGGCGGCATGACTTTTCAGCTTTTCGAGCTACGGGTTGTTCTGCCCGCACTACGGTGCGCGAGATATTTTCCGTCGATGTGACCGAGGCGGATGCTCTTATTCATGTCGATGTGCGCGGCGGTGGCTTTTTGCGTAACATGATACGCATTATGGTCGGTACTCTTGTTGAAGTAGGGCGCGGGATGAGGGTGCCGCAAGAAATCAGCGACATGTTGATCGATTGTCGTCGTGCGCAGGCCGGTGTGACAGCCCCTCCTCAGGGCCTTTGTCTTATGGAGGTGTTTTATGAGTGAAATTGTCTGTCGCTAAAGGCAAAAAGACCTTGACATGGCAGGGGGTTTCCGTTAACTTCTGTTGTCCTGTGGTCCCGTTACGAAAATCACAGTTTACGCATAGAGAGGAAGCCATGAGCACGCAGGTAGCAAAAAAATCCGAGATCAAAAAAAACTGGTATATTGTGGATCTGGACGGTAAAGTGCTGGGTCGAGCAGCGACTGAAATTGCTCGTGTTCTGCGGGGGAAGCATAAAGCTATCTACTCCCCTAGCGTCGATACCGGCGATTTTGTCGTTGTCGTGAATGCTGAGAAAGTCAAGCTGACCGGTAACAAGCTGGCCGCCAAAATGTACTATCATCATTCGGGATATCCGGGGGGATTGCGTGAAGCCACCGCCGCCCAGATGCTTGAAAAAAAACCCGAGGATGTGATTAAGAAGGCTGTCAAGGGCATGCTGCCCAAGAACAAATTGGGGCGCGATATGTTGCGGAAACTGAAGGTTTATGCCGGCAGTGACCATCCCCACGACGCTCAGCAGCCGCTTGAACTGAACGTCTAAGAATTCAGAGCCGAGTCAGGAGATAAAGATGGCCGAACAAAGGTTCTACGCAACCGGCAAGAGAAAAACTTCCATTGCCCGCGTCTGGCTGAAGCCGGGCGAAGGCAACATTACTGTTAATCGTCGCACTCTGGACGAGTACTTCGGTCGGGAAACCTCTAAAATGGTTATCCGCCAACCTCTCGAACTGACTGATAATATGGGTAAGTTCGATATTCAAGTGAACGTATGCGGTGGCGGTCCTTCCGGGCAGGCCGGTGCCATCAAGCATGGCATTACCAAGGCTTTGTTGGAAGTTGATCCTGCATTGCGTGCAGTGCTTAAAAAAGCCGGCTTCATTACTCGTGATAGTCGTGCCAAGGAACGTAAAAAATACGGTCGCAAAGCTGCCCGTGCGGCGTTCCAGTTCTCCAAACGTTAATCCTGGTACTTTACAGGCCGGGATGATTCGGGTCTGTATTTTTTCAGTCATGGTGCAAAGGGAAACCCGCGGGTTTCCCTTTTCGCTTTTGAGGAGGTTGTCATGCTGAAAGTTGCCATTGTCGGTGCAAGCGGATATACCGGTGTTGAACTGATCCGATTGCTGCTTAATCATCCAGAAATTGAGATCACTTGTGTGACTTCCCGGCAGAATGCCGGTACGAGTATCTCCAGTGTGTTCCCTTCGCTTCTGGGGCGTATCGACCTTCAGTTTGATCCTGTCGACCTCGATCTTATTATCCAGAAGTCCGATTTTGTTTTTACCGCTTTGCCCCACAAGGCAGCTATGGCGGTGGTCCCTGATCTACTTAATGCCGGTAAAAAAGTTGTCGACCTGTCAGCCGATTACAGGTTGCACGATGTCAAGGTTTATGAAACTTGGTACGACAAACATACCAGCCCGGAGTTGTTGGATGAGGCGGTTTATGGATTGCCGGAACTTTTTCGGGATAAGGTGCGGGGGGCACGCCTTGTCGCCAATCCCGGTTGTTATCCTACCAGCATTGCTCTCGGGCTGGCTCCATTGCTTGAAAAGGGGTTGGTCGATCTGAAATCTCTGATCGTCGACAGTAAATCCGGCACTAGCGGCGCAGGCCGTTCCGCCAAGGTTGGCAGCCTTTATTGCGAAGTCAACGAAGGGTTTAAAGCCTACGGTGTCGCTTCGCACCGGCACACTCCTGAAATTGAACAAACCTTGGGGCATTTGTCGGGCCAGCCGGTGCAGGTAAGTTTTACCCCCCATCTGCTGCCGGTAAGTCGTGGGATCCTTTCGACATGCTACGCCTCTTTGATGCAGTCCATGGATACCGCCGCCCTCCAGCAATTATATGCGCAACGTTATTCAGGCGAGCCTTTCGTACGGGTTCATCCTGCGGGAGATCTCCCCAATATCCTGCATGTTCGTGGTAGTAACTGCTGCAATATCGGCGTGGTCAGTGATCCCCGCACCGGGCGTGCCATTATTGTGTCTGTTATTGATAACCTGCTCAAGGGAGCCGCCAGTCAGGCTGTGCAGAATATGAATCTGATGCAGGGGTGGGCGGAAGACCGTGGGTTGAAGGATCTGCCTCTGTTCCCCTGAGGTTGAGGGTTAGTCTTGTCAAAGGATCGGTATTAACGTGGCTGATAAGGGCTCCAGGTCCTCCAAGTTGCATCACTATACGGATTTCTTGCCGACCAATCGGAAAGAAATGGCCGCATGGGGTTGGAGTGATCTCGACATTCTGTTCGTTAGTGGGGATGCCTATATCGATCACCCTGCGTTTGGGGTACCGCTGTTGGCGCGTTTTCTTGTGAGTCATGGCTTTCGCGTTGGTATTCTTGCCCAACCTGACTGGCGAAAACCTGAGGCCTTGCGTGTCATGGGGCGGCCGCGTTTGTTTGCTGCGGTTTCAGCTGGGGCCATGGATTCCATGGTTAATCACTACACCGCTGCACGCAAGCTTCGCAGCAATGACGCTTATACGCCAGGCGGAAGGGCCGGTGCGCGACCAAATCGCGCTGTCATCGCGTACACCGCTGCAATCAAGGGGGCCTTTAAGGGCTTGCCGGTTGTAATAGGTGGCATTGAAGCAAGTTTGCGGCGTCTGGCTCACTTCGACTATTGGACCGATCAGGTACGTCGTTCGGTGTTGATCGATGCAAAAGCCGACCTGTTGCTTTATGGTATGGCGGAAAAGGCATTGCTGGAGCTGGCACAACGCTGTGCCGCCGGTGAAAACCCCGGTCAGATTTCTGATTTGCCCGGCAGCGCGGTCATCTGCGTTTCACCGCCAGAAAAATGCGTGGAGATTCCGTCGTATGAGGATGTCAGCCATGAACCCGATGCTTTTAATCGCGCATATTGCCTGGCGGTTCACGAAGCCAATCCTTACTGCGGACAATCCGTGGTTCAACGCCACGGGTCGCGTTGGGTTCTGGTGAATAGACCATCGCTTCCGCTTACGCAGTCGGAGCTTGATAATATCTACGCCTTGCCCTTCAGTCGCAGGCCCCACCATAGTTACACTGAATCTATTCCTGCATTTCAACAGATCCGCTTCTCCATAACCAGTCATCGCGGGTGCTGCGGAGGTTGTGCCTTCTGCGCGATTGCCTCCCATCAGGGTAAGATCATTCAGTCGCGTTCTCCATTGTCTATTGTGTCGGAAGTGTCGACGATTGCACAGGATCTTGAATTCCGTGGGACTATTACCGATGTGGGCGGTCCGACCGCCAATATGTATGGCATGCGTTGCGGGCATCCCAAGGCGCGCAAATCCTGCCGCAGGGAAGGGTGCCTTTTTCCGGAACCATGTCGGCACCTTGTGGTAGATGATAGGGCCGCCGTTTCTTTGCTGGAGAAGGTGCGTTTGCTGCCTGCCGTGCAACATGTGTTTGTCGCATCGGGTGTGCGCCTGGATCTGCTGGAACGCCAACCGGGCTATTTCGGGCAACTGCTGAAGCATCATGTCGGCGGGTTGTTGAAAGTGGCACCTGAGACCCTTAGTGCCAAGGTTGCCCACATTATGCGCAAGCCCGGTCCTGACTCTTTTACCGATTTTTTGGCACGGTTTCGTCAGCAGAGCCGGGATTTGGATAAGCGTCAGGCTGTGGTGCCGTATATGATTGCCGGGCATCCCGGTTGCACTCTGGAGGATATGGTCGACACGGCACTGTTTCTGAAAGAAAACGGTCTGCGGGTTGAACAGGTCCAGGAATTTACACCGACCCCTGGCACTCTTGCTACCTGCATGTACCATACGGGTGTGGATCCTGAGACCGGGCAGCATGTTCATGTCGCCAAATCGCCTAAGGAAAGGCGGTTGCAAAAAGCCCTGTTATTATGGCATGTGCCCGAAAATAAAAATGATGTATTGCAGGCATTGCAGGCCTGCGGACGTCAGGATGTTGCCGCCCGACTGTTGGGAGGGTCTCCAGCTATACCCGGTAAACCAGTTTTGGTGGCAAAACGATCAGCAAGACGTTCGCGTAAGAAATAGTTCGGTGCGGGCACGCGTCTTTCGGTTTTTCAATTGCAAGTTGTTTTAATACCGCAAAAGTATCATTTTCCATGCGACTGATGGGTCAGCGCCCGGGATTCTTGACAGGCTGTGCGGGGAAGATTACTATGACGCCCTTTGTCGGTATTGGAGATGGATCATGATGGATTTTCTGGTGACCGTTGCAGGGGTAGTGATGATTGTTGAGGGGGTTCCCTGGTTTCTTTCACCGCCAAGAATGAAACGGTTGTTACTTGGTTTTATGGGGCTACCCGATCGTGCGCTGCGCAGCATGGGATTGATGCTGATGTTGAGCGGTTTATTGCTTGTTTATCTCGTTCGCGGATAGCATCCCGGCCAGGGGTGGATGTTTCGATAATCTTTGATGTACATCAAGATACTTTTCAGCCGGTAGGTATCCGGGATGCGGAATATAAAACCCGGGTGGCAGTAGCAGACCTAGTAGCCGATAGGCGTTGACTTTACTCCATAGGTATGTTTGATTGCTGAGGCTATTTATGCCTTGTGCAGCAGATAGGCTTTTTTGAATAATGCGTTTGAGTGATTTTGATTTTGAGTTGCCGGAGGAGCTGATTGCTCAGCACCCTTTGGCGCAGCGGCAGTCATCCCGGTTGATGGTTCTCGATCGGGCAACTGAAAAGACGCAACTGGCGCAGTTTGCTGACATCGCCAACTGGTTTCGCAGCGGAGATGTGCTGGTCCTCAACGACACGCGTGTAATACCGGCGCGATTGCTTGGAAGCAAAGAGACCGGCGGACGCATCGAGGTG
The DNA here is from genome assembly GCA_002452265.1 of Pelobacter sp. UBA6812. Classification (GTDB taxonomy): domain Bacteria; phylum Desulfobacterota; class Desulfuromonadia; order Desulfuromonadales; family Syntrophotaleaceae; genus Syntrophotalea. The sequence continues at coordinate 1,461 of DKEW01000040.1, read as the reverse complement.
TTCCTGGTGCGTCGCCTCCCCGGATCCGAAGAAATCTGGGCCTGTCTGACCAAAAGTTCAAAGGCTCCTCGTCCAGGAGCTCGTCTGTTGCTTGGCGATGGCCTTGAAGGTACTGTGATTGAAGGGGGGGAGGCTCCCTACAAGCATGTGAAATTCTCCTGTGAGGGTGATTTCAGTCAAATGCTTGAGCAGGTTGGACGTATCCCTTTGCCCCCCTATATTCGGCGCGAAGCAACCGTGGAAGACCGCGCGCGCTATCAAACCGTTTTTGCCCGCACCTCCGGTGCGGTTGCGGCCCCTACCGCAGGATTGCATTTTACCGATGAAATCCTGCAGGATCTGGTTGCCAAGGGGGTTGAAATTCGTTCCCTGACCCTGCATGTCGGTTTGGGAACCTTTTTGCCTGTGCGTACCGATGACATTACCGAACACCGCATGCACCAGGAAAACTATTTCGTTCCGCAGGCCACAGCGGATGCCGTCAATCTCGCCAAGTCCCAAGGTCGCAGGGTTATTGCTCTTGGCACGACAACTACGCGTACCCTGGAGTATGCTATCGATCATCAAGGTCTTTTACAGGCCGGTGAGGGAACCTGTGACCTGTTTATACGTCCTGGGTTCATGTTTCGTATCATCGATGGTCTGATTACCAATTTTCACCTGCCTTGTTCCACCTTGTTGGTTCTGGTGGCGGCATTGGCTGGCAGAGAATTTATTCTTGAGGCATATCGTCAGGCCGTCGAGGAGCGTTTCCGGTTTTTCAGCTACGGTGACTGTATGTTGATCCTTTGAACCAGAGAGTATGTTTTCTGTGACCGATTTCAGGTTTGAACTATTAAAGCAGGACAAGGATAGCCGGGCCCGTCGAGGGCGCATGACAACACGGCGGGGCGTAGTTGATACCCCCGTATTCATGCCGGTTGGCACCCAGGGTACGGTCAAGGCGATTTTGCCGGAAGATCTCAAGACAGAAGGTGCACAGATTATCCTGGCCAACACCTATCATCTGTTTCTAAGGCCTGGCCACGAACGGGTGAAACGCCTGGGTGGGTTGCATCGCTTCATGAACTGGGACGGACCGATTCTCACCGACAGTGGTGGTTTTCAGGTTTTCAGCCTGGGGCAGTTGCGCAAAATTACCGAGGACGGGGTACGTTTTCAGTCTCATCTCGATGGGTCCCACCAAGTGCTTACCCCTGAAATCTCCATTGCCGTACAAGAGGCTTTGGGCGCGGATATCATTATGGTATTCGACGAATGTATCCCGTATCCCTCCACCCGTACTTATGTTGCCGACTCTACCGCCTTGTCAACGCGTTGGGCCGAGCGTTCCAAAAAGGCCCGAAGCGCGCAGGACGGATCGGCCTTGTTCGGCATCGTTCAAGGCGGGATGTATCCCGATTTGCGCCGTCAGAGCGCAGAGCAACTCATGAATATCGGTTTTGACGGCTATGCGCTGGG
>DKEW01000009.1:11095-38892 GCA_002452265.1 Pelobacter sp. UBA6812 | reverse complement strand
GGTGACGGCGTCAACGATGCACCGGCGCTTAAAAAAGCCGACATCGGGGTGGCCATGGGACAGCGCGGCACGAGCGTCGCCAGACAAGCCGCCAACATGGTGCTGCTTGACGACCGTTTTGCCACCATTCTGGAGGCAGTGCGCCAGGGACGGGTAATTTTCGACAACATCCATAAATTCATCCACTACCTGCTTTCCTGTAACCTGAGCGAAATCCTGATCATCTTTTTTTGCATCGTCCTGGGGCTGCCCACCCCTCTGGTGGCCTTGCAGATCCTATGGCTCAACCTCGTCACCGACGTGTTTCCCGCCCTGGCCATGGGGTTTGAGTCACCCGAAAATGACCTCATGGCACGGCCGCCACGCAACCCGTCGGAGGGGCTCATCACTACCCGGTTAAAGCTGCGTATCGTCATAGAGGGGCTGGTGATCACCCTCGGGCCACTTACGGTATTCCTGTTCAGCGTCCGACAGGGTTTTCCACTGGCCGAAAGCCGCACCGTGGCCTTCATGACCCTGGCCCTCGGTCAGCTGTTGCACGTTTTTAACGTCCGGCGCAAAAACGGACTGGGGTTCGATACCAGCTTGTCCAGAGCACCCTTTTTATGGGGAGCCTTTGCCCTGGTGCTGTTCCTGCAATTGCTGGCCGTCTATATGCCGGGGTTGCAGCGAGTATTGCACACCACGGCCATGACCCATGACATGTGGACATTAACCCTGATCGGCGCCACAGCACCGGTGGTGTCATTGCAGATCGTTGCCCTGATCCGCCGGATGACTTGCAAGCATGCGACCGGTGCTGTCAACCACCGTAAATTTTAAAAATTCAGGAGTCTGCTAAAAGAATTGGGCCGGAAGAAATCCGGCCCGATATCACGAGGAGGCCGGGTGGGGGGAAGTAACAACGGGGAAACAGACCGGTTGAGCCAGCCTGGCGGAGATTCCGATACTGTGACCGACGGACCATTCACTGGTCCCGGGAAACAATGCCTGCAACTGTTGACCACTGGGCAACTCCAATAGATAAAACATGTCGGCACCGCGAAACTGCCGCTGAATGACATGAGCCTTCAGCTGGGAAGATTCGTCTGGGAAAATATTTTCCGGCCGCAGCAGTAACTGCACCGGACCATTGTCAAGATTATCTCCGTGATCAAAAAAGGTTCCTACTTCGGTATGTATCGTTCCGCCGGCGGATGCCCGCCCGGACACCAGCGTCCCTTCGCCAACAAAGCAGGCAACTTGGGGATCGGCCGGTTTCCGGTAAAGATTGTCGACGCTGTCCCACTGCAGCAATTGCCCCCCGTGCATCACGCCGATGCGATCGGCAATGGCGAACGCCTCCTGCTGGTTGTGGGTGACGAACAGGGCGGTGGCGCCGTAGGATTTGATAATCTGGCGCACTTCCAGGGCTAATCGATCACGCAAGGTGACATCGAGATTGGAAAACGGCTCATCCATGAGCAGCAGCGCAGGCCGGGGAGCCAGAGCTCTGGCCAGAGCAACGCGCTGCTGCTGACCACCGGAAAGCTCATGGGGAAAACGATGCCGGCTGCCCGACAATCCCACAAGTTCCAGCACTTCTCCCGTCCTGCCCTTGCGTTCCGCGCGGGACAGATGCGGTAATCCAAAACCCACGTTATCCTGCACCGAAAGGTGAGGGAACAGGGCATAATCCTGAAACACCATGCCGATAGCCCGTTTCTCTGGAGGCAAAAGCCTGCCGGGGCGACTGACGACCTCGCCGTTGAGTACAACCTGCCCCGACAGCAGGGACTCGAAACCGGCAATAATACGCAGCATGGTGGTTTTGCCGCAGCCGCTGGGACCAAGCAAACAACCAATCTGATCCTTGACCAGGCTCAAGGTAAGATCACGCACCACCTCAAAGGTTCCGTAGGACTGGGATACGTGCTGCAACTCAAGAACAGGCTTATTCATGCGTTTCTCCTTGCTATCCTTTTTCACTTCTGCGACCGGAACCACCTGCACCCTCGCCCGCCCGCATAAACAATACAATAGGCAGCACCCCCGCAGCCAACAGGGTAAGGGCCGGTAATGCCGCCCTTTCCCATTCGCCTTCGGAGGTCAGCTCAAAGATCTTAACGGCCAAGGTATCGACTCCGAAAGGACGCGTCATGAGGGTGATCGGCATCTCTTTCATAATGTCGACGAACACCAGGGTGGCCGCGGTGAGTAATCCGTTCCTCAGCAGCGGCAGATGCAGTCGCATCAATCTCGAAAAGCCCCCATGTCCCATAAGCCGTGCGGCTTCGTCAAGATGCGGCGGGATCCGGTGCATGGCGCCATCCACGGCCTTGAAACCCACCGCCAGGAAGCGCACCAGATAGGCCAACAGCATGGCCAGCCCCGTGCCGGTCAACAAAGCGCCCGGCTCCAGGCCGAAGGCATCCTGCAAGAACGTGGAAACATACCGATCGAGGGCAATCATGGGGATAAACAATCCAACCGCCAGAACCGGTCCCGGCAGGGCATACCCCAAGTTCGCCAAACGCACCATGGCCCGATGCCCCGGACCAGGCCGTCTGCGCTGCCCATAGGCAACCCCCAGCGATGCCAGCACAACAATCACAGCCCCGATCAGTCCCAGTCGCAGGGAATGATATATGAGGCTCAGGTAACGGCCATTGAACTCCTCCCCGAACGAACCGATGGCCCAAAACATAAGCTGCCCTACCGGCAGAACCAGCGCCAGCAGCAGCACGCCACAGGCGTAGGCCAATGCGAGCCAGCGCCAGGGCCCTTCCAGTCGCAGCCGGGTGCCTGTGGCGATCGGCCGCGATTCGGCATATCGGCGCCTGCTGCGCAAGCGCTGCTCCAGCAGAACCACGACGAAGACCACAGTCACAAGGCAGGAAGACAGTTGAGCGGCTGCCGGCAAGGAAAAAAAGCCATACCATGCCTTGTAGATGGCGGTGGTAAAGGTATCGAAATTGAAAGCGGAGACGGTGCCGAAATCGGCCAGGGTTTCCATCAACACCAGCATCACTCCACCCGCAACCCAGGGACGGGCCATGGGCAGAATGACTTTATAAAACGCTCTGAAAGGACTGCACCCCAAGGTGCGAGCAGCTTCCAGCACCCTTTGCCCCTGGGTAAGAAAAGCGTTGCGCGTCAGCAGATATACATAGGGATACAGGGTCAGGGTAAGAACCGCAATAATCACCGGCGTCGACCGAGCCGGAGGTGTCCATGCGCCCGGTCCGAACAATCCGCGTATCAGGCTGGCAACCGGTCCACCAAAATCGAGCAGGCCGAGTACCGCCACCGCCAGCACGTAACCGGGCATGGCAAGGGGCAACAGCAGGGCCCAGGACAGCACCCGCCTGCCGGGAAACTCGCACATGGCGGTTAGCCATGCCAGGCTAACCCCGAGCACCGCCGATGCGACACAAACACCCACCGATAGCATCGCGGTATTAACCAGCAGATCCGGCAAAACCGTAGCGTACAAATGTTCCCAGATATCCCAGACTGGCTGACGCCAGGCCGTAAAAATAACCAGCAGCGGCGCCAGTACCAAGGCACTGATCGTGGCGATCAGAAGAGTCCATCCGCTATCCCGGCCGGGTCGGACCGACGACGTGAAGGCACGAAACAACCGTGCCTTCACGTTCATGGCACCTATTATGGGTTCGGAAGCTGCCATCAGGGACGTATCCTAACGGTAGCCGGCGCGATCCATCAACTTGATGGCGCGTTTCTGAAGTTCACCCGCACGGGACAGGGGAAGATCGCTGGCATGAAAAGTGCCCCATGCTGCCACATCCGGATGAGCTTTAACCTGCGGGTTAACCGGGTACTCCAAATTACCGTCGGCAAACAGATTCTGCGCCTTTTCGCTGGACAACCACTCCAGGAAGCGTATCGCTTCAGCCCGATGTTTGGCATGACGCGTAATCCCCGCCCCCGAGACATTGACATGCACTCCCCCGGCACCTGTCCCCTGATTAGGCCAGTACAGGGCCAGTTTCAGATTCGGATTCTTCTGCTGCAGGCGACCGAAGTAATAGGTATTCACGATTCCCACATCCCCCTGTCCGGCCAGGATCGCTTCCATGACCTGGGTATCGTTGGCCAGTGGCGCAGCGGCAAGGTTACCGACCCAGGAACGCACGATGTTTTCTGTAACCGCCTCTCCGTGAGCCGCCAACAACATGGCAACCAGCGATTGGTTATAGACCTTTTTAGAGGTACGCAGCAGCAATCGCCCCTTCCACGCGGCATCCCCAAGGGCTTCATATGTGCTGAGCTGCTCAGGTCGCACCCGCTCGGTACTGTAAACCAGGGTCCGGGCACGCAGCGAAAGACCGAACCAACGATTTTTTTCGTCGCGCAAATTAGCGGGGATATTTCGTTGCAGGGTTTGCGAAAACACCGGTTGCAAGATGCCTTCCTCTGCCGCATGCCAGAGATTTCCGGCGTCCACGGTAATCAGAATATCGGCCGGAGTGCTGGCACCTTCAGCCTTAAGACGAGCCAGCAGAGGACCTTCCTTGTCGGTGATAAAGCGAATATTGGTACCGGTCTGCTCGGTATAAGCATCGAACAACGGCTGAATGAGATGCTCGTTGCGCGCCGAGTAAACCACCAATTCATTTGCGTCGGCGGGGGTTTGCCACACACCGACAAATGCGGCAACCAATAGAAAATGGGTTACAAAAATAAATTGCTTCATACAACCTCCCGTTATGTGGAAATGAAAACCGTTTTCATCTTCTACATAAAACAACCAAGGCAGTCAACAAAAAACTTTACTTGCCTTACGATTTCCTACCTTATCAGTATTATTTGACCAACCCATACCACCTAAACGGATTAAACTTGAGGATTTGCGGCTTCCTAAACCCCAGGGGGTACTTTGCAGATTTGCCTATTGCGTTTCTAAATGACCTGCTATAGGGTACCCCCCTACCCCTACAAAGGAGACACGGTATGAGTCTTTGCGGATCAGACCAAGACAAAGAACGCCTGCTTAAACGACTGCATCGCATAGAAGGCCAGGTAAAAGGGTTATGCGGGATGATTGAAACCGATCGCGACTGCATTGAGGTCTTACGCCAAATCGCATCGGCGACCATGGCCTTAAAAGGTGTATGGGTGCAAATGGTCGGCGATCACTTGCGCGGGTGTGTTAAACAGGCGGTGCTGGATGGCGACAACAGCGAACAACTGATCGATGAACTGACGGACCTGCTCCAAAAGGTACGGTGAGAGAGTATTCCATGAACGAAAAGAACCGGCAGAAATCCTGCAGCCATTCCCATGCCACTGCTCCCCACGTGCATGGGAACGAAGTTAAAACGTTGCGCGTGGTGATACTGACTTTCGCCACCATGGTGGTTGAAGTAGCGGCCGGATATATAACCGGATCCATGGCCCTGCTGGCTGATGGCTGGCACATGGGCACACATGCTTTTGCACTTGGCATTACCTGGTTGGCATATATACTGGCCAGGAGGCACGCCAACTCGCCGGATTTCAGTTTCGGTACGGGAAAATTCGGCATTCTTGCCGGCTACACCAGCGCCCTGTTCCTTGGTATCGCCGCGATATCCATGCTCTATCAATCGGTTGAACGTTTGATTTCACCGATACCCATCGCATTCAACGAAGCGATTGTCGTCGCCGTACTGGGTTTGATCGTCAATGCGGCAAGCATCGTTATCATGCAAGATCATGGGCAGGACCACGGTCATGGGCATCATCATGACCATAGTTTCAGAGCGGCATATCTTCATGTCATTGCCGATGCCCTGACATCCGTGCTCGCCATAACAGCACTTTTGACCGGGAAATTTCTTGGATGGACGTTCCTTGATCCCGTCATGGGCATGATTGGCGGATTGCTCATCCTTCGCTGGGCCGGTCTTCTGCTTAAACAAACGGCCAGGATTCTTCTGGATGGCAAAGCCCCCGGAGCCATCCACGAGCAAATCCGCAGGGAACTCGAATCGGATACAGATAGTCTCGTTACCGATTTGCGTGTCTGGTATCTGAGCTCCCAGCATCTTGCAGCTCTGATATCCGTTGAGACAGGTAAACCTCGCGCCCCCAGTGAATACCGGCAACGGCTGGAAGCGATGCACAATCTCCAACACGTTACAGTTGAAGTACTCCACCGAAAGAGTGAAAACATCACCACACCATAAAACTGCTGTACACCCAACTTTACCAAGGAAACATTTATGGACGTCTTGACCCTCATCATGCTCATCGCAGGCTTTATCATTCTCATCGGCGGCGCCGAACTGCTGGTACGCGGGGCGGCGCAACTGGCCTCCGACCTGGGGATTTCACCACTGGTGGTCGGCCTCACCGTTGTTTCGTTCGGCACCAGCGCCCCGGAACTGGCCGTCAGCGTGTTTTCGGCCTGGAACGGCCAGGCGGGACTGGCTCTTGGCAACGTGGTCGGCAGCAATATCTGCAATGTCCTGCTGATTCTGGGCGTATCCGCCCTGGTGGCGCCCCTGGTGGTTGCGCGCCAGGTGGTGCGCCTGGAAGTGCCGATCATGATCGGCACCGCCATGCTGCTGATACTGCTGAGCCTCAACGGTGGACTGGAACGCTGGGAAGGACTGTTGATGTTCGCCTGCGCGGTGGTTTATGTCACCTGGACGGTACTGCGCAGCCGGCGCGAAACCCGCGAGCAGCCAGCCCAGTGTGAACTGCCCGCAGGACCCCGACCGAGACGCCTGTGGCAAATCGCGCAAATCGCGGCCGGCCTGGCGTTGCTCGGATTGGGATCGCACTGGCTGGTGGGCGGTGCCGTCAGCATCGCCACCTACTTCGGCGTCAGCGACCTGGTCATCGGGCTGACGGTGGTAGCGATAGGTACCTCGTTGCCGGAACTGGCAACCTCGGCCCTGGCAGCCCTGCGCGGCCAGCGCGACATCGCCGTCGGCAACGTGGTGGGTAGCAACATTTTCAACATCCTGGTGGTGTTGGGACTGACAGCCAGTGTGGCTCCGACAACCATCCCCATACCCCGGCAGGCTCTGATGGTTGACCTGCCGATCATGCTGGCGGTCTGCCTGGCCTGCCTGCCCATCTTCCTGGCCGGACACCGCATTGCCCGCTGGGAAGGAGGGCTGTTTTTCGGCTACTTTATCGCCTATATCCTTTTCACCGTTCTCAATACCCTGCACCATCCGCAAATGGGATTATTTGTGCAGGCCATGACCTTTTTCTTCATCCCCCTTACCGTGGTTACCCTGGTGCTTTCCCTATGGCGGGCCCTGCGCCAAAGACCTGCACAACCCTGAACCTCAGCCATACATTCTGCTCTCCCGGGCGATCCTTGCGATCGCCCTTTTTTATTTTTCGACGAAAAATAATTGACCTGAATCAAAAAAACCGGTTGACAAGCTCCGCTCAATATATTACCTATCTAGTCATCATTACCGATTTGGTCATAATTAAGCGGGGGACAATTCATGATTAAGAGGGAAGCCGATTACTGCATCCGTACCATCTTGCACCTCTCTCGTCCGGAGCATCGGAAACACCCGGTGCCGGTGGGCGAACTGGCCACACAGATGGCTATCCCCTCCCCTTTCCTGCGCAAAATCCTGGCAAAGCTTATCGATTCCGGACTGGTGATCAGCCACCGGGGACGTAACGGCGGTTTGACCCTGAATGGCGAACCTGCACAGATAAGCCTGCTGAAAATCCTGCAACTGGCGGATGACAAGGGCCTGCTGCTGAATCAATGCCTTGGGCACAACGGCTCCTGCACCCGCAAGGGGAGCTGCACGGTGCATGGCGCCATGCAAAAACTGCAATCCGTGATGGAGGAGCATCTGGAATCCATCACTTTCGATCAACTTACTTGAGCTAATCATCAGACATTCAACAATCAAACATTATCAAAACCTGGAGGGAACCAATGTCACGCTGTCAATCCGCAGATACTAGCCTGTCAAACTACCTGGATACCAAAACCGACATCAACACCGCCTTTGACCGATTTGCCGAGCAGAAAGTAAAATGCGGTTTCGGCAAACTCGGCGTCTGTTGCCGCCTCTGTTCCAACGGCCCCTGCCGCATCACCCCCGACTCCCCCAAAGGGGTCTGCGGCGCGACCGCCGACAGCATCGTAGCCCGCAACTTCCTGCGCATGGTCGCCGCCGGTTCCGCCTGTTACCTGCATGTCTGCGAAGCCACCGCCAAGCGTTTAAAAGCCATCGGCGAAGGTGTCTCCCCCCTGCCGATTCGCTCCAAGCAATCCCTGGATGAACTGGCCGCCATGTTCGGCATCGAAGGGGAAACCACCGAAGAGAAGGCCCGCCTGGTAGCCGGGAAGGTGCTGGCCGATCTGTACAAACCCCGCGATGAAAAGATGGAACTGGTCGAATTCATGGCACCCAAGGAGCGCATCGACACCTGGGAAAAACTGGGCATCCTCCCCGGCGGCGCCAAAGCCGAAGTATTCGACGCCCTGGTGAAAACCAGCACCAACCTCAACACCGATCCCGTCGACCAGATGCTGCACGTTCTCAACCTCGGCATCAGCACAGGCCTTTATGGCCTGGCCATGACCAACCTGATGAACGACGTCATGATGGGCGAGCCGGTCATCCGCACCGCCGCCACCGGCTTTTCCGTCGCCAACCCCGACTACGTCAATATCGCCGTCAGCGGCCACAGCCACTCGGTGTTCGCCGGGCTTATCGCCCTGCTGGAATCGGAAGCCGGTCAGGCCATCGGCCGTGAAGTCGGCGCCCAGGGCATCAAGCTGGTCGGCATGACCTGCGTCGGCCAGGATATGCAGCTGCGCGCCGGCGCCAGCGGCACCGACATCTTCTGCGGCCAGGCCGGTAACAACTTCACCCAGGAAGCGCTGCTTTCCACCGGCGCCATCGACATGGTGATCAGCGAGTTCAACTGTACCCTGTCCGGCATCGAGCCGATCGCCGCCAAACAGAACGTCAAACTGATCTGCCTCGACGACGTCGCCAAACAGACCACCGCCGAACTGCTGCCGGACGTGCTCGGCAAGGAGATGGAACTGGCCGAGCAACTGGCCCGCATGGCCGCGGCTCAGCATAAACAGCGCCGAGCCATCGACACCGGCGTGATCCTCGACATTCCCCAGCACGGCTACGGTGACGTGGTCACAGGAGTCAGCGAAAAATCTCTGGTCAACCTGTTGGGCGGTTCGGTGCAACCCCTCATCGACCTGATTGCCAGCGGTCAGATCAAGGGCGTGGTCGGCGTACTCGGCTGCTCCAACCTGGCCGAGGGCGGCCACGACGTGATGACCGTCAACCTGACCCGCGAACTGATCAAGCGTGACATCCTGGTGCTGTCGGCCGGCTGCACCACCGGCGGTCTGGCCAACGTCGGCCTCTGCTCGCCGGGAGCCAAGGATCTGGCCGGTCCCGGCCTCAAGGCGGTGTGCGAAGCCCTCGGCATCCCTCCGGTGCTCAACTTCGGTCCCTGCCTGAGCATCGGCCGCATCGAAATGGTGGCCAAGGCCCTGGCCAAGACCATGAACGTTTCCATGCCGGAATTGCCGGTGGTTATCAGCGCCCCCCAGTGGCTGGAAGAACAAGCGCTGGCCGACGGCGCCTTCGGCCTGGCCATGGGCCTGACCCTGCATCTGGCCCAGACGCCGCCGGTAGCCGGTTCCCCCATCATCACCAAACTGCTTACCGAAGACCTGCCCGCCATCACCGGCGGCCGGCTGTTCATCGAAGCCGATCCGGTCAAGACCGCGGAGCAGATGGCCGCCATCATCGCCGGCAAACTCCAGGCTCTGGGGGTGGCGGCATGAGAAAAAAAATCATCGATGTTGCCAACTGTACCGGTTGCAAAAACTGCGAACTGGCTTGCATCGTCGCCCACAGCCCCAACGAAAACCTGCAGCAGGCTTACAAGGATGGCGGCATTGCCGCCATCCGCTCCCGCTGCAAGGTAGAGTTGACCAGCGAGGGCCAGAATTTCCCCCGCCACTGCCAGCACTGCGAGGATCCGCAATGCGTGCGGGCCTGCATGAGCGGCGCCCTGAGCAAGGGCGATGACGGCTACGTGGTCTGCGACACCGAAACCTGCGTCGGCTGTTATATGTGCGTCATGAGCTGTCCCAACGGCTTCGCCCGGCCGTCCACCAGCGGCCGGCGTATGATGCTCAAATGCGACGGCTGTACCTCGCGGGACTGCATGGCCTGCGTGGAGAACTGCCCGACCGGCTGTTTGAGCGTTGAAGAAACCGACCTGCCGGGAGACAGTGTGGAATATCTCAATCGGCCAGAGCCAAGGGAGAGTCGCGTATGAAATATGTGATTATCGGCAACAGTGCGGCGGGAACGGCTGCGGCGGAAACAATCCGGCAGCAGGATCCGCATGGTGAAATCATCATGCTCAGTCGGGATACGAACTTTTATTCCCGCTGCCAGCTGCACCTGGTGGCTTCCGGGCAACGCTCGCCGGAGCAGGCCAATTTTTTACCGGCCGACTGGGCACAGCGCTACGGTGTGGATCTTCAGCTGGGTAGGAGCGTGTCGGAAATCGACATGGCACGGCGACTGGTACGCTGCGAGGATGGCGAGCAGTTCGCCTACAACCGGCTGCTGCTCACCACCGGCTCGCGCAGCGCCCTCCCCCCCGTGCAGGGCATGGACGGTCCAGGCGTCTACGGCCTGCGCCACATGGCCGATGCCGAGCAACTGCGGCAGGTGTACCGCAACCAGCGCCATATCGTCATCATCGGCGCCGGACTGGTCGGCTGCGAACTGGCCGAAGCGCTGGTGGAGGTCGGTCATCCTTCGGTAAGCCTGGTGGAGATGTCGCCCTATCCGTTGCCCCTGCAACTGGAAGAAGTCACCGGTCGTCGCCTGGGGCACATGATGCAGCAGCACGGTATCAACCTGTACTGCGGAGACGGCGTGACTCAGGTCGAGCGAAACACGGACGGCACCCCGGCAGCAGTACACCTGAAGTCGGGAAAACGACTGCCGGCCGATCTGATCGTCGCCGCCGCCGGGGTACGGGCCAACACCGAATTGCTCACCCGTCTCGGCGCCGAATGCAACCGCGGCCTCATCATCGACGAGGGGTGCCGCACCAGCCTGCCCGACATTTTTGCTGCCGGCGACGTCACCGAGTGTCGCGACGTGACCCTCGATAGAGTGATGAGCAGCGCCATCTGGCCTGCGGCCCGCAAGCAGGGCCGGGTAGCCGGCACCAACATGGCCGGCGGCAAGGCCTCCCTGCAGGAACATACCGGACTACGCGCCTCGGTCTCCCTGTTCGGCACCAGCATGGTGTCGGTAGGCGCCGTGTTCAGCCCCGATCCCGCTTGGCAGAAACAGATTTACGATCGCACCGACAGCCGCGGCCGACTGTGCAGCAAGATCTGCTACAGCGATTCCAAAGGGGTACTGAAAGCGGCGATCCTCTGGGGCGATATCAGCCAGGCAGGTCTTTACGGCGAAGCCGTACTCAAACGTTGCCAGTTAGGCGACCTGGACCCCGGCGACCTGCCCGACTATCTTATGCAAGCCGTTGTCTGATCCATAGCTCCACAGTCTTACCTCCTCCATTGTTGTGCTTGGGCCGTCAATCCTATGAATCGACGGCCCGTTTTTTATCTAAAGCCCCCCCTTTCTGATCCTTACGATGCAACCAACTGGAAGAAATTCCAGTTTTTTTTGCGAATTGGTGGGTACTTGTGCTATTTAAGAATCTTTTTGTTCCGGGAGTAAAAGAAGTCCGGTTGAGCAAAAAGCAAAAAAGCGGATCGCTGGACCCGTTTTTCTGCCCAACCGGGGCGCTTTTGGTCCAATTTCGTGAATCGTTGTCTTATCTTTACCTTTGATTCACCTTGTCCAGCAGACATCCAAATCTCGTGTCCACCCATGGAGTAGCCTGATGAGCAAGATCAACCGAAACGCGCCCTGCCCCTGCGGCAGCGGTCTGAAATTCAAGAAGTGCTGTCTTAACAAGGAAGTGGCAGAACAACCCCGCCCCCTGATAGAAGGTTTGCGTAAAGCCGAAGAAGAATTATTCCACATCCTGTTCAAACAGGCGCAGCAGCAATTGGGACCCGAAGGCATTACCGAAGCCTGGCAGTCATTTTGCCAGGACACGGACGCCCCCCTCGACCCGCAAACGCAACCGGAGGCCAACACCAGCTTTTTGTCATGGCTCCTGCTCCACTGGCAACCCGGTTCTCCCGAACAACCGGAAGAGAGTATTGCAGTCCGCTATCATCGCCGCATGGGGCACCGCTTGCCCATTTTGCAGCGGCGTTTTCTCGATGAAGCCTGCAACCAGCCGTTCAGCTTTTTTGTCGTAACCGACATCAAGCAGGGCATATCCGTAACTCTGCAGGATCTCTTCTGGCCGCGGACCCTGGAAGTTTATGAGCAAAAAGCATCCACCTTGCTGTCCCGGGGTAACATCCTGTACACCCAGGTTCTGCCGCTGGATAACGTCGCCATCTTCCTTGGCTGCGCCCCCTTTGCAATCCCCGATGCCTACCAGGTCCGTCTCATGGAAGTCCGCGACGCTATCGAGAAGAATCTCGGCAGCATCACCCGCGAGACGCTGTTTGCCATGGAAGCCCGGCTGCGCAAATGCTATTTCGAGATTCGCAACGAAATGCAGGAAATGGACGAGCAACAGGCCGAGGCGGAGACAACCGCTGAAGCGGAACAACCCGCTGCATCCGATAGCAGCGACAGCTTAACCTTCAGCCTGGACTGCAGCGTACGTGAAGCCTTCGAGGCCCTGCGCACCCTAAGCTGGAAACTTGAGGAGGACGAACTCCCCCCCGACACCTGTCTGGATGAGCAGGGACAACCCAGCCGCATAACTCTTCCGTGGCTTGAAAAGGGCAACCGCAAACCCTCCAAGACCGATAACCCAAAATGGGGACAGATCATTATCGATGGCAACCAGTTGACCATCGAAATTACGGATGTGGAACAAAAAGACGCCATGCTTCGCAAAATTGTCCGCCGTTTGGGCAAGCTGGCGACCCTGCAGGACGCCGCGGCCTGACCTGGCTGCAGATTATACAATAATAAAAAACGGGTCCGTTTCAGCGGACCCGTTTTTTATTACGATCCCTGTGACTTCCCTTTCCACCACCGAATAGGTATGTCCCCCCAAGGATTTCTTGCCTGCATAAAGTAATACTTCAACCTGACAAGCTCCCCATCACGGGCCTGCTCTGGAATTAGACATTGACACACACGGCCTCGCAGATTATGTTTGCTAGAATAAAATTCTCAAGGCGGGGTGAAAGTCCCCACCGGCGGTGATGTTGCCAACGCGCAAACAAGCCCGCAAGCGCCTGTCGCAAGACAGGGTCAGCAGACCCGGTTGGAATCCGGGGCCGACGGTTATAGTCCGGACGGGAGAGAACGCATAACCTGCGGGCCCTGTTGGCCTGCACTCTCGCCAGCAAGCTTCACTCCATCACGCCTTGGGATACCAACACTATTTCAAGGAGCAGCGTGATGTCTCAATCTCTACTTGACCGTTTTGGAACGCCTCTCGAACGTGTGGATAAAGCGATCGCCCGACTGCGGCAGGGGCGCGGAGTATTGCTGGTCGATGACGAAGACCGCGAAAACGAAGGCGATCTGATCTTTCCCGCCGAGACCATTACCCCGGCCCAAATGGCCATGATGATCCGGGAATGCAGCGGCATCGTCTGCCTGTGCTTGACCGATGAAAAACTTGCACAGCTTGATTTACCTCCCATGGTCAGCAACAACACCAGCGCCAACCAAACGGCTTTCACCCTCTCCATCGAGGCTCGCCACGGTGTCACCACCGGGGTTTCAGCAGCCGACCGTGTTACCACCATCCAGACCGCCATTGCCGACCAGTGTAAACCCGATGACCTTGCGCGCCCCGGCCATGTGTTCCCCTTGCGCGCGCAACCTGGGGGGGTACTGACCCGACGCGGCCACACGGAAGGTACCGTCGATCTTATGCGTATGGCCGGTTACAAGCCCGCCGGCGTACTCTGCGAGTTGACCAACGAGGACGGTAGCATGGCCCGCCTGCCCGAAATCGTCACCTTTGCCGAACGGCATTATTTCACCGTACTCACCATTGAAGATCTGGTACTTGCTACGGAACAGCTATTAAAAAAATCAGCCTGATCTCGATCAGCCGGGACAGGGGGAATTTAGCTGTCCCGGCTGATTCAACAAAGTCTTTACCTTCCCCTCACAAAACCCTTATCAGGAAATGGCATTTTGCCTCTGCCTTCAACACATGCCTGTTCCGCACCATCGGCACAATCCGACAACCAGCGGGGCAGGTTGTTACGGCATCTCCAACGAGGGACCTTCGGTTCCGCACCTCCATGCTATGGCACGCTGCCTATCCAATCCTGCGCAGCGTGCCTTTTTTATCTGAAAAACCCAAGTCAATGCCCCTGTGTAAACGCACACTCTCCCAGCGAGGATTTTTCGCACAAATCCTACGGCAAGCCACGTGGTCGCGAGGCAACCGTTGCGGTAGACTCCAAACATCAACAACACGTTGATACGAACGGTTGGTAAATCACAAACCAACACCTCCATCTTTGGCGCGTTGCCTCACCTCCTGAGCAACGCGTCTTTTTTTACCTGCAACCGTCCCTCCCCTGTGTACGCTGTGCATATACACACTTCCCCATCGAGTATTTTTCTCACAAATTCTACGGCAAGCCACGTGGCCCCGAGGCAACCGTTGCGGTAGACTCCAAACATCAACAACACGTTGATACGAACGGTTGGTAAATCACAAACAACACCTCCATCTTTGGCGCGTTGCCTCACCTCCTGAGCAACGCGTCTTTTTTTACCTGAAATCTGCCGCCAGCCCTCTGTGCAAACGCACACTTTCCCAACGAGAATCTTTCGCTCAACTTTTACGGCAAGCCACGTGGTCTTCTGGCTACCGCTGCGGTAGACTCCAAACATCAACAACACGTTGATACGAACGTTGGCAAATTACAAACCAACACCTCCATCTTTGGCGCGCTGCCTCACCTCCTGAGCAACGCGTCTTTTTTTATTCTCAACACGCCAAAAACAAAAGCCGCCCTTACGGACGGCTTTACAAACAGCATAGATTTCTGCTTTTCCCAGGGTATGACCCTCTTAATCCGTCGCCATCTGCCCGGACTTGGCAAGACTGGCAAATGCCAGAATGGTACCGAGCACGATGCCAAGCAGTGCTGCAAAAAGCACTCTGTGCATTTCCGGCAACAGGAAGGTGATTGTATGAGCCGGGATCCAGAACAAGGGCAGGGTCTTTTTAAACACGAATCCCCACATCACCTGCCAGTCCATATTCTTCAGGATGCGACCGAAATCGATAGGGCTGAAAAACCCTCGCAAGGTACCGCCAGTCTCCTGAATATGGGTGTCGGTGACCCGGTGCAGCGTCATGAAAAGCGGCGCAAATATCAGGTTCATACTGACACTCACTGCAAACGCGGCTATAAGTTTTTCCCCGCTGAACGGCTGTCCCAAAATACCTTGCGGCAGAGGGACAAGGAATTTGCTGACAACAGCCGGTGCACCGGTGGCGAAAATTACGAATGCCATTTGGATACCGACTCCGAGCCCACCCCAGACCAGGGCCCGAGGCCAAAGGCCGAACCCAGGGGTATAGTAATGCCCCCTGACAATACGCAGCCCTATGACCTCACCGAGAGTCGCCAGGATGGCAAACTTCCAAAAGCTCATCAAAAGTGCGTGGGCACTGACGCTTGCCATGTAAAAGTCAAAAACATTTTGCGATAAAAAAAACGGGCAGAAAAACAGCCCCAGACAAACACCGAAATAAAGATCCTGTTTTTTCATCTGAATACTCCTCTGCCATCTCCCTTTGGTCTTTCCGTGCATAACCGCTTTGGCAAGGCCATACTACCGGTTTACTCACCTAAAAAAAAGAGCCCATTCCATTAAAAACTCCGCAGAGGTTTCCCCTGCATAAACTGATTTTGAAAACGATAGTCATTTTTTACTTGACAGAAAAGGTCAGACTCACTATCTTCCATGAAAATCGTTTTCAATTTCATACAGGAGTTCACCATGAGCCTTTGCGAGCTGCGCCACGGACAGTATGCCACCATCGACAACATTTCCGATGAATCTCTCCGCGTACAGTTACTACGTTTCGGTATTACCTGCGGCAGCAAGGTACGCTGCCACTGCAAACTCCCCTTTGGCCCCGTTGTCCTGAAATTCGGCGCCCAGGAGATCGCCCTGGGACGCGACATAGCACGTCAGGTTGCCATCCTTCCCTTGGCCTGATCAACACACGACTTTTATAATATTTGGAGGTTTTTCCCAATGTCCCATTCCTGCTGCGGCGCGGTGGCCTGTGCAACATCAGGCCAGAGAAAAATAGTTCTGGTCGGCAATCCCAATGTCGGCAAGTCGATCTTCTTCAGCTCCTGGAGCGGCATCTATGCCGATGTTTCCAACTTTCCCGGGACCACGGTTGAGATCAGTTCCGGCAAAATCGGCGAAGATGTGTTGTTGGATACCCCTGGTGTCTACGGTGTTTCTTCCTTCAACGACGAGGAACGCGTTGCACGCGATGTTATTCTAACCGCCGATGTGGCGGACAATGTGGTTGATGCCACCCATCTGGAGCGCGACCTGTTTCTGACTTTGCAACTAGTCGACATGGGCATCCCCATGGTGGTTGCACTGAATTTTTGCGATGAGGCGGAAAGTCTTGGCATCCGTATCGATGCGCGAAAGCTGGAGGACCAACTCGGGGTACCGGTTATTCCAACCGCTGCGGTCAAAAATAGCGGTATCAAAGAAGTGTTCGCAGCCCTGCCCCTGGCCCGACCGGGATTGTGCCACCCCGAAGTAGATCAAGCGGTAACCAGACTGCTCGACCGCATCGATACCCGCCCCGAAGCGCTGATGGTGCTTGAAGGGGATGAAGTGGTGGCCGAGCGCCACGGTGTCGACCCGGAAAAGGATCGTGAGCGTGTCTACCTGTTGCGCCGCCAGAAGGCCAACGAGATCGTTGCCGCGACTGTCACCCGCCCCGAAAAATCGGCTCGGTTGCGCGATCTGCTGGGACGACTGTGCCTGCATCCGGCAAGCGGTCTTTTGATTTTACTCGCGGTGTTGTGGGGCTGCTATGAACTCATCGGCGTCTGGGTAGCCGGCGACATCGTCGGTTTGACGGAAGAAACCATCATGCAGGGCCACTGGGAACCATGGATCCGAGGCCTGGTTAATCCTATCGTCTCGGAAAGCTCGATTCTCGGACAAATCCTGATTGGGGAGTTCGGGGTACTGACGATGACGATCACCTACCTGCTCGGGCTGCTGCTGCCGCTGGTCATCGGTTTTTATGTGGCTCTGTCAATTCTCGAGGATTCCGGCTACCTGCCGCGCCTGGCAACATTCGTTGATCGTCTGATGACCGGCATCGGCCTTAACGGTCGCGCCGTAATCCCGATGATTCTCGGGTTCGGTTGCGTACAGCTCGGTACCATCACCACCCGTATCCTTGGCAGCAAGCGCGAGCGTACCATCGCCACCTCGATTCTGAATTTCGTTATACCCTGCAGTGCCCAGATCGGTGTCATTGCCGGCATGCTGGCAGCGGTCGGGTTTGCTTTGAGCATGACGTATGTCGCGATCATCTTCGCCTGTCTGGCGGTAATCGGCACTGTCCTTAACAAGGTTATCCCCGGTAAAAGCAGTGCCCTGCTTATCGATCTGCCCCCCATGCGTATGCCGCGCCCGGCCAACGTGCTGCGCAAAACCTTGATCCGCTCGTTCTTCTTCATGAAGGAAGCCTACATCTGGTTTTTTGCGGGTTCCCTGGGGGTATCCCTACTGCAGGTAACAGGCGGTCTCAGAGCCTGGCAAGAGCTGGTTGCACCTTTGACCGAAGGCTGGTTGCATCTTCCCAGAGAGGCTGCCACGGCATTCGTCATGGGCATGGTACGACGCGATTTCGGTGCTGCCGGCCTGACCGATCTGGCTCTGTCACCCTGGCAGGTCGTGGTTTCGCTGGTAGTCATCACTTTGTTTGTACCCTGCATCGCAAGCTTGATGATTCTGTTCAAGGAGCGCGGGGTCAAGGAAGCTGCCACCGTTTGGCTGGGCGCATGGGTGCTGGCTTTCAGTGTCGGAGGTATCCTCGCCCAGATCGTACTCTAGGAGAGCAGCCATGAAATGGTTCGATAAAGCCAAAACTTCTGGTCACAATCCAGCAGTCTGTCCCAGTTGCGGCTGCCCGCTTCAGGACCGAAGCTGGCAGCAGTGCCCGCGCTGCCGACAAGAACTACCCGGTTGCCAGGGGTGTGGAAATTGCAAAGGTCATTAATAGCATTCAATCCTAAATCTGATAATTCTCAGGAGGTTTAACCCGATGAAATCACTTTCCCGGAAGTTTCTCACTGCGGTCCTTGCCGCCTCACTGATGGTATGCCCCATGACCGCTCTGGCCGCTCACCCCGGCGATGGAAGCAGCGAAATCGAAAACCTCAAACGGCGCATCGAAACCCTGGAGGCCGAACGGGCCGAGGTAAAAGAAGAGAAGGAGAGCCCCCTGTCGTTGGGAAGCCTGGCTGACAAAATCGCCGTGCATGGCCTGATCGAGCTTGAAGCGATGTACAACAAGCCCGAAGGTGGCGATGAAAGCAGCGACCTGTCCCTGGCGACAGTGGAACTGGGGCTCGACATCCAGGCCACCGACTACCTCGGCGGCCACATCCTGCTGCTGTGGGAGGAAGGCGAAACCGAACCCGTTGATCTGGACGAGGCTGTGATCCGGTTGACCTATCCCCGCCCCCTGTGGGGTGTGACGGCTGGTTTCACCGGCGGAAAAATGTATGTGCCATTCGGTAAGTTCAACAGTTTCATGATCACCGACCCACTGACTCTGGATCTTGGCGAGACCAACCAGAGTGCCGGGTTGCTGACTTTTGAAGGTGAAAAATGGCTCCTGCAGGCGGGGGCTTTCAGCGGCGAAACCGACACCAACGGCGACAACGACACGATCGATGGTTGGGTAGCGGCGCTGGAGATTCAGCCGACGGAGCAATTCGGATTCGGCGCTTCGCTGATCAGCGATCTGGCCGAAAGCGATATCGAACTGGTCGCGGATGAAGCTTTGTACGACGAAAGCGTTATGGCCGCCTCGGCATGGATTTCATACCAGCTCGGCCAATTCGGCCTGGAAGCGGAATATGTCACCGCCCTGGACCGGTTTGAGTCGGCCCTGATCGGACTCTCCGACCTGACCGGCGACCGGCCAAGCGCCTGGAACCTGGAATTGGCCTGGATGCCTTCGGATCGTTGGCAAGTCGCTGGACGGTTTGAGCAGGCCGATGATTTTCAAAACGACGTAACTCGCTACGGTGCCACCGCTTCTTACGGTCTGCTTGAACACGCAGTGCTGGCGGTCGAGTACCTGCACAGCGACGCCAAGGGACCTGACGGCGCCCCCGACCATACGGTCACCGCACAACTGGCATTCGAATTCTGAAGCTTCGCAGACACTAACCCGTCATGACTAACCTGCATGGGCGGCCTTTTCAGGCCGCCTGTTTTTCTACGGCAGATTGGCGCACCACACAAAAAAGGCCGGGACAAACCCGGCCTTTTTTTTCATATCACGTGCTTCCGTTACGACCACTGAGTCCGTAGTTACTGGAACAACCCAACGCCCCCGATGGAATAGGAACGCCGGTTAGGTATCCCCTTTGTTTCAGGAATATGCAGGCGGTTCCCGGCCCGTAGCGGATCGGAAAACAGCAACGTGTGGCCGGTTTTTTCATCGTAGGGAATTCCCACTGGCCCTTCAAACATAAAGCCGAGCATATCTCCAGCCAGAACCGCCATCGGCACATCAAGATCGATCTGCTCTAAACCGGCGGAAGCAACCTGAATAGGCGTGGAAACCTGAACCACTTCCCACTGTTCCTCTACTGGCCGTAAAACCAACACGCGCAACCGGCAGGGTGCAATAAAATAGCCTCTGGCAGCGAGCAGCGTACCATTACCGGGCAACCGGTTACCACTATCGACCAGGGTGAGATTCTCATCGCCACTATGCTGGCGATTGACCAGTTCAGCACCGATATAGTCAAAGAAGTCCTGCCGCTGAGAAAACTCCCGCAGGGTTTCCATTTGCTCCTGGGCAAAACTGCGCATGGTTTTGCGCAATTGGTCCGCTTCTTCTACCCGGGCTCGTTTCTCTCTTTGCAGGGTACCGGAAACGCGGGTCAGATCGGCCACCTTATCCGTTAGCGCGGCTTTCTCAGCCGTCAAGGTGTTGATATCCTGATGTGCCAGTGTCAGGTTTTTCTGCAGTTGTTGATTTTCTTCCTGCAGACGCTTTAAGCGATCGCCCGATCCTGCGCACCCACCCAGCAAACTCGCAACCATAAAAACTATAAAAATGTGGCGCATCCATGCCTCCATAGAACACTCATAGCGGATATGCCACATACTTTAACAAATCATGCCGGCAGGGGAAACCCGGAAGTTGTTATTTTTTGGAACTTACCATCTATCCTTCCACAATACCGGACACATCTTCAAAAAACCTCGAAGAACTACCCTCGGGAATCGTCAAAATCTTAAAACATGGCCCGGCGATGTTGGTCCAGTATCCAAACCGCAACCTTCAAAAGTTGCACCCTCAGCTGTATCGCTCCCGGCGCAAATCCCCTTGCGCCGACCTGTCTTGGCCCACGGTCGGGATGTTATTCCACCAGAGATTCGTCCACGGAATGGGTCGGATGGGTTATGGAAGGCAGCAATTTTTTTTGAAACCGGGTCAATATCTCCCTTAGGGTCTGATCCTCGGCGACCTTGTAAATGTCGACCAGATTATCCTTGAGCATGTAGAATGAAATTTCACCAATGCGAGGGGTAAGCAACACATCGACCTTCTGCATCAAAATGGTTTTGATGACCTTCATTCCAATGAACTTTTTTTCCGACAGATACTGATTGGAGTAAAAGTCCTCGATATCGACTTCCTGTTCATGCAGCCTGATGATGACAAAATAGGGAGCACGCCCAAAATGGCCATGGACACGAGAACCAAGTCCGCGGATATCCTTGACCGGGACAATCAAGGTCAGCTCACTGTCATGAGCCGGTTCCACATGCACAAACACCGATTCGATATGTTCACTTTGATCCCGTATAACTTTTTCCGTAAGATCCGCCAGATGGTGGGCGCGATGCAAAGGCAGTGTCGGACTGGTAAAGATCACACAATCTACCATGCGAAAGGGACCGGCTTGGCGAATACGTACTTCGCTTACTCCTTTGACACCATAAATACCGTTGATCTGCTTTTCTATGTCGTGCGTCAACTGAGGATCGAGATTAGCATCGAGTAACGCCAGAAAGGCTTGCCGGACACTGCTCCAGCCCAACTTGATAATCAGCCCGGCAATCAACAGGATGACCGCCCCCTCGACGTATGGAATGCCCAGGTAATTGAGCAGCAAACCCATCAGCACCACCGCTGAAGTGGCAATATCGAGAAACGATTCACCGGCATTCACCTGTAGCGACTGAGAGTTGATTTCAAGGCCAACCCGCTTTTCCGCCCGAGCGATGACCAGGGACACCGCCATCGATACCCCACTGGCCAGCATCGGGATGACCGGCATCGCGCCCCTGCCACCGTCCAGCCCAAGCTTTCGCCAGCCTTCCGGTATCAGTTCGAACCCTGCCCAACAGATAAGCGTCCCCGCCAGCAAGGTGACGAATGTTTCGGCCCGGTACAACCCGTAGGGAAATTGCCGGGTCTTCTCCTTCCCGGCAAGCCAGAGCCCGAAAAAACTGGCAAAAATTGCAAGCAGATCCGCGCCGCTATGAAAAGCATCCGCAACCAGAACCGGCTCGTCATAGATCCATCCGACAGTGGCTTTACCGACCGCAAGGATCAAGGTTGCCAGAGATGCGATCAGCGCTATTCGCTGGCCCCTTTTAAGCCGCATCCCATGATTCTGCGCAACGATGCTTACAGGCGTTTCCATCATGGATCCTCAGATACAAGTCGCCGCGTCATGGGCGAACCGCATTTGGTGCAGGTGCGCGTATAACACGGCACTCCAACCTCGTGCGGCACCATTTCGCCGCATGCCGGGCAGATACAATGGCTTGGCGGCCCGGCGTGCCCTTTACGCCCCCACCATGGTTTCTCGGCTCCTTTACGGCCGCTTCCAAAACCACCCCCCATAATAACCTCCTTTTCCAGATTGCTTGAGACAAAGAGAGACTTCAAAGCACATAGATACACTTAACATCTACCATTATTGGAACAGAAAGAAAAGCACCCATTGAACAACCACCAAACAGGCAAGGATCCGGAAAGAATGTCCGTCGCCACGATCCCCGCAGCAAGTCCCCCAAGGTCTGTTAAAATGAACCTGATAATAGATTTCTGCCTGGAGAACCAACCCCGCTAACCTGTGTATGGAGGTTCCCCTCCGATGAAGACCGTGCACCTGCCATTTACCATTTTGCCACAACCGGATGAAATTACCTGCGGCCCGACCTGCCTGCATGCCGTCTATCGCTATTTTGATCGAGAACGCCCCCTGCAACAGGTCATCCATGAGGTACCCATGTTGGAGGGCGGAGGAACCCTGGCCGTACTGCTCGCCTGTCATGCCTTGCAAAACGGTTTTCGCGCCACCATCTACAGCTATAAGATGCAGTTGTTCGATCCGACCTGGCTGTTGCCCGGCGGACCGGACCTGCGTGAACGGTTACAGGCCCAAATGCTGTTCAAGGATGACCCGAAGCTGCATGCCGCCTCCCAGGGTTACCTGCGTTTTCTGGAGCTTGGCGGCCAACTGCGATTGGAGGATCTGACTCTCGACTTGATCCGCCGTTACGTCAAACGCGGCCTGCCGATCATCACCGGACTCAGTGCCACGTATTTGTACCGCACCCCCCGCGAATATGGCCCGCAATGCGAATATGACGATGTGCGCGGGGAACCTTCCGGACATTTTGTCGTCCTGTGCGGCTACAATCGAGAGCGGCGCACCATAGCTGTTGCCGATCCGCTGTTGCCTAACCCGGTCGCTGATCGGCCTATCTACGAAGTTCCCATCGAACGGGTGTTGTGCGCCATCTTGCTAGGCGTGCTGACTTACGATGCCAACCTGCTGATCATTCAGCCACGACACGAACGGCATCATCATGGCTCTTGAAGCGCTGATAGTGGTAGACGACCCGTGTGCCTGGCCGCTTAAGATTCCTGGCATGGAACTGGTGACTGCGCGCAACTACCTGACACAACCAGAGTATCAGACCCGGCGCCGGGTCAAAGTATTCAACCTCTGCCGCTCCTATCGCTACCAGAGCCTGGGGTACTATGTTTCCCTGCTCGCTGAGGCCCGCGGCCATCATCCAATGCCCGGCGTCACCGCCATCCAGGATCTCAAATCGACCAGTATCATCCGCACCGTATCGGATGACCTCGACGATCTGACACAGAAAACCCTCCGCCCCCTGCGTTCGGGAGAATTCGTCCTCAGCATTTATCTGGGGCGCAATCTGGCCAAACGTTACGACCGTCTCAGCCAGAAACTGTTCAGCCTCTTCCCGGCACCGTTTTTGCGCGCATTTTTCGTGTACAGCCCCAAACGGGAAAAGTGGCAATTGCAAAACATCTTCCCCCTGGCGGCAAGCGAAATCCCCGAGGCACACCGCTCCTTTGCCCTGGAGATGGCGCGCGAATATTTCGGAGGCATCCGGCCACGACCGGCCAGGCGCAACCGGGCGCGCTTCGACCTGGCGATCCTGGTAAATCCCGACGAAGCGGAGCCGCCGTCCAATCCCCGCGCCTTGCGCCGTTTTCTACGCGCTGCCAAAGAGGTCGGATTCGCCCCGGAACTGATCGGACGGGAAGACTTCGGGAGGTTGGCGGAGTTCGATGCGCTGTTCATACGTGAAACTACCAATGTCAATCATCACACCTACCGTTTCGCGCGCCGCGCCGCCACCGAAGGACTGGTTGTTGTCGACCACCCGGAATCGATCCTCAAATGTTCCAACAAGGTATTTCTGGCGGAACTGTTGCGAAGACACCGTATCGCCATCCCCGCTACCATGATCCTGCATCGCTCATCACCTGAACCTGTATTGCAAAACCTTGGGCTGCCCTGCATTTTAAAAAAACCGGACGGCTCCTTTTCCCGGGGGATGGTGAGGGTCGAGCAACCGGACCATCTGCGCGGCCAGATCGCGCAACTACTCACTCACTCCGACCTGGTGATCGCACAGCAATATCTGCCGACCTCTTTCGACTGGCGCATCGGCATTTTTGACCGACAACCTCTGTTTGCCTGCCGCTACTACATGGCCGAACAGCACTGGCAGATCCTGCGCCACGCGCCCGACGGCAAACTTCTTGACGAAGGACGCTGGGACACTTTACCCATCGAAGAGGTGCCCGCAAGGGTCATCGCCACGGCCCTGAAATCTGCGAATCTCATCGGCAACGGACTGTATGGCGTAGACCTCAAGCAGGTGGGGCGGCGTGTCTATGTCATCGAAATCAATGATAATCCCAATATCGACGCGGGAGTGGAAGATGCGGTGCTCAAGGAGGAGCTTTATCGGCGCATCATGCAGGGGATCATGCGCCGCGTGGAATTACGCAAAGGGGTATCCAGGATATGAGTCCAGCCAAACAGTTGCATCTGTTCGAAGGTATAGGCATCGAACTTGAATACATGATCGTAAGCCGGCAATCTCTGGCGGTACTGCCGGTTGCCGACCGGCTTTTAGCAGCTCAGGCCGGGGGTATGACCGATGAGGTAGAGGTGGGCCCCCTGCGGTGGTCCAATGAACTGGTCCTGCATGTTATCGAGTTAAAAACCAACGGCCCGGCGGCGGAATTGCAAGGGCTGACAAGCCCCTTTCAGGAAGGGGTCACCGCGGTCAATCGCCGACTGGAAGCACTGGACGGTCAGCTGATGCCGACGGCCATGCACCCCTGGATGGACCCCGCCCGCGACAGTCGGCTGTGGCCCCACGACAACAGCCTTATTTACCAGACCTATCATCGCATTTTCGACTGTCGGGGCCACGGCTGGGTCAACTTGCAGAGCTGTCACCTCAACTTGCCCTTTTGCGGCGACGAGGAGTTCGGCCGGCTGCATGCCGCCATCCGCCTGCTGCTGCCGATATTGCCGGCACTGGCGGCCAGTTCGCCTTTCATGGATGGAGGCTCCAGCGGCCTGCTCGACACCCGCCTGCAGGTCTACCGGGACAATCAGAAACGCATTCCACTGATCACCGGGCGGGTTATTCCCGAACCGGTCTTCACTCGCCGCTCTTACCAGAAAGGCATACTGCAACCTCTATACCGCGCCATTGCCGACTACGATCCGGATGGTGTATTGCAGGACGAATGGCTCAATTCGCGGGGTGCCATCGCCCGGTTCGAACGCAATACCATCGAGATCCGGATTCTGGACGTACAGGAAACCCCGATGGCCGATCTGGCTATCGCAGCTGCTGTGGTTGCAGTGCTGAAAGCTCTGGTGGAGCAATGCTGGCAGCCCCTGTCCAAACAGCAGGACTGGCCGGTGGAACCGCTTGTGACCATCCTCAGCGCCACCATCGGTGACGGTGAACGCGCCATTATCGACAATCCAGATTATCTCGCCATGTTCGGATTCGACGCCCCCCGAGCGACGGCCGGCGCATTGTGGAGCCACCTCATCCTGGGTCAGGTTTCGGAACAACCTGGAGCCCTGCGGCCGTTCATGCCTGTTCTCGAAAACATATTAACCCATGGCCCTTTAGCGCGCCGCATTCTGCAAAGTCTCGGAGAACACCCCACCCTCGACCGACTGGCGGAGACCTACCGTACCCTATGCGGCTGTCTGGCCGAGGGGAGCATGTTCATCCCCGCGCCTGTCAGACGGGCCGCTAACCTTCAACCATAGGATATCGCCATGCCCCGCCCGCTACAGATTTTTGTAAGTTGCGAACACGCCAGCAATCGCGTCCCGAGCCCTTACCTTTACCTGTTTGCAGGCCATGAAGCGGTCCTGGAAAGCCACCGGGGCTACGACCTCGGCATCCTGCCCCTGGCCGAAGCGCTGGCGGCGGAGTTCGGTTCCCCGCTGATTTCCGGCGACATAACCCGGCTTGTGATCGATCTCAACCGCTCCTGCAAAAGCAGAAGCCTGTTCTCCGAATTCACACGCGGACTGCCTGCCTGCGAACGGGAAGAAATCCTGCGTCGCTACCATCACCCCTACTGGAGCGCGGTTGAGGATATCGTCGCCGGAATGATCGCCACAAACAAGCGGGTGCTGCATCTGTCCGTTCACAGTTTCACCCCGTGCCTTCATGGCGAAATTCGCAACGCAGACGTCGGGCTGCTCTACGACCCGGCCCGTCCGGATGAAAAGTCCTGGTGTCTGCAATGGCAGCAAGCTCTTACGATAAGGCAACCTGGGCTGCGCATCCGACGCAACTACCCCTACCGGGGCAATGCCGATGCGCTGGTTACGGCATTGCGCAAACGTTTTGCAGCGGACAGTTACCTGGGCATCGAACTGGAAATCAATCAGCAGGTCCCGCTGGAGAAACAACTTTTATGGATTACGCTCCAGCAACAACTCCTGGCATCGCTCCGTGCTATCCAGCAGTTTTCTGGGCAAATGCAGTGAATTCTGGCTAATCCTTGATACAATCGAGTAGTTGCCCGACAAATCACCTCAAAGTTGATTTCCGTCAACTTTTAAAACAGCGGTTCGAGTTAGGCTGTAACCAACTTCAGGTCTTACCAGGTTGCGAAAGCAAGGCAAACTCACGAACCTGACGTTATTTAAAAAAATGAGCGGCAGGGCATCGGGCTAAACTTTTTACGTGGGCACCAAAGCAGTTAACCAAGCGACACCACGACACCGAAAACGGGAGGAAAACCATGTATTGTCATCAATGTGAGCAAACAGCTAAAGGCGTAGCATGTAATATCAGCGGCGTATGCGGCAAACAACCGGAAACCGCCGCCCTGCAGGACAACCTGCTGCAAGGCTTGCGCGGCCTGGCCTACTATGCCAATGAAGCCCGTAAGCAGGGCAAAAGCGATCCCGAAATCGATAAATTTGTACTCGAAGGCTTATTCGCTACGGTTACCAACGTAGACTTCGATCCAAAGCACCTGGAAAAGGTCATTGCCCGTTGTTATGACCTCGAGAAAAAGGCCATGGAGCTGGCCGGCGCCTCCTGCTGCGGCATCGGCAAACTGGTAAGCGGCATCAAAGATGTCTTCAAACCCGGACCTCCTGCCGCCGCAAAAGACTGGAAACCGACCAGCGATCTGGTCAAGCAGGGCGAAGCCTACAGCATCGAACTCCTGCATAGCGATCCGGACGTACGTTCGGCCATCGAAATCCTGATTTACGGCCTGAAGGGAATGGCTGCGTATGCCCATCACGCGCTGATCCTGGGCAAGTCCGATGACGAGGTCTCCGCGTTCTTTCTCCGCGCCCTGGCCGCCACCTGCGACTCCAATCTGGGTCTGATGGATTTCGTCGGCCTGGCCATGGAATGCGGTAAGCACAATCTCACCGTCATGGGCCTGCTCAACCAGGGACACATCGAGCATTACGGCAAACCCGAACCGACCAAGGTCAACCTCGGCACCCGTAAAGGCAAGGGCATCCTGGTTTCCGGCCACGACCTGAAAATGCTCGAGGAAATCCTAAAGCAGTCCGAAGGAAAGGGCATTAATATTTATACCCATGGTGAAATGCTGCCGGCCCACGCCTATCCCGG